>NZ_PQHZ01000066.1 GCF_003385185.1 Amycolatopsis palatopharyngis | reverse complement strand
CCCGCGGCTCCGACCGCCTGAACCGTCCCGCGATCCGATCATGAACCCGATCCAGCTGCCCCATCACCACATCGACCACCACAACGATGATCTACCACACGACGACCAACTGCCGTTGCAGTATTAGGAGACGTCATGGAAACTCGGACTGAACGGACTCGGTTCGACCCGGTCGATCTGCGTCGTCGTTGGGTCCAGGTTCCGGCCGGTGATCCGCAGGTGGCTGCCGAGCGGATCGAGGGACTGGGGGTGGATTTCGCGGCGGCCAACGGTCGGGTGTGGGAGACCGACGACTTCGTTTATCTGCCCGTGGTCGTCAACCTGCGCACCGGGGACACGATCAGCCGCGAGGCGGTCGTGTTCGCGCTCGGCCACGACGTGCTCGTCACCTTGCAACCAGAAGTCAGGTTCGCGCCGTTCGACAAGGCCGTTGCGCGGATGCGGCGCACGCCGCACCTGGCCGGGTCGCCGCACGGGGTGATGTATGCGCTGCTGTACGCGCTGAACGAGGCCGCCGAGCGGGTGATCGACTACGCCAGCGACGCCCTGGAGGCGATGACCGACGAGATCGACATGGCCACGAAGGGGGTGGACGAGAACGGGCGGGACATCGGGGTGATGGACATGCAGGACACCATCGCTCGAATGAACGAGGCCGAGGAGATCGTGTCCCGCTCCCAGGAGTCGCAATTGCTGCTGGCCCGTGCCGCCCGGTACCTGCGTGCCGAGACCGCGGCGAGCGAGGTGGAGCTGGGCAAGCTGATCGACATCCTGATCGCCGACATCGACGGGGTGAAGGAACACGCGAGTTTCGAGCACGACAAGGTGCGTTATCTGCAGCAGTCCATTATGACGTCGCTGGATGTGAAGCAGAACCAGATCGTCAAGGTGTTCACCATCATCACCGCGGTGTTCCTGCCTCCGACGCTGATCGCGACGTTCTACGGCATGAACTTCACCTGGATGCCGGAGCTGGAATGGGAGCACGGCTTCCTGGTGACCACGCTGTTAACCCTCGTGGCGGCGTTGATTCCGCTGGCCTACATCAAGCGGAAGGGCTGGCTCCGGTGATCACGACGCCTCAGTCGCCTGGAGATGGGTTGTGAACCGGGTGGCGAACGGCGTGGTGTCCTGGGTTGACCCGGAGCTGCGGGAGCTGGCGACAGCGGCCCCGATCACGCTGTTTCAGCGGTTGTCCAGCTCCCCGAAAGGGCTGACCGAGCAGGAGGCAACCCACCGGTCGGCCGTGTGCGCCGACAATCGGCTGCAGCGGCACGAAGGGTCGGTGTGGGTGGGGCGGGCGCGGTCCGCGGTGGCTAGCCCGTTCGTGGCCTTGCTGACCGGGCTGGGCGTGGTGTTCACCGTTCTCGGGGATCTGCGTGGTGCGGTCACCGTGAGCGTGATGGTGCTGCTCAGTGTGGTGCTGCGGTGGTGGCAGCAGGTTCGGTCCGATCAGGCGTTACGCGGCCTGCGGGCGCTGGTGACCACGACGACTACGGTGCGCAGGCGGCCCGGTGACGGGCTCGCCCCGACCGAGCGGGAGGTGCCGCCAGAGGACCTGGTACCGGGTGACGTGATCGTGTTGGCGACGGGGGATCTGGTGCCGGCCGATGCGCGGGTGGTGGCGGCCAACGCGCTGCTGGTCGACCAGTCCGCGCTGTCCGGGGAGACCCTGCCGGTGCGCAAGGGGCCACCATCGCCTGTGCCCGATCGGCAACCCCGCGGCCGGACCGGTGGCGAGATCGCGGACCTGTCGTCGGTGTGCTTCGCCGGCACGTCGATCCTGAGCGGCACCGCGACCGCGGTGGTGATCACCACGGGGCCGCGCACCTACTTGGGGACGATGGCCGAGCAGGCCCGGCACGCCCGCCCTGAGAGCAGCTTCGACCGCGGCGTGCGCGCCGTGGGCTGGACGCTGGTGCGGTTCATGCTGGTGATGGCGCCGATCGTGCTGGCGGTCAACGGCACCGTCACCGGCGACTGGGCGCAGGCCGCGCTGTTCGCGGTCGCGGTCGCGGTCGGCTTGACCCCGGAAATGCTGCCCGTGATCGTCGCCGCCAACCTGGCCCGCGGCGCGGTGCACCTTTCCCGCCAGCAGGTGGTCATCACCCGGCTCAACGCCATCCAAGACCTGGCGGGCATGGACGTGCTGTGCGTGGACAAGACCGGCACACTCACCCAGGACCGGGTGGCCTACGCGCACAGTATCGACCCGGCCGGACGGCCGGACGGCGAGGCCGCCGAGTACGCCTACCTGGCCGTGCATTTCCAGACCTGCCCGCACAACCGGCTCGACGAAGCCATCATCGACCAGCTCGCCACCGACGACGCGCCGCTGGTCACCGACGCGGCGTTCACCAAGATCGACGAGATCCCCTTCGACCACACCCGGCGGCGCGCCACGGTGGTGGTGCGACAGCAGCCCGGCGAGCACATCCTGATCACCAAGGGCGACCCCGACCAGATCCTGCCCCGCTGCACCCACGCACGGCGGGCCGGCGAGGTAGTCGAGCTCAGCGAAGCAGATCGCCGCGAGGCTGGCGAGGTCGTGCGCGCTTACGCTGATCACGGCATGCGGATCTTGGCCGTCGCCGCCTGCGAGTATCCCGCCCGGCTGAGCGGCTACGACGAGGGTGACGAGCACGACCTTGTCCTTGTCGGGTTTGTCGGGTTCGTCGACCCGGTGCGCGACAGCGCGGCCGACGCGGCGCGGACCCTGGCCGACCACGGAGTCACGGTCAAGATCCTCACCGGTGACAACCGGCACGTCGCAGCGCAGGTGGCAGCCCAGGTCGGCATCCCCGTGGGCGAGATCGTGCTGGGGACGCAGGTTGAGGATGCCGACGACGCGCAGCTGCGTCGGCTCGTGGCGCGCACGACGGTCTTCGCCCAGGTCAATCCGGTACACAAGGCGCGGATCGTGACCGCGCTGCGGGACGCCGGGCACGCGGTTGGGTTCGTCGGGGACGGGGTCAACGACACAGTGGCGTTGCGGACGGCGGATGTGGGGATCGCTGCGGACACCGCCACCGATGTCGCCAAGGACGCCGCCGATCTGATCCTGCTGGACAAGGACCTCACGGTGCTGGCCCGCGCGATGGTGGAGGGTCGCCGCACGCTGGGCAACACCATGAAGTACGTCAAGATCACCGCGAGTTCGAACCTGGGCAACGTGCTCAGTGTCCTGGTGGCCAGCGCGACGCTACCGTTCCTGCCGATGCTGCCCATCCAGCTCATGGTGCAGAACCTGCTCTACGACGCGGCGCAACTGGCGCTGCCCTGGGACCGCGTCGACCAGGACTATCTGCGCCGGCCACGGCGGTGGGACACCGGCGGCCTGACCCGATTCATGCTCACCTTCGGCCCGCTGAGTTCGCTGTTCGACCTGGCCACGTTCGCCGTGCTGTGGTGGCTGCTGGACATCGACAGCCCCGCCGAGCAGGCGATGTTCCAGGCAGGTTGGTTCATCGAGGGACTGCTCTCGCAGGTCCTGATCGTGCTCGTGCTGCGCACCCGCCAGACCGGGATGCAGGTCTGGACGCCGTGCGGCGCACCGTCTCGGCCGGTGCTGGCCGCCGCAGTAGCGGTGGTACTCGTTGGCCTGCTGCTGCCGTGGTCGCAGCTTGCGGGCGCGCTGCGGATGGCGGCGCTGCCGCTGGGCTACTTCCCCTGGCTGCTGGCGATCTTGTTCAGCTATGTCGTGGCGGCCCAGGTCGTCAAGGCGAGGTACCTGCGTGGCGGGCGAGCGTGGTTGTGAGCCGCATCGGCTGCGGTGGCGGCGTTCGGGCGGGGCGGCCAGGGGCTGATCATGACGACGCGAGCGGAAGATGACTCGGGCACCGTCGAGATGGCGCTGCGTGTCGGCGCTGGCGTCGGGTTGGGCGCGCTGATCGGTTTCGAGCGGCAGTATCGGGCCCGGATGGTGGGGCTGCGGACCAATGCCCTGGTTGCTGTGGGGTGCCACGCTGTTCGTGCTGCTGTCCGCCTACGGCTTCGGGGATGTCAGCGGCGCCAGCTCTGCCGATCCCACGCGGGGTGCCGCCCAGATCGTCTCCGGCATCGGGGGTTCCTGGGTGCTGGGGTGATCCTGCGGGACGGGCTGAGCGTGCGTGGGCTTGGACACCGCCGCCACGCTGTGGTGCTCAGCCTCGGCGGGGGCGCTGAACTGGGGCGGCATCCTGCTCATGTCGCTGGGCGCCCAGTGGTACATCCTGTTCAACGTCATCGCCGAGGCCAGCGCGATCCCCAGCGACCTACGCGAAGCCGCCGCTGTGGTGGCGGAAACTCATCCTGCGGGGAATCTTCCCCGGCTATTCACCGGCGGTATCCCGCCGCCCCTTCTCCGCTGAAAACGCCCAGCAGCAACTCGACACCCCGCCATCGCCTGGGGCCGCTACGCCGAACTGTTCGACTACGACACCGACACCGACCAGATCACCGCCGATCCCGCCGCTGGCCTCCACCCATCGATCTCCTCATGAGCAAGGACACGAAGCTCAGCGACTTCACCCGGTGACGCGACGTGGACACATAGTGGACACACATGGCGCCACGGTTACTCGGGTGCGACGCTTCGTTGTCCCTGGCGAAGGCGGCTGGCGACGTAGCTGGCGCGGTCGCCGCCGTTCTCCCGGTGCCAGGCGCTGGCGGTGGTGTCGGCCACACCGAGCAGGTCGGCGAGCATCTTCCAGTGGACGGAACCAACCAGTGACATCCAGGCGCCGTTGCGGGCGGTGCGGGCGCTGGGGACGCCCAGCTTGCGCAGCCGGGCCTGGAGGGTGGCCGACGTCATCGGCCGGTCGGGGCGCAGCCCTGGGAACAGGTAGGGAGTCGGGCGGTGCCGCAGCGCGCCCGCGAGCGGGCGGCGGTTGTTGACGAGCTGCTGCAGGAGTACGGACAGCCGGGGGCGTAGCCACAAGGGGTCGCGGCCGAGTTGCAGGCCGAGGACGCCGGGCTCGTCCGGGTGGGCGAGGACGTCGTCGGTGGTGAGGTTGACCAGTCGCCAGCAGCTTTGCCCGTATTGCAGGACCAGGCAGCCGGCGGCACGATCGGTCAGCGCCTGGGTGTCGTCGGTCTCCAGCTTGACGGCGAGCAGGACTCGGTCGGTGTCGCTCATGATCTCCCGGTTGCCGGTGTGGGCCGAGGTGCCGATCGCGACGTGGGCGGGGGCGAGGCCGTTGGTTGCGGCCCACAGCAGGAACGGGCGCGCGTAACGCTGGCGGGGCCGGTTGCGGATCAGCCAGCGGTCCATCACGGGTTGGGTGAGGGCGGCCAGGCTGATGCCGCGGGCGCGGAGGTAGCTCAGCAACAGGCGGGCGGCGTCGAGCTTCCGCCGGAGGTGTTCGCGCTGGTAGCGCGTGAAGCCGGAATCCCGCTCGGCGCGCTGGTGGGCCAGGGGCATCAGGTGCCACCGGACGTAGCGAGCCAGGATGGTCTTGTCCTGCTGGACGGTTACTCGGGCCAGCAGGGTCTGGACGTCGCGGGTGAGCTGGGCGAGTTCTTCCTCGCGGGGTTCGAGGATCTCGGCGAGTACCGCGCAGGTGCTGGACCGCGGTGGTCTGCCGGAGCTCGTCGAGTGCCTCGTGCGAGCAAGCCAGTTCGCCGGTGACCATGCGGCGGATGAGTTGTCCGCCGGGCCGGCGCAGATACAGGCACAGCGAGTACGGGTTGTCGTAGCTCTCCAGCAGCTCGGCCAGCGGCGCCAACCAGGCGGCCGGTTGCCCGTCGGGCTGGGTGAACAGCTCGACCAAGTCCCGACGCGCGATGCAGGATACGCAGTGCCCGCGCAGCAGACGGCCCATGGCCCCACAGGTCGGGCAGCGGTAGGAGGGGGACCGCCGGGATACGGGAGAAACCTGCCAAGTAGTCGGGTAGTGCCTGGTCAGGCGTCGTTGTCGGCGAGGGCGCGGTAGAGCGAGGCAACTGAGGGGTGCCGGCCGGCGTTCTTGCCGGTCTTGATGGTCAGCTTCTTGACGATGTCGGGCATCGGGGTGCCCTTGTCGCGCAGGGCGCGGGCGAAGAGCACGTCGTCTTCGTCGATCACCTTGGGTCGGCCGCCGTGGTTGCCGCGTGCGGCGGCGGCCTGCTGGCCTTCGAGGGTCTTTTCGCGGATGTAGTCGCGGTCGAGCTGGGCGGCGACGGCGAGCACGGCGAAGAGCATCGATCCCATACCGTGTGGGTCGTAGATGCCGGTCAGCGGCCCACTCAGCAGCTCCAGCTGCACCCCGCCACCTTGCAGCTGGGCGGACAGCGTCATCAGCTCGGCGGCGTTGCGGGCAAGGCGTTTCATCTCGTGCACGGTCAGGATCACCGGCTGGTCCGGTGCCGCGATCTTGATCTCGTGGGCGAGGGTGAGTGCCTTCTCCAGCTCGGGGCGGATCTTGATGCGGGTGCTGATCTTCTCGGAGAACACCCGCGTGCAGTGCGCGGCCGCGAGCGCGTCGAGCTGGCTTTGCAACTCCTGGGTGGCCGTCGAGCAGCGAGCGTAGCCGATCCGGATCGGCGCCCCGTTCGTCTCAGGCGCCGGCGCGGCGACCTCGGGGCACTGCGTCCACTTCTTGCCGGGCCCGCGATCGGCCGGGACGGGTACGGTGAGTTCGTCGCGTAGCGCGGGCACGAGGATGAAGCGCGCGGTGTGGTACTTCGCGGCGGTCTTCCCGGCGCGGGTGCGGCAGGCGCTGCCGGCGGGGACGTCGCATTGCGGGCAGGGGTGGCGTTCGACCGCGGCCGCTGCGTCGTCGGGTCCGAGTTGCATACCTCCAGTCTCTCAGAACTCTGTCAAAACCGGGGGGGGTGTCCCTATGTGGTTGTCAAGCCGCAGCCGGGGCAGGAGTGGTCTCGGGGTGCCGGTAGTAGGTCTTGTTGCGGAGCATGGCGAACAGGACGTCGCAGCGGCGCCGCGCCAGGCAGATCAGCGCGGCGTTGTGCTTCTTCCCTTCATCGCGTTTTCGCTGGTAATAGGCCCTGCTGGTGGGGTCGGACAAGGCTGCGAACGCGGCGAGGAAGAACGCCCGCTTGAGTTTGCGGTTGCCGGTGCGGGCCGGGTGCTCGCCCTTGATGGAGGAGCCCGAGCTGCGGGTGACCGGGGCGATGCCGGCGTAGGCGGCCAGGTGGCCGGAGGACTTGAACGCCGTGGCGTCGCCGATCTCCAGCAGGATGCGGGCTGCGGTCCTGACCCCGACGCCGGGCATGGAGGTCAGGACCCCGGCAAGAGGGTGCGCATCGAGTATCCCTTCGACCTCGGTGGCGACCTGTTTGCGTTGCTGGAGAACGGTTTTCAGGCTGTCGGCCAGACGGGGCAGGACGGTGTCGGCCGCCGTTGTGCCCGGGACGACGACGGTCTGCTCGTCCAGCGCGGCCAGGATCGCGGTGACGAGTTTGTCGCCCATGCGGGGCGCGTGCGCGGTGGCGATCGCGGTGAGCTTGCGGCGGCCGGCGGCGCGGATGCCGGTCGGGCCGCCGCAGCGGGACAGGATCTCCAGCACCGCCGGGTGACTGATCCTCGGGCCGATCGCGCGTTCCAGGGCGGGGTGGACGCCGGTGAGCAGGCCGCGGATGCGGTTGCCGATCCGGGTGGCCTCACCGGCCAGGTCGTCGTCGAACCCGACCAGCACGTCCAGCTCGGCCAGGGCGTCGTCGCCGACGTCGACCGGGCGCAGCGTGTGCGGCAGCGAGCGGGCGGCGTCGGCGATGACGAACGCGTCCCGGGCGTCGGTTTTCGCGCGGCCGGGGTAGAGGTCGGCGATGCGTCGCATGGCCAGGCCGGGCAGGTAGGCCACCCGGTGGCCGGCCGCGCGGGCCACCGCGACCGGCAGCGCGCCGATCGTCGCCGGTTGATCGACCACCACCAGCAACGGCCCGTGCGCGGCGAGCTTGTCGAACAGCGCCCGCAGCTTCGGTTCGCTGTTGGGCAGCGGCGCGTCGTGAAGCCGCTTGCCCGCCGGGTCCAGGCCGACGGCGTGGTGTTCGCCCTTGCCGACGTCCAGGCCGAGGAACACCTGGTAACCGCTGGTCATCCGTCCTGCCGTTCGTTCGTCGCGGGTGGTCGCCGGTCGGGCATCGACGGCCGGCACCCACGTTACGACGAGACCTGCCCGGCGGGCGGCCGTGTCCCTATCAGCGGTCCCTCGATGCCACCAGGTCCGGTGACACCACCCCCCGGATCATGCGCTCGACTGGGGGCGTCAGTCATGCCGGACCTGGCGACCACGACTCCTTGATCAGGAGCTACGAAAAAGGTAACGGGGGGGGGGTTCTGAGAGGTTTTGTGCGAATCGCGACCTGCGGATCTTCGGGGCGGATCGGGCTGTTCGCAGAACTGTCACAACTGTTCATTTATGAGAGAAACTACAGGTCCCTTGCCGCGCGAAGCCTGACACCGGTGCCCTTCCAGGTATCCGATCGGATCCGTTAGGACATTTGCCGGTGGACATGGCTAGGCCGGGGAGAAGAGGTGGCTACGATCGCTTCATCAGGTGTCGCCAAGGTGTCATCCGTCTTCGGCGCCGGTGGACAGTGAAGAAACTCGTCGAAGGAGCAGTTATGCCGGTGTCCGCACCCGATTTCGAATGGCTGTTCGCCCCAGGAACGCATCACACACTGTCCCGCGGCGATGTCGCCACCGTCCGGCTGCGGCAGGACGCCTCGCTGTGGCTGCCGTCCGGGCGGGTCGTCGCCGGCGAGCCGGCCATGTTCTTGTCGATGTCCGGCTCCGAGGACAGGTTTGTCCAACAGGTGCCACCGGGCCGGTATCCGGTGGTGCTGGTGCTCGCCGTGTTCGGCGAACCGGACGAGCAGGATGCGCAGGAGTGGGTCGCGGCGGCCCGGCTGATGATCCGGGACGAGCCAGCCGCCTCCTGGGAGATGGCGACGTGCGCGGGCCAGGATGCCGCCGAACTGGGCGACGACGAGTACTTCGGCTATCCGGTCGTCGGCGGCGCCGGCGGCTTCGTGGACGCGGCGAACATCGCGGCGCTGCGCGAGAACGACGACTACAGCAACCAGCTGCTATCTAACCTGGACATCCACATCCTCGGCGAGACCGACCGCACCGCGCCCGCCACACTGGCCGACGACGGGGACCGGCCCCTTGCGGTGGCGTTTCCCTCTGGTAGCGGAGACGGGCACTATCCAACCTGGGTTGGGCGCACCGCCGACGGCGAGGTCGCTTGCTTCCTCACCGACTTTTGCATCCTGACCGGGGATGGCGATAGCGAGAATGACGAGCCACCCTCAGGCAACGGTCCGATAAGCGTCCCGGAGGACTCGACCACGCCACCACGCCCGCCATATGCGGCCAGGCCACAGCCACTGTCTCCAGTGCAACGGTCTCCAGTGCGGCCCCCCACCGGGATCGCCAGTCCGGCGACTCCGAACATCCGGGCACGCCGCTCCCCGAGCAGCGATGAAACGTGAAACCTCGTCGTGCGGGGTTGGGGCGTCGGATCGCGCCCTAAGTGGCGAGACGCATGCGCGTCGCGCGCGAGGCAGTTTCCCCCAGGGGGCGCTTCCCGGCGATTGGGGTTGCGCGCAGCCCGCGATGGAGTCGTTGTCGCAGTCGATCTCGACCATGACCGGAACGACGTAGCGGACCCAACGGGTGGTCATCAGGATCCCTTACTTCGCGGTGACGCGCGCCCTTGTCCGGCGCGGCGCGGTGGCGTCGCCGGGGAACAGCGCCCCCGGCACCAGGTCCAGCGTAGTGACCGGCACCGCGTCAGGCGGCGACAGATCGAGCACCCAGTCCCCGAAGCGGCGGATGGTGTGGGTGATGTACGGGGAGATCGTGGCCAGATCGTCGGTGTCGATCGGGTGCCCGTCGGAGGCCAGCGCGTTCGCCGCGGCGGTGATGTCGCAGGCGTTGGAGTAGATCACGCAGTTCGCGAGCAGCTCGTTGAACTTGATGATCTTTTCCTGGTAGTCCGGGTCGTTACGCCCGACCGCCTCCCCGCCGAAACGCAGCCACGCGGAGAACCCGTGGAACGCCTCGGCCTTGTTGGTGATCGCGGTGATCTGCTCCCGCAACTGCGCGTCCGCGAGGAACCGCAGCAGCGTGATCGTGCGGATGACCCGGCCCAGCTCCCGGAACGCCCGGTACAGGCGGTTCTTCCGCGAGTTGTTGCCCAGCCGGCGCAGCAGCGTCATCGACGACAACCGGCCCTCGCTGATCGAGATCGCGGTGCGCAGCAGGTCCGTCCAATGCGTCTCGATCAGGCCCCAGTCGATCACGTTGTCGCCGAACAGCGAGTCGATGTGCGCGAACCCGGTGTCCGCGCTGGGCCGGTAGAAGTTCAGATCCGCCCAGTTGCGGATGCGCGGGAGCAGGTCGAAGCCGAGCAGCGCGGCGAGCCCGAAAACAGGCAGGGACTGGCCTTGGGTGTCGGCGTGGATCGTGTCGGGCTGGATCTCCGAGTCGTTGCGCAGCAACCCTTCGATGATATAGACGGCCGCCCACACCCCGCACGGGATGAAGTGGGAGAACAGGGCGATGTAGGTGTCGGAGATGTGCCGGTAGGCGATCCCGCCGTAGCCGCCGTAGCGGATGTGGGACTCGGCGAGGATGTTGTTCTCCCACGTGTCCACCTGCGTGCCGTCCACCGCGACCACCCGGCCGTCGCCCCACATCCCGGCGACGTCGAGCTTCGCGAACTCGTTGATCACGTCGGTGGACGCGGCGTCGATCTTGGCGCAAGTGGTGTGCTTGTTCGCCGCGATCGACAGCTCGTGCGCGCTGACCTGGTCACGCATGTGCCGCGCGACCTGCGCGGGGCCGAGAAGCGTGCCGTTGGCGAACACGGTCAGGACGTAGCGGGCCATCGCGTCGCGGATCTTCGGGTCCGATCCCGACGCCGGCCCGAAGTGCCGCGGCCAGCCGACCAGGTGCGCGGTGCGGGCCAGGATGTCCAGCAGCCCGCGTTCGGGCAGCCGCTGGTGAATCGACTCCTCCAGCGCCAGCGCGGACGGGCGCCGGTCGGCACCCTTGCGGCGCCGCAGGACCGGGCGGCCGTCCTCGAAGGACAGGTCGGTGTTGTGCGGGAACCCGGCGTCCACCACCGCGGCGATATCGGTCAGCGCCGCCCGGTAGTGCGCCGTGAGCTCCTTCGGGTCCGAGGGAATCCCGGCCTGGCCGCAGAACTGCTCGGCCAGCGGGACGCACTCATCCCAGGACATCAGCTGCGCGTGCAGGTTGGCGTAGGAGTCGGCGCCGACCACCGCGATGTCCCCGGAGCGCAGCTCGGAGGCGAGGTAGGAGAACACGCACACCTCCAGGTGACGGCGCACCAGCTTGCCCGGCCGGTCCTTCACCACCAGGATCTTGCGCCACGCCTCAGTGACGAAGTCGATGTCGATCGCCACCGTCACCGCGTCCGCCCCACGCCCGACGGTCACCTTCTCCGGGACGTACTCGCCGGTGCGGCCCCGGATCGCGCGCAGGAACTCCACCGCGTCGGCCACGCTGTGATCCGCGCTGGTCGGCTCCAGGTCGAGGGTGTCGAGCAGGGTGAACAGCGCCGAGCGGTGGCTCTTGTAGAACTTCTCCAGCAACGGCAGGTAGTTGTTGCCGTGGTGCGCCGACACCACCTCATGCGCTGCCGAGAGCTGCTCCACCCCGCCCGCGTCGGCCAGCGTCTTGAGCAGCAGCCGCCCGGCCCGCTCGGCCACCGCGGCCGCGGGTTCCGGCGCGGTCGCGCCGTCGTTGTCTGGTGCGGTGGCCTCCCGGGCGCCGGCCAGGACATCACCGAACACGTCCAGCAGCCGCTCGGACTCGGCGCGGTGCTGCTCATGCAGCTCGACCAGCCGCTCCTTGCCCTTCTTGTGGATCACCGCCATCCGCTTGCAGAACATCGTCGCGACCTCGTCCCGGGCCGTGGTCCGGCACTCGTGGATCAGGCTCGCCAGCAACGTCCACCGCTTCGCCTCGCCGATATCCCGCATGTCGCCGACGTCGGTCACCCGCGCCTCCCCGGCGAAATGCGCGATCTTCGTCGCCGGGATGCCGTCGAGCCACTGCTCGGTCGCGCCGAGCTCGTCCAGCGCTTGCAGGTGGGCCAGGCGAAGCTTGAACTTTCCCACCGACGCCGCCTTCGCCGGCGTCTTCAGCCGGTCAAACTCGCTGCGCCGCGATGTCGGGTCCAGCCACAGCAGCCGCGCGAGCCGCCGCCGGTCCGCCGCGTCCAGCCGGGTCGCGACCAGCCCGAACAACGCGGTGTTCGTCTCGGTGCGGCTCGCGGAGACCATCTTGTCCAGCGTGGTGAACCCCGGCAGCTCGCGCCGTGCCCGGACCAGCTCCTCCAGCGCGACGTTGATCAGGTCGGCCGGGTTGTCCTTCGTGGTGACCGCCTTGCGGATCGCTTTCTCGGCGATCGCGCGTGCCTCGGCGGGCTTGTAGACCACATTCAGTCGGTCACGGACGTAGTCACGGTGGCGACACAACGTCCGATCCGACTCGTGCACCGCCAGGACGTCCTCGGCCAGGCCCAGCGCGGCCCGGACATGGTTGATCACCACCACCGGCACGTCAGCCAGCTTCGGGAAATGCCCCAGCCGCTGGTAGCACTTCAGCAGCACCACCAACGCCAGGAAGTTCGGCTCGCCCTGACTCCGCCCCCGAGCCCACTCAATCTCGCCGGCGACCGGCGTGAACGCCTCCGCCAGCTCACGGACCGACACCACCCGCTTGAACCGAGGATAGGCGGTCCGATCGATCGAAGCCACCCAGCACCCCAGGCCCAGCCAGCGGACGTAACCCAGCGCACCCTAACCAACACCCGCCGCACCCACGTCACACGGGCTCTCTAACGATCTCTAGCGCCCTCTACCAGGCACTACCCGACCACTTGGCAGGTTTCTCCCGTATCCCGGCGGTCCCCCTAGGAGAAGGTGACGCCCGCGCAGTCCGGGCACAACGGCCCGGCGGGCTCGCGGCGGAACACCGCGGCTAGTTGGCCGCAGCAGTGGCAGTGCTCGTGTGTGAGCCGTACCGCGTCCACACAGGACAGGCAGACCGGGCCCTCCGGCCAATGTCGTTCGGCGCGGGCGGTGGTTCCGCATCGGGTGCAGGGGACCTGGGCGGCCAGGTAGCACGGCACGCACCTGGCCACACCGTCCGTAGCTGGCACGGACATCGACGGTCGTTGCCCGCAGTCGGTACACGGCGGACCGGGCCGCACCACTTCCCAGCACGCTTTGCACCACGGTCCATTATGGTCACGCGCGCACACCACCTTGTGGACGCCGCAGCCCGAGCACGGTTCGGCCAGCGTCTGGCGGCGGCAGCCGTCGCACCACGGTTCGCCGTCGGCGTCGCGGTAGGCCACCAACCTGGTCCGGCCGCAGTTGTGGCACGGCTGGCGTGGCCCAGCTTGCTGGGCGCAGGCCCGGCAAACCCCCGTGCTCAGAATCCCGACCTTGCGGGTCTTCCCGCAGCGCGGGCACAGCACCTCCGGCGCACGCCGGTTGTCGCACTTCTCGCACAGTGGCCCGTCCTCGATGAGCCGAGCCGCAGGCTTGTCCTCGCCGCAGTCGATGCACCGGCGCAGCGGCCGTTGATGCCCGCGCTGCCAACACCGCCGGCACACCGGCCGTTTCTCGTCGTCGCGGACGGTGACCGGCGCCGTCTGGCCGCATCGTGAGCAGGGCTCGGCCAGATGCGTCCGGCGGCATCGTTCGCACCACGCTCCTTCCTCGGTGTGGGCGGCGGCCAGCACGACCTTGCCGCACATCCAGCAGGGCTCGCGGGGAACGGTCTTGCGGTGGCAGGTGTAGCAGACCCGGCCCTGCGGGCTGTTCTTCGTGGCCTTCATCGTCCGCCCGCATACCGAGCAGGGCAGCGGGACGCGCCGCTCGCGCTGCCAACACCGCGAACACACCGGCTGCCCGTAGCGCCGCGCGGCCACCCGCCCCGACCGACCGCACAGCGAGCACGGTTCGGCCCGGCGCTTTCCGTTGCAGTTCTGGCACCACGCCCCCTCCGCCGTACGTCCAATCGGAACGGTCAGACGGCCACACCCGACACAGCTCTCCTTGTCCCGGCGGGCGTGGTAGCAGGTATGGCACAGCCCGCTAGCGACCAGAGATCGGTCGCATCCACAGCTGGCGCAGACACCTCGCCCTTTCCCCACGTGCGTGACCCGGTGTCCGGTCAGCTCTCGGCGTCGAAGAAGTCCGCGGACAACAACGGCATGTCCGGCACGGCCGGCCGCGGACCCCGGCGAGCCGGCTCCTCGGTGGCCGATTGCGGCTCGACCTCCACCGCCAGGTCCTCGAAGCGGCAGTCGAGGATCTTGCACAAGGCCAGGATCAACTCGATCGGCATCTTCGGCGGACGTTCGGTGCTGACGAGCCGGTAGATCGAGCTGCGGTCGAACTCGAAGCCGTACTTGCGCAACTCCGGGATCAGCTTCGTGGTGGTGTACCAGTTCTTGCGGACCGCCATCAGCTCACGCAGCCGCCACTCGTAGCGCGGCTGCCGGACCTGCACGTCGTCGTTCTGCTCGTCCGGTCCTTGCCGGGACACCGCGTTCATCGCACCCTCCTCCGGCGGCCAGCAGGCTCACCTGACGTGTGATCGCTGAAGTCGTCGTCCATCTCCGCCTCCGTCTCGGCCATCGCGAAGGCGCGTTGCAGCACGGCTTCCTCGGCACCGCGTCCAGGTGCTCGCGGACCTTTAGGTTCTTGAAGTCGCTGCTGACCGCCGTGTAGATCGCCGTGGTCGCCGCGTGGGAATGACCGACCTGGTCAGTGACGAACTGCCCGTCATAGCCGGACTCGATCAGCCTGGTCACGTACGTTCTCCTTCTTCCCGCACTCGGCGTGTGCGGTGGGGTTCGTGTGGCGATTGAGCAGGGACGGCCTTTGTGACTTTGTTCGCCGCGCCAGCGACGGCTCTCAGGCTGCGCGTGGCCTGGTGTCGTGTGCGCGCTTGTTGGTGTGGCTGCTGATGCGGAGTTCGAGCCGCACGGTTTGGTTGTGGCAGCGGTACAAGGCGCGTGGGTCGAGCCAGTCGGCGTCCCGGTTGTCGTCCGGCGCGAGGCCGACGGCGGTGGGTATGCCGAGATCGGCATCGGTGTCGGTGAACAACGTGCCGGCGCCGAGCGTGATCTCCTCGCCGACCGTCGGCGTGACGGGTGCCAGGGACCGCGCTATGTCGCCACAGTGCTCGGAGCGACGTGTCTCGACCACGATGGCGACGAGTCGTCCCGGTTGGCCGACGGGTGCGTTCTCGAACGAGACGTAGTCCTCGGCATCCGGACCGGTGAGCAGGAACACGGTGCCGTAGCGGTCGGACTGGCGTTCGAACCTCGGCCACCACAGTTGGCCCTGGCCGAGCTCGATCGTGGCTGTCTCCTCGGTGTGTCCCGCGGTTGCGGCTTGCTCGGCGGCGGTGATGATCTCGGCCATGGACAGGTCGTTGCGGAACCGGTGCCCGATCTCGGCTTCCAGCTCCGCGTACTCGGCGGCCAGTTCCGGGCGTAGTTGTGCGGCGCGAACCAGATCCGCGCGGCTGGCGAGCACACAGAGGGAGCACGACAGGCGGGTCATGCCCTGGTCGTAGGCCGGGTGGTACGGCACACCTGACGCATGGATGCGTTGCCATACCTGGGTTTCGGTCCAGTCGTGGATCGGAAGCCAGGTGTCGACAGTGCGCCGGCCGCTGCTGGCAGCCTCGCCACGACTCAGGCGAGCCTGCTGGCGCAGAGCAATACCGTTCCGCGTCGAGTTCTCACCTCTCGCGATCACTCATGGTGACTGTCGCTGCCGGGTGAAACTGACCCGGTCTGACCAACCGCTCGGGTCCAGGACGTGGGTAAGCGGGTCAGTGACCGAGGGGCGTGGTCAGGGATTGCGTGCCGAGGGGGGCTCGCCGCTGATGGCGCGCCAGGCCGCGTCGGAATCAACGGTGTCGGCGAGGTCGTGGTTGGTGAGTACGGCGAGCGCGTCGATGGCTGTCAGCCAGTCGCGGCTACGCCGGTGCACCTCGTCGCTGGGGTCGTATCGGTTCAGGACGACTAGCACCTCGTGTCCGGTGAGGGCTCGCGCGGCGAGGCGCACCTGGGACACAACTCCTAGGACAGGCTCGGTGACCAGTAGCACGAGGTCCGGTCTCACCCGCTGCGCCAGTGAGAGGGTGTCGCCGTCATGGGCGATTGGTGAGCACAGCCCGCCTGCGCCCTCGACGAAGCCGATGGCGACGTCTGAGGGCCAGTCGAGTTCGGCGACGAGGTCGTCGAGCAGGATCGGAGCCAGTTGTAGGGTGTCGGCGGCCATCGGTGGCGCGAGGGGTACCGGGTACCACCGGTGTGGCGGGCACACCGTGTCGGCGGGCGTGTCAGTTGCCTCGCCGAGCACGGCGGCGTCGGTCGCGGTATCACCGGGTGTGAACGACTGCGCCGGTTTGCGGGCCGCGACCTCGATGCCAAATGCTCGCAATCGTCGCGACAAGGCGGCGGTCACCCAGGTCTTGCCGACCTCGGTGCCGGTGCCGGTGACCAGGATGAGTCGGCTAGGTCGGGTCATGGAGCGCCCACCGGGTCAACCAGCCGAGATCTTGCCCAGTCTGCGCCAGGGCACCTGCCCTGATCAGTGTGGAGGTGTTGGATGTCCTCGTGGCCCATCATGATCCCTGTTGGCGCAGGGGCGCGGCCATGGCGTGGTAGCCGCCGTCGACGTGGAGGATCTCGCCGGTGATAGCGCGGGCGAGGTCGGAGAACAGGAAGCAGACGGCGTCGGCCACCGGGGTCGAGTCGGCTGGGTCCCACCGCAAGGGCGAACGGGTTGCCCAGGCGTCGAGCAGGGCTTCGAAGCCGGGGATGCCGGTGGCCGCCCGGGTATGGATCGGCCCGGCCGCGACGAGGTTGACCCGGATTCCGGCAGGCCCGAGGTCGCGTGCGAGGTACCGGTTGAGCGACTCCAGTCCGGCTTTGCAGACGCCCATCCAGTTGTAGACCGGCCACGCGGCGCTGGCGTCGAAGTCGAGCCCGACCAGGCTGGCGCCGGAGGGTGGGGCGAGCCGGTTCACCGCCGCGGCGAGCGCGGCGAGGGATACGGTGCTGGTCTGGAACGCCAGTCCGATCCCTTCGGGGCGGGCGTTGAGTAGGGGGCCTTCCAGGGCGTCGGCGGGTGCGAAGGCGATGGCGTGCAGGGCGCCGTCGAGTCTCTCCCACCGCTCAGCGATCGTTGCGGTGAGCCGGGCGGTGTCGTGGGAGGCAGTGGCGTCGAAGGGGATGACGTCGATGTCGCCGGTGAGCTGCGCTGCCGCCGCACGGGCCCGATCGAGATCGCGGGGGAGCCCGGTGAGCAGCACCTCGGCGCCGAGTTGTTGGGCGCGGCGGGCGACGGCGAAGGCGATGCTGTCGGTGGTGACGACCCCGGTCACCAGGATGTGCTTGCCGTCCAACACAGTGCGGCTCCTTCGCGGGGGTTGGTGTGTGCGGCCCGGCAGGCGTGGGTCGTGACCGCTTGGTGGACGTCGATGGCCCGGCGGATGCAGGGTCCGGTCGTGGCGGTGATTCCTTCGACAGGGCGGTCGGCGCTGGCGGCACCGCCGATGCGCCCCGCAGGCCGTGCCGCCGGCACGGCGATGGGAGAAAAGCCGGATCGCTCGCGTGACATGATGGTGTTTGCGTCGGGTGGGGCTGCTCATCGTGGGGTGGCGCCGACGAGCGCCCCCTGCGAGGCGCAGCCGACGAGGCGGCTGTACTTGGCTAGGAAGCCGTTGCCGGTCGGGGCAGGGGGTGGGTGCCAGCGGTGACGGCGTCGTTCGAGTTCGGCAGGGTTGACGTCGAGATCGATGGTGCGTGCCGGGATGTCGATCATGATCGGGTCGCCGTCGGCGACCAGCGCCAGCGGCCCGCCGGCAGCGGCCTCGGGGGCGACGTGGCCGACGCAGAGGCCGGTGGTGGCGCCGGAGAAGCGGCCGTCAGTGACCAGCGCCACCTGGTCACCCAGGCCGGTGCCGCGGACAGCGGCGGTGACGGCGAGCATCTCCGGCATTCCCGGTCCGCCGCGTGGGCCTTCGTACCGGATCACGATCACCTCGCCTGCGGTGAGGCGACCGCCTGAGACGTAGCCCATGGCGGCGTCTTCGTTGTCGAAGACCCGGGCTGTGCCGTGGAAGCGGTCGACGGTCAGGCCGGCCATCTTGACCACCGCGCCGCTGGGGGCGAGTGCCCCGCGGAGGATGGCCAGGCCGCCGTCGGGGCGGAGCGGGTCATCTGGCGTTCGGAGGACCGTACCGTCGGGTTTCGGGGCTGCGAGTTCGGCGAGGTTCTCGGCCAGGGTGGCTCCGGTCACGGTCAGGCAGTCGCCGTGGAGCAGTCCGGCGTCCAGCAGCGCGGCGAGCACTGCGGGCACGCCACCGACCTGGTGCAGGTCGGCCATGACGTGGCGCCCACCGGGACGGAGATCGGCGATGTGGGGGGTGTGTCGGCTGATCCGGTCGAAGTCGTCGAGGGTCAGGCGGACGCCGGCTTCGTGGGCGATGGCGGGTAGGTGCAGCGCGGCGTTGGTCGACCCGCCCAGGGCCATGACCACGGTGATGGCGTTCTCGAAGGCTTCGCGGGTGAGGATGTCGCGTGGGCGGATCCCGGCGCGCAGGGCGGCGACGGCGGCCGCTCCGGTGTCGTGGGCGATGCCGGGGCGTGTGGGGTCGATGGCGGGGGCGGATGCCGAGCCGGGCAGTGCGATACCGAGGGCTTCGGCTTCGGCGGCGATCGTGTTGGCGGTGTACATGCCGGCGCACGATCCGGCTCCTGGGCACGCGGCGCGCTCCAGCTCGTCGAGGTCGTCGGTGCTGAGCAGGCCGCTTGCCTGCGCGCCGACGGCCTCGAACACGTCCTGGATCGTCACCGGCCGACCCTGCCAGCTCCCGGGGAGGGAGGAGCCGCCGTACAAGAACGCCGTGGGTACGTTGAGGCGTGCGGCGGCCATGAGCATCCCGGGAAGGCTCTTGTCGCAGCCGGCGATGGTGACCATCGCGTCGAGTTGTTCGGCCTCCATGACACACTCGACCGAGTCTGCGATGAGGTCCCGGCTGGGAAGGGACGCGCGCATGCCGCGGTGCCCCATGGCGATCCCATCGGACATGGCGATGGTCGAGAACCGCATCGCCACCCCGCCCGCCTTCCTGACCCCGTCGGCCGTCGCGCCTGCCAGGCGGTCCAGGGCGATGTTGCAGGGTGTGAGGTCGTTGGCGGCCGCGGCCACACCGATCTGCGGCCGGGTGAAGTCCTCGTCGGCGAACCCGACTGCCCGCAGCATCGCCCGGGCCGGTGCTCGGGTGACGCCGTCGGTGACGATTCGGCTACGGTGACGCGGGTCCATGTCTTCTCCCGGCTTCGCTTGGTCAGCTCGGCCCTTCATTGGCCCTGGCCTCGGGTGAATGCGGGTTCGCCGTCGAAGGCGTAGAGTCCTTCGGTCTTGATCGGTTCGATGCCGTGCTCGACCATGCGGGCCTGGAGGGCGACGACCTCGGCGGCGGTGGTGGTCCCGCGCGGGTCGAGGAAGCGGCATCGCCAGTGGTCGGTGAGCAGGGTCTCGGGCGCGCCGCCTGGCCAGACCTTCTGTCCCCGGTTGGAGATCATGTCAAGGTGCAGGGGTGCGGCGAACGGACGAAGCTTGGCGGCGAGTTCGTCTGGGGTGGTGTCTGGGCTGTGGACGAACACGTCGACGCCGAGCTGGGTCTTGGCGGCAGCGGATCGGCCCGCGAGCTTGACGGTGATCGGCCTGTGCTGGGCGTAGTGCGTTGCCGGCAGCCGGGTGGGTTCTTGGCCGAGACGGTCGATGACCGATGCCGCGAACGCCGTGGTGCCGACCTTGGAGGTGCTGGTATCGGGCTCGTAGATGTCGTAGGTGTGGATGCCGTCTTCGATGGTCCGCAGCCAGGCGTTGTGGACTCGGCTCGCGACGTCGGCTTGTCCGATGTGGACCAGCATCTGTACCGCGGCCAGCAGCAGCCCTGAAGGATTCGCAACGTCTTGGCCGGCTCGCCGGGGGGCGGATCCGTGGATGGCTTCGAACATGGCGACTCGCTCGCCGATGTTCGCGCTTCCGGCGAGGCCGACAGATCCGGCGATCTGGGCGGCGACGTCGGAGAGGATGTCGCCGTAGAGGTTCGGCAGGACGACGACGTCGAACGCCTCGGGGGTGTCGGCGAGCTTGGCCGCACCGATGTCGACGATCCAATGCTCTGCCTGGATATCGGGGTAGTCGGCGGCGACCTCGTCGAACACCCGGTGGAACAGGCCGTCGGTCATCTTCATGATGTTGTCCTTGGTGAACGCTGTCACCTTGGTTCGCCGATAGGCTGTGGCGTACTCGAAGGCGTAGCGAATTACCCGCTCGCATCCCTGCCGGGAGATGAGCTTGAGGCACTGCACGACCTCGTCGGTCTGGCGGTGCTCGATGCCGGCGTAGAGGTCCTCTTCGTTCTCCCGAACGATGACGACGTCCATGCCAGGGTGCTTGGTGGCGACGAACGGTGCGTAGGCGACGCATGGCCGGACGTTGGCATAGAGACCGAACGTCTTGCGCACGGTGACGTTGAGGCTCTTGAACCCTCCGCCTTGCGGGGTGGTGATGGGCGCCTTGAGGAACACACCCGTGCGGCGGATCGACTCGAGCGCCTCGGGAGTGACGCCGGCGGGGTTGCCAGCCTGATAGACCGACTCTCCGATGGTGATCGTGTCGATGTCAAGGGCCGCGCCTGCGGCGTTGAGCACCGAAAGGGTGGCTTCCATGATTTCCGGACCGATTCCGTCTCCGTGGGCGACGGTGATCGGTGCGGATGTGGAATGCGTGGTCATGCTGCTCCTGAGACCGAGGACGTGACGGGACGGGACGCTGGATGGGCTAGGGGCGAGTCGTGGCGGTGCCGCGTGCGAGCCGGCATCCGGCGCTGGTCGTGCCGCACGGTCCACTGATGCCCTGCTCTGGGTCATCGATGTACCAGTGGGTCGCGACCAGGCGCGGGTAGCGGCTGCCGAGTTCGGTCAGGGTGGCGTGGACGGTGTCGCGGGAGTCGGTGTGCGCGAAGACCGGAAAGAACGCTCCCGGCAGGCTCGCTGCGGGCGCCGCGCCTTGCACCAGGACATCGAGGATCAGGCGCCGTCGCTGGTGGGGGTTGTGTGCCTCGCGCAGGGCGGAACCGTCCAGCCAGCACAGCGACCACAGCCCGGACACCGAGGAGGAGGTCCGGATCCCCACCGGCACTGCTGGCGGGCGCCCTTCCGTGGGGTCCCCGACGGCGCATCCGCAGGTCTGCACATGCTCGCCGCACGGGAACAACGTGGGCAGGTCCGCGTCAAGCTCGCGGCGGATCCAAATCCCGAGCAGGGCGTCCCGCTGAGCTGGATCGCCGCCGTAGCGCCGGTGGTGGACCAGGTAGTCGCTCGCCTGCTCGACGGCGACCTCGGCGTGGTCCACACTTGAGATCAGTAGAAGCGCGCTCATCGGGTACCTCTCTTTCCAAGCGGCTCTGTTACGTGGGGAGTTAGGACAGGTCGTTCCGGGTGGGACGCCGCCATCGGGTGGTGTGGAGCGGTCACGGGAGCGCCTGCCGGGATGTCGGTGCTGGCGTGTCGGTGCTGGGGTGCCAGGGCTGCCACCCGGTGGGGGTGTAGCGGTGCCACGGGTCGTCGGGCTGTTCCCGTGCGGCGAGTCCAATCCAGTCGTGGCTGAACATGTGGTGCAGCATTGTGTGGCGGGCGATGAGGGTGTCCAGCCTGGGCAGGGGTGCCTGCACGATGGCGAGCAGGCGTTGCGGTTCATGTCGGGCGTGGTGGCCGTCGGTGAGGGACTGCCAGGGCAGGCCGGGCTGGAGGTCACTGGTGTGGCCGGTCATGACGCCCAGGCCCCCACCGGTGACGTTGTGCAGGGTTTTGCTGCCGGCGCCGAAGGACTGCGGGTCGACGGTGGCGAAGTAGTACTGGCTGTTGATCCAGTGTGCGACGACGAGCGGCGCGGTGAGGATTGTTTCCAGGACGGTGCCGGTCGGGTCGAGGTCGGGATCGTAGTCGTGGAGGAACACGCGGCTGTGCAGGTCGATGCCGCGGGTGAGGGCGCGGGGCGCGATGAGGAAGGCGGCGTTGTCGGCGAGACCCCATTCCGGGAAGACCTGGGCCCAGTCACGGGCCCGGGCGCGGGTGTGGCGCGCCGCGTGCCGCGGGCGGGGCCGGGTGGGTGCGCCCGGCAGGATGGCGCAGCGTTCGGCGGCCAGCCGGGTGCCGGCCGTGCGGAGGTCGGCGGTGAGCCTGTCAGCGTCGCGGCGGTGGGTGGCGGGCAGGAGGTGGGTGTCCAGCAGGCGTACGGTGTCGGTGGTGGTGTCGTGTTCGGCCGGGACGAACCAGGTGTCGTCGGGAACGGTGATGCCGCGGTCGGCCAGGTGAAGGCGGACCTGCGGATCGTTGAGCAGGGCGGCGGCCGTGCGGGCGTTGGGACCTCCGGGATGTCCCCCGCAGGCGCCGCAGTCCAGCGCGGCCTGGTAGGGGTTGTTGTCGGTGTGGGCGCGGTGCCCGCAGAACACGACCAGCCGCGCGAACCCGCGGGTCAGGCCCATCAACGTCAGGATGGTTTCGGCGGTCGCGGCACGCTCCTCGGGGGTGAGCGCCTCGGCGATGGAGATCTCGGTCTGCGGCTCGGGCGTGATGCGGCGGGCCCACCACGCGCCTGTGGCGCCGGCGGCACGGGGAGTGAAGGTCTTGGCCGCGGCCAGCGGCCCGGCCAGCCAGCCGGCGGCTTCGGCGAGGGCGAACGGCGCCAGCAGGTCGTCCTTGGCGGCGTGCAGGGAGTGCTCGGCGGCGGCGAGCACCCTGCGGCCGGCCAGTGACCGCTCGGCCGCGCGCCGCCGACCAGGGGCGGGGTGCTCGGTGAGGGTGTGGCGAGGCGTGATCGGGCCGGGACACTGGGTGCGAGCGGCACCCCCGGCGAGGTCGCGGTAGCGCATGGCGACGGCGAAGAAACCGGCGAAGCCCAGGGTCTGGTAGCTGCCGAGGACCTCCAGGTGGCGGCGCAGTCCTTCGGAGCGGGGATCGATGCAGCACACCACCTGCGCCCGCGGTGGGGCTTCGGGCAGTTCGGGCTGGGGCCGGCCGAGGATGCGCAGCAGCAGCCGGCTCCGGTAGTGGTCCTCGTAGGCGTCCAGCCAGACCAGCGCCCGCTGCTGGATCGGCAGCTGGTCGAGCAGCTCCACCAGCTCGCTCCGTTGGGCGGCATCGGTGTCGGTGACTTCCAGCGCTCCCAACAGGTGGTAGGCCCGGTCGTGCGGGTCGACGGTGGCCTGCCGGGTGTCGAACCGGCTCGCGGAGGCCCAGGACCACGCTGTGCCGGGAGCGTGGGAGCCGGCGAGCGCGGCGGCTTCGACGGCCAACCGCAACGCGAGGTAGTCGACGAGGTCGATGCCGCTGTCGGGCCGCTCGCCGCGCCACCGGACGTGGGCGGCGAAGCCGGGCAAGCAGGCCAGGTGGGCCTGCAGGTAGCGGGTCCGCTGGTCGTCCGGGACACCGAGCGCGGCCAGCGCGTCCAGGATGGTGTGCTCGGCGCGTTCGGGCAGGTGCCGCAGCCGCGCCCGCACCGGCCGCGGCAAGGTTCCGTCATGGGCGGCCAGCGCCCGCCACGCCGAGTAGAAGCCGCGGTCACGACCCGGCATCCGCCAGGTGGACTGGCCTTCGTCCAGGTAGGCCGCGCACCACTGGATCGTGTGGGTGTTGAGCAGGGCGGCCACCTCCGGGGCCAGTGCTTCGGCCGCGGTGCGTGCCTGACGGCGCGGCGGTGGACACGCGATGCCCTGGTGCAGATCGGCCACCAGCAGGTCGACCGGGTCGTAGGCGCGGTTGCCGAGAGTGAGCGGGCCCCGCTGTAGCGCCGTGGGGTGGCGGCGGGCCAGCGCGGCGCGCAGGTCGTCGTCGGTGATCCGGCCGCGCTGCCAGGCGGCACGTAGCCAGGTCTCGTCTGGGGTGACTCGTGCTCCGAGCAGATCCGCGGCGGTGGTGGCCGCGTCGGCGAACGGGCGGTCCAGCAGGCCGGACAACGGGTTGACCGCGATGAAGTCCGCCAATGGCCAGGTCGGAGCCAGGAATCCGGCCGCGTCGGCGATCTCGGCGCGCACTGCCGCCTGCTGTGTGGCGACGTCAGAGACGGCATCGGGGGCGAGGTTGGTGGCGGGGCCGGTGGTCATGAGTGTGAACCCTCCTGCGCGAGCACGACGCGACAAGTGGCGGAACGTGCGACCGTGGAGAACAGGGGAAGCCACGCGTGCGGGACAGCCGGTGACTCACCTGTCATGGCGGCGACCCGCTTGCGCGGGATGCCGTCGAGCGCGTGGGGGCGAGTCACGCCCGAGCTCCTTCCAGTTGGGGAACCGGCCGCGGACGCGGTGTCGGTACCAGCCATGGCGGGTGACCCCAGGCGGCGGTGTACGTGCGCTGCTGCCCGGCGGACAACGCCGCCACGTACAGCCGGTCGCGCCACCGGCCCAGACCGACCGCGGGTGCCAGGTGGAGCAGCAGCGCACCGGCCGCCAGCACCGCCACCACGGTCGCGAGAACCCAGGCCGAGACAGCGGCGGGCCCGCTTGCGGGCAGGCTCGGGGCCAGGAGCTCGGTGACCGCGCCCACCAGGGCCAGGTACCCGATCGCCACGCCCGGCAGCACGATCACCACCGTGACCAGCGCGCCGCCGGTCGGGTGACGACGCAGCCAGCCCCACGCCAGCCGCGCGGCGGTGGCCACGGCGAAGAGCGACAACGCGACGCCACCGGCATGAAGGGGTAGCAACCAGGCCGCCACCCCGACCGCCGCGACGGCGGCGACCCCGGCGAGGACAGCGACCTGCGCTGCGCGGGCAGGAGCCAACCGAGGCGCGGGAGGAGCCGCAGTGTGGCCAGCGTGCCGCTGCACGGCCGACCCCGAGCCGAGGAACAGGGTGGCTTTGAACAGCCCGTGCGCCACCAGGTGCACCACCGTCGCGGCGTAGAGGCCGAGCCCGCAGGTCATGAGCATGAACCCCATCTGCCCGATCGTGGAGTGCACCAGCGCCCCTTTGATGTCGGGGCGGGTCAGCATGATCGCGGTGGCGGCCACGACGCTGGCGGCTCCGATGGCGAACGCCAGGTGTGTCGCCACCGGCGCGGCACCGACGATCGGCGACAGCTTCACCAGCAGCACCCCGCCGGCGTTGACCACGCCGGCGTGCAGCAGAGCCGAAACCGGGGTCGGTGCCGCCAGGGTCGCCGGCAGCCATCGGTGCCAGGGCAGCTGCGCGCACCGCACGGCCGCGGCGACCACCAGCGAACAGGCCACCACCGTGCCCACCGCACCGCCGAGGGCCGCGTCGCCCTGGTGGCGCAGGTCGAGATCCCCCCAGACCGTGACCGCGAGGACAACCCCAGTCCACAACGCGGCGTCCCCGGCGACGACGGCACGGGTGGTGCGCCGTGCGGCATCGACGGCCGAGGGCGCCGGCCGATACATCCCCACCAGACGGCACAAGATCACCCCGGTCAGCGTCCACGCCACCGCCAGGGTGACGAGAGTCGCCGCGGTCACCATCACCGTGGTCGCGGCGGTCAGCGCCCCCGCCGCGACAGCGAAGCGGGCCGCGGCCGGATCGCCGTGCAGGTAGCGGCGGGCGAACGCCTGGACCACGGCGCTGACCGTGCACACCAGCAGCAGAACGATCGCCCCGACGTGGTCGACCACCAGCCCGGTCCAGGCTCGCCCGTCCGGGTTGGCCAGCACCATCGCCACCGGCCCGCCGACTACCACCGTCACGGCCAGCGTCCCCGCCAGCGCGGTGGCCACCAGCGCCGCACCCGCACCCAACGCGGGCGCCAAGCTTCGTAGCCGCCGGATCGACCCGGCCATGGCCGCAACAGCGGGAAGGGCCACCAAAACGAGCAGCGTCACCCCTGTCACGCCGTCGTACCTTCCTGACCCGCGCGCGCCGCCGCGCCGCGCGTCGCCGGGGCTCCGGCGAGGTCGGTGGCGCGCGGCTCAGCACCGGTGCCCGCAGCGGGCTCGGGCGGCGAACCGAGGTGTTCCAGGCAATGCGGAGGCAACGCACGCCCGTCGAAACCCCCGATCCGCACCCGGACGAACTCGTCGTGGACCACGCAGTACAGCGACCGCCCCCGTTCCAGCTCCCGGGCGATGTAGGCACCCACGCTCTGCGCGGCCCCCCGCCGCACGCCCGGCGGGCTGGTGTCGATCACCACGTCCGGCGGCGGCGAGGCCCACCGGTGCGCCCAGCGCCGCGCCACCTCATCGGCCGCGCGCTCGCCGGTCAGTACGCCCGCCATCTCGGCGTCGACCACCGCGCCCACCTCCCGCAGCAGGTTCTCCCACGGGAGCGCCATCTCCTCGTCGCCCATGACACCCACCTCCCAAGCACGCTACCAATGACCTGTGTTCTAATACGCGATATGAATCATACGACATTGATGACGTGCTTTGGCAAGCGTGACATGCGTTACCCCCGACGAGGTACAGTTGCGGCCATGCAGGAGTGGACGTTCTTGACCAATCACGCCCACGTACTGCTGTGCGTGGTGCGGGATCCACAAGTTCGGTTGCGGGATGTGGCCGAGGTGGTGGGCATCACCGAGCGGGCGGCGCAGCGCATCGTGGCCGACCTCGTCGAGGCGGGCTACCTGGAACGCACCAGGGAGGGGCGGCGCAACCGGTACCGGTTGCATCCGGATTTGCCGCTGCGGCACCCGATGGACCGTGACACCGCCATCGGGCAGCTCGTGGCCCTGCTCACCGGCATCGACGCCCGATCCGGCAACCTCGTGTAATGCTCGCCGTGCACCCCTACGCGGGCGCACCGGTCGCGATGGCCACCCGACACGGCAAGCAGCGAGCCCTCGCTGCCGCCCTGGCGCGGATCCCCGGCATGCGGCTTGTGCTCGCCCACGATGTGGACACCGATCAGCTCGGCACCTTCACCGGTGAGATCCCCCGCGCCGGGTCGGCGGCCGAGACCGCGGTCCGCAAGGCGCGCCTCGCGATCGAGTCGACCGGCCTCGGACTCGCCGTGGCCAGCGAAGGCTCCTTCGGCCCGCACCCGGTCGCGCCAATGCTGAGCGCCGGCCAGGAGATCCTCGCCTTCCTCGACACGGTGCGGGACGTCTGCATCCTGGAGCGCCGAACCACACCGACGAACTTCAGCCACACCACGACCCGCCGCCTCGACGAGGAAACCGACGCCTACCTGGCGCGCGTCGGTTTCGGTGCCCACGCGGTCATCGTCCGTCCCCACAGCCCCGCCGACGTGCGGGCTCCAGGCCCCATCTGCAAGGGCATCCAGACCCGTGCCGACCTCGATGCGGCGATCAGCCGGTGCACCGCGCACTCCACCGATGGCCTGGCGCGACTGGAGACCGACATGCGCGCGCACGTCAACCCCACCCGCATGCGGGAGATCAGCGTGCTCGCCCACCAACTCGCCTCGCGTCTGGCCACCCTGTGCCCGGCCTGCGGCACCCCCGGATTCGGCCCGGTGGACCGCGAACCTGGTCTGCCCTGCGGCACGTGTGGCGAGCCCACCCGCCTGACCCTGGCAACGATCCACGGGTGTGCCCGCTGCCCGCACCGCGGCCGCCACCCTCGCGATGACGGCCAACGACGTGCCGATCCCACGTTCTGCGAATGCTGCAACCCGTAACCCCCGGACACCACACCCGCAGACCCACCCGGCCGGCCCCAGCCACTGCACGTCCGAAGGAGCGTCACCACGATGATCCCCCTGACCGCCGCCGTGCTCGCCGCGGCCACCGACGGTCACCTCGTCCCGGGGACCGACCCGTCGCTGCTGGTGACCGCACCCGCCAGCATCGACTCCCGCCAGGTCCACCCCGGCGGCGTGTTCGCCGCCCTCCCCGGCCGGCGCACCGACGGGCACTACCACGCATCAGCGGCCCTCGCCGCGGGAGCCGCCCTGGTGCTGGCCGCACGCCCGGTGCCCGCCCCTGCCGTCCAGGTCACCGACGTGACCCGCGCGCTCGGCGACCTGGCTCGCCACGTGGCAGACCGACTGCCGGCCACCGTGATCGGCATCACCGGGTCGAACGGCAAGACCACGACCAAAGATCTCGCCACCCAGGTCCTGGCACACCACGGCCCGGTCGCCGCCACAGACCGCTCCTTCAACAACGAGCTCGGTTTTCCCCTCACTGTCCTGCGCGCCACCCCCGACACCCGCTACCTCATCCTGGAAATGGGCGCCCGGGGCCGTGGACACCTCAGCTACCTGTGCGGCCTGGTCACCCCCCACGTCGGGGTCGTGCTCAACGTCGGCACCGCCCACCTCGGTCAATACCCCGACGGGCAAACCGGGATCGCCGCGGCCAAAAGCGAACTACTGACCGGGCTCCCCTCTGCAGACCACGGTGGGCTGGCCATCCTCAACGCCGACGATCCGCTCGTCGCCGCGATGGCCCCGCCCACCCCCGCCCGCACCCGCTGGCTCCACCCCAACGGCGTATACGCCCGAGATGTGCACGTCACGCCGCGCGGCCGGGCGTGCCCCACCCTGCACACCCCCGAAGGC
>NZ_PQHZ01000065.1 GCF_003385185.1 Amycolatopsis palatopharyngis | reverse complement strand
CGAACCGGCTGGTGGGCATCCTGCACGGCTGCCTCAAAACCGGCACCCTCTACGACGAGACGACCGCCTGGTCGCATCACGCCGAGAACGTTGCGGCTTGACATTTCAGCTCCTGGGATGTCTTTCACGGATTGGCGTCACTTCGGCCGCCAGTATCGGTAACGGTGATGTTCGGTGAAGCCCAGCCGTGCGTACAGCGCCATGGCGGCGTGATTGTGCACTGAAACCTGCAGGACGCCCGCGGTCAGTTCACGTTCGCGCGCCCAGTCACCCGCGGCGCCGAGCAGCGCCGCGGCGAACCCCCGCCTGCGGTACTCCGGCACGACCTCGAGCCTGCCGATGTGCAGTACCGAGCAGGCGGCCGCCACCCGGACCGCACCCACCGTCGTGCCGTCCAGCACCGCGAGGCCGAATCCGGCCCCTGGGGCGGCGAGTACGTGCCGCTGCGCCGGCGTCGGCTCGCCACGGCCCACGACCAGTTCCCACCAGGCTTCGGTCGGTGCGTCCAGCACCACACACTCCGGTCCGGAGGCCGAAGCGGTGATCTCAGGCAGCGGTCCGAGCAGCACGGACACCTCATGGCCCGCGGGGTAGTGCACATGCGGCACCCAGCCCGCCGCGGCCAGCGCGGCCTCGATCTCGCTGCCGTACACCGCCTGCACGAGCGCGTCCACCCTGTGGGAGTGGGCGAACTCACATACCGCTTCGAGTGCCTGTTTCATGGGCACTCCGGGGTCGCCGAGCGCGAGTGCGCTGTTCGCACGGCCGGTGAAGCCGTCCGAGGCACGCAGTTGCCACTGCCCCAGCGGCCTGCACACGAGCGGCGGCCAGGCCCGAGCGCAGGCGAGTTCGAGCATCGACGTGTCGGGCACGACTAGATTGTGGGGCAAGGACCGAGGCCGACCAGCAGGGAGGACCGATGAGCGTCGCGCGCAGGGACGACCGGCACAACGACGACCTGGTCAGGGAGATCTCTGACAGCTTCAACCGGGCGGTCACCAACCGCCCGGCGACGTCCGGGGAACCGGACTCGCCGGATTCACCGGAGGCCCCGCCCGCACCCCCGCGGTTCACTGTGACGGGGGACAAGCGCGACGGCGCGCGAGACAAACGCAAGCCGAGGTAATTCCATACTCACGGTATGGTCAGTACTCGCGGCCGGCCCGCGGCTGCCACCCCGTCGGATGCGGGCAGTGGTGCTAAGGGTTGCCTCACCATCGGCTGGGTGAGCGTCGCCGCGTAATGTCCGGAAACGGGCCTGACCAAGACGAACAGCAGGAGAGCCCAGTGACTTACGTGATCGCCGAGCCCTGCGTCGACGTGCTCGACAAGGCGTGCATCGACGAATGCCCGGTCGACTGCATCTACGAGGGTGACCGGATGCTCTACATCCACCCCGACGAGTGCGTCGACTGTGGAGCGTGCGAGCCGGTTTGTCCGGTCGAGGCCATCTACTACGAGGACGACACCCCGGACGAGTGGAACAAGGAGCCGACCAACTACACCAAGGCGAACGTCGACTTCTTCGACGAACTCGGTTCGCCAGGTGGTGCGTCCAAGGTCGGCAAGACCAGCCACGACCCGCAGTGGATCAAGGACCTGCCCCCTCAGGGCGAATGAAGCGCGTAGCGCTGCCCGACTTCCCCTGGGACTCACTGACCGAGCACAAGGCACGGGCGGCCGCGCATCCGGACGGGATCGTCGATCTGTCCGTTGGCACGCCGGTGGATCCGGTGTCGGCGAGTATCCGCGATGCGCTGGCCTCGGTGTCGGAACTGTCCGGGTATCCGGCCACCCACGGCACCCCGGCGTTGCGGGAGGCCGCGGTCGACGCCCTGCGGCGCAGGCACGGGATCACCGGGCTGAGCCCCGACACGGTGCTACCCGCGATCGGATCCAAGGAACTTGTCGCATGGTTGCCCACGCTGCTCGGTGTGGGTGCGGGCGAGGTCGTGGCGATCCCGGAACTGGCCTACCCGACCTACGAGGTCGGTGCCCTGCTCGCGGGCGCCGAGGCGCGCAGGGTCGAGGGGCTGACGGCCCTCGGCCCTGAGCGGCCCGCGCTGATCTGGCTGAACTCCCCGTCCAATCCGACCGGGCGCGTGCTCGGCGTCGAACACCTGCGCAAGGTGGTCGAGTGGGCCAGAGAGCGCGGCACGGTGGTCGTGTCCGACGAGTGCTACCTCGCGCTGGGCTGGGAGCGCGAGCCGGTGTCGATCCTGCATCCGGATGTGTGCGGTGGCAGTTCGGACGGACTGCTGGCCGTGCACTCGCTGTCCAAGTCCGCGAATCTGGCCGGCTACCGGGCGGGCTTCGTCACCGGGGACGCACAGCTGGTGGCCGGGCTGCTGGAGGTACGCAAGCACGCCGGGATGATCGTGCCGAGGCCCGTGCAGGAGGCGATGGCCGCCGCGCTGACCGACGACGAGGCACTGGCGACACAGCGCGAGCGTTACGCGGGCCGCCGGGCCGTGCTGCGCCCCGCGCTGGAGCGGGCCGGGTTCCGGATCGATCACTCGGAGGCCGGGCTGTACCTGTGGGCGAGCATGGACGAGGACAACTGGACGACCGTGGACCGGCTGGCACGCCTCGGGATCCTGGTCGCTCCCGGCAGCTTCTACGGCCCGGCGGGTACGCGCCACGTCCGTGTCGCCCTCACGGCCACTGACGACCGTATCGGCAACGCCGTCGCCAGGCTGGACGCTTCTCCCTGAATGCTTCGACGGCCACCTCGGAGCCGTAACGGCGCCCGAGGTGGCCATCGTGAGTGAACGGTGCCGCTACTCGGCGAGCGCGAGTTCCGGCTCCGGCTCGGCTGCAGGCTCCTCGCCGCGCCCGCGGGTGCGCAGACCCGACAGCGCGACCAGCAGTCCGAGCACCGCGATGATCGTGACGACGGTCAGCGCGGGTGCGAACCCGGCGAGCAGCGATTCGGCCGAGGTCTCCGCCCCGCCGTTCGCGGTGAGCACCGCTGACACGACGGCGAGGCCGATGGCGCCGCCGACCTGCAGCGACGTGTTCAGCAGACCGCCCGCGAGGCCCTGCTCGTCATCCGGGACACCCGCGGTGGCCTGGATGTTCAGCGACGAGAAGGCCAGTGTGAAGCCGATACCGAGCAGGATCATGCTGGGCAGCACACCCCCCGCGTAGCTCGAGTCCCGGTCGACACCGAGGAACAGCAGGTAGCCGATGACGTGCGCGACGACGCCCGCGGCGATCGTGCGGGAGGTGCCGACGCGATCGATCAGCGGTTCCATCCGCGGGGAGCCGAACGCGACGATCAGGGCGGCCGGCAGGAAGCCGAGCGCGGTCTCCAGCGCGGACCACCGCAGCACCGACTGCAGGTACAGCATCACCACGAACTGGAATCCGATGTAGGCACCGAAGAACGCGGCGGCCCCCAGGTTCGCCCGTGCCAGCGGTGCGGAGCGCAGGATGCCGAGGCGGACCAGCGGGTGCTTGGTGCGCTTCTCGATCACGATGAACGCGGTGACCAGCGCCGCCGCGACGACGAACTGAATCAGGGTCCGCGGGCTCGCCCAGCCGATCTCGGGCGCGTCGACGACGGTGTAGACGAGCAGCAGGGTCGCCCCGGCCCCGGTGATCGCGCCGGGAAGGTCGTAACCCGCGCCGGAGCGCTCCGGCCTGCCCTCGTTCGGCAGGACCCTGATCGCCACGATCAGCACGGCGATCGCGACGGGCACCGGGAGCAGGAACGTCCACCGCCAGCCGACCTCGGTCAGCAGCCCGGAGAAGACGAGACCGGCCGAGTAGCCGCTCGCGCCGAATACGGCGAAGATGCCGAGCGCCTTGTTCCGGGCAGGGCCCTCGGCGAATGTCGTGGTGACGATGGACAGGGCCGCCGGTGCGGTGAAGGCCGCGGCGACGCCCTTGATCAGCCGGGACGCGATCAGCAGCGCGCCGTCGTCGACGAGCCCGCCCAGCAGTGAGGCGACGGCGAACACCGCGACGGCGACGAGGAAGACGCGGCGGCGGCCGAGCAGGTCGGCCGTGCGGCCGCCGAGCAGCAGCAGGCCGCCGTAGCCGAGAACGTAACCGCTGACGACCCATTGCAGCGCACTGGTCGAAAGTCCGAGATCGGCCTGGATGGAGGGAAGTGCGACACCGACCATCGACACGTCGAGCGCATCGAGGCCGATGACGACGGACACGGTGAGAAGCACGGCCCACAAACGGGCATCCCATCGTGTCGAGGTCGTGGAGAGGTGAGCCGAAGAGGTCATGAGCGAGAACCTACATGCATGCGCATCTAATGCCAACACATTTAATGACTTTGCATGATATTCGGCCGCATGTTATTCTCCGATGGTGACCAACGTCGGCGAGCACACACTTCTGCATGAGTGGCAGCATCTGCTCGCCCGCCATGCGGCGGTCTGTGGTGCGCTCGAAGGCGAGCTGCAGCGGCTGCACGACATCGGGGTCAACGAGTTCGAGGCCCTGGAGCGGCTCGCCACGGAAGACGTGGGTAAGTGCAGGGCCGCGGAAATAAGTGATGCCGTGCACCTGAGTCAGAGCGCGGTATCCCGGCTGGTCGCCCGGTTGGAGCGCGAGGGGCTCGTCGAGCGCGCGATGTGTGAGGCGGACCGGCGGGGAATCTTCGTGGCGCTCACCGATGACGGCAGGAAGCGCTATCTCGCGGCCAGGCCCACCCATCGCAGGGTGCTCGCGGAGACTCTGGGCGACGAGGGCTTCTGCGGGTGCAGCGCAACTCGTTCCTGAGTCGCGAGTTACGTGATCAGATCGGCGAAGGCTTCCCGGACACGTCGTGCCGCGGTGGGCCAGGCCTCCCGCATGGCGGTCCGCTGACCGGCCTTCTGCTCGATGATCCGGCCCGCCGCCAGAGCCAGGCCAGGGTCGTCCTGGGCGGCGGCGACCGACCGGATCCGCTCCGCGGCGACCACCGCGTCCTGGTGCTCGCCGAGAATCTCCTGTAGCTGCCTGCACGCTCGCCTGGCTGTGGCGACCCGCTTCTTGCGCACCGTGGGTCGCAGCAGCTCGGCGGCGTAGCGCAAGCGTTTGCAGTGGATGCGCAACGCGTGCAAGCGCTCGTCGTCCGGATCCGCGGGCAGGGTGTCCAGCGCCCTGGTCAGCGCCCGGTACGGCTTGCGCAGTACGTGACCTGGTTCCGCCGGTTCGGCGGGTTCGGCGGCCGGGTCCTGACCTTCGAGATCAGCTCGGTCCGCGAGCGCGGTGATCTGCTGCCGGAGTGCCCGATAACGTGCTCCGTCCAGTGCAGTGATCAGGTGCTGCCGGGCGTCCTGCCGCTCGGCGAGGAACACCTCGACGAGCCGCAGCCCGGCGCGGCGATCGGGCTCGGGAAGCAGGGACACGGCAGGGCGCAGATCCCCGATCAGGACGTCGAGGTCCCGCACGTCACCGAGTACGCCGCCGAGCCACTTCAGCTCCGTCCTGACCTGTCTCACGGCGGGATCGGCCGCACCCGCCACGATCTTCAGGATACTGCGCAGGCGACGGACGGCCACCCGCATCTGGTGCACGGCCTCCGGATCGTCGCCCGCCCGTGCCCCGGGCTCGTGCGCGGTCAGCTCACGCAGCTGTGCGTGCAGCCGCTCACTGAGCTGATCCGTCGTGACACTCACCTGAACGAACCTAGCCGCTACGCGGCCCGTTCCGGCAGGAGCGACCAGGTGATCTCCGTGAGCGGCCGCAGTGCCGGGCCGAGAACGCGGAGACTCCGCACCGGCCCCGGCGACGCGGTGTCAGTCGTTCGCGTGCAGGGCCGCGTTCAGTTCGATACCCGCACCCGTACGGGGGACGACCTCGACGGCACCGGTGGCCGAGTTGCGCCGGAACACCGCGCCGGAAATCCCGGACAGCTCGCGAGCCTTGACGGTCTTGCCGTCGATCACGACCTTCGTGCCCGCGGTGACGTAGAGGCCTGCCTCGATCACGGAGTCGTCGCCGAGGGAGATGCCCGCACCACCGTTCGCGCCGATCAGGCACCGCTCGCCGATGGAGATCACGTCGCGACCGCCGCCGGACAGCGTCCCCATGATCGAGGCGCCACCGCCGACATCGCTGCCGTCGCCGACCACGACGCCCGCGGAGATCCTGCCCTCGATCATCGAGGCGCCGAGGGTGCCGGCGTTGAAGTTGACGAACCCCTCGTGCATGACCGTGGTGCCGCTGGCCAGGTGCGCGCCGAGGCGGGCCCGGTCCGCGTCGGCGATACGCACCCCGCTGGGGGTCACGTAATCCACCATCCGGGGGAACTTGTCGACGCTGTACACGGTCACGTTGCCCTTGGCGCGCAGCCGCAGCCTGGTCGCCTCGAAGCCCTCCACCGGGCAAGGGCCGTGGTTGGTCCACACGACGTTGGACAGCAGGCCGAACATGCCGTCCAGGCTCTGGCCATGCGGGCGGACCAAGCGGTGCGAGAGCAGGTGCAGGCGCAGGTAGATGTCGTGCGTGTCCACGGGAGCGGTGGACAGCGTGCTGATGGTGGTGCGCACGGCCACCACCTCGACACCGCGGGCATCGTCCTGGCCGAGCAACGGGGTCACCGACTCGCCGAGCGCGTCCACCGCCGCCTGTGCGGAGAGTCGCTCGGTGCCGCCCGCGCCGTGCACCTCGGTCAGCTTCGGATGCGGGTACCAGGTGTCCAGCACCTTGCCCTCGGCGGTGACGGTGGCCAGTCCGACGCCGTACGCGCCGGTCGTCTCGGGGTTCGGGTTCTGCTCACTCACGGGCGTCACCGTACAGTGGCCGCGCCCGTTCAGCCCGGGGTCGTCCCGGTCTCGGTTGCCGGGGTGGTGCTCACCACCGCGCCAAGGGCCGACTCGACCCCGCCCAGGGCGTCCGCGATCGCGACCAGTGCATCCGAGCAGGTCGCGGCGCCGGTGCCTGCTTCGGTGTTGCAGGAGTCAGCGCGGTATGCGGTGATCGCCGCTTCGAGTTCGGTGCCGTACCTGGCGAGTTCGGGGTGGGCGGTACCGGCGAACTGGCGGGCCTTGCCGGGAACGCTGCCCAGCTGGGTGACGTACTTCTCACAGCCGGGCGGGTCCTGCTCGGCTGGTTCGGTGTAGCAGGTGTCGACGGTGAGCGCCTCCAGTTTGACCTGCAGTGCTCCGGGACCCGGATCCTGAGGTGCCCGCTTCGGGGTCGGGCCTGCCTCACCGGAGCAGGCGGTCAGCAGGAACACGGCGCCGAGGACGGCGGGGACAACTCGTATGCGCACGATCTCACGGTACGCAGTCCCGGTAGCGTCGGGCACGTGAGCACCCTGGACCTGCGTGCAGACCCCGTCGAGATCACCGCGGCGCTGGTGGACATCGCCAGCGTGTCCGGAGCCGAGGCGGAGATCGCCGGGGTGGTAGAGGACGCACTTCGCGTCCACGCTCCGCACCTGGAGATCGTCCGCAACGGCGACGCAGTGCTGGCCCGCACCCATTTCGGGCTGCCGGAGCGAGTCGTGCTCGCCGGACACCTGGACACCGTTCCGGTGAACGAGAACCTGCCGCTGGAACGCACCGGTAGCGGGTCGGGCGAGGTGCTGCACGGACTCGGGACCGTGGACATGAAGGGCGGCGACGCGGTCTTCCTGCACCTGGCCGCCGCCGTCACCAACCCACGCAGGGACCTCACCTTCGTCTTCTACGACTGCGAGGAGGTCGAGGCGGCGCGCAACGGCCTCGGCCGGATCGAACGGGAGCAGCCGGAGTGGCTGCACGGCGATCTCGCGATCGTGGGGGAGCCGTCGAACGCGGTGATCGAGGCGGGCTGCCAGGGCACGATGCGGGTGGAGTTGCGCGCCAGCGGTACGAGGGCACACACCGCGAGAGCCTGGATGGGCAGCAACGCGATCCACGCACTGGCCGAGCCACTGGCCCGCCTCGCCGCGTACGAAGCCCGCGTGGTCGACATCGACGGGCTGACCTACCGCGAGGGGCTGCAGGCGGTCCGGGTGAACGGCGGGGTCGCGGGCAACGTCGTGCCGGACGAGGCCGTGCTGGCGATCAACCACCGCTTCGCCCCCGACCGCACACTGGAGGAGGCGCAGCGGCATCTGCGCGAGGTGTTCGACGGCTACACCTTGTCCGTTGTGGACTCCTCGCCTGCCGCACTGCCGGGGCTCGGCGCACCCGCCGCCGCGGAGTTGGTCGCCGCAGCGGGCGGTCGTGCGGCGGCGAAGCTCGGCTGGACGGATGTCGCCCGCTTCGCCGAACTCGGTATGGCTGCGGTGAACTTCGGCCCGGGGGATCCGACCCTCGCGCATACCAGGCAGGAGCACGTGGCGGCCACGGAGATCAGGCGAGTGGCCGAGGTACTACGGGTCTTCCTGGCTGGTAGCTGAACAAGCCTGCGGCCGGACAGATCGCAGCGGCCGCACCGGATCCATGACCCGGTCAAGGATGCCGTCGAGGGCCACCGATTCCGTGGGGGATCGGGAGACGCGCTGCGTCCTACGGGGTAACGGAGGGCGATTGCTGGTCGGGACCACTATCGCCCGAATGCCGTCTTTGTAACCCTTGTGAGTGTTTTAGGAGTGATGTAGCTTACTTTCGCTGGCCTACTCGACAGTAACTAAGGGGCCTTAGATGCGCGACGAGTTGAGTGACACACGACTTGCGGCCCTCCGTCTGTCGAGCCCGACGGTGGAGGTACATCGCAAGATTGGTCTGGCGTTCCTGCTCAGCCTCGTGCTGGGCGTGCTGGGCGTGGGCGCCGCGAGTGCCGCCGTGGAAAGGGTCGACCCGGGAACGGCATCGGGTGCGCAGATAGTCAAGACGGGTTGGTGGTGGAAAACCAACGACACCAGCCAGTTTCCAGCCGCGGCCTCGCCAGGAACAGATGCGTTGCCGCCCGCTCCTCCCCCGAAGAACGTGCCGGAGGGCGCCCTTCCGGCGTCCGCCGTACTGGGCGATGCGGAGAAGCTGTCGGCGATCGAGTTCTCCTTCGATGCCGAGCCGGGTGCCGTCGTGTCCTCGTTCGTTCTCTCCCTGCGCGAGAGCAAGGAGCCGGGCGCAAACGCCGGCGCGGATGCGGAAGGCACCAGGGTGGTCGCCTGCTCCGTTACCGAACCGTTCTGGTCCGACGGGGAAGCCGCGGCGTGGCGAGCGAAGCCGGACTTCGACGACGGCAACTGCCAGCCGGGCGAGCGTGGCGCGGACGGGGTGTGGACCTTCGATCTGACCTCGTTCGCGGTTCAGTGGCTGGGCCAGGACAACCAGACGTCCGGCTCCGTGGTCCTTGTCGAGCAGGTCGATCAGCCGGAGAGCTTCCAGGTCGCCTTCGACGGGATCGGCAACAAGGGCATCGGCGTCGCACTGGTCGCCACGCCGGGGCCGAGCAACCCGGGAAATGGCGGCTCGGAAAACGACGACGCCGCGATCGGTACCGGCGACAGTGGTTCCGCGCCGGAAGACTTCTCCTCCGACCTGGCCGGAGGCGCACCGGAGGCAGCACCGGTCGAGCTGGACGCGGCCCCGGAAGGGGCGGAGATCCCGGTGGCCGCGCCAGCTGATGCCGACGTACCGCAACCGCAGGCAGCCCCGGTCGCCCAGCCCTTCCTGATCGCCCCATCGGCGCTGGAAGACATCCCGGCCGGGATATGGATCCTGGCCCCGATCGTGCTCGGCCTGGCCTACCTCTCGATGCTCGCGCTCGGTCCAGCGGGTGAGCCCGCGACGGCGACCGCGCGGCGCGGGGTCAGCCGGGCACTCGAACAGTGGCGAAGCGGTGGCAGAAGGACAGGAGGAGCCCGGTGATGCGGGTACGGACACTGCGGATCGGTGCAATCGTCTTCGCCGTATCCGCGATGGTGGTCGCGGGATGTGGCCAGAAGCCGGGCGTCGGCCAGCTGTACGGTCCGGGCGGACAGGCGCTGGGCATGCCGGGCGCGGAGAACCTCGTGCCCGGTGCCGAAGGTGTGGTTCCCGGGGCCGAAGGAACTGTTCCCGGCGCGGACGGCGTCGTGCCGGGCGAGGAGCTGAACGGTACCGGTACCGACAGCGGTACCGGTACCGACAGCCGCACCGGTGATACCTCGAAGAAGGCTCCGGGCACACCGAGAACGACCGACGCGACGCCATCCGGCCCGGTCGATCGCACCGGCGTCACCAAAACCACCATCAAGATCGGAATCCATGCCCCGGTGACCGGTGCGGCGGCGTTCCCGCAGCGGTCCTTCGAGAACGCCGTAGGGGTCTACGCGAGCTACATCAACAGCAAGGGCGGCATCAACGGACGAAAGCTCGAGGTGCTGTTCCGCGACGACGCGTTCAATCCCAACCAGGCCCGCGCGGCGTGCAAGGACCTCGCCCAGCAGCAGAAGGTCTTCCTGATCATCGGCGGGGCGGGTTCCGACCAGATCGACTCCTGCGCCCGCTACGCCGCGTCGGTCGGGGTGCCCTACATTTCGGCCGGAGTGCATGAGGCCCGGCCGAATCTGGGGACGCTCAATGCCCTGCGCACTTACTACGCCGTATCACTGACGTACGAGCAGCAGGCTCCGATGATCACCAAGGTGGTGCGGGGCCAGTTCGGCGGTCAGAAGGTCGGTTTGATGGTGGCCAGCAACGACAGCCTGAACAACTACTTCGGGGTACAGAAGGGCTCGTTGAGCAAGGCGTTCGGCGGCAACCTCGCCTTCGCTGAGCGGGTGCCGAAGAACATCCAGTCCGAAGCCCCGACGATCGCCGCCAAGATCTGCAACAGCGGAGCCAAGGCCGTGGTGTGGAACGGAAGTCCCAGCGGTCTGATCAACGTCACCAAGGCGATGACCTGCTCGGTCCGGTTCGTGGGGCCGGGTAACACCAACGGTCTCAACATCGTGGCGACCGGTGGCTGCCCGCAGCTGGCCAACGCGCAGTTCTTCTCTTCGTTCCCCCAGCTGGACAAGATCAACTCGATGGACCCGAACTTCGCTCCGGCCTATCGGAAGAAGAACGGTTCCGCGCCCGACGACATCGCCATCGCGATCTGGGGCATCGAGAAGCTGGTCAGTCAGATGGCCGAGGCAGCGGGCAAGGACCTGAGCAGGCAGAGCCTGATGGCGGCACTCGACAGCGGGAAGACGTTCGACAACGGCGTCTACCCCAAGGTGAAGTTCGGCGGGAAGAAGCACTTCGGTGGCACCGGGATGCACCTGCTGAGGGCGGACTGTGGTGCGCGGCAGTTCCGGACTGAGCAGGTGAACGTCCGACCATGATGACCGAGCTGGGAATCGCCCTGGTCAACGGCGTGTTCCGGGGCAGTGTGTACGCACTGGTCGCGCTCGGGATCGTGCTGATCTACCGGGCGTCGGGCGTCTTCAACTTCGCCCAGGCCGAGTTCGGCACGACCGGGCTGTTCGCCGCGTTCGCGGCAGTAGAGCTATGGGGCTGGGACTACGGGTGGGGCATCGTGTTCGGCCTCGCCGCGGCGGTGGCGATGGGGCTTGCCACCGAACGTCTCGTGATCCATCCGCTGCGAAACGCGTCGCGGGTCACCCTGCTCGTCGGTACGGCGGGCGTCGCATTGGCCGCGATCGGGATCCAGTTCTGGCGTAACAACGAGGTTCCGATCAGGACCATGCCCAAAATCGTCGACGGGGTGGCCTTCGCCCCCTTCGGCGCGGCCGTCACCTGGCAGCACCTGATCACCTTCGGCGTGCTCGTCGCGGTGGCGATCGCGCTGGCGATCTTCTTCAGGTCGCCGTCCGGAATCGCGATACAGGCGGCGCAGCAGGAGTCCACCGCCGCGGAACTGGTCGGCATCAGTGTCCGCAGGGTGTCGATGATGACGTGGGGCATCGCGGCTCTGCTCGGCGGGTTGGCCGGAGTGCTGTCCGGTCCCAACCTGACCTTCACGGCGGGTTTTCTGAGCTTCGGTGGTGGCGCCGCACTGCTGCCCGGCTTGATGGCCGCGGTGCTCGGGGGCATGAAGAGCATGCCTGGGGCGGTGCTCGGCGGTGTGGTGGTCGGAGTCATCGAGCAGTTCGGCAGCCTGAGCCTGTTCGGCGGTATGGCGGGCGGCGGCGCGATGATCCTGTTCGTGTTCCTGCTCGTGGTGCTGTTGCTGAGGCCGCAGGGACTGTTCGTGAGAAGGGCGGTCCCCGTATGAGAATCGCTGACACTTCGGAATCATCTGGGCGCAGCAGCACGGACGAGAACCAGGAGGCCGAAACCGAGGCGACAACGGAACTGACAACCGTGCTGCCCACCGAATCGCCGGCCGAGACGACCCGGGAGATGCCGACCGTCGTCGAGGAGTCCACCGACGACGAGGAACAGCCGTTCCGGCCGAGCAGTGCCGGCTGGCTCGCCAGGGGCCTGCTCTGGCTGCTGCTGGCATGGGTGGTCTTCGCGCTACCCGGAAACGTGCTCTCTCCGTTCGAGCTCGGCGTGTCCGACGTGAGTCACGCCTCGAAGGCCGTGGTCTTCGCCATCATCGGCCTTTCGCTGAACGTGCTGATCGGCTATACGGGCACCATCTCGCTGGGACACCAGGCGTTCGTCGGCGTCGGCGCTTTCGTTTCTGCCTACATCGTGGTGGATATGGGCGCCGAGTTCTGGTTCGCACTGCCGATCGCGGCGTTCGTCGGCGGGCTTCAGGCCGCGGTGCTCGGCGCGATCTCACTGCGACTGACCGGGCTCTACTTCGCGCTGGTCACCCTCGCGTACGGGATGTTCGCCGAGGAAACACTGTTCAGTATCGCCGCTTTCACCGGCGGCGAAGGCGGCAAGGAAATACCCCGCCCCATTGGTTTCGAAAGTGACTTCACCTTCTACTACCTATGTCTGGCGTTTCTGGCAGTGGTGCTCTGGCTGGACTGGCGACTCATGCGCACCAAGGGCGGCCGGGCCCTCCAGGCCCTTCGGGAGAACCCGCGGGTGGCCTCGTCCTTCGGCATCAACGTGAAGGCCTACACGTTGCTCGCGTTCGTCACCTCCGGGGTGTTCGCGGGCATCGGGGGTGCGTTGCTGGCGCAGAACAACACGCTCATCGTGCCCACCAGCTTCAACTTCCAGCTGGCCCTGATCTTCGTTCTGATGACCGTGGTCGGCGGACTGCGCAACCGCATCGGTGTTGTCATCGGTTCGGTCTTCTTCGCCCTGATGGAAGGCGGCACGCTGGTCGAGATCCTGCATATCGAGGGCTTCATCGAAGGCACAATCGGCCTGCCGAAGGAGTTCTTCGGACTGGTGGTGGGGCCGATTCTGTTGCTGTTGACCATCACCCTGTATCCGGGTGGTATCGGGCAGCAGATCGCACCGATCAAGGAATGGCTGCTGGGCCGCCGGTTCGACCTCCATGCGGGCAAGCTTTCCGAGGTGGAGGTGAACGATGTCCGTGCTTGAGGTGAGCAAAGTCAGCATTCACTTCGGTGGGGTCAAGGCCCTGCAGCAGGTCGACCTGCGCGCGGGTGAGTGGGAGATCGTCGGCATCATCGGGCCCAACGGGGCGGGAAAGACGACGCTGTTCAACTGCATCACCGGCTTCTACCGTCCCAGTAAGGGCAAGGTTCGATATCGCGGTAAGACCATCACTTCGCTGCCGGTGCACAAACGCGCCGCGTTGGGTATCGGACGCACCTTCCAGAACGTGGGCCTGGTCAAGAACACCACGGTGCTGGAGAACGTGGTCACCGCGCAGCACCTGGAGACCGAATACGATCCGTGGGCTGGGATGACCGGTGGGCCCGCCACTTTCGCCGAGGAGCGCCGTCTGCGCGACCGTGCGGAGCAACTGCTCGACCTGCTCGACCTGCACGACGTCGCCGAGGCCAGGGTGGCTGACCTGCCCTACGGCGTGCTGAAGCGGGTCGAGATCGCCACGGTGCTCGCGACCGACCCGGACCTGCTTCTGCTGGACGAGCCCGGATCGGGCATGGGCCCGGAGGAAGCGCACGAACTGGGAGACACGCTGCTGTCGTTGCGCCGCCAGTTCGGCATCACCATCGTGCTGATCGACCACCATGTCCCGCTGGTCACTCGAATATCGGACTACATGTATTGCCTCAACTTCGGCGAGGTGCTCGCCGAGGGTAAGCCGGAGGAGGTGCGCCGCCATCCCGAGGTGGTCCGTGCCTATCTCGGTGAGGAACCCGGACAGGACAGCGGCGCTCCGGCGCAGGAGGAGTACGCCTGATGGCTCTGCTGGAAGTGTCCGACCTGGTCGTCGGCTACGACGCCTTCCCGGTGTTGCACGGGATCGACTTCGTCGTCGAGGAGGGTGAACTCTGTGTGTTGCTCGGTCTCAACGGTGCGGGCAAAACCACGGCGATCAGCACGATCGCGGGCCTGCTCCGGCCGCGCTCCGGCCAGGTCCGTTTCGACGGCAAAGGCCTCGGCCGGAAGTCCGCTTCGGCACGGGTGGCCAGCGGGATCGCGCTGAGCCCCGAGGGGCGCCGGGTGTTTCCCCGCCTGACCGTGCGGCAGAACCTGCGGCTCGGCGCGTGGACCCGCCGGAGAGAGAGCAAGACCGTCAAACGACAGCTCGATCTGGTCGTCGACTACTTCCCCCAGCTCGGGGAGCGGGAGGACCAGCTTGCGGGCACGCTGTCGGGCGGGGAGCAGCAGATGCTCGCCGTGGGACGAGCCTTGATGTCGCGTCCCCGGCTGCTGCTGATCGACGAGGCATCGCTGGGGCTGTCGCCGACACTTGCTCGCACGGTCTGGGAGGTCACCTCCCGGATCAAGGCCGACGGCACCACGGTGCTGATGGTCGAGCAGAACGCGGGTGCGCTGCCGTTCGCGGACCGCGCACTGATCATGGAAAAAGGAACCCTGGTGTACACCGGCGTGGGTGATCAGCTTCGTGAGGTCAACCTGCGCGAGGCATATCTCGGGGCTTAGACCCGGGACGAGACAAGGGAGTACCGAGTGCAGATAAATCTCAGTCGACTGGGTGGGCAGCTCGGCGTGCTGCTGTGTCTCGTCGGGTTCGTCCTGTTGTTCCTCGGTTGGAACGGTGCGGCCAGTCAGCCGTTCATCCACGCCCAGTTCCCGTACGTGATCTCCGGTGGGTTGGTCGGTCTCTCCGTGGTCGTCGTCGGCGCTGCCATGATCATCGTGCAGAACCAGCGGCAGGATCGGGCCAAGCTCGAAGCGGCTCTCGACCGGTTGGCGTCCGCCGTCGAGCATCAGGGGTCCAACGCGGGCGTCAGTGCGGCGACGGGCCTGGGTTTCACCGGCTTCGTGGTGTCGGGTCAATCCTCCTATCACCGCGTCGACTGCCACCTTCCGGAGGCGCGCGACGAGGCGGAGCTGGTGCAGATCGAGGCGGTCGTCGCCCGTGGTCTGACCCCTTGCCGAGTCTGCAACCCGCCCCGTATCGGGCAGCTGGCCAACTGAGCGGGGGCAGTCATGTTCCGACTGGCCCGGGCGTGAGCGAGACACTGAGCGCGTGGCTTCGCCAGTCCGCGGTCCGCTCGGTGACCTGCGTGCTGGCCGGCGCGATGCTCACGGGCTGCGGTGTGTACGACTCGGTGGACGTAAGGGCCGCCACGGCGGAGCGGGCCAAGGCGGAGCCGAGCGGCGCATCGACGTGGGCGGTGCCCGATCCAGGTCCGCTGCGGGGCACGTTGCTCACCGCCGACCTGCTCGTCGTGGGTGACAACACGCTGCCCGCATCGTTGAGGAACCGGGTCAACGATCTCAGCGGCGTCCGGCTGGCGACGCCCCTGTCGATGGCGTCGGTTCCGGTCGGGGAGCGATCCATCACGGTGGTGGCCGCCGACCCCGCTGCCTATCGTCGCTATACCGATGAGGCCACCGCCGGGACGGACGAGGTCTGGCAAGCCGTCGCCAGTGGCGACGTCACCCTCAGCCATCAGATCGGGCGGGACCTGAATCAACCGTTGGGCGGGACGCTCGGCCTCCGCACGCATATCGAGGAACTGGAGCTGCGAATCGGCGCCTACGCCACGACAGTTCCGCAAATCGATGCCGTGGTCAACGAGCGCAGGCGCGCCCAGCTCGGCATGAAGCAGGACAACGCGCTCCTGGTCTCGGTCGACCAGGTCGATATCGACGGCACGGCGAGAAAGCTCCGTGAGCTCGTGGGCGATCGCGCGGACGTTCGGCCGCTGAGCGAGACCACTGTCCGGGAAGGCACCCGGCAGGCAGCTCAGCTGACTCGCGGGTCGGTGGCGCAGGCCGTCGGATCGTTCAGCTATCGCTACTTCGACGATGGCACAGTGCAGCCTGAGGCGCGGTGGGTGGCGGCGAACATCCGTACCGAGAACGTGCCGATCCTCGGCAGGGTCATCTGCCATCGGGTGATGCTCAGCCAGTTGCGGGCCGCGCTGGAAGACGTCGTGCGGCAGGGGCTGGCCGGCAGCATCGACCGGGGGGACTACGGCGGCTGCTATGTGCCGCGGTTCATCGGCCATGACCCCGCGCGCGGTCTGTCGCTGCACACCTGGGGTATCGCCATCGATCTGAACGTCGCGGGAAACCAGCGTGGCACCGTGGGCGAGATCGATCGCCGAGTGGTGGACATTTTCAAGAAGTGGGGATTTGCCTGGGGCGGCGACTGGCAGTGGACCGATCCCATGCACTTCGAACTGGCCGCACTCGTGCGGAGCTGACCGGCGCACAGCGCGGCTGAGCCCAGTAACGGGCGAGATACCTCAACATCGTTGCGGCACTAGGCTGGCACCGTGAGCGACCAGGTGAGCAACGAGTTCCAGAACGATCCCGAGCACCCTCCTGAGCACTATCGCGGCCCCGTGGTCCTGCGCAGGGAGAAGCGGGTCGGCGACAGCACCACCGACCAGCGGCTGCTCGACTCGCGTGGGCCGAGTGACTGGGTGCATACCGATCCGTGGCGGGTGTTGCGGATTCAGTCCGAGTTCGTAGAGGGCTTCGGCGCGCTGGCCGAAGTGCCGCGCGCGGTCACGGTGTTCGGTTCGGCCCGCACCTCCCGCGACCACCCGGAGTACGAGCTCGGCCGCCGGATAGGCGCCGCGCTCGCCGAGGCCGGGTTCGCCGCGATCACCGGCGGTGGCCCTGGCTCGATGGAGGCGGTCAACCGGGGTGCTTCCGAAGCGGGCGGGCTCTCCATCGGACTCGGTATCGAGTTGCCCTTCGAGCAGGGGCTGAATCCGTGGGTGGACCTCGGAGTGAACTTTCGCTACTTCTTCACCCGCAAGACGATGTTCGTCAAGTACGCGCAGGCCTTCATTTGCCTGCCAGGTGGTTTTGGCACGCTGGACGAGCTGTTCGAGGCGCTGACCCTGGTGCAGACCAAGAAGGTCACGAAGTTCCCCGTGGTGCTGTTCGGCAGTGACTACTGGGGCGGCCTGCACGACTGGGTCCGTAACACCGTGCTGCGCGAGGGCAAGATCGGGGAGAAGGACGCGGCCCTGCTGCATGTCACCGACGACATCGACGACGCCGTGAAGATCGTGCTGGACGCTTACAAGGCTTGGGAGGACACGCACTAGATGAAGCGGATCTGTGTTTTCTGCGGCTCGTCGGACGGCAACGGGAGCCGGTACGTCGAGAACGCGGCGGCGCTGGGTGGCCTGCTCGCCCGGCGCGGCATCGGCCTCGTGTACGGCGGTGCGAGTGTCGGCACAATGGGAGTCATCGCCGACGCGGCACTGGCCGAGGGCGGCGAGGTGTTCGGAGTGATCCCGGAACATCTTCGGCGTGCGGAGGTCGCCCACCACGGGCTGACCGAGCTGCACGTGGTGGCCGACATGCACGAGCGCAAGGCGAAGATGGCGGCACTCAGCGACGGGTTCCTCGCGCTGCCCGGCGGCGCGGGCACGCTGGAGGAGCTGTTCGAGGTGTGGACCTGGGCTCAGCTGGGGCTGCACGACAAGCCGATCGGCCTGGTCGACACCGACGGGTACTACCGGCAGCTCGTCTCGTTCATCGACCACATGACGACCGAGGGTTTCCTGCAGCCCCGCACCCGCGACCTGCTCGCCGTTGACCCCGACCCAGCCGTCCTGCTCGACAAGTTCACCCCCTAGCCCACAGCACCACTCGCGCTCTCCCGGGAAAGCGCGGTAGTTGCGCGCGCGGGGTATTCGCGCTTTCCCGGGAAAGCGCGAGTGGTTGCACGCGCGGGGCACTCGCGCTTTCCCGGGAAAGTGCGGTTGTTGCAGGCGCGGGGCACTCGCACTTTCTCGGGAAAGCGCGGTTGTTGCGCGCGCGGGGTATTCGCGCTTTCCCGGGAAAGCGCGGTGGTTGCTGGCGCGGGGTATCGCGCTTTCCCGGGAAAGTGCGAGTGGTGTTACGCGGCGCCCGACTCCGGGCGCGCGTGGTAGGTGTCCACGTACTCCTGCTGCGACAGCTCCATGATCGCGTACATGATCTCGTCGGTCACCGCTCGGCGAACGGCGGGGGAGGCGTTCATCCCGTCATAGCGGGAGAAGTCGAGTGGCGCACCGAATCGGACGACGACCCTGGCGATTCGGGGGATGCGCATGCCCACCGGCTGCACCTTCTCGGTACCGCTGAGCGCTACCGGAACCACCACGGCACCGGTGGCCAGTGCCAGCGCAGCGACACCGGTGTGCCCCCGGTGCAGCCTGCCGTCCAGCGAGCGCGTGCCCTCCGGGTAGATGCCGAACACCCCGCCGTCGTGCAGAACCGCCCTGGCCGCTTCCAGCGCGGCCAGACCGGCCTTGGCGTTGCCCCGCTCCACCGGTACGTAACCGAGGGCGGAGAGGAATCCCGCGAACAACCGTCCCTTGAGTCCCTTGCCCGCGAAGTACTCGGCCTTCCCGAGGAATTTCACCGACCGCGGCGAGACGATCCCGAGCACGGCGGTGTCGACCGCGGCGTGGTGATTGGCGGCCAGCAGCACCGCTCCTCGCTCGGGAACGTTGTCCGCGCCGCGGACGACTGGCCGGTACAGCAACCGGGCCAGCGGCGCGAGTAGTCCGCGGATGAGCAGGTGCAGCACAGGTCCTCCCACAACGATGGTGACTCAAGCATGGCACGATCGGCGACATGACCCCCGAGACGAGCGCCTGGTTCGCGAGGCGGACGTGGCAGTCGCCACACTGGTCCGTCGACGAGCTCGTCGAGGCGAAGGCCGGACGCACGGTGTCGGTGGTGCTGCCCGCACTCGACGAGGAAGACACCGTCGGCGCCGTCGTGCGCTCGGTGCGTCCGCTGCTGGGGTCGCTTGTGGACGAACTCGTGGTGGTCGACTCCGGTTCCACCGACGACACCGTCGCCGAGGCCGGCAGGGCGGGTGCGAGGGTCGTCCGGCGGGCGGATGTGCTCCCCGAATGGGATCCGGTGCCCGGCAAGGGCGAGGTGCTCTGGCGTTCCCTCGCCGCGACCAGCGGGGATCTTGTCGTCTTCCTCGACTCCGATCTGGTGGAACCGGATCCGGCGTTCGTACCGACCCTGCTCGGCCCGCTGCTGACGGAGCAGGGTGTGCACCTGGTGAAAGGCTTCTACCGCAGGCCGCTGCGGCTGGAGAGCGACGAACAGGGCACCGGTGGTGGCCGGGTCACGGAGCTGTTGGCCCGGCCCGCGCTGGCCGCGCTGCGGCCCGCGCTCGCCGGACTCGTGCAGCCACTCGGCGGGGAGTACGCCGCGACAAGGGAGCTGCTGGAGTCCGTGCCGTTCGCGGCCGGATACGGCGTCGAGATCGGTCTGCTGCTCGACACCGAGGCCACTCGCGGCCTCGACGCGCTGGCCCAGGTGAACCTGGGTGTGCGCAAGCATCGCAACCGGTCGCTGCTGCAGCTCGGGGTCATGGCGAGCCAGATTCTGGGCACGGCACTCGCGCGCTGCGGTACGGAGTCGGCGGAAGCGGGTGAGTTGACCCAGTTCGTGCAGGTCGCGGGTGAGTGGCTGCCGGACACCACGCCGGTGACCGTCGCGGATCGGCCGCCGATGCGTGACGTCCTCTCGGCGCGTGGCAACGGTGGGGGTCCTCTGCGTCGGTGAGCGGCGCGCGAGGACATCGGCGGGGCCGGTGTGCCACGATCGTCGAGTGACCACCGCGTTGATCTACCTCATCGTGATGCTGCTCGTGGCGGCTGTGGTGTTCCTGATCGCCGCAGTCGTCTTCGGCCGTGGCGAGGAACTCGCCCCGCTCGCGCCCGGCAGCTCGCCGACCCGGTTGCCTGCCGAGGACATCACCGGCGAGGACGTGCGCGAGGTGAAATTCCAGCTGGTGCTGCGCGGCTACAAGATGGCCGAGGTCGACTGGGTGGTGGCCAGGCTGGGTTTGGAGATCGACGGGCTGCGCGCTCGCGTTGCCGAGCTGGAGAGCGGGGCGGGCGAGCAGCCCGCATGGCGGGAGACGGCACAGTGACGACTGACGTGATGCTCTCGGTCGACGTCGCGGCGCCCGCGGGCACGACCTGGCTCGCGCTGACCGACTGGGAGCGGCAGGGCGAGTGGATGCTCGCCACCGACGTCCGGGTGACCGAGGGCAACGGTCGCAGTGTCGGCTCCAGGCTCGCCGCCATCAGCGGACTCGGCCCGATCGGATTCACCGACACCATGGAGATCACCGGCTGGGAGCCGCCTGCGCGCTGCACCGTGCGCCATCTCGGCAAGCTGGTCCGCGGCACCGGCACCTTCCATGTGCAGGACAGGGGGCCGGATCGATCCGTGTTCATCTGGTCGGAGCGGCTGATCCTGCCGTTCGGCCCGATTGGGAAGCTGGGCTGGCCGCTGGCCAAGCCGGTGTTCACCGCGGGACTGCGCTACTCACTCCAACGCTTCGCCCGGTTCGCCGAGTCGTACGTGGTGGGTGAATGAGCGGTGAGCGAACTTCTTGGTTCCGACGGGGTGTCGCGATGCAGCTGGGGCAACACTGCCCCCGACTACGCCGAGTACCACGACAGCGAGTGGGGAATCCCGCTGCGCGGTGAGGTCGCGTTGTTCGAACGGCTGTCGCTGGAGGCGTTCCAGTCCGGACTGTCCTGGATCGTGATCCTGCGCAAGCGCGAGGGCTTCCGGCGTGCGTTCGAGGGTTTCCGGCCGGAGCGGGTGGCGACGTTCACCGAGGACGACGTCGCCCGCCTGCTCGGTGACGCCGCGATCGTTCGCAACCGCGCCAAGATCGCGGCAACGGTCACCAATGCCCGTGCCATCGCCGAGTTGGACCGCCCACTTGACGAGCTGCTCTGGTCCTTCGCCCCGGTGCCGGACGGCCGCGCAAGACCGAGCACGATGAGCGACGTCCCCGCGATCACCGCGGAGTCGAAGGCGATGGCGCGCGAACTGAAGAAGCGCGGATTCACGTTCGTCGGCCCGACCACCTGCTACGCCATGATGCAGGCCACCGGCATGGTCGACGACCACGTCGAAGGGTGCTGGCGGGCCGCCGACTGAGCGGCGGGAGGAGTTCCCCAATGTGGCATTGGGGAACTCCAACGTCCCCAATGCCGCATTGGGGAACTCCGCCCCACCCCTCAGGCGCCGGTGAAGTTCGGCCTGCGCTTGGCGACGAACGCCTCCACCGCCTCGGTGTGGTCGGCTGTCTTGCCGAGCGCGCCCTGTGCCTCCTCCTCCGCGGCGAGTGCCTCGTCGAGGGTGCTCTCGGCGGCGAGCGTCAGCACTCCCTTGATCTTCGAGTAGGCCACGGTCGGTCCAGCCGCGAGCTTCGCCGCCACCGTCTGGGCCCGCTGCGCCAGTTCCGCGTCCGCCACGACCTCGCCGACCAGCCCGATCCGCTGGGCTTCCTCGGCGTCGACCGTGCGGGCCAGCAGCATCAGTTCGGCCGCCCTGCCGTAGCCGATGAGTCGCTGCAGCGTCCAGGCCGCGCCCGAGTCCGGGCCGAGGCCGACATTGGCGAAGGCCATCAGGAAGTTGGAGGACTCAGCCGCGATTCGCAGATCACTGGCGTAGGCGAAAGCGGCGCCCGCCCCGGCCGCGGGGCCGTTGACCGCCGCGATCACCGGCTTGGGCATGTCCACGATCGCCTTCACAATCGGGTTGTAGTGGTCGGCGACTGTCCGCAGCGGCGCCGGATCACCCGCCTGCAGGAGGCCGACATGCTCCTTGAGGTCCTGACCCGCGCAGAAGGCTTTGCCCGTACCGGTCAGCACCACCGCGCGCACGGTGTCGTCGGCTGCCGCGTCGCGCAACGCGGCCAGCAGTCGCTCCTTCAGTTCGATCGTGAGCGAGTTGTAGGCCTTCGGCCGGTTGAGCGTCAGCGTGCGCACACCGTCGGCGTCGGCGGCCAGCAACACGTCGTCGGTCGTCACTAAAATCCTCCTGAAATCGGGGCTGTCGGGCGAGTCTCGCAGCCTCACGGGCCGCATACCAGCACCTATGCAACACCAAAAGATCGGTCCGCGTTCGCGGCCACTTCCTGATGAGGGAGAATGGTCACAACCCGGTTGCTTTGGCGGGCGCGACCCGGGCGCGCCGGTTGAGACGGAGGGAGCACGCTATGGCGGCCATGAAGCCCCGGACCGGAGATGGTCCCCTCGAAGTAACTAAGGAGGGGCGGGGCCTCGTGATGCGCGTACCACTCGAGGGTGGTGGGCGACTCGTCGTCGAGCTTTCGGCCGAAGAGGCCAAGGATCTCGGTGCTGCCCTGCAGGAGGTCACCGGCTGAACCACTGCTGACCAGCCCTGCCAGCGTTGACACAACCGTCTGCTGGCCTGTCCGACGCGCCCGCAGCCAGGGTGCGTCGTCGTGCTACCCGGAGGTCGCTGATGGCGCGTTCGCCGCTGCCCACCGTTCCCACCCCGCTCATCGACGTCGAAGTGACCCACAGTTCGCGCCGTGGTGTGCCGCTCGCCGCGGTGATCATCGGCCAGAACGGCGACGAAGGTACCGGCACGGGCGGCGGCACCGCGGACTTCGGTGAACTGATCGCGCAGCTGCACGCGACTGGCCGGGCAGGCGAGGTGCACACGGTCGCGACCGGAACTCCCGCGCGCTGGCTCGTCGGTGCCGGATCCGGCGACGCCGCGGGGTATCGAGCGGCCGGGGCGGCCTTCGTTCGAGCGGCCGATTCCGACGCGGCCGCGGCGGCGCGGGCCGGGGCCCGTCCCGCGCGGACCGTTCAGGTGCGATTGCCCGACGGTGCGGGACCACAGGAGTACGCCGAGTTCGCGGTCGGAGCGCTGCTCGGCGGGTATCACTTCAAGGTCTCCGGCGAGGATCCGGATCCACGGGTACGCGGCGTGCGCCTGCTCGCAGGCGAGCAAGCGGAAGGTTGTGCGGATGCCGTCGACCGCGCACTCCGGCTGGCCGCGGCCTCGTCGCTCGCCCGCGACCTGGCCAACACGCCGTCGAATGTGAAGAACCCCGAGTGGCTGGCAGGCGTTGCCCGTCGCGCGGCCGAGGAGGTGGCCGGCCTTTCGGTCACCGTGCGGGACGAACAATGGCTCGCGGACAAGGGGTTCGGCGGCGTTCTCGCGGTGGGCGGCGGTTCGGCCAGCCCGCCGCGACTGATCGAACTCAGCTACCGGCCGCGCGGCGCCCGCGCACATCTGCTGCTGGTGGGCAAGGGCATCACCTTCGACACCGGCGGAATCTCGATCAAACCCGCGGACGGCATGCATTTGATGCGCACCGACATGGCGGGCGGCGGCGCGGTGATCGCGGCGATCAGGGCGATCGCGGCACTGGGGCTCAAAGTCCGGGTGACGGCCCTGGTTCCGGCCGCGGAGAACCACGTCTCGGGATCGGCGTACCGCCCCGGTGATGTCGTGCGGCACTACGGCGGCCGGACCACCGAGGTCGGCAACACCGACGCCGAGGGTCGGATGGTGCTGGCCGACGCGCTGGCGTACGGAATCAAGCAGTACTCGCCGGACGCCGTTGTCGACGTCGCGACACTGACCGGCGCGATGAAACTGTCGCTGGGTCTGCGCACCGGCGGCCTCTTCGCGACCGAGGACGACCTGGCCGAGCGGGTGCGAACCGCGGGTGTGCGCGCGGGTGAGCCCTGGTGGCGGATGCCGCTGCTGGAGGACCTCGTCGAGGTGGTGCGCGGGGAACTCGCCGACGTCAAGCAGACGCCGTCCGGGCCGGGTGCGATCACCGCGGCGCTGTTCCTCCGCGAGTTCACCGAGGGCCTGCCCTGGGCGCACCTGGACATCGCAGGTCCCGCCCGCTCCGAGAAGAACTACAACGAGGTGGTGCCGGGCGGTACCGGCTTCGGTGCGCGCACCCTCGTGGAGCTCGTCGCCTCCTACGCGTGACGGGTGGCGGTGACGTAATCCCGGAAACCCCGCACCGCGGGCGTCAGGGCGTGGCGCTTCGGCCAGACGAGGCCGATGGAACGACTGATGCGGGGCCGCAGCGGCAGTTCCACCACCCCCGCAGGTGGCGCGGAACCGAAACTGGGCAGCAGGGCCACCCCGAGCCCGGCCGCGACCAGTCCGCGCACCGTGTCCGACTCCTGGCCCTCGAACGCGGTCCTCGGTTGGAAGCCGGCCCGCGCGCACAGTTCGTCGGTGATCTGGCGCAGCCCGTACCCGGACTCCAGCAGTACGAATTCGTCGTCTGCGAACTCGGCGATCTCTACCTCGTCTCGTCCGGCGAGCCGGTGGACCGCGGGGACGGAGAGGAACAGTTCCTGTTCCGAGAGCACGAATCCGGCCAGTTCTGGATCGCCTGACGGCAGCGGAGCGACGAGCGCGAGGTCGACGTCGCCCCGGGCGAGCCGGTCGATGATGTCCCGCCGGGACCCCTGGATGAGGCTGAACCGCACCTGCGGATGCCGCTGCCGGAATCCGCGCAGCAGTTCCGGAACCAGCGCCCGGCCGAGCAGGTGCAGGAACCCGAGTTTGATGTGCCCGAGTTCGGGATCGATCTCCTCGCGTACCTGACGCAGGCCGTGTTCCACGGCGCCGAGCGCGTTCCCGGCGGTCGACGCGAGCAACTCGCCTGCCCTGGTGAGACGAATCCCACGGCCCTCGGTCGCGGTGAGCGGGGCGCCCACCGCCATGCCGAGGGCGGCAAGCCTGCGGCTCACGGTGGGTTGCGGGATACCGAGGAGCTCGGCTGCCCTGGTGACGTTTCCGGTCTCGGCCAGCGCCTTCAGCACGGCCAGATTGGGGGCCAGCCGGGCCGCGAGCACGGCATCCGTTGATTCATGCAGCACAGAATCAATTATGACGGTTCTGCGTATTAGACGTATTGATTAGTGCGGCTTAACTTCTGAGTGGTGACGACGCAGGAGCAGAAGAACGTGATCCAGGACAGGCGGGAGACGCGGCGGATCACCCTCGCCGTGGCGGCGGCCGGGATGTCCTCGTTCGCCCTGCTCTATGCGCCTCAACCGCTGTTGCCGCAGTTGGCCGCACACTTCGCCCTCGATCCGGGCCGCGCTTCCCTGTCCATCGGGCTCGCGACCGGTGCGCTGGCACTCGCGGTCCTGCCGATCGCGGCGCTGTCCGAGGTGACCGGCAGGCGACCGGTGATCGTGACGTCCGTAATCGCGTCGGTGGTGCTGGGCGTACTGCTGTCGTTCGCGCCCAACTATCCGGTGTTTCTCGTGCTCCGGGTGCTGCAGGGCATTGCCATCGCCGGATTTCCCGGCGTCGCCGCGGCCTACCTGACCGAGCAGCTCGGCCGATCCGCCTCCCGTCGCCAGCCGGACGGCGACGCCGCGCGCCGCCAGTCTCATGCCAACGGCGTGGCGACCGCGGTGGGCGCGATGGTCGCGGGCAACACCGTCGGCGGGATGACCGGCAGACTCGCCGCCGGGTTCACCACGGACCTGTTCGGCTGGCGTGGGGCGCTCGGTGCCGTGACCGGGGTCGCGTTGCTCTGCTCGCTGCTTACCGTGCTCCTGCTACCCCGCTCGACCGGATCACCAGCAGGGGCCGGTACGCCGACCGCGCGCGGACTGGCCGCCGGGATCGGCACCTCACTGCGGGCACCGGTATTGCTGGTGCAGTACACGGTCGCCCTGCTCGCGATGGGTTCGTTCGTCGCGCTCTACAACGCGGCCGGGTTCCGGCTCACCGGCGCGCCGCTCGAGCTCAGTCCGGCGATCGCGGCCCTGGTCTACCTCGCCTACGCCATGGGGGCGGTGTCCTCGGGCGCTGCGGGCAGATTGGTCCGCCGTTTCGGCAGGGTCCGCTCGCTGGTTACCGCGCTGGTGATCACCGTGGCCGGAGCCACGCTCACGCTGCCCGACTCGCTCCCGCTGGTGGTGGCGGGCTTCGTCGTGCTCACCGGAGGCTTCTTCGCCGCACACGCGGTGGCGAACGGCTGGGCGGCCGCGGAGGCACCGGCAAAGGCGCGCGGCCAGGTCTCCGGGATGTACACGCTCGCGTACTACCTGGGCAGCAGCGTCGGCGGCACGATCGGAACCGCGGTCTACGGCCACGCCGGCTGGGGCGTGCTCGTGGCGGTCACCGCGTGCTGGCTCGGCCTCGCAGGCCTCGGGGTGCTGCTGTTCGCGCGCAGATGACCGCGCGCCCGCGTGCAGGGCCTGCTGGTGGGCGGGTTGGTCAGTGGTCGGCCGCCGCCGCCACCAGCAGGCCGCCCCCGACCGGTAGCAGCGCAGGGACCAGTCGCTCGTCCTCGCGGACGGCTCGGGCGACTTCGCGCAGCGCCATCGTCTCCGGGTCGCGGCGGCCGGGCTCGCCGAGGTGGCCGTCGGCGAGTGCGTTGTGGAACACGATGACCCCGCCCGGTCGCAGCAACTGCACCCCCTTCTCGTAGTACAGGGGGTACTCGACGCGCGCCGCATCCACGAACACCAGGTCGTAGCCACCCGAGGTCAGCCTGGGCAGCACATCCAGTGCTCGACCCATGATCAGTCGTGTGCGACCGGGAGCGAAACCAGCGGCAGAGAAGGTCGTCCTGGCGGCCCGGTGGTACTCGGGTTCGATGTCGATCGAGGTGAGGATGCCGTCCTTGGCCATACCTCTGAGCAGGTGTAGCCCACTGACCCCGCCTCCGGTGCCGATCTCCACCACGGCCCTGGCCTGCAGGGCGGCGGCGAGGAAGCACAGCGCCGCTCCGCTCGCGGCGTCCACCGAAGGGCACCCGAGCTCCTGGGCACGCAGGCGCGCCACGGTGAGCGGATCGTCCTCGGGCAGGAAACCCTCGATCAGGTCACCCAGTCCGGCCGAACCAGTGGTGTGGGTCTCGGAGGTCACGGGGAAGAGACTAGCGCGACCGGCGCCGCTGGTTGGGGGACCACGCGCTGAGCGCTGTGAGCCTGCCGGCGTGTGAGGCGGTGGGTGCTGCGCGACCGGCGCCGCTGGTTGGGGGACCACGCGCTGAGCGCTGTGAGCCTGCCGGCGTGTGAGGCGGTGGGTGCTGTGCGACCGGCCGGCGTGTGAAGTGGGCGTTCGCCGCCGCACACTCTCAGGCTCCTCTCAGCGCCGTCTCACTAGAACCATAAGGAGACGGGCGAGACTGAGTCTCGTCAGTGGGAACACACGACGCCGGACCCGCGTTGGGTGGAGTAGTTGGGAGACAGCCCGATGGAGGTGCCTTCACCGCCGATGCAGAAGACCCCGATGCCCGCGCAACCGCAGGCCGAGTCCGCCGTTGCGGGCGTAACGAGCACCGTGAGCACCGCTGGTGACCACGGCGAGGTGGCCTGGACGCCACCGTCCTGGGACGAGGTCGTGCGTGAGCACGCCGATCGCGTCTACCGGCTCGCCTATCGCCTGTCCGGTAACACCCATGACGCCGAGGACCTCACCCAGGAGACGTTCATCCGGGTCTTCCGCTCGCTGGCCTCCTACAAGCCGGGCACTTTCGAGGGCTGGCTGCACCGGATCACCACCAACCTCTTCCTCGACATGGCCCGGCGCCGGTCGCGGGTGCGGATGGAGGGGCTGCCGGAGGACACCGATCGGATCATCGGTGACGACCCGAGCCCGGAACAGGTGTACTCAGAAACGCACCTCGACCCGGACCTGCAGGCCGCGCTCGACGAGCTACCGCCGGAGTTCCGTGCCGCCGTGGTCCTCTGCGATGTGGAGGGCCTGTCCTACGAGGAGATCGGTGCCACCCTCGGCGTGAAGCTCGGTACGGTGCGGAGCAGGATTCACCGCGGTCGCCAGGCGTTGCGCGCCTCCCTTGAGCGCCGCAGGGCGCTGAAACAGGGGTCGGAGGTGCGGGTATGAGCGACCGGCACCGTGGGCGAGCCGGGTATGGCAGCGAGCGATGTGCAGCCTGCCGGCGAGTGAGGCGAGGGATATGAGCGACCGGCACCGTGGGCGAGCCGGGTATGGCAGCGAGCGATGTGCAGCCTGCCGGCGAGTGAGGCGAGGGATATGAGCGACCGGCACCGTGGGCGAGCCGGGTATGGCAGCGAGCGATGTGCAGCCTGCCGGCGAGTGAGGCGAGGGATATGAGCGAACTTCGTGGCTGGGGACTTCCCGAGTCGCATCTTCTGCCGGACGCCGTCGTCGCCTTCGTCGACCAGGAACTGTCCCTCGCGGCACACGAGCGTGCCGCTTCGCACGTCGCCCGCTGCCCAGGCTGCGCCGCTGACGTGTCCGCCCAACGGCAGGCGCGGACCGCGGTCCAGAGCGCGCACGCTCCGTCGATGTCGGCGGGTTTTCTCGCGAGCCTGCGCTCCATCCCGCAGGACACCGAACTGTCCGCCTCGCCCGACAACCTGGCGATGACCGAGGACGGGCAGTTGGTGACGATCCAGCGCCCTGACCGTGTCGCAGGTCTGCGAGGTGCCGGTTCCCCTTCCGTACTGGGCGGCGCCGCTCCGCTCGGCCAGGTGGCGCCGCTGGGAAACTCGCCGAACGTGCTGGGCTCGGGAAGCAGACTCAACACGGGCGGTACCCGGCGCAGGGCGGCGCAGGGCGCCGGAATGGTCGTGTCCGGTCTCGTGTTGAGCGCGCTCGCGCTCGTCGCGACATCGGGCGCGAACGACCCCGAGGTGCCCCGTGACCCGAGTGGCCAGCAGCCACCGGCCGGTGTGCTGCGTGCCCAGTTCGGCGCCCAGCCTCCCGCGCCCACCAGCGCC
>NZ_PQHZ01000064.1 GCF_003385185.1 Amycolatopsis palatopharyngis | reverse complement strand
CGCCACACCACCCCCGCCACCCGCTCCCGCTTTCGCGAAAGGACCCGACACCATGACCACGCCAGCCACGACTCCGGCCACGGGCAGCGCGCCCGCCGCCCCGGGCGCGGCAACCCGACTGCGCAACGGCGAACTCAGGCGCATGGTGGCCGAACAACTCGCTCACCATCCGACCACCGCACTCACCCCCGGCACCATCGCGACCAAACTCGGCGGAAAGTCATCCGGCGCGGTGGGGAACGCGCTGGCGACGCTGGAAGCGCGCGGGGAAGCCACAAAGGTCGGCACGAACCCGGTCACCTACCGCGCGACCGACAAAACCGCCGACGCCGCGAAAACCGCCACCATCACCCCGTGCACCACCGCCTCCGCACCATCGGCCCCCACGACGCCGACCACCCCGCCGCCAGCCCTGCCCGCGCTGGTGACCGGACCGGTACGTCGCCCCAACGGGCAGATGTACCACCCGCGCAAACTGTCCGGGCTGTCGGACGTGACGGCGCTGCGGCGGTTGCGTGCTGCGGGGGTGTCGGCGCTCATGTACGGCCCACCCGGTACTGGGAAAACCTCGGTCGTGGAGGCGGCGTTCGACGACCTCGTGACCGTGCAGGGCGACAGCGACACCGTCACCGACGACTTCGTCGGCTCCTACACCCAAACCCCGGACGGCCGTTATGAATTCGCCTACGGCCCGCTGGTGACCGCGATGCGCGAGGGCAGGGCTCTGTTCATCGACGACGCCACCCTCATTCCGCCGACCGTGCTCGCCGTGGTCTACCCCGCGATGGACGGACGCCGACAGATCACCATCAAAACCCACAAGGGCGAAGTGGTCGACGCCGCACCGGGGTTCTACGTCGTGGCCGGACACAACCCGGGTGTACACGGGGCGGTGCTGACCGACGCGCTGTCGTCGCGGTTCGCCGCGCAGATTCACGTGTCCACCGACTACGACCTCGCCACGCAGCTCCACATCGACCCGAAAGCGGTCCGGGCGGCGCGGAATCTGGCCGCACGGCAGCACAGGGGCGAGATCGGGTGGTCCCCGCAGTTGCGTGAGCTGATCGCGTTCAACCGGATCGCCGATGTCCTGGGCACCACCGCCGCCGCCGGGAACCTGGTCGGCATCGCACCGGAGGAAGACCGTGAAGTGGTCGCCGAGGTGGTGCGAAACGTGTTCGGCGCCACCGTCGCCCCGCTGTCACTCGGGCCGCAGTTCTAGCCCCCACGCCCCGCCGCACCCGCAATCCGTCCGGAAAGGACATCCAGCATGGGCACCCACATCGCCGCCCCCGCCGCCACACCCACCGCCGTGTTTTCCGCTGCCCCCGGATGGCTGAGTTTGTCTGCCGCGTTCGGCGACGAGGTCCCGGCCATCGCCGACCGCGACGACCTCGTCGTCACCGTCGCACCCGGGGCGGGTCACGGTGCCCCCGCCTGCTTTTTCCCCGACCTGGCCACGATCGAGGTCGACGGTACCCACGTGGACAGCGGGGTCGACCCCGCCACCGTCGCCCCGCACAGGGTCGGGGACCGCAAGCGCTACCGCACCGCGTGGGGACTGTTGACCCACGAATGCGCGCACGCCAAACACTCGATGTGGCGCACACCCGAGGGCGCCCCGCCCGGGGCAGCGGCTGCGGCCCTGCTGCTGGAAGAGTCCCGCATCGAAGCGGCACACCTGCGACGCCGCCCGGGCGACCGGTACTGGTTGCGCGCCAGCGCCACGAACCTCATCCTCGCCGACACCCACGCCACCACCCCGGCCACCCCCCCGACCATGACCCCTCACGACGCCGCCCGCAGCGCCGCGCTGCTGCTGGCACGGGTGGACGGGGGCGTCCTCAACCACCGCGAAACCGCCGCCGTCGCCTGGGTGATCACCCAGATCCTCGACCCCGACACCCTCGCCACCCTGCGCGAGATCTGGCGCGAGGCACACCGCACCGCCGACGACGACGCCGACGCGATGATCGAGTTGGGACGCCGCTGGTGCGAGGCACTGGGCAGCGACCCGAACGAAGCACCCCCCGCCCCCGCCGACGAGGGCGACGACGGTGACGGACAAAACGGGAACGCGACCCCGTCACCACTGGCCAGGGCGGTCGCCAGTGCAGGGGCGGCGATCAGCCGCGCTGTCGCCGCCGCCCCCGCCCCCACCGATCCCGTCACGCAAGCGCTGGACGCCGCCGCCGCCGACGCCGACACTCAGCGCACCGCGCAACGCAACGCTAACGCCGTGTTTAACGGCCCACCCCCTGCCTGGGGCACCACCACCCGAGGGACCCGGGCACCCGACACCGCCGAACGCGCCGCCGCACGGCAACTCGCCCGCGCGCTGACCACCGCCGGAGTCCGGGACCGCACAGTCACGAAAACCACCTCGACCGTCCCCCCGGGGCGACTGCGGATGCGGGGCGCGATGACCGCCGACGCCCAACGCGCGGCGGGCGCGATCCCCACCGCCGAACCCTTCACCGGCACCACCCGCGCGACCATGCCCGCCCCACCGCTGCGCATCGGGATCGCATGCGACGTGTCCGGCTCCATGGGCCACTTCGCCGGACCGGTCGCCTCGGCAGCATGGATTCTCGCCGACGCCGCTCGCCACACCGCCGTACCCGCGATGACCGCCAGTGTCATCTTCGGCCACCACGTCCGCCCGATCACCCACCCCGGCAGCACTCCGCCACGAGTCACCGAATTCGACACCCAAGATCTCCGGCACCACATCGACACCGCGATCAGCGCACTCGACGGCGCGCTCACACTGTCCCGCCCCGACGCCGCCCGCCTGCTGGTGATCATCTCCGACGGCTGCTTCGAGGACACCACGAAAATCCCGGGACAGAAGATGCTCGACCGGTTGCGCGCCAGCGGCTGCGCGGTGCTGTGGCTGCAACCCGACGACCCCGGTAACGAACCCATGTACGGCGCCACCGTGCACACCCTGACCGACCCCACCACCACCGCCCGCGCCATCGGGCGCGCCGCCACACCCGCCCTCCGCGCCACCCGCTAACACCGCCTCCTAAACGCCGGGCGGGGTGACAGGCCCCCATGCCACCCCGCCCGGTCCCAACCGTCCACCACCACAACCCAGACGCGAAGGAGCGTCCACAATGAACACCACGACCAACGCCGTCGCGCGGCGTGTCACGAACTCGACCACAGCGCCAGCTGCGGATCACCACCGCTACAGCTACAGCCGCATCGTCCGCCTCGGCGGACACCGGGTGCGGGGGACGCATCCAGCGAGACTTCTACCGCGCCCAATCGTGCGCCGTAGCCGAGGTCCTAGCTGACGACATGACCTGGACCCACCTCGCCGCCGACGAACCCATCAACTGGATCGACGCCACCACCCTGCCCGGCTAGGGACCGATCCACTGCGCCACCGAACTCGGCCACCTCGCCGACATCCTGATCAACCGCGCCGCCGCCATCCTCTGCGACTGAGCACCTACCCGCGCCCTAGCGCCGAAAGGACACCACCATGACCATCACCCGCACCGCCGCCGCCACGCCCGCGAACCCCGCCCACCGTGCACAGTCGGCCCGTGTCGGGCTGTTCCTCGGCCGGGGTGACACGTCCACCCCGATCGGTCAGCTGTCCACCTACCCCGACACACCACCCCCGGACCCCGTCACCGTCGCCACACTCCCCATCGGACGGCAACTGCTGACCGCCACCACCGAACACGACTACCGCGCCGCGCTCGTCGCGTTCGCCGCCGCGTGGTGCGCGGGCGGCTTCGGCGACACCCACTGCGACCACACCGACCCACCACCCGACCCCGGCACGTGCCCACCCGCCGACGGCGACAACATCCAGCCCACCCACAACCCGAGCGAGCTACGACATCAGGAGCACACCATGACCACCACCTTCACGACGACTGCCCACGCGCATGGAAGCTGCTCCAGGACGCCGACGCCACGTTCGAAAAATTCCAGACCGGGTGCATCGACGTGGTACTCCACCTCGGAGGTCGCGACCCTCGCGAACACCGAACTGGGCGGCTACGACGTGTTTGTGGTGATGGACGGGCCCGCGACGGTGGCCGACATCGTCGGCACCCTCGGCCAGATCCCCATCTTCGAATAAACCACGCCACCCCCGACACAACGCCCCGCGCTGACCGCGCACACGAATCGCGCCACCCACCGCCACGCAGAGGAGGACCATTTCCCATGACCACGCCGACCGACGCGCCCACCTCGTTGACCGCCCGCGCGATCACCGTCGCCCGCCGCCACCGCGACACCGCCCCGCGCGAATTCGCCGACCGCCACATCTTCCGCCTGCAGTGGGACCGCCGCGCAATCACCGCCGCCAACATCGCCACCGCCCTCGACGTCGGTATCGACGCGGTGATGGTGCGCGACGACCCGGACCGCCAGCACGGCATCGGGACCGGCACCACCCCGGGGGATCTCATGGAGGTCACCAGTGAGGACGGCCGCTGCTGGTACTTCATTCAGGACCTGACGGGGCTCGACCCGTTGTGGGGCTGGCTGCTGCTGGGCCCGTGCCCGTTCTGCGGAGCCACCGCAGTCCCGATAGCGCAAATCGCCAGCCTTGTGGACCTCGGCGACCACCTCGACCCGGATCACGGCGGCACCCCCGCCCCCGACCCCTTCCACGGCGATCCCGGCCACCACCAGTACTGCTTCTACGCGCCCAACCGTGGTGCGCGCGAGTCCCGCACCCACGAGAGCAGCGGAGGGTTGTGATGAACACCCACGCCGTGCCGCCCGACTATCCCGATGGCCTCACCGAGCATCTCGTGCCCCACACGGGCGCCGACACCTGGTACGCGATCAGCGAACTCGTCGACACCCGCTTCCAAGTTCACATCCTGATCGGACCGGACCGCTGGGCCGAGTACACGATCAGCCCTCTCGGCGGGATAACCCACTCGCGCGCCGTCGCCACAGCGGTCGAGTCCCTGACCGGGCGCGCCGTCGTGAGCGTGGGCCACGGCCGCTGCTGGGGCGACGACGCCATCCACTACCGCGCCACCCTGCTGCCCGCGTCGTGTCGATCCGTCAGTGCCGCATCATGACCGCCGACGAGAGCGACGACACCGTCCCGCCCGATGCGGCTACGACACACCCGCGCGTAGCACCGAGAACATCGGGTACCGGGACCTGCGGAACCGGGGCAACGGGAGCTCTACCGCATCGGCGTCGTCCCTGCGCCGAGTGCCCGTGGCGGCGTGACACACCGCCCGGCCAGTTCCCCGCCGACCGGTATGCCGCACTGGCCAACACCTCCGGCACGCCCGGTGCCGAAGCGCTTCTCGACGCGCCGATGTTCGCCTGCCACAAGACAACGGAAGGTCAGGAACAAGCCTGCGCCGGATGGCTCGCGGTAGCTGGCGTCCATCACCTCGGAGTTCGCCTCGCCGTTGCGACCGGCCGTCTCTCCCCGGAAACGCTCAACCCGGCCCCCGGCTGGCCACCGCTGTTTGAGTCGTTTCATCAGATGGCTGCCACCCAAGTACGGCCAGCCTCCACTGAGGATTCAAATTTCCACCCGGATGGCGCTCCACGTGACCAGCGGTAGCCGTGACTGCACGAGGAAGGACGAAGGCCATGAACGACAGGAAGAAACGACTCATGTGGGCCGTGCTGGCCGTGCTGCTGCCCGGCCCGTGGACCCCCGTCATCGTGCTGGCCTACATCCTCGGCCGCGCCACTGAACGCGACCAGAACACCGCACCCCACGACCTCCCGGTGTCCCCGTACGCGCCGCCCGACCCCTACGCCTGCGTTCCGGCCTCACTGACTCGGGACCCGTACGTGCCACCACGGTAAGGAGTGACCACCCATGTCGAGCTACACCGACTTCTACTTTGGACGTGGAGAGAACGCCGACTGGATCGGCTCTCTGCGCGGGGAATGCTACCCAGAGAACTTTCTCGCCGTCCCATCATCGCGGCTGGCATTGACCGCGACCGACGAAAGCACCTTCCGTACGGCAGTCGTCGACACCCTCGACGTGTGGGAAGACGAACGCCTCGGCCACGCGTATCGGCGCGAACTCGGCTGGCCGTGGCCGTGGTACACCAGCCACAAGAGCAGCTGGATCATTGTGTTCGATCCGGCACCGCAGGCGGTGTTCGTCACCGTGGGCGGCGGGATCAGCTGGCACCGCATCGACCCGCACGATCCACGATTTCCCGAGGGCGACGACCCGCTCGGCCCAGACGACATCTACGCGTGGCTTCGTGATCCGGCGGCACCGCCCTCGGTGCCGATGCCGCCCGCCGCCACCGATATGACCCCGCTGCAGGCGTACTGCCCGGACTGCGACGTCGAGACCGGCCATGCCCACCGTGAGGGCTGCGTTGTGGCCCGCTGCCTGGCCACCGGGCTGCAGCGCCTCGGCCACGACGAGTCGTGCCGCTGCCCGCAGGACGTCTGGACTGGACGGTGGCCCGGGGAGGCCGAGTGCGCGGAGCTCGGGTGGATGCTCGGCCCCGGCCTGCCCGACCTCAACCGCCTGATGACCACCGCCAACTGGGATCCGGTCGCGTACCGCTGGACCCGCCCCGGCAACCCCACCACGCCCATTGAAGGAGAACAACGATGAGCACGCCCACCACCGCCACGGACGCGTTCGGGGGCACCGACCTCGCCGCCGGCGAGAACAGGATCGAACTCGTGCCCGCCGCCCACGCCCAGCCGCAACCAGATCAGCTTCCCCGCCGTGATCGAACCTCGCCGCTACCATGGGCTGTGGGTGCGGCCCCGGCTACGTCGCGAGGTCGCCGAGGCCGTGTGCGAGTGGCTGAACCTGGTTTACCCGCTCGACCCGGACTGGTACCCGTTGGCCCGTTTCGAAGACGACGACCACTCCGCTCTGGCCCTGCTCGCTCGGGGTGAACGTCTGGGCACGACCATCACCGAGTCCTGAGGCCCTGGGCCTGACCCGCGTGGTCCCGTAGCGAGGAGGAACGCACTCACCATGCCGACCGCTGGATAACTCGCTGTTCGACGCCGCAGCCCTCTTGCTGACCGACTCCGACGTGTTCACGCTGCCGGAGGACCAACTGGCCGTTCTTGACCACGTGCGCCAGCTCCTCGCGGCCCCATCAGGCAGCATGACGGTCCTCGTGGTCACCGGCGGCGCCGGCTGTCCAGATGCAGGGTGCGCACCGTGGCGCCGCACGCGTGCGCGGCGGTCTCGATGTAGGGGCAGGTGCCGATCTGCCCGGGACGGACCGCCTGCTCCTCGTCGAGGCAGAACACCACGACCCGGGCGGCGTCGAACAGCTCCGCGGCTTGGGTGCGGTCGCTGCGGCGCGAGGCCGGGGTGCAGCGGATGTTCGAGTTGGCGCGCAGCTGATGCGCGTCATCGCAGACCAGCAGATCCAGGTCACCCGGCTCAGTATCGGCGGCGGTGCCGAAGTATTGGAACAGCTGCTGGGACTGGCGGGAGCCGTGTCCGGCGGTCTTGCGCGGCGCGGTAGTGAAGGCCTGCGAGCCGGTGGCGTCCGAGCCCGGTAGCCCGCGCGCAGTGCCTCGCCGAGCAGGGTCAAAAGCGAGGACGCTCTTGCCGGTGCCGGCACTGCTGTCGCAGCCCACCCGCGCTATGACGCCTGGGTCCGTCGTCTGCTTGGCCTCGACGACGGGCCGTTGCCTCCGGCCTCGTGGAACGGGGAGAAGGAGGGGTTCGAGTTGCGGGTGGCCGACAGTCCCGGCGAGCTGGAGGAGATGCTGCGCGCCCGAGCCGGGCGGGGGGCGAGTGCGCGGATGACGGCCGGGTATTGCTGGCCGTGGAGCGAGGCGGCTCCGGGAAATCCGTTGGTCGGCGACATTGTGATCGGCGACTGGCGCCAGCCGTGGAGAGCGAAAGGTAACCGCGCGGTCAACGGGCCAGTCGCAGCCCTTGTGCCAGGGCAGTTTGCGGTGGTCGTAGCGAAGCCCGCAGCGCATGACCAGTGGGCGTTCGGAAACCAGCCAGTGGTAGGCCAGCAGCGCGACGTCGACCCATGTGCGGGCACCGCAGCACGGGGAGGTGAACACGGCGTACAGGGTTCCGGCGCGGTGCCGGATGACGGCGGGCCCGGTGATGGCCTCGCCGCGCCGATAGGTGCGGCGGGTCATCGCTGCCACCGCCGCTCGACCGTGGCGTGAGTGATCCACGCGCTGTGGATGTCCTCGATCAGCTGACCGGTGTCCCGGTCGCGCACGCTGATCAGCGAACCCACCCCGATCACGGCCCCGGAGACCCGACGGGGCACGTCCGGGCGTCGGTGGGCGGCGGGGATTACGGCCGACACGGTGAGTTCGTCGTCGCCGACGGTTCCGCGCAGTGCTGCCCACAGTAGCGGGAGCGAATAGGGCGGGATGTGCGTGACAGCCCCTTCCTTCGAAGGTTGCGGCAAATGTGCCCGAGGAACCAGCGCGCAGGGCCACCGCCCCAAAGTGTTGGCGGCGGCCCTGTGCACGGGTAGCGGGTTGGTGTCGGTGGCGCAGGCTGGCTACGCGCTGTGGCCCGCTGTGTCCGGGACATCGGTCTTGTCCGGGTTGATGGCGAAACGTTTCGGCGCCTCGCAGGTTTTGATCGCATACCCGTCGGCGACGAGTTTCTCTAGGGCGTTGTTGACCGCGCCGCCCGAGCGGAGCAGGTCCTTGCCGATCTTGGCGGGCCCGAAACTCTCGCCCGGGTGTTCGGTCAGGTACTCCTCCACCAACGCCCGCAGCCCGCCCTTACGCAGCCGATCCTTGTCCGCAGGGGTGTTGTGGGTCGTGTCGGCGACCGCAGAAGTTTCTGCCGGAGACGGCTCGGCCTCGATCGCGCTGTCCACCGGTGCAGTGCAGGGCGGCGGAGCGGTGCCGTCGCTCTCGAGGCCGACATCGGTGTCAGTGGACGGGATGGCGGCGTCGTCGGTGGTGTCCGTGGCGCCGTTGTCGTCGTCCGCCTCCGTCCTTGGCCCTTCCATCACCGTGGCGTCCTCCGTGGTGGAGTCATCGACATCGATGGCAGCCTCCTCGGTCGCTCCCGTCTGCTCGGCCGTGGAGTCCTCGTCGGTGTCGCTGGCGTGATCGGTCAGCTGATCGGTGCTGGGCATCGCCGCCGTTGCGTCCGGTCGCGCGTCGTCGGTATCGGGTGCGGCGGTGTCGCGGTCCGTCGGTGCAATTGTCCAGGTGTCGGGATTGCGCGGACCGTCGCCTGCGGTGCGGGTCGCGGTGCCGTCGCGGTCCCAGCGGGCCAGGATCTTCGCTGCGGTCGAACGGCCCACCCCGGCCGCCATCGCCAGCTTGGCGGTCGTGGAACCGGGATTGTCAGCCAGCGCCGTCCGCACTTTGTCCTCCGTGGATGGTGCGTTCTGCTGACCGGGGGCGTCGACCACGGCGTGCAGGTGACGGTCGCTGTCATCGGTAACGGCGGCGGTGTTGACGGTGCGGTTCTTTCGGGACATGACGAGCTCCATGTGGTGTTGGTGTGGAATGGATGGTCATGCCCCGGCCGGGGCGTGGCCCGCCGGTGCGCATCCGGTCGTTCGGGCTACACGACTATGGACGCTTCGTCACCGCCTTCATGTCAAGCGATTCGTCAAACAAGACGTGTGTCTCGTGTGGACGCAGGACTGTGACCTATCGCCATAGTTGGCGGATGCTATTCACGCTTGTTGGCGGTTATTAGCAATTGCGGTCCGCGCTTTGCGATTTGAGTTGTTATCGACGGGAGGGTGATGGGATGGCAAGCGCGCCGACAGATCGTCCACCACTTCATCGAGTGGTACCTATTCCAACCGCGCCCTATTCCTAGCGCGACGCGCGTCGTGGTGAACCGTCAACCCGTCGGCGCCTCTGGCAGCCGGTCCAACTCGATGCCGAAGTGTTCCCTTTATGCCTCAGAATCTCCTGGTCGCTACCCAGCGTGCGTTCGGTGCGTTCGTGGGCGGTCGTCTCGATCAGCTTGTCGCCGGCGCACATCTGATGGTGGTATCGCCCGACAGGTTTTTTGGGGGTGAGAACCTCGTCGTCCTCGGACGGCGACACCAGGTTTCGCGTTACCCGTTCGCCGGATCGGGGGCCTGGGCTTGGGTGGCCGCGGCGCGGATGAGTTGGGGTAGGTAACGACGTTCGAGGGTGCCGGGGGGTAGCTCGTCGGGTTCGACGAGGCTCTGCATGAGGGCTCCTTCGCGGAGCGCTATGGCGAGGCGGGCGAAACTGTCGAGGTCGACATGGTGCTCGGCGCCGGCGCGGGTGAGGACGATCTCGAGGATGGGGGTCAGCGCGGCGCGGACCTTGGCTTCGTGGGCGGCCAGTACCCGGGCCGCCTCTGGGGTGCGGACGGCGTAGAGGGTGAACTCGGTCGAGATGATGAACCAGGTGCGTTCTTCGGGTCCGACGTCGGCCAGGTGCGTGGCGAACTGCTCGAGGGTGAGGGTCTGTACGTCAACGGCGGCAAGCTTGTCGGCGATGCGGTCGATCGCCTTGGCGGCGTGGGCGTCGAAGAGGGCGTAGAAGAGCTCGTCCTTGGTCGACCAGTTGGAGTAGAAGGCACCGGTGGTGTAGCCGGCTCGTTTGCAGATCTCACCGATGCTCGCGCCGGTGTAGCCGAGCTCGACGAAGGCCTCGACCGCGGCGTCGAGCATCCGGGCCTGGGTCTCCGGACGGCGCTTGGTCATCCCTTTGGGCACGGGCTCCTCCTCTGATGCTTGACAGTCGGCTCCTGCTCCAGTCAGGATAGCACCCCCAATCGGATTGACTTCCCAATCTGATTGGGTCATCTATTCAACGTCGGAGCTGTCATGAATGTGTTCACGCCCGTACGCCGGATCCTCGGCCTACTCGCCATCCTCGCCGGACTGCTCGCCGGGTCGCTGACCGTGCCCGGTGCGGTATCGGCGGTCACCTCTGCCACCGGACCCGCGCTGGCGGCCCGGTCAGCCGATCCGCTGAGTGACCCGTTCTACGACTACGACGGCAAGCGGCCGCTGGCGCAGATCAAGCCCGGCACCGTGTTGAAGACCCGCACCGTGCCAGTTCATGTCGCCGGCGTGCCGCTGCTGCTGCAGACGGTGCAGCTGCTCTACCGGTCAACGGGTCAGACCGGCCGACCCACCGTCAACGTCACCTCGGTGGTGCGACCGCTGGTGCAGGTCGGCCCGGTCAAGGCGGTCGCCTACGGCTCCGCGTACGACTCGTTGAACCCTGCGGATCAGCCCTCGGCTGTGCTTGCAGGCAGCACGTCGCCCGGGGCCAGCGCGGTCTACGGCGAGACGTTGGCCCTCGCTCCGCTGCTTCTCGCCGGATACACCGTGGTCATTGCCGACACCCAGGGGCAGGAGGCCGCGTTCGGCGCCGGGCCGCTCTACGGCATCAACACCCTGGACTCCCTGCGCGCGGCCACCCAGTCTCCGGCGGCCGGGCTGACCACCTCGACGAAGATCGGACTCTTCGGCTACTCCGGGGGCGCGATCGCGACCGAGTGGGCGGCTGAACTCGCGCCCAGCTACGCACCCGAGATCGCAAAACAGATCGTGGGCAGCGCCATGGGTGGGGTGCTGGTCCACCCAGCCCGCAACCTGGACTACATCGACGGATCGCGGGTCTGGGCAGGGGTCCTGCCGATGGCGCTGATCGGCCTGTCCCGGGCCTACGACGTCGACCTGACGCCGTACCTGAACAGGTACGGACGTGAACTGCTCGACAAGCTGGAGGACGACTCTATCCTCAACGTGCTGGGCCGCTACCCGGGGCTGGCCTGGGACGATCTCGCCAAGCCCGAGTATCCCGCCCCCGAGAGTGTGCCGGAGCTGGCCGACATCGCCAACGAGCTGATCATGAGCACCGGCGGCACCCCCAGCTCACCGCTGTTCGTCGTCCAGGGCACCGGCGGTTATCTCGAAGGAACTCCCGGCAACAAGCCAGGTATCGGCCCCGGCGACGGGGTGATGGTCGCCGGCGACGTTCGCAGCCTCGCCCGCGAGTACTGCGACCGCGCCGTCAAGGTCGAGTACCGGCAGAACGGGCTGTCGCACGTCTCCGCGGCGGCCGTATGGGTACCGCAAGCCCTGCTCTGGCTGCAGCAGCGGTTCGCCGGACTTCCGGCGCCCTCCGACTGCGGGTCGATCCCGCCGGGAAACCCGCTCACGCCTGTGACTGCGGCTCCCTCGGCCAGCTGACCCTCGATACGTCCGGTTCCTACTGCCTCCGGTCCCAGCACGCCCGACGAACTCGACCACCAGAGGACACCCATGAGTGAGCACCCCGACGTGATCGTCGTCGGCGCCGGACTGGCCGGCCTGGTCACCACCCACGAGCTGGTCAAGGCCGGCAAGCAGGTGCTGATCGTCGAGCAGGAGAACGCCGCCAACCGCGGCGGCCAGGCATTCTGGTCGCTTGCCGGCCTGTTCCTCGTCAACAGCCCCGAGCAACGACGGTTCGGCATCAAGGACTCCTACGAGCTCGCACTGCAGGACTGGCTGGGCTCGGCCGGCTTCGACCGCGACCGCGAGGACTTCTGGCCACGGCAGTGGGCACAGGCCTACGTCGAGTTCGCCGCCGGCGAGAAACGCAAGTACCTCCACGACCTCGGCCTGCGGGTCCTGCCATTCCCGGGCTGGGCCGAACGAGGCGACGGCACCGCGGGCGGACACGGCAACTCCGTGCCCCGGTTCCACCTGACCTGGGGCACCGGACCCGAGCTTGTCCGGATCTTCCTCGAGTCGGTCGAGGCCGCCGAGCGAGCCGGTAAGGTCACCTTCCGGCACCGGCACCGGGTCGACGACATCCTCGTCGAGAACGGCGCCGCCGTCGGCGTGCGCGGCACCGTCCTCGTGCCCTCCGACGAGCCCCGCGGGGTCAAGTCCTCCAGGGAGCAAACAGGCGACTTCGAGCTCCGCGCGCCCGCCGTGGTCGTGACCAGCGGCGGCATCGGACACAACCACGAACTGGTGCGCAGGAACTGGCCGGTCCAGCGCCTCGGCCCGGTGCCCGAGCACATGATCCCCGGGGTGCCGGCCCACGTCGACGGACGCATGCTCGCGATCACCCAGGGCGTCGGGGCCAGCATCGTCAACACCGACCGCATGTGGCACTACGTCGAGGGCGTCCACAACTGGGACCCGATCTGGCCCGACCACGCGGTCCGGATCATCCCCGGCCCCTCCTCGTTCTGGATCGACGCCACCGGCAAGCGCCTGCCCGCCCCGAACTATCCCGGCTTCGACTCCCTCGGCACCCTCAAGCACATCGGCACCACCGGCTACGACTACACCTGGTTCATCCTCAACCAGACCATCGTGGAGAAGGAGTTCGTCCTCTCCGGGTCGGAGCAGAACCCCGACGTCACCGGCAAGGACTTCAAGTACCTGGCGAAGTCCCGGATCGCCAAGGGCGCCCCCGGACCGGTGCAGAAGTTCCTCGACCACGGCATCGACTTCGTCGCCGCCCACAGCCTCACCGACCTGGTCGAGCGGATGAACAAGATCGGGCGCGGCCCGGTCCTCGACGCCGACCAGATCGAACGGCAACTGCTCGCGCGGGACAGCCAGCTCGACAACAAGGTCACCAAGGATCTGCAGCTGATGGCTATCAAGAACGCCCGCGACGCACTGAGCGACAAGCTGATCAGGGTCGCCAAACCACACAAGATCCTCGACCCCGCCCACGGCCCGCTCATCGCCGTCCGCCTCAACATCCTCACCCGCAAGACCCTGGGCGGCCTGGAGACCAACCTGGACTCGCAAGTTCTGTGCCCCGACGGCACGCCCTTCACCGGGCTCTACGCCGCCGGTGAGGTGGCCGGCTTCGGCGGTGGCGGCATGCACGGCTACAACGCACTGGAGGGCACCTTCGTCGGAGGCTGCATCTTCTCCGGTCGACAAGCCGGCCGCGCCCTGGCTCGGGACCTGTGAACTCGCCCGGCCCGCTCGGAGACCGCCTCGTCACGATCGGTGGACTGGACCTGCACGTCCGCGAAGACGGACCGGCACAGGGCCGTCCGATCGTGATGCTGCACGGCTTCCTGCTCTCCACGGCCTGGTTCGACCGGATGGTCCCGCTGCTGCCCGGCCACCGGATCATCCGCGTCGACCTGCTCGGCCACGGCGGATCGGCCAAGCCCCAGACGGGCTACCGACCCCAGGACACCGCGCGCCTGGTCGCCGAACTGCTCGATGAGCTGGACGCCCGCGACGTCGTCGTGGTCGGTCATTCCATGGGATGCGTGCACGGGGTCGCGGTGGCCGAGGCCACCGACCGCGTCGCCGCCTTCGTGCTACTCGGCGAGGGCCCGGACATGTCGACCGCGAAGAACCGGGAAGGTGAATGGCTGCTACACCGGCCGGTGATCGGGCCGCTGCTGCACCGAACCTCGCCCGCCGCTGCACTCCGGCACGGAATGCGCCTGGCGTTCGCACCCGGTTTCCCGATCGATACCCCACTTCGCCGGCTGTTCGTCCGCGACTACCGGGCCCTGACCTACCCGGCGTTCTCCCAGTCGCTGCAGGATCGCGCTGCCTACGTCAACGAGGTCGCCCTCGACGACCGGGTGCAGGTGCTCGGCCTACCTACCCTCGTGGTCTTCGGCGAGCAGGACCAGATGCACCACGTGGCGCCGTCGGTCGCCCGCTACACCACGATCCCGAACGTGCGGATCGAGATGCTCGACGGCGTCGGACACACGCCGATGGTCGAAGCACCCGGTCGCACCGCCCGGCTCGTCACCGACTTCCTGGGCCAGCCCGGCGGGAATCGACCTCATCCGCGCTCGGCGTCCAACGACATGGGGGATGAGTTCCATGGACTCCGCACTGACCACCGTCGGGCTGCCCATCGCCCTGGGGATCATCATGTTCGGCTTGGGCCTCGACCTGGCAGTCGAGGACTTCCGCAGGGTGGCACGTCAGCCCAAGGCGGCCCTGGCGGCCCTGGGCTGCCAGCTCCTGCTGCTGCCCGCATTGTGCTTCGGGCTCGTGCTCCTCCTCGACCTCGAGCCCCTGCTCGCCATCGGAATGCTGCTGCTCGCGGCGTCGCCGGGCGGAACCACCGCCAACCTGTTCAGCCACCTGTTCCGCGGCGACGTCGCCCTCAACATCTCCCTGACCGCCGTCAACTCACTGCTCGCCCTACTGACACTCCCACTGATCACCAACGCGGCGATCGACTGGTTCGACCAGGCAGACACGGTCAAACTCCCGCTCAACGAGGTGCTCGAGGTATTCGCGATCGTGCTGATCCCAGTCGCGATCGGCATGACCGTCCACCGATACCGTCCTGGCTTCGCCGCCCGCATGGAACGCCCCGTGCGGATCGGCTCGGCGCTGATCCTGGCCCTGCTGATCGCCGGCATCCTCATCGACCAACGCGACAACGTCCTCGACTACCTCACACAGGTCGGGCTCGCCGCCGCACTGCTCTGCTCGCTGAGCCTGGTCATCGGCTACGCCGTCCCCAAAGCCCTGAGAGTGCCCCACAACCAGGCGATCGCCTCCTCCATGGAGGTCGGCATCCACAACTCGGCCCTGGCGATCTTCGTCGCGGTCGAGATCCTCGACAGCGTCAAAATCTCCGTGCCAGCCGCGGTCTACTCACTCGTCATGTTCGTCCTCGCCACACTGTGGGGACTCACCATCACCCGTTCAGCTAGCCGACCCACAGCGAGCCAGAAGCCATCACCGCGCTGAACCCCCGCGACGAACTTTGCACAGGGTCGGGCTACTTTGACCAAGCCGGTCGCATCCGAGGCTGCCTAGGCTTACCGTTGCGATCCCAGTACTTGCGAAGGTCCTGGTCCCACGACGTTCGTAACCGATACACCCCCACCGCACGAAAACATCAGCTCCGTCAACAAACCTGAAACGCTCCGCCAACTATGGCGAAAAGTCACAGATTGGGCATGCGGCTGGTGTGGCGAAAAGCGCATCTGTGGCTTGACATCGTCGCGTTCACGGAGCGTCCACGAAACCCGTCATAGCGCGAACTCTTCGCACTATTCTCGAAGTGGCCTTGTCTCCTATGGACGAACTGCCCAACCTGCGCCGCGCCCCGGCCCCACCGTCGTTCACCCCGCCCGCCCACGGTTACGACTGGCGGGGTCCCATCCCATGGAATATACGGAAAGGCACGGTTAGCCGGGCGACATCCCGGCCCAACTCGGCGGCGACTTCCTGCGGCACGCCGAGGCGAGCATGGAACTGGAACGGACGATCCTGACCACGTGGCTGTTCATGGAACAGACCATCGTCCGGTCCGAAGACCTCACCGCGCCGCGCGCGGCCCGTCGGCGCACGGCAAGGGCACTCCCGATGTCCGCCCAACCGTCCGCCAAATCGACCTCCGTCGCGCCCGCACCGGCTCCAGCGGAAGTTGCCTCGTTGGCGCGACTCGTTCCAGTGTCAGGTGGACGACGCAGGGGCGTGACCATCACCGACCCAGGTAGGCCCCAGCCCTCCGGTATGGGCCAAAAGGGCTAACCTACCCCCTCATATTGCTGAGTGCGGTGTGGGAACCCCGACACCTCCCGTCGAGGCGTGAGTTCCCCGGGCCCGGCCCGGCTCGAACGGGCTGCCACCCTCACCGTGCGACGGGCAGGACGCACCCTTACCGGGTAGATGCGCCTTGGGCGAGCTCGTTGTGATGGTAGGTCGGAGGTACCTGCCGTGGCGACCGCGTTCCGCCTGCAGTGATCTACGCGGCCATGCCGCATCGCCGTGTGTACCTGTTGCTTGACGGCCAGGTTTGGCTACTGGTCGAGCAGTTAGTCAGTTACCGCACTTGGATGCCGTTGCGCTCGGCCCACTTGACGAGTGCTGGCTGGCCCTGCTGATGTCTGCATCGAAGGCGGCGTGACCGTGCAGGATACGCGCGCCGAGCGATCGGCTGAGACTGTCCGACCCGGCGCGTAGCCTCGCGCTGTATGAGCGAGATGAAGCGGTGTCAGGTGTGTAGCGAGCAGTACGACGCATCGGACCCGGGCGACCTCGACTGCGTCGTGGCATTCCTGGGGCGGCACGTTCCGACGGACCGTTCGGGCACGATCTACATCCTCCACTTCGACTCGCCGACGCATGTGTCCGAAGCGGACAACGCCTGTGTCCAGCCGACCACGCACTACGTCGGGTGGACAGGCCAGCCAGTCGAGCAGCGTGCGGAGCAGCACGGTGCACTGGCGTCCTCTATTGCGGCCCAGCGGCAGGGGACGGCCGAGGACGAGAAGCGGGTGAAACGGGAGGAGAGCTGCCCGCGCTGTGGGGTGTCGCTTGCGCCGGAGTGCCTAGGCGCGGCATCTAGATAACGACCGTTTGCGAGCTGAACCGCCGTGGTCAGTCCAGTCTGAGTCGGCGACCCGGCTGAGCCTGCCTGCCGCACAATGAGGTGCATCCAGGTGAACTTGAGTCGTCCGCATATGCGGACTGTCTCAACCGCCGCTTATCGAAACCGCAGTGATCGTGGCGTCCCGTGGTGGCGACGTCGGTCGTTGACAGTCCTGACAGTGACCAGCGGCCGCCGATCAGTGTTTCACCAAATGAGTGAATCCATCAGCTGATCGCATAGTGGTCCTTTTAGTGGCGGAGAGCCATATTCGAGGTTGGCGAATTCCTTCTCGCGCGGACGTGATCACGTCGCGTCTGGCGACCGCGTTACGCGTGGTCTTTCGCGTGGGTCGGCATAGTTCACCGTGTTCGCGGTGAGTCGCCACCTGCAAGTGCGTCGTGGGCAAGGTGCAGGCAGTCCTCGCAGATGCAGACGTTGGGTCCGGCGACCTTGCGCACGCCGGGTTTGGTCTTCCGGCAGAACGAGCACTTGGGCTCGGTGTCGTGGCGTCGCCGGCGCCGTCGCGATCGGGTCGGCCGCAACGTGATTTTGCGCTCGAGTTCGTGAACGATGTCGGCTGGGTCGACGCCGAGATCTTGCAGCACGCGGGATGCCTGCGAGCCGGGGTCGGTGGCCAGCACATGCAGCAGGTGCTCGGTGCCCACGTACTCGAAATCGCGATCACGCGCCAGTGTCGTGGCCGCCGCGATCGCCTGGTCAGCGTCGGCTGACCAGGTTGGCGGCTCGCCGCCTTGTGTGGTGTCGGCTGTGCCGAACAGGTGGGAGATGGATTGGCGCACTCGCTCCCCGGTGAGCCCGATCTTGTCGAGCACAGTCGCCGCTATCCCGACATGCAGCAACCCAAGCAGCAGGTGATGGGTGTCGGCTTCGGCGCTGCCGTCCCGGTGCGCGGCGGCGCGCGCCTGATCCAGGCATGCCTGCAAGCGGATCATGACCACCAGTTCGTCACTCACCGGAACCAGCGGCTGGCCACCGAACTGCTGCCGGGCGGCCTGCTTGGACACGCCCAGCCGATCACCGATCTCGGTCCACGAATGTCCCGCGTGACGGGCGGCGCGAACAAAGTGCTCCATGACCTGGTCCGCGACGTCTTCCAGTTCCCGACGCACCGCCGACGCGATGCCCACTGCGGTCAGGGGGTCTCCGGCACCGGCCCGCTCTTCAACCAAGCCGACGTAATGATCGACATCCGGCTTCTTCGCTTCCGCCATGAGACAAGCTTAGATTGTCGAAAGAGTGTTGACAAGGTTACATTGTCGGCTGCTGCCCCGTGGTGCAGCTGACGACCGTGGTCAGGCGCTCGGGACGATGGGGTGATCAGCTCGACACCCGAAACCGAGGACATGCTCTACTTCCGCAGGTGCCGGCCGACCTGATGCGAGTCGGACGGTCAACGCTGACGGTTGTGGGCAGCGGCGTAGCGGGCCCAGTCGCTGCCGGCGGTTTCCGCCCACTTCGCGGCGGTGCCAGGGTGGAGCCCGAGGAGTTTGCCGACGACCGCAGGTGGCAGTTCTCGGACGAGTTCGAGCAGCGCGGTGTTGCGATCGGGGCGAGGATCGACGCCGAGCGCGCGGACCCGACGGGAGATGCTGTGCGGGTGCAGGGGATGACCGGGTTGCCGACCGGGAAACAGCCATCGTCCGTGCGCGAGCTTGCGGGCGGCACCTCGCGGCTGTTCGCAGGGCAGCTGGGTGAGCAGTTGGGCGAGGTCGGGTAGCACGGTCAGACCGGCGCTACCGAGTCGAAGTCGAACGGCGCCGCCGTCGCCGTGCTGGACGTGCTCGGTGGTGAGCGCGGCGATCCGGGTGACCGGTTGGGCGTAGAGGAGGATCAAGCAGGCAGCGACGCGATCAGGGACGCTCGCGCTGGCATCGTCGTGCAGCAGGGTGCGCGCCCGTGCCCAGCGATCGCTGGCCGGGCTGAAGTGCTTCGGTTGGCTGCCCTGAGCGACCGGGATGGTCAGCGATCGACTCAGCGTGCCATGTCGGCGGGTCCAGACGAGGAAGGCCTTGCTGGACGTGGTGACGTGCGCGGGTTGAGTCGCGAACCAGACGTCGATATCACTTTGGTGGCAATCGTCCAGACAGCGCGACTGCTCTCGGAAGAACTCGAGGAACCGCAGCGCGGCAGTGAGCCCGTCGCGGCAGCGGCGAGCTGAGTTGGGGGGAACCGGACGGTCTGGGTATCGGCGGCGTAGCCGCGCGATGACGTGCCAGCGGGCGAAAGCCCGCAGCAGCCGCCGGTCGACGGGAGCGTGGGCGCGTTCGGCGAGGTCGTCGACGAAGCGGCCCAGACGGGCGAGGTTCTCGTCACGCTCGGGCAGCGCGCCGGACGCGACGAGGAGTGCGCGGAGGTGTTCGACCGAGTAGGCGCCGGCGTGTTCGTCGAGGGTGTCGTGCGACAGCGGGCGCTCGCTGCGGGCGATGCTGTTCAGTAGCGCGAGGCTCTTGCTGCGGGTGAAGTTGGTCAGGATCGACCGGGGGTTGTCGGCGGAGACGATCGCGTCGCGCACGGGTTTCAGCTCAGCCGGGATGCTGCCGTCCGGGCCGACGAGCGCGGCGTCGACGCGTTGGGTGGCCTGGCAGCGGAAGCACATCGGTGCGCCGTTGGCGGTGGATCGACGCCCGAGCGTGGTGTCTCCGCAGAGCGAGCAGGTGATCTCCGGCGCTTGGAAGCAGGTCGGGCAGATGTCCGGGCTGGTGGCGGTGGCGCGCAGCGCCACCCTGCGAACCCGGCCGCAGACTCCGCACTGCCGTTTCGGATGCCGGTAGCACTTGCTGCAGACCCCGGTGCCGTCGTCGCGGCGGCGGTAGACCGCTGCCAGTGTGCCGCAGGCGGCGCAGGCTTCTCGGGGCACCATGCCGTGGGCGGCGTAGCAGCTGCCGCAGAAGGCGCGGCCGTCCTCGTCGCGGACGTTGACCGGGCGCGTGCTCCCGCAACCGGCGCATTCTTCGAGGTGGTTGCGGGCGCGGCAGCCGCGGCAGTAGGGCTTGCCGTCGGCCTTGCTGACGTTGAAGGTGCGGACGCGTCCGCACCTTGCGCACGCCGCGCTGCGGGACTTGTGCTGACAGACCTGGCAGCGGGGTGTGTCGTCCGGGCCGTGGCCGTGCACCTGCTTGAGCTTGCCGCATATACCGCACACCCCCGTCCGTCTGCGCTGTCGGGGTGTGGGCATCGCCGGTCGCCTACTTCTGGTCCCAGTCGACAATGCGTGCCCGGGTCGGGCGGAGGTTCCGATCCCGAGGCGATGACGGGTTGGCGCGCTGCCCGGCGGCCTTGCGAGCCGTGGCCGAGCGGGCGGCGACGTAGGGTTCGATCAGGTCACCGGGCTGGCAGTCGAGGATGTCGCACAGCGCGGCCAGCACTGGCAGGCTCAGCCGTTCCGGGGTGCCGGTGACCAGCCGATGCACCTGCGAGACCGACAGTTCGATACCGCGCTCGGCCAGGTGCGGCTGCAGCGCGGTGGTGGAGAACATCCCAGCCTTGGCCATCAGCTCACGCAGATGCCAGTGGTATCCAACGGCCCGCGTCATCCGGTGCTCCCACCAGTCGTCGCGTCCAGCTTGGGGGCGAGGACGTCGTGCAGCGCCTTGTTCATGAAGTCGGACCCGACGTTGGTGTACAAGCTCGTCGTGCTGCCCCAGGAATGACCGGCCTGGGACTGGACGAAGAACGGGTCCGCGCCATCCTCGATGCAGTGCGTAATGTGCGAATGCCGCAAGCAATGCGGGTGCAGCGCCTCGTCCAGGCCGAGCTCGTCGCGATAGGCGGCGAAACGCCGGGTGATGTCGCGCGGGGCGATACGGGCGCCGCGCTCCGTGGGCCACAGCAGCAGGCGCTTGCCGACGCCGAACTGCGGACGAACCTCCTCGACGTACTCGGCGACCGCGTCGGCCGTCCAGGGCCACACGGTCCACACGGTCCGTCGCCGCGGTGGGGAACCCTTCAGTGCTTTGCCGTACCGCACGTAGCAGGCGCCGTAGCCGCCGAACTCGGGCGCGTTCGGGTTGCGGCCGAAGTCGACCACATCAAGCATGGCCGTCTCCCGCCGTCGCAGCCCCCACCCGTAGGCGACCTTGAAGATCGTTGCGTCCCGGAACGCCGTCAGCCAACCCTTGCGGCCCTGCTTGCGGGCGTGGACGACGCGGTCGTCGGCGAAGTCGAAGAAGTTCTGCAACTCCTGCCGGGACAGGGCCCGCACCTCCGGGCGGCCCTCGTAGAGGGCGGTATGGCGGGCGACGTTGAACTCGTGGCAGATCTGCACCGGGTGGGTGCCGAACCGCTGCTCGCACTCCTCGACCCAGCCGTAGCGAGCGTCGACCAGGTAGTCGCAGAACAGCGCCAGCTGGACCTGGTAGTTACGGATGGTGGAGTGCACCAACGGCCGCGGACCCGACAGCAGCTCGCTGGTCCAATCCTCCACATCGGACGGAGACCACTGCCACGGAAACGCGTTGGTGAACGCCGCGAACCGACGCACGATCGACTCCCGATTCTCCACCGTCCCCGGCGACAGCAGCCGGCTGCGCTGCTGACGACGCCACCCGACCAGCATCGCATCGAACACCGTCTCGGCCGGATGCAACGGCACCACCGCATCAGTCAGCACCAGGTGCGCCGCACCCTCGAGATCCACCCGACGAGCCACCCACAACCACCTCCTATCTGATGCGACATCCTCGCATCAGATGCGAGCGGCGTGCGAGTCGAGCGGAATACCCGCAGGTCAGCGGGCGTGTCGAACTCGATGGTCAACCGACGAGGCTGCTAGCGTGAATCCGCACTTCAGCGACGCGGGACCCATATCTCAACAGTGCAAATCTCGCATCTGATGCGATATGGCACTTTCTCAAAAGAGTACATGGAGATGTGCACGTGGTCGTAGTGGCAGCCGGTGAGGTTGGCGGGGTTGGGGCAGCCGTAGGTGCTGGAGGTGTAGGGCGTCCAGGTGGGGCTTTCGGCTGACCAGTACTGGCCCTGCCAGATGAGGTAGCGCACTCCGAGGTGGGCTTGGTGGGCGATGAGCCAGTGCGCGGCCCGCCACCCGTCGTTGACTGAGGTGGGGTCGTGGGGGTTGAACATGATGTCGCAGGCGCGGCCTTTCGGGTGGTCGGAGGTGGGGTTGGCTGGCCGGGGTGCGTGGCAGCGGAGGCCGGTGCCGGCCATTCCCGCTGTTTCGAGTGCGTGGATCAGCGCGAGTGTGCGGGGAGTGATGCGGCCGCTGCTGGTGGGATCGGGTTCGGTGGCCTGTTCTGGGGGCCAGTCGGTTCGGATGCGGCCGGGCGCTCCCGTGACATTGACGCAGGACATGCCAGCGAGGGCGCCGACGATCTGGCGGGCGCGGTGCTCGTGCGCGGCGTAGCGGTCGGGGAATCGGGACCGTTGGACGGCTTGTGCGGCCTCGGCGAGGTCCATGTGTTGCCAGTTGGGCACGGTGAGCAGGTGGTTGTAGAACTGGGTGGCGGCGTAGCTGGGGGTGAGGATCTGCTCGGGTGTGCCCCAGCCTTGGGACGGTCGCTGCTGGAAGAGACCGAGACTGTCACGGTCGCCGTAGGTGAGGTTACGGAGGCCGGATTCCTGGATCGCGGTGGCGACCGCGATTACCCACCCGTACTCCGGCACCTGCATTTGCTTGCCGACCGCGACGATGGTGGCGGCGTGGCCTCTCTGTTCGTCGGTCAAGCCCGGTGCGGCGCCGGTGGGCGCACCGTTCGGTGTGCAGATCAGCGAACCCGACGAACCCCCGGTGAACGCGCTGACCATCCCGGCGATCCCCGCCCCAATGAGGAGGGGAATGGTGAGGATGAGGGCGGCGACACCGGCTCCGAGTTTGGTTCCCATCGGTTGATCGCGCTCCTTTCCCTGGCTGCGCTAGGACGCCGGTGGCCAGTACTGCCGGAGGTTCTTCTAGGCGTCGTCGCGCGTGATGCGGTTCGGTGTGGCCGGAGGCGGAATCGGGTTCGGCGGTGGCAGCCGGTATGGCGCTGCCGCCGCACCGTCACCGGCTTCGCCCTGGTCGCCCGCGGTGTCGGTTGGCGGCGGCTGGCCGGGCCAGGCGGCGGCGAGGTCGATGAGGCTGTAGCGCGGGCCGGCGCGGTCGGCGCGCGCCGAGGTCAGTGGCAGCCACACCGCCTCGGCCGGGCTCGGGTGTGGCGAGATGGGGCCGAGCAGGTCGGCGGACGCGGTGGCCACCGGCACCGCACGAGGGTTGTCGAGGTCGGCGTGTACGCGGGCCAACGCGGAGCGGGCCCCGGCTTCCCGGCGGATGGTGGGCAGCCACACCAGCACGGGGGTGGCGATGCCGGTGGACTCGGCCAGCCGCGCGTATGCGGTGAGTTTGCGCCCGACTTTGGTGAGGGATTCGGTACCGGTGTCGAACTCGAGGAACCACTCCACCTCCCGAGTGGTGTTGCCGTGGTGGGTGCGCCAGCGGCCGTAGCCGTCGGGGACGACGAGGTCGCCGAAGTGACGGGCGCAGCGGGATTCCGACCACCACGCCCCCAGCGCCTCCGTCCGGCTCGCCGCCGGGGTGTGGCGGCTGCGGGCGATCAGTGAGGTGAAGAAGTCGTTGACCCCGACGGTGTGGGCGAGGCGCTGGTTGTGGGCGATGCCCATGGCGCGGTCGTGCCGGTAGCCGAGGTCCTTCAGTTCGAGGCCGTGTTCGGCGGCGAGGACGGCCGCGCCGGCGGGGCCGAGGACGTAGTGCATGGGCGCGGATCCGAGTTGTTGGAACGGCTGGAAGCGGGACACCGCGCGCCAGAGGTAGAGATCGCGCAGCCGCTGGCGTGCCGAGCGGCCCGACGGGAACGCGGCGTCCTGGATCTGGGCGGTGGTCAGGACACGGTGTTCGTGCAGTAGGGCGAGCAGCCACTTGTCGCGGGTGGTGAGGCGGGAGGCGAGCATGGCCTGGTGCTCGACCGAACTCGCGGCCCGGACGGTGCGACGGCCGGGCAGGTGACCGCGCAGCATGTGCTGGCGGGTCGTAGTGGTGATCACGGATGTTCTCCTCGACGAGATGTCAACAGGGTGTGGACAAGTGATCAATGGGTGTGGATAAGCCCAGTGGGCAGCCCGTACTCGGCCCCGGACGGGACCGGCGGCTGCGGCAGGTTGGTTGTGTGGTGCGGCGGGCGCCGTACGGCGCGGTGGCTAGGGGCGGGTGCGGCGTGGATCGGTGGTGGGTGGCCGGGTCGGCGGAACCCGCCGCCCTGTCGGCCCGGGCCGAGTCCTGGTGGCGCTTGCGGTGGTGGGAGTGCTGACGCGGGTTGCCGTGTCAGTGCTCGAGGTGGCGTGTGCGCGGCGCTGTCCTCGCAGGACAGATCGGATTTCTCGTGCACGTCCGGGAGCGGGGCGGGCCAGTGGTGTGGTGGTCATGGTGAAGGGCTCGGTTTCCTCGCCGTGCACGACGAGGCGGGTGGCGGTGTGGTAGACGCCGAGGTGGGACAGGTCGTGATCGGACAGTCGGGGTGCGGTGTGGCGGGCGAGTTCGCGGGCGTCTTCGGGGCTGGCGGAGAAGAAGATCTTCGAGCGGGCGTTGGTGGAGATGCCTTCCTTCAGTTCCCGGGTCAGCTGCCCGAGGTGCTGGTGCGCCAGCGTCATCGAGACCCGGAAGCCACGGGCTTCGGCGAGCATGTCCTCCAGCGGATACGGCAAATTCAGAAAGTTGTGGCATTCATCGACCACGAGGCTCGCGTCGGGACGCAGACGTTGCGGAACGCGCGCCCGCGCGGTCGTGGCCTGCCAGGTCCGCGCCACCACCAGCGACCCGACCAGCCGGGTGGTTTCCTCCCCGAGTGATCCTTTGGGGATGCGGACCAGGCAGATGCCGCCCTCGTCGAGGACCTGCGTCATGTCCACAGTGGAGCGTCCTCCGGCGATGGCTTCTTTGACGAAGGGCCGCAACAGAAACGCTCGCAGTTTGTTCATCAACGGCGAGATCACCTGGGAGCGGGTGCTGTCGGTGAGGTCGTCGTACCACTGCCAGAACCCGGTCAGTACCGGGTCGGTGAGCCCGGCGGTGATCCGGGACCGGAATGCCTCGCTGGCCAGGAGCTTCGGGAGATCAGCCAGCGTGGGCACGCCTTCCTGAGCCCGCAGCGTCAGGCAGGCGGCGCGCATGAGGTCGTCAGTGCGCGGGCCCCAGAACGCCGAGTACACCCGGCGGAACACCGACACGAGGTTGTCGACCTCACGGTCGGTGTCCCCGCCCTCCAGAGGATTGAGGATGGGCGGGCGGTGGCGGGAGTCGGCGTCGAAGAGCACTACCCGCTCCGCGGCCGAGCGTGGCAGCCGGTTGAGAACGTCAGTGACCAGGTCGCCCTTGGGGTCAATCACGACGATTCCTCGGTGGTTCTCGGCGTCGTCGAGGATCATGCTTCCCAGCAGCGTCGACTTTCCCGACCCGGTGGCGCCGAGCACGTGCAAGTGGTGCCGGGCATCGGCGACGCGGAGCCCGACCGGACGGGCGTGTCCGGTGTCGGCCTGCCCGAGTGGTTTGACCTCGGGTCCCGGGGTGGCGACCCCGGGGGGTGGGGCGACCGCTTTGGCGCCTGCGCGTTCGACTCCGGGGATCTCGGCGTCGGTGGGCAGGTGCGCAATCACCGCCAGTTCCGGTACTGACAGCAGGTCTCCGCGATTGAGGCGCCGATCGGCGAGCGTGTGGGCGGGGTGGCGTAGGCGGGTGCGGGTGTAGTGGTTGTGGTCGGTGTAGGCGGCGAACGCGGCGGCCAGGGCGTGCGCCCGGCCCCGGGCGGTGTCGCGGGCCTGGCGGGTGAGTTCGTCGGTGGCCTCGGCGGGGAGGTCGGTGGTGACGGCGTAGCGCACGACGGTTTCGTACTGGGAGCCGCGTTGTTTGCCGACGATGGCCTTGTTCTGGGCGGAGTATTCCAGCGACAGCTGCGGGTCCTGGCTGATGCGCCGCGAGTCGGTGCTCCGGCCGCTGCGGGTGACGTTCGCGCCCGGGGTGATCGCGTCGAGGACCCGGCCGGCGAGGCGACCCGAGGAGCCCCGGTGGACCCGGCGGGCGGCGCGGCGGGCCTGGGCCACGCGGCGACCGGTGACCGGGCGGGCGAGGATCTGCACGCAGGCGTGTTCGTCGCGGCCGAGACCCACTGGGGCGCCCAGGAGCCCGCGGATCGGGTCGGCGTCGAACGTGGTGCGGGTGTGGGAGCCGGGCCAGGCGGCCTCGATGGCCCGCTCGACCAGGGACGGGGGGATGGGGCCGGGGACCCAGAACTGCACGGTGACGCCGTGCTCGCCGAACACGTACTCCATCGCGAGGTGGGGTTGCCCGGCCCACCACCGTCGCCAGGCAGGGCGCAAGAGTCCGACGAGGTTGGACCAGACCGCGGCTGCGCCGGCGGGATCGACGGTGGGTGGGGCGAGCACGGTGATCCGGCGAGCATCGACCTGCAACACGGCGTGGCGCCGAGCGCGCCACCAGCGGCGCACCACGGCCCCGGCCGCCAAGACCACGGCCATGGTGGGGACGGCGACCGGACCCCAGATCACCGCCCAGTCGCACAGGGTGGCGAGCAGGGTGAGGCCGGTGCCGCCGGGGTCGCGCAAATAGTCACCCACCCAGCTCTGCATCACCGGAGATACCGCACGACGCGCAGCCATCACGAGCTCCCTTCCAACAAGCTCATGCGAGACAAGGACAAAGCAGAGAAACGGCTCAGAACCGCCTCACACGGGATCGAGGTCGACCTGACCGAAGTCGTCACACCCCTCGCCGTCGGGTTCCGCGTCGGCGGGTCCGAGGTCGATGTAGGCGTCGGCGAGGCCATGGTTGGTGGCGTCCGGGTCTTGGCCGGCGAGCCGGGCGAGTTCGGCGGGGTCGGTGGTGACGAGGAAGTTCTCCGTGGGTGAGGCCAGCGACTGGAACGCCACCCGCTGCGTCCCAGAGCTGAGAAGGCCCTGGCCGCGGTCGGCCGAGAGCAGGAACTGCCGTTCCCCGGCGGAGAGGTCGAAGGTTTCGGCGATCTCGTCGATGGCTTGCGGCGCCTGGCTCAGCAAGACTTGGGTGGCGGCGTTGCTGACGATGGCCTTGCCCAGGTCACTGCTGAGCACGTCGGCGGTGTCCTGCGTCGCCACGGTCAGGCCCGCCCAGTGTTTGCGGGCGGCTTTGGCCATGCGGAACAGGAACTTCGCGCCCTCGGGTTGTTGCATCAGCAGCCATGCCTCGTCGACCACGACCAGCCGGGGCCGCCGGTGGGCGGGGTTGGACACCCGTCGCCAGACGGTGTCGAGGACGAGCAGGGTGCCGATACCGCGTAGCTCGTCGGGTAGATCGCGCAGGGAGAACACCACGAGGTGCCCGTCCGGGGTGGCGGTGGTGGGCCCGTCGAAGAGATCGGCGAACGACCCGTCGACGAACGGGTGCAGCCGGGCGGCCAGATCGGCAGCCACCGCATCACCTCCGTCACCGGAGGCGGCGAGCACGTCACGCAGATTCCGCAGCAGCGGCGCCGGGCGCGTCCACGTCCGGGCGTCGTCGGTGATGCCCGCGCGGTGGTACGTGGCGGTGATCGCGGTGTCGAGCACCGTGCGCTCGGCGGCGGTGATCTCCGCGCCGAACAGCACCGCCAGGACGGTGTGCAGGAACACGCTCCGGCGCTTGAGGGCGTCCTGGGGGGCGGTGCGCCGCCCGCGTGCGTCGGTGTGCACGGGCAGGTCGAACGGGTTCAGCCGCACCCCGCCCGCGCCGAGGTGCATGTAGGTGCCGCCGACCTGGGAGGCCAGGCGGGCGTACTCGTCTTCGGGGTCGACGACGAACGCCTGCACCCCGTCGGCGCCCCACTCGTCCTCGTTGTGGCCGAGGGTGCGGTAGAGGCTGCGCAGTGTCTCGAGCTTGACGAGGTACGACTTGCCCGCGCCCGAGCGTCCGAGGACGACGGAGTTGTAGTTGTCGCAGGCGAACCGGTCCCAATGCACCAGTCCGGAGCTGCCGACGTTGTAGCCGTACAGCACCCCGCTCGGCGCCGAGGTGGTCGGGTCGGTCGGCGGTAGATCCGGTGAGGTGAACGGATACGCGGCGGAGACGGCTGCGGTGTCGAATGTTCTTTTCAGTCCTAGCGGGTCCAGCCCGAGGGGGAGGGTGGACACCCAGCCCTGTAACGCGCGGTAGGTGGCGGGTTTCGCGTCCAGCAGCAACGATGCGCATAGCGAGCGCAGCGCTGAGACTTCCTCGGCGAGTGCGGTCTCGTCCGGGGCGTGCACCGTGAGGTACAGCCCGAAGCGGAACAGGCGTCCGTCGCCGCGGGCGATGCGGCGGGACAGGTCGGCGGCGTCCTCGGCGGCGGCGTCGAGGTCCGGGTCGTCGAGCCGGTCGTGCCGGGAGTTGTGCCGCCTGCTGGATTCGAGTTTGGCGCGTTGTGTGCGCAGTCCGCTGGCGGCGGTGGCCGGGTCGACGGGCTGAACATGTACCGACACGTCCAGTCGCGCCGGGTAGGTCAGCAGGGGCGCGAGCCAGCCAGGGTAGACCTCCTGCGGATAGCCGGTGACCCCGAACGAGGCGACGAATTCGTTGCCGACCTCCAAGTGCCGGGCCGACACCGACAACGAATCTGGGGTGAACGCCCCGGCCGTCCCGGAGCGGGCCGTCGTGGTGTGGTGTGTGGTGCGGGCCATGGGTGTCTACCTGCTTTCGATCTCGTCGTCGTAGTCCCAGTCCTCGTCCTCGGACAGCCACGGCCCCACCTGCGACCGAGTGGATCGGGATGCCTCGGGGCGTGTGGCGCGGTCCGGCTGTGGAGCCGCTGCATGGTCCGGGTCGTCGGGGCCGTAGAGGTCGGTGAAGGTGGTGGTGGCGGTGACCACGTCGTCGGCGGCGGCCAGCTGTGCCGAGGGCGGCAGGAACGTGTCGGGATTGCACGCGGCGGCCAGCGCACTGGTCGCGGCGGCGGCATCGAGCGGGGTGGCCACGATCCCGGCGGGGGAGAGCAGGTCGATGGCCTCGCCGAGGCGGCGCACCAGCCGTTGCTCGGCTGCCTGCCGCAGCCCGTCGTCCACCGGCTGCTCGGCACGCCGGTGCCGCCGGCACGGCAGCACGTGCGGCGCGGGTGGGGGGCCGGTGCGCAGGGGCTCGCGCAGCACGAGCAACACCTGACGGCGCAGCAGATCAGTGTGCGCGGTGAGCTCGGCGAGGTAGTCCGCGTGGTCCCGCGCGGCCGCTTCCAAAGCCGGGTGGGGGAGCCCGCCGGCGCGGGCGCGGAGTTCGGCGATCTGGGGTGCGAGGTCGAGTCGTTCGGCCCGGATGAGGATCTGCACCGGCGCGGTGAGGCTGTGCAGGTAGCGGGCGAAGGACGCGACCATCGCCTCCTGCTCCCCGGGCGTGCGCAAGGAAAAGTTGACGGTGCTGCAGACGGCGATGACGGCGAGCCCGTCGCGGGCGAGGTCGACGATCCCGGCCTGCGCGCCGGTATCGGCAACACCTGTGGCGGGAAGTTCCAGCGGTGCCGGGGACACCGTTTCGGTACGGGCCGAGGTGGGGCGGCGTCCTCGGCTGTCTCGGCGTGTGGCGGGGTGTTGGGCGGTCAGCCAGGCCGGGGCCGCGCGCACGCCGTCGGGAGCGGCGACTCGGTGGCGTGGGGACAGGTGCTGGCGGATCGCGGCGACGGCAAGCCTGTCCAGTCCCACCCCGTCGCGCTGTCCGAGGGCCAGCGCGGTGACCGCGACCCCGACCGGCACCGCGACGATCAGGAACACCGGCACCACGGCGCGGGTCAGCGAGTAGAGCCCGTAGAGCAGCAGTCCGGCGATGCCGAGGATCGCCAGCTGGCGGGCGGTCAGCGGCCCCAGCACCCGGTCCGGGCGATCGACGTCAGCGGGCACACGCACGGGAGCAGTCATGGCGACCAGACCTCACTTCTTCTTGGGGCCCCGGCGACGGGGCAGGTCCAGGGGCAGCGGCAGCTGGGTTCCGGCGCGCCGCGTCGGCACCGAGGCAGCGGAGCTGCTCGCGCCGCTGGCTGGTCGTAGCGGCGTGGGCTTGGGGGCGCGGCGCACCCCGAGCGGCAGCGGGTACTGGCCCGAGGCCAGCGGCCGGTTGCCGGTGTAGGCATCCCGGGCCGGACGCCGGGGCGGGCGGGCGTTGCGATTGATCTGGCCGGACGGAGTGATCAGCCCCGGCCCGGTCTGCCGGGGCGGGGGGGGGGGGGCGGGGGTGGCG
>NZ_PQHZ01000063.1 GCF_003385185.1 Amycolatopsis palatopharyngis | reverse complement strand
TCAGAGTGCCGCCCCACGCCCGACGACGGCAGGTGGGGCCACATCAAGATGCCGACCGATCCCGCAACCCAGCCGCCGGGGCCAGTTCAGAATGCCGAACCGGGGCCAATTCGGCTTGCCGAAATCAAGGCAGGCCCCAAGGAGATTGAGAGTGGGTTGGGATCGTTGTCCACGGCCTGTTGCAAGAGCCGGTAGAAGAGCGTTCGCAGGCGCGTAACGCATTTTCTGACTTCGTGACCCGCTGTGGCGATCTACTGGCCAACATCGTCAGGGTCCTGGGATGGGTTGAGGCCCAACGTATCGGGACGTGCAGGCTGTTTTTGCGAGCCCGGTGTCTGACGCGAAAGCGGCCCTCGCGTCTACGCCTTGACGCCGAGCAGGAGCGCGGAGGTAGGCCACAGCCGATCGAGCAGATCGGGATCGTTTGCGACCTTGGCGAGGAGCACGGTGCCCTCGAGATGCGCCAGGAGGGCGCGGGCGTTCTCGGAGGTCGCCCGCTCCGGTTCAATGCTGCCATCCTCAGCGGCGGCACGGAGCGTGTCGGCCATGAGGGCGACCTGGTCCTCGAACACGGCTGATACGGCCGCTGCTACATCGGCGTCATGGCTCAGCTCCAGAGCGAGGTTTCCGAACAGGCAGCCGAGCATGGTTCCAGCGGTGGTGCGCTCGGTCCGTTGGGTGCGAGCCTGCAGGGCCAGCAGCCGTTCAACACTTGCCAAGGGTGGGGCGTCCTCGGCGAGCGCGGCGACCCAGAAGGGACGTTGCGCAGTCCATGGTAGAACTCCAGCCACAGGGCGAACAGTGCGCTGCCGGGTTGCCAGGGGAGTCTGAGGCGTGCGGCGGATGCAGCGACCGGGGGCGCTGAGGCGTTGCTGATCGACCGTTGCCGTTCGAACGGGCCGCGCTACCCGCCAACGCCTGGCCCGCAGCGAGACAGCGGAAGGAGACGTCTTCTCGGAGGTGTCGCATCCTTTGGTCAGCTGGAATGGCGACCGGATTAGCGTCTACTGCGGGGATGGCGTGTCGTGCGCCTTTGAGATCACGTTGCCGTTGAGGTAGTGCCGTGGGGACGTGCCGACGACTCGGCGGAACGCCGCGAGAAAGGCGCTTGGTGTCGCGTATCCAACGCTGCGGGCGGCGTTGGATACGGATTGGCCTTCGGCGAGGAGGGGCAATGCGGCTCGCAACCGCATGTGCATACGCCAGCGGTCGAAGCTCATGCCCGTGTCGTGGACGAAGAGCCGGGTGAGGGTGCGCCGGCTCACGCCGATGGCCCGGGCGTGTGCATCGAGGTTCCGCGGATCCGCGGGATCGGCGAGGAGTGCGTCGGCCACAGCGCGGACCCGTTCGTCCACGGGCTGCGGTACGTCGATCGGCGTGATCGGCAACGGGTGCAGGAGATCCAGGACGACCGCCTCGGCCCGCAACCGCGCATCGTCGGCGAGGTCCTTTCGGTTGAGGTGGTCGATCAGGTGGGCCAGCAACCCGTCGACACCGACCGGCGTCGGCTCTCGCCAGTCCAGACGGCACCTGTCTTGTTCCAGGTAGAGGCTGTGTAGCACGGCGTCGCGGGTCGCGCCGGTTCGGTGGACGACTCCCGCGGGCAACCACAGCGCCCGGGTGGGCGGCAGGACCCAGTAGGTGTCGCCGACGGCCACGCCGAGCACGCCGCGCCGCGTCCAGGCCAGCTGGTGATGCTGTGGGTGGCTGTGCGCTGGTATCCACTGCCCCGACGACAGGGGGAAGTTCCCGACGACGATCGTTCCTACGCCGGGTGGCACTGCGCCTGACACAGCCTCGCTCACGGTTTCAGTCTATGTCCTCAACGCGACATGACCTGTCCCCGTAGCGGATTGTGGTCAGCGTTGCCGCGACCTTAGCGTAACCACATGCCGATCCAGCCACGTCCTTGCCGCTGCAGTACCCACGGCCCGACCGCGACAGGACACCTTTCATGACGAGAGCATCGGTCCCCGGCACAGTTCCCGGTCGCCGTAGGCCTGCCCTGATCGTGCTGTGTCTGGTGCAGTTCATGCTCGTCATGGATGACACCGTGGTCAGCGTTGCCCTCCCCAGTATCCGGGACGACCTCGGATTCACCGCCGTGGGCTTGGTTTGGGTCGTCAACGCATACTTCCTCGCGTTCGGCGGGCTGCTGCTGTTGTCCGGTCGCGCAGCCGACCTGCTGGGCCGTCGGCGCGTCTTCCTCGCAGGCGTGGCACTGTTCGGTGTCGCCAGCCTTGCCTGCGGGCTGGCACAGGAGCCCTGGCAACTCGTGGCCGGCCGATTCGTGCAGGGTGCGGGCGCGGCCCTGGCCAGCCCGGCGGCACTGTCACTGATCACCCTCTTGTTCCCCGGAGCCGAAGAGCGCGCCAAAGCGCTCAGCGTCTGGGGTGGTATCGCCGGTCTCGGCGGCACAACGGGAGTGGTGATCTCCGGTGCACTGACGGACCTCACCTCATGGCGCTGGATCTTCCTGATAAACCTGCCCGCTGCTGTACTCGCCGTCGCGCTGCTCCCGCGTCTGGTCGGTGAGAGTCGGGCGACCGTCAGAGCGCGTCTCGACGTGCCAGGTGCGGTGTTGGGCACCGGTGCCGTTGTGTCGCTGGTCTTCGGCCTGCTCCAGGCCGCGGAATCGGGATGGGGTGACGTGACCGTCGTCGGTCCCTTGCTCATTGCTCTCGTGCTGGCCGTCGCATTCCTCGCGGTCGAGTCGCGAATGGCCGAGCCGTTGGTGCCGTTGTCGTTCCTGGCCTTCCGTACCCGTGCCGTCGCCAACGGCTCGACGTTGCTGTTCTCCGCGGCCTTCTTCGCGATGGCCTTCTTACTGATGATCCACCTGCAGACCGTGCTCGGCTACAGCCCGTTGAAGGCAGGTCTGGCCTATCTGCCCTACGGCGCGGGAATTCTCGCGGGCATGTGGCTGTCCTCGCGTGCGGTGATCAGATTCGGAATGCGCCCGACCCTCGTCGTGTCGTTCCTGATCAGCTCGGCCGGGTTACTGCTGCTGTCCGGAGTGGCGCCGAACGACAGCTACGCGACCGGCGTTCTGCCTGGCATGCTCGTCACCAGCCTCGGTTGTGGCCTGAGCCTGCCCGCACTGACGGTCGCCGCGGTCGCGGGTACCACGGGAGAGAACGCCGGGCTTGGCTCGGCAGTCCTCAGCTCGGTTCAGCAGATCGGCGGAGCTGTGGGCTTGGCGGTGCTGGTCACCCTGGCCGCACGCCGCACCGACACCCTGGCCGACTCGACTGGTCCGCTGCGCGCCGCGACGGAAGGCTTCTCTTTCGCGCTCATCATCGCGGCCGCGCTCCTCGCACTTGGCTCCGCCCTCATTGCCACGCTGCTCAGAAAGCGTTGAACACCCTCAACTCTCGCCCCGAAAGTCTGACACCGACCCGGTGACGAGTCCGGGCGAGCAAGGCCCGGTTTGAAGATGGGGCTGACGTTATCGGCGACTTTTGGATGGCTTCGTGGTTGCCGTGAACCTTCGGTCGAGCGATGCGATCAGCCCTCGACTCAAACGAAGTCAGAGTCTCGGTCAGCCGCTGCTGCAATGCCGTGAGATGGGTCATCAAGGTGTTCGCGCTGATCTGAGTGAGGATGTCGATGCAGTAGCTGTCCTCTTCGATCATCCGACGGATGTCACGGGTCTGACCTCGATGCGTCTGAGCTTGCGAGGTAGTGGTCCTTCTCGGTGTTATAGACGTGTGTGGCTTGGGAGGGGGTGGTGAGGGTGTCCATGTCAGGTGACCTCCTTGCCGCAGAACGCGGGGATGATCGAGCGGTTGATGTAGGTCTTGCCGACCGGGTGTGCGCGGCCACCGACGAAGTACGAACGAGCTGTGGGTCACCGACATCACCCACCATCGAACCCGAGAAGGGTGGATCTAGTGTGCCGCCGTCCTCGACGCCTACAGCCGCCGCATGGTGGACTGGTCCATCTACTCCAAGCAGGACGCCACCCTCGTGGTCAATGCCCTCGACATGGCGATCCGCAATCGCCGACCCGAGCCCGGCGGGATCGTCCGCGTCGACCACGGAACCCAGTTCACCTCCTGGATCTTCGCGAGAAGATCCGCTCAGCCGGTCTGCTCCCGTCCTTCGGCACCGTCGGCGACGGCCTGGACAACGCCATGATGGAGAGCTTCTGGTCCGCGGTGCGGATCGAGCTTCTCAACCGCCGACGATGGAAGACCTGGGTCGAGCTCGCCAACGCGATCTTCGAGTACATCGAGATCTTCCACAACCACGAGCGCTGCCACTCAGCACTCGGGGTTACCGCCCTTGTCGGACGACGGATACTCTTCACACGTACGAGAAGCTGATCTAGGAGCCACATGGTGCAGGAATCCCCGCCGGGCATGAGGGCCCTGGAACGCGGCCTGACGGTGATCCGCGCCTTCACCGAATCCTCCGAACCTCTGAGCCTTTCGGAGGTGGCCCGCCGTACCGACCTCGACCGCGCCGTCGTTCGCCGTGTTCTCGGCACGCTGCGTGCCCTCGCTTACGCCGAGGAGACTCGAGCTGGCTGGCGACTCACGCCGGCCGTACTCGAACTGGGCTACGCGTACCTCTCCTCCGACCCCCGCACCGAGATCGCCGAGGCTAGGCTCAAACCGCTGGCGGACCGGACCCACGAGTCCTGCTCGCTCGGCGTTCTCCACCAGCACCGCGTCGTCTACTTGGCGCGCGTCGAAGTGAAGCGTGTCGTCGGCCCCAACCTGGCCATCGGCTCGGTCCTGGAGCCCACTCTGACCTCCATCGGACGGCTGCTGCTCGCCTACGCCGACCCCGACGTCGTCGAGGACCACTTGCGCTCCACCCAGCTGCGGGAGGCGACTCCGCACAGCATCACGGACCCGGGCGAGCTGCGGGATACGCTCGCCCGGGTCCGTCACCAGGGGTACTGCCTGGTCGCCGAAGAGCTCGAATTGGGTCTCCTGGCCCTCGCCGTCCCCGTGTACGGCAGGGACGGGCGGGTGGTGTGCGGCGTCAACCTCACCTCCCACACCACCCGGATGAGCCCGCCGCAGATGGTCGAGGAGTTCCTACCGCTGCTCCAGGAGATCGCCGAGCAGCTCAGCCAGGATCTACGACACGCCTATCTGTGAGCACCGGCCCGACGGCAGCGGGCGATGCCGCTGCACGGCCGGCGCGGGGGTCAGTCTGAGAGCCCGGAAGGTGCTCCCGGGCCGCCGGTTCGCGGATCACCAGCGCTGTCACGACGGTGAGGGACACTGCGGCGAGCACATAGACCGACACCGGCCAGGGCCGGCCGTCGGCCCACTCGACCAGCATCGCGGCAGCAAACGGGGTCATGCCCGCGAACAAGATCGACCCGAGCTCGCGGCTCACCGAGAAGCCGGTGAACCGGCTGTCGGTGCTGAACAGTTCGGAGAACAGGGCGCCCTGGCAGCCGAGCATGAGAGGGACGCCGATGCCCACACCGCCCACCATCGCGAGGACCACGGCCGCGGCGCTGCCGATGCTGAGAAGCCAGAAGAACGGGAACGCGAACGCACCGGAGACGATGCCGCCCAGCACGATGACGGTGCGGCGGCCCCACCGGTCCGAGAGGGCGCCGGAGGCGAGCGTGAACGCGATCGCGACGAGCCCGGCGATCGTTAGGGCATAGGTCCCGACCAGGCCTGTCATGCCCACCCGGTCGGCGAGGAACGACAGAGCGTACGTCTGGTAGGCGTACGTCGCTGTGAACGGGCCGGCCACCAGGCCAATGATCACCAGGACGCTGCGCCACTGGTCGCGGAACGTCCGCGTCAGCGGAGCCTTCGGGGCGTCACCGTCCTCACGGTCGAGCTGCCGGAATTCCGGGGTCTCCTCCGTCTTCAGCCGGATGTACATGCCTACCGCGACCAGCACGAAGCTGAGCAGAAACGGAACCCGCCATCCCCACGCCAGGAACTGCTCCTCTGGCATGGAAGCGAACAGGGCGTAGACGGTGGAGGAGAGGACCACGCCGACGTACAGGCCGGAGGCCGGCACGCCGCCGAACAGCCCGCGGCGGTGTGGTGGGGCGTACTCGACGGCGAAGATCGTCGCGCCGGCGTGCTCGGCGCCCGCGCCTAGGCCCTGGAGGAGCCGTAGCACCACCAGGCTCAGCGGGGCCCAGATGCCGATGGTGGCGTAGGTGGGCAGCAGCCCGATCACCGTGGTGGTGAACCCCATCAGCAGCAGCGTGGCGACCAGTGTGGGGCGGCGCCCGAGCTTGTCCCCGAGCCGGCCGAAGATGACCGATCCGACGGGGCGTGCGAAGAACCCGACTCCGAACGTGGCCAGGGCCAGTAGCGTCCCCACCGCAGGGTCGCTGGTCGGGAAGAACAGCCGCCCGAGGACCAGGGCCGAGGCGGTGGAGAACAGGAAGAAGTCGTACCACTCGAGCGAGGAGCCCACGACGGCGGCTCCGAGCACTCGACGCAACACCCGGGGGTCCGGGCTCGTTTGGGCCGTGGTTGTCATGGTCAGTTGCCTCCAGCGGTTGGGTGTGCTGCTTCATCGGGGTTGCCGAGATCGGCTAACGTGCTGTGTGCTTCCGCGACGATGCGGGCGATCACCTCGGCGCAGCCGGGAACGTCGTGGATGAGGCCCATCGAGGCTCCCGCCGTCCACACGCCCGCCTCCGGGTCGCCGTCCAGGTAGACGCGACGACCTCGAGTACCGAGGACGAGTTCCCTGACGTCCTCGAACGTCCCGCCTGCCTCGAGCCGGGACACGACCTCCCGGCTCACGCCGTTGCTGTAGACGCGCGAGGTGTTGCGCAGGGGTCGCAGGATCAGCTCGGTGTCCCGTTCGCTGGCCTCGACGATCGCGTGTTTGATCGCCGGATGGATGGGCGACTCGAGCGTGCACATGAACCGGGTGCCCATGGTGACCCCGTCGGCTCCTAGCGCCAGCGCCGCAGCCAGCCCGCGCCCGTCCGCGTAGCCGCCGCACGCCAGGACCGGCACGTCGACTGCCCGCCTGGCTATCGGCAACAGGACCAGCCCGGGAATTTCGTCCTCGCCGGGGTGGCCAGCGCACTCGAACCCGTCGATGGTGACCGCGTCGACACCCAACGCGGCGGCCTTGACCGCGTGGCGGACGCTGGTGCACTTGTGGATCACCTTGACGCCGTGCCTGAGGAAGTCCTCGACGTGGGGGCCGGGATTTGCGCCAGCCGTCTCGACCACCGTTACGCCGCCGTCAATGATCGCCTTGCGGTATTCCTCGAACGGTGTCTCGCGGACCGAGGGCAGGATCGTCAGGTTCACCCCGAGCGGCTTGTCGGTCATCTTCCGGGCCCGGGCGATCTCCCGTGCGAGGTCCTCGGACGTCTCTTGGGTCAGCGCACTGATCATGCCGAGGCCGCCGCCTTCGGAGACGGCCGCGGCCAGGTCGGCGGTCGCGACCCACTGCATGCCGCCCTGCACGACGGGGTGCTCGATCCCGAGCAGGTCTGTGATCCGGGTCTTCATCGCTTGCTCCTGATCTGTGAAGTGGTGGCCCGGCTGAGGACCATGAAGTCGCTCAACCCGTCGCAGACGGTCTCGTCGTCTTGGTTGATGAGCTCGATGCGCCGGGTGACGATGCCGCGGTCGCCGCGCGACGTGAGGCGCATCGCCTCGATCGCGAACCGGGTGTGCACCGTGTCGCCCACGAACAGGGGCGACCTGAAGTTCCACTCCTGGAAGTTCAGCAGCGCGACGGCCGACCCCTCAAACATCCCGGTGCGCTGGATGAGGCCGGTGGCCAGAGCCAGGCCCATCGCCCCGTGGACGAGCGGCCGGGCGAAGCCGGCATCTCGCGCCGTCAACGCATCGGTGTGCACGGGATTCCAGTCGGAGGTGAACATCGCGAAGGTGACGAGGTCGGTTTCGGTGACTGTGCGGCGGGGGGTCTCGAAGACCTGACCCGGCTCGAGGTCTTCGTAGAAGTACGGTTCATGGGGTCGCATCCCTCACGTCGCCTCGTCGCCGTTGTTGCCGAACAGGTAGGTGACCTGCCCGTGAATCACCTGGCGGGGCTTCGGTGGCTCCGTGTCGCCGTCGGGCGTCGAGGTGGCGGCGAGGATGAAGTTGAAGGTGACCAGGCCGCGGCGCTCGCCGTTCACCGGGCTCAGCTCCTTGACCCGGTCGACGACCATCTCCATGGAGATTTCGTCGTCCTCGAAGGTCGGCGACAGCATCCGGACGTCGTCGAAGCCGGCCTGGACCTCCGAATGGGCCCACAGGCCCGTCTCATGACCGAGGGTGTTGAGGGCGCTGAGCACCTGCAGCCCGGCGACCACGCGTCCGGGGTACCCGGCGGCGCGCGCCAGCTGGCAACTGGTGTGGGTGTTGGGTGCCGCACCTGGTGTCGCGACCACGTCTGCGTAGGCGTCGACCCGTTCCGCGGTCAGGCGAGCCCCCGTCGCGGTGTAGGTCGCCCCTGGGGTGAGGTCGACCAGGCGGGGAGCCGGCGGGCCGGGGAACCGCCGCACGTGGCCGGAGTCTGCCGAGGCGGCGTCGGCGGAACGCGCCCGTGCCTCCGTGCGGCGTCCGTAGCCGGCCAGGGCGGCCGCCAACGCGGCGGGGGAGTCGAAGACCGGGATGTCGGCCTGCCCGAAGTGCTCGCCGAGACCTGTTGTGCTGCTGCCGACCTGGGCAACCGTGACAAGCTTGTCGCTGTTCCGGGCGGCCGAGGTGAGGTCGTCGCGGATGGCGTCCAGGTCGTAGCCGTCGCCCACTGCACCGAGCCCGACGACGAGCCCGTCGACATGGGGGTCGTCGAGGAGTGGCGGCAGCGCCTTGGCGAGCAGGTGCGGTTCGTTGAGGAGCTGGGCGGTCACGTCGACAGGGTTCCTGGCCGATGCGAATCCCGGCAGTTGCTGCTGCACTGCCTTCTGAGTCGGTTCCGACAGCGGCGGTGTGGCCAGGCCTTCGCGTGAGAGCGCGTCGGTGAGGATGACGCCGAGGCCGCCCGAGTTGCTCAGCACAGCCACCTTTGGGCCGCGCAGGCCACCGGGGGCGCGCAGGTACTGGCCGAGCTCGATCGTCTCCTCCAGCGAGCGAGCTACCCAAAGGTTCGGGTGCTCGCGAAGGGCCTGGTCGTCGTCGGGCTCAGGAGTGGCGGTGCCCGTGTGGGCACCCGCCGCAGTCCAGGCATCGGCACTGAGCGTGGAGCGGTACACGATCATGTGCTTGCCTAGCTCTGCCGCACGGCGAGCGAGGTTGTCAAAGGCTCGCGCGTCCTTGATGGACTCGACGTAGATCATCACCAGGTCGACGTCGTCGTTCGGGAGGACCTCGCCGGCCACATCGGCGACGTGGAGGTGGGCCTCGTTGCCGGTGGCCGCCCAGTAAGAAATCCCGCCTCCTACGGCGTGCCACCGGTTGTACAGCATGGCGGCGACCGCGCCGCTCTGCGAGATGATGGCCGTCGTCCCGGGCCGGGGCCTCCCGGTCGCGAAGGCGGTGGAGAAGCAGGGGAAGTATCCGCTCATCACGTGGGCGAGGCCTTGGCAGTTCGGCCCGACGATGTCGATACCGGAGTGCCCGAGGGCTGAGAGCTCTCCCTGAAGGTCGCGCCCGTCGGGAACCTCGGCGAACCCCGAGGAGTACACGATGGCCGTGCGGACGCCGAGGTCGGCGGCCTGACGTACCGCGGAGACGGCGGCCTCGCGCGGCAGTGAGACTACGACCGCTTCCGGCACATCGGGGATTTCATCGAGGCTGGGGTAGCAGGGGAGGCCCTGAACCGCGTCGTACTTGGGGTTGACCGGGTAGATCGATCCCTGGAAACCGAAATCCTTCAGGTACTGGATGGGCCGGTAGCTGATCAGCTTGCTCAGGTTGTCGGTGGCGCCGAGTATCGCTACTGACGCGGGAGTGAACAGGGTGCTTCTCATCGGATTGCCTCCTCGGCCTGCTGGCGCAGCGCGAGCCGCTGGATCCGGATCCCGTTCGCGCCGTCGATTCGGGGGAACTCCTCGATGGCGATCACGCGAAAGGGCACCTTGTAGGTGGCGAGGTCTCCGCTCAGCCGCGACAGGAGGCCCTCCTCGTCCAGCTCACTTCCGTCGGGTTGTCTGATGAACGCGACGCAGCGAGGGCCGTCGGACGTGGCGACGCCTACTACCTTGGCCTCGATGACTTCCGGTTGGCGTTCCAGCGCGCCCTCGATTTCTGCGGGGTCGACGAGGAAGCCGCTTAGGCGTAGGACGTCCTTGTCCTTGGTGACGAACCGGAATGTGGTGGGGTCTTCGAGATACCCCAGGTCGCCGGTGCGGACCCAGCCGTCCTCGGTGAAGGTCGACCGGTCGAGGCCGTCGCCGTTCAGGTAGCCGAGCATCACGTTCGGGCCATAGGTTTCGAGCTCGCCGGTTTCACCGACTGCCAGCAGCTGCCCCGACTCTGGGTCCCGCACGCGCAGCCTGGTGTCGGGGTTCGTCGTGGGGCCGCCCGGCTCGGATCGGTCGGCTGGGTCGCCGCCCTCGCGCCGCCGTAGCATCAACGCCAGTTGTTCGGAGGATCCGTACACCTGGGTGAGGGAGATGCCGAGCCGGTCACCCCAGTCGACGAGCTCTCGGCTGTCGTTGGTGAAGGTCGAGAACCCGATTGTGCGCATCGAGGACTCCGCGAGGCCGCGAGTCTCGAGCTCGCGGAATAGCCGACGCACGAACGCGTCGGGGCCGTTCGCGTACGTGACGTGGTGGCGCTCAATCAGCGTCACGGCTTGGCTGGCGTCGAACTCGGGCATCAGGACCGCCGTGGCGCCACCTGCGAACGCCGCCATCACGGTGTTGAACCCCCAAACGCCGCACAACGGGAGTTGCCCGAGGACCACGGCACCCTCCCGGTCGTAACCGAACGCCGCCGCCACCGCCCGGCTGTGATCTGCGATCGCGGCCTGTGAGTGGCCAATCAGCTTGGGGGCGCCGGTCGAACCGGACGAGGCGAACACAGTGGCAACCCCGCCGTCTTCGTCCCCACGAGCCTGGGGGAGCGGCACGCCGGCCGGGAGGGAGCTCCGCGAGGTCAGCGGTGCCCGCTCACCGTTGTGGCGGCCCGTTGCTACCCCGGCCGTGGCGGGGACGCCATCGACCACTGTCGCCCAGTCCATGACGACCTCGAGGGCGGCGCCATGGACGTAGAGCGCGTCGAGCGACGCTGCGTCGCCGATCCGGCCCCGACTGTCGCCCACCAGGCCGGCCGCTCCAGCAGCGGTGAGGATGCGGGCGACCTCGGGAACGGGATAGCGGGCGTTGATGAGGACGGCCGCCGCCCCGGTCTCGCACAGAGCCAGGTAGGAGCGGACCCAAGCCGCTCCATTGGGCAAGCACAGGGCGACGCGGTCACCAGGGCCGATTCCCAATCCCCGCATGCGCTCGGCGAGCGCCTCAACCGACGCGACCAGTTCCCCGTACGCGAGGGACTCCCCGTCGGACACCACCGCGGCGGCACCCGGGCTCCGGGAGGCCATGGACCTGACTAGTTCCAGCACAGGGGAGCGGGTTGTCGTCTCTGAGCGGAGTGTTGCTGACACCTCTACCGTCCTTTGCATGTGCGTCAAACGCACATCTGTGCGTTTTCAAGAGGAGACCCTGACACCGATCTCAGGTCGTCGTCAAGGGCGGAACTTGTCAACGGCCAAGTTGTGGTCCCCGCTGGTGGCCAACTGAAAGGCCCACCCCTCGCGGGTTATCAGTTGGTGTTGATTCGGGTTCCTCCGTTCGTTCGGGCTTGTTTCATTCGGTAGGAGTCGCCGTCGGTGAGGACGGTGTGGCAGTGGTGCAGGAGCCGGTCGAGCTAGCTGACCGCGGTGGTGAGCTCGGGTAGGAACGTCCCCAGGACTCGAATGGCCAGTGGGACGCGATCCCGCGCGACCTGCGTTCGTAGGCGGCTGCGACGAACCGGAAAAGCAGCTGGGCGCCGGTGTCGTCCAGGGGTGCGAAGCCAAGCTCGTCGACCATGAGCAGGTCGTGGCGTAGCAGGTTCTCGATGACCTTCCCGACGGAGTTGTCGGCGAGTCCGGGGTTAGAGGTTCTCGACGAGTTCGAGCGGCCATGGACGCGCAGGTGATCAACGAAGGGCGCCACCAAGGCGGCAGGGCACCCTATGGGTACGTCGTTATAGACAGTGGTTCCCATCCGAACCCGCGCAAGGCTGCGGAAGGGTTTCGACTGCGAGTACTGGTTATCGAGGATGCGACGGCAGATGTGGTGCGGCGGATCTTCGCCGAGTACCTCGACGGCAACGGCGATCGAGCGATCGCCAACATGCTCAATCGTGAAGGGATTGCCTGTCCATCGGCGAGCAGACCGGAACAGAACCGTCATCGGCTGGCGGATGGCTGGCAAAGCAGCACTGTGCGGTCGATCTTGGAGAATCCTCGCTACACCGGGTATGGACCAAGCACGAGATGTTGCTGGACCCCGAGGATGTGGCTGCAGGCCACGTGGTGCGCTTCCGGCGATCGACGCCTGACCGCGTCGTTCGGTCACGGGTGCAGGCGCATCCGGCAATCGTGTCTGTGGAGGTGTTCATTCAAGCGCAGCTTCTTCGGCGCTCGAAGTCTGCGGGCGGGTTGGCGACGGCGCAAGGCGGAGCGTGGCGGCCGGGCGAACGCTCGTGGGTATCTGCTGCGTGGTCTGATCCGCTGCGGTGTCTGTGGGCGGAAGATGCAAGGCGCGACGATCCTGAAGGGCGCGTACTACCGGTGCACTGCGCGGACGATGGCCCGGCGACCAGGAGTAAGGGAATGCCCAGGGCCAGCGCGAGGTGCTGGACCAGGTTGGCGCTGAAGAGCACTTCGCCGTAGCGGGCGAGCCCACCGCTGGTGGTCCACGTGAGCAGCAACCACCCGGAGAGCCAGCTGAGCGCGGCTCCCGGTGGCCAGGAATCGCCGCGCCGGCGCAGTCGGCGAGCAGCGAATAGCGGCGGACCGCGCGATCGAGGTCCGGGGTGGAGAGCCGATGAGCAAGCGCCAGTGCGAGCAGTCCACCGGCCCACAGCACGACCCCGACAACGTGCACCAGCATCGCCGAGATCGCCAGCCGGTGATCCCCCGTGCCGCCGCCCGAATGGCCACCGAAGGCCGCGGGCAGTGTCGCGGCCAGTGCGATCCCCAGGAGTAACACCACACCCGCTCGCGACAGTACGAACCGGCAGGCCACGGTGAGCAGTGCGACAAGACCTGCCGCCACCAGCAGGCCAGGAACAGGCGGCAGATTCAGCGCTGAGCCGGCAATTCGCGGATCAGCGATCAGCTCGTGCAAGGGGCGGCCGAGAATGTCCGAGGCGGTGTAGCCGATACCCAGCGCGGTGGCGATGAACCAGGCGAGCGCCGTCCAGCCGGCCGCCCGGACCCAACGGTAGGCATGGGGCTCCACTGTCCGAACCTGAGTCGGGCGGCCGGAAGCTATCGGGCCGAGTGCCGCGGCCGCCAGCAGCAGCCCGGCCGTCGCCACAGCCGCCACATCGGTCAGTACCCGTGTCGCCGGGAGCGCCCACGGGGTCACGGGGCCTGGCCCCGGCATGCCGGGGATCTGCCCGCCGCTCGCGCCCCCGCCGAGTTGCAGGACCACGGCCGCCGTCGGGATGGCGGCGGTCAGACTGGCCATGCCGAGTCCCAGCGCGGTCAGCAGACCGCGACGAGAACCGCGCGTAGGTGTGGTGCCGGAGCGGGAGCTCGTCGTCATCGGACGTCAGCCACGGTTCCGGCAGCGATGACCACATAGGACGGCCGCACGACATGACCACGGCTCACCGAACAACCAGGCGCGAGTAGTTGCGCTGGGTGTGCCGGAACCGGCCTCAACCTCAGCGGCGACGTGCTCGCCTTTTTCGGAGAACGTTGCGCAGCATGTCCGATTCCTCTTCGGACGCGGTGGCGGCGAAGTGCATCAGCACGGCTTCGGGATCGGTGGAGGCGTTGAGTACGTCGCGCAACGCCCGCGCTGCGGCTTCCTCACGGCTGAGTACTGGTTCGTAGAAGTATGCCTTGCCGTTCAGGTCGCGCTCGACCCAGCCTTTGCGGAACAGGTTGTCCAGTACGGTCATCACCGTGGTGTACGCAAGCACTTTGCCGGTGTCCAGCCGCTCCATGACGTCACGGACCTTCAGTGGTTCCTGGGCGTGCCAGAGCACGTCCATCACCGCCGATTCGAGTTCACCGAGTCCCTGCATTCCACCACCCACGAAGATGGATAGTACCGCACGTAGGCCGCGTCCGGTCCGTTGATCTACCGCCAGCGCCGGGCCATGAGCAGTCCGGTGACGCCAACGACGAAGGTGATCGCGAAGTTCCACTTGCCGAGTTCGTCCATGAACGGAATCTCGGGTCCGGCGATGTAGAAAACCGCGATCCACGCCAGCGCGAGCAGCAGCAGTCCGAACATCACGACTTTGTAGAGCAGTTGGGACGGCGCGGCGGATCGGACCTTGACGGGAGTGCGCCGATCGGGCGCAGGGGTGTACGCGGTCTTCTGGTGGATCTTGGATTTCGGCACGTGATTCTCCGTGGTGCTTCAGCGATTTGGGGCCCGGTAGCGTTCGACGGCGGCCTGCACGTCCTCGGGGCTGTGGAACACGAGGGGGTCGGTGATGCGTTCTACGGAGCCGTCCGGTCGTACCAGGTAGTTGACGGGCAGCAGCGGTGGGACGCGCAGAGCCCGCTGCACGACCTCGTCGCCGTCGTACAGCGAGGGGTAGTCGACGCCCGTGTCAGCCATGAACTCCAGCGCGGCGGATGCTTGGTCCTTGACGTTCACACCAAGGACGGCAACGGCGTCGGGCCGATTGGCGTAGCTGGCAAGCACGGGCATTTCCTCGCGGCAGGGCACACACCACGACGCCCATAAGTTCACCAGCGTGGTCTTCCCGGCCAGTGCGGCGCCGACGTCGACGGTCCCGGGCGTTCCCAGGCACGCTGTGCGCACACCCGCCAGTGGTCCGGACGGCACGGGGGTGTCCGGATCTGCTGGGCTGGGGCAGGGTTCGATTCCTGCCCGCTCACGTAGCGGTGCGAGTTCGGCCTCGGGCTCAGCCGGACCGGCGGAGCGCAGGGCCGCGCGTGAATCCCGGTCAGTCTGTGGGCCGGTCGTGTCGTCGTCGATCTCGGGCCAGAGCGCGACGATTCCGGCGATGGCCAGGACTACGACCACGATCGTCCAACGTCCCGCGCTCGTCATCGGCCACCTCCAGATCTACTAGTAAAGATAGTAGATGAGTCGGGGGTGGCTCATATCGGGGGCCAGCCGAGGCGGGCGTAGACGGCGAGCAGGCGGCTCATCAGGATGGTCCAGCCGCCGGTCATCACGGCGATACCCATTGCCACGAGGGTCAGCCCACCGATGATCTCGATCTTGCGTGTGTGGCGTTGGATCCAGCCGATGGCGGCGCGACCGCGAGCGAGTCCGGCCGCAAGTAGCAGGAACGGAAGCCCAAGGCCGAGTGAGTAGGCGAGCAGGAGCAGGGCGCCGCGGCTGATGGTGGCGGTGCTGGCGGCGGTGGTCAGGATCGAGGCCAGGACTGGTCCCACGCACGGTGTCCAGCCGAAGGCGAACGCGGCACCGAGCGGCAGTGCCCCAGCTGGCCCGCGACCGAAGCGGGTGAGGTCGAACCGGAGTTGTCGTTGCAGCAGTGGGAGTCTGATCAGTCCGGTCACCGTCAGGCCCATGAGGACGATCAGCGCCCCACCGAAGAGGTTGATCTCATTCAGGTTGCTGGCCAGCAGGAAGCCGAGGGTCGAGGCGGTAGCTCCCAGCGCGGTGAACACCGCGGAGAAGCCCGCGACGAACAGCAGTGCCCCTATTAGGGTTCGGCGGCGCGCAGGGACGACACGCGATCCGCCGTCGTTTGATTCTTGTGAGAGTCCGGAAACGTACGAGACGTAGCCGGGCAGCAGGGGCAGCGTGCACGGAGAGGTGAAGGAGACCAGCCCGGCGACCACCGCGAGCGAGGCCAGCGCCAAAAACTCCACGGGCCTCCTCCCTACGGCAGACGCTCGACGCGCCCCCGCTTCCGGCGCGAGTTGGGTTGCACGTAACCTACGGCCACAGATAGTAGGACAGTCTCGTTCGTCTACGGAGTCCGACCATGCCAAGCTCGGTGTCCGGCACCGACCACGTCGCCGCGTTGCTCGGCGTCGCAGTCGACGTCGAGCGCGTTGCGGTGTTGCGTGGCCTCGATTTCGCGGTCGCCCCTGGCGAATCCGTGGGTCTGGTGGGCGCGAACGGGTCGGGCAAGAGCACCCTGCTTCGGGTACTGGCGACGTTGCTGCCGCCGGTCGGTGGGCACGGCCATGTTCTCGGCGCGGCTTTGGGCAGCGCCGAGTGCGGCGTGGTTCGCCCCCGGATCGCGCTGGTCGGTCACACCGCCGCGCTGTATCCGCGACTGACCGTCCGGGAGAACCTGCATTTCCTGGCCCGCTTGACGGGACGGCGGGAACGGGCGGCCGACGAGGCCCTCGAGGCGGTCGGGTTGGCCGGCGCCGCGGACCGGCGCGCCGAAGCGTGCTCACAGGGAATGCAGCGCCGTGCCGAGTTGGCTCGCGTGCTGCTCACGGCACCGCGGCTGCTGCTGCTCGACGAAGCCCACACGGGCCTGGATACAGCCTCGGTCGGCTTGGTGAACGCCGTGGCCGAGCAGGTGCGTGAGCGCGGTGGGGCGAGTGTGGTGGTCTCGCACGACTACGCACGGTTGCGCGGAGCGGCCGATCGGCTGGTGGAGATCGTCGAGGGCCGGGCAGAGCCGGTGCGGGCGGAGGTGCCGGCGTGACGGACCAGACGGTGACAGTTCCCGGTGCGGTTCGGCAATGCGTCGAACTCGCCGGTAAGGATCTGCGGCTCGAGTTGCGCGCGGGCGAAGCACTCCTGGTCACAGCACCGTTCGGCGCGGTGGCCTTGCTGCTCGTGCCGCTGGCGGTGGGTAGCGATGTCCCGCTGTTGCGGCAGGTCGGACCAGGTCTGTACTGGGTGGTGGTGTTGCTGTTCGGCGTTCTGGTGACCTTGCGGCAGAGCGCGGTGGACGGGCCGGCACAGCTGGCGGTGCTGCGGTTGTGCGGCGTGCACCCGGGCGTCCGCCTGGCCGGCCGGGCGGCGGCGAACGCGGTGCTGCTGTTGGCGTTCGAGGTGCTGCTCGCTCCGATCGCCGTGCTGCTCTATGACCCGGACCTGACTGGCTGGCCATGGCTGCTTCCGGTCTTTCCCTTGGTGGCTGTGGGGCTCGCAGTCCTGGGCACGGTGGCGAGCGCGCTCGCGGAAGGGTTGGCGGGACGAACGACGCTGGGCCCGTTACTGGTCGTGCCGGTGGCGCTGCCGTTGCTGCTGGCGGCGAGTCAGACGCTGGAAGCGGCCCGGTACGGCCGCGAGCCCTGGTCGTGGTTGTTACTCATCCTGACGGTGGACCTCGTGGCGGCAGTGGTCACCGGGTTCGTCGCCCGGCACTTGGAGGAGTCCACATGAGACTGTTCGGACGTCGGCTGCCGATCGCGGTCGTCGTGGTGGTGGCGATCGGGCTGGTCGCCGCGATGCTGGCCCCGCCCGACCGACTCCAGGGCAACCTGCAGCGGCTGATGTACGTGCACGTTCCGGCCGCGTGGATCGCTTACCTCAGCTTCGCGGTCACCTTGACCGCCAGCATTCTGTGGTTGTGGCGGCGCCGACCCCGTTACGACCGGCTCGCCGCCGCCAGCGCCGAGGTCGGCGTGTTCTTCACCGGGCTGGCTATCGCGCTCGGCTCGATCTGGGGCAAACCCACCTGGGGCGTGTGGTGGACCTGGGACCCCCGCGTGGTCACCACCGCGGTCATGTTGTTCGTGTACCTGGGCTATCTCGCGTTGCGGCGCGCCACTGTGGACCCCACGGCGCGAGCTCGGCGCTGCGCGGTGTTCGGTGTGGTGGCCTTCGTGCAGGTGCCGATCGTGCACATGTCCGTGGTGTGGTGGCGTGCGTTGCACCAGCCGCCGACGGTGCTCAAACCGGGCGATCCGACAATCGATCACACCATGTTGGCGACTCTGCTGATCAATGTGCTGGCGTTCACTCTGCTGTACCTGCTCGCACTACGGGCACGGATGCGCCTGGCGGCCGCCGAGGAGGCGCACGAAGCCAAGCAGCGGACGGAATCCGCGGAGCTGGCCGGCAGTGCCGTGCTGGCCCCGACACTGAAGAAGGGATCACAAGCGGATGTCTGAATGGGCATGGGTCGTGCTCGGGTACGGTGTCGCCGGCGTCGCGGTGGCTGGGTACTTTCTCGGCCTCGCCCGACGCTGGGTTCGGCTGCGGCGCCGGATCGGGGGGCGGTCGTGAAGAGGTACCGGCTGCTGGCGTTCTCCGGCGTGGGCCTGGTCGCGGTGCTGGCCGGATTGCTGTTCTTCGGCAACCTCAACGACAACCTCGTGTACTACCTGACGCCGCAGGAAGCGATCGAGCAGCGCGCGGACTTCCCCGACGACAGGCGTTTCCAGTTGGGCGGGCTCGTCGAGCCAGACAGCGTGACACGCACTCCGGAGGGGCTGCGGTTCGTGGTCGCTTCCGATACCCAGCCTGGTGGCCCGTCCGTCGCCGTGGAGCACCACGGCGCACCGGCGCAGCTGTTCCAGGCCGGAATCGGCGTGGTGCTGGAGGGCTCCTGGCGGGGCAGCGGTTTCGTCTCGGACACGATGAAGGTCAAGCACGACGAGAACTACCAGCCGCCCGACGCCGAGGGTGAGTCGCCGTGACCGTGGTGACGCCGGCTGTCGGCTGGGTGGGCATCCTCCTCGGCCTCGCGGGCTCGATCGTGCTTGCGGTGTTCGGTTTCCGTGCGCAGCACCGCCCGCGCGCCGTGCGGCGCAGCCAGTTGCGCTTCGCTGTGGGCTGCATGCTCGGTGGTGCCACGCTGGCGATGGCGGCACTCGAGGTCGCGCTGCTCACCGACAATTTCGCGGTGTCCTATGTGGCCGAGACACATTCCCGCGCGACTCCGTTGTTCTTCACCATCACGAGTGCGTGGTCCGCGCTCGGCGGCAGCATCGTGCTGTGGGCTCTGGTGCTGGCCGGCTACACCGCGGCCGTGCTGCGGCAGGTACGAGACACCGACGACCGGCTGGGTACCGGCGCGCTCGCCGTGCTCGGGGTGGTCGCCGTCTTCTTCTTCGGACTGGTGTCCACCGTGGCCAACCCGTTCCGGATCCTGCCCAACCCGCCCGCCGACGGTCCTGGCCCGAACCCCCTGCTGGCCGACCATGCGATGGTGGCGTTCCATCCGCCGCTGCTCTACCTCGGGTTCGTCGGGTTCACCGTGCCGTTCGCGTTCGCCATGTCGGCCCTGCTGCTGCGCAGGGGAGGAGTGGACTGGCTGCGCCGGACCCGCCGGGCCAACCTTGTGGCGTGGAGTTTCCTCACCGCAGGCCTGGTGCTCGGCGCATGGTGGTCGTACGAGGTACTGGGCTGGGGCGGCTACTGGGCGTGGGACCCGGTGGAGAACGCCGCGCTGATCCCGTGGCTGGTCGCCACCGCGTTCCTCCACTCGGCCGTGGTGCAGGTCAAGCGGGGCATGCTGCAGGCGTGGAACTTCGTGCTGGTCATCGCCACATTCGCGCTCACCATCCTGGGCACGTTCCTGACCCGCTCCGGGGTGGTGGCTTCGGTGCACTCCTTCACCGAGTCGGGGGTGGGCCCGGCGCTGCTGGGTTTCCTTGTGCTGGTCCTGGGTGGCGGGTTCGCCCTGTTCGTGCTGCGCGGTGAACGCGTTGCCTCAACCTCACGCCCGGAAACACTGGCCAGCCGCGAGGGCGTGTTCCTGATCAACAACCTGCTGTTGACCGTGTTCGCGTTCGTCGTCCTCGCCGGTACCGTCTACCCGATCATCGTGGAGGCCCTCACCGGTAACCAGGTGTCGGTGGGCAGGCCGTTCTTCGACCAGATGGCCGTGCCGCTGGCTTTCGCCCTCCTGCTGGCGATGGGCGTGGGCCCGTTCACCCCGTACCGCTACGCCTCCCTCACCGTGCTGTGGGTCCGGCTGCGCCTGGCGCTCCTTCTGGCCAGTGCCGCCGCGGCCGCTGTGGTGGTGCTGGGTGGTGTCTCCTCGCCCGGAGTGGTCGCCGTGGTGGCCATCGCAGTGGCCGTCGCCGCCGCCGGCGTGCGGCAGCTCGTCGTCACCGCGCCGAAACCACGCCTGAAAGGCATACCGCGGGTCCTCGGCGGGCAGCGCGCCTACTGGGGTGGGCAGCTCGCCCACCTCGGGGTTGCCGTGGTCGCCGTCGTCATCGCCGTGTCCGGGGCACTCGCCACGCGCGCGACCGTCACACTGGACCGCGGCGAGTCGGTCGAGTTCGCCGGCTACACGCTGACGTTCGACCGCAGCGAGGAGCACGTCCAGCCAGATCGGGTGAGCCGCGACGCGCATATCGTCTTCCGTGAGGACGGGCAGGTCTCCTGGACCGCGACGCCACAGCTGACCGCGTTCAACAACCAGACCCAGTCGGTGGGGCAGCCGTCCGTCTGGACCGGTCCCACCCGCGACATCTATGTCGCCCTCGCGCAGCTCGGCGACGAGCGAGTCTCCCTCAACCTGTACCGCTATCCACTCATGACGTGGTTGTGGGTCGGCGGCGGGCTCGTCGCGGCCGGGGGGTTCTGGGCGCTGAGCGGCCGAACGCGCCGCACGAGTTCGGACACCTTGCCGGATCGGGTGGTCGCTGATGCGTAAGGGCAGGCTGCCTCGTGCCGGGCTCGCGGTGGCCATCGTGTCCCTGCTCGCTGTTGCCGTCGTCGGTCTGCTGACGGCGGGGTCCGGTCCGGCGGATCGTGCCTACGAGCTCGAACAGCGGTTGCGGTGCCCGGTGTGCAAAAGCGTGTCCATTGCCGAGTCTCCGTCGGAGACGGCGCAGACCATGCGCATCGCCGTGGCCGAGCAGGTCGCCGCTGGCCGCACGGACGAGGAAATCATCGGCTACTTCCGTGCCCGCTACGGCGATTGGGTGCTGCTCGACCCACCCGTCAGTGGACCAACCCTGATCTTGTGGGTGCTGCCCGTCGCGGCGGTCGTGGTCGGCGGTACCGCAGTGTTTCTCGTGCGGCGTCGGCCCGAACCGGGCGGCGACCTCACTGCCGAGCAACGCGAGCGAGTCGGCCACGCCGTCGAGCAGGCGCGCTCCACCGGCGACGACGAGGGTCTGTGATGAGTGCCGACCGGGAAACGCTGGAGCACCAACGTGACCAGGCCCTGGCCGACCTTGTCGACCTCGAACGGCAGGTCGCCGACAACGAGATCCCCTACGACGTCGCCGTCCAGCTCCGCCGACGGTACGAGGCGTCCGCGGCCTCGGCGATCGAGGCCCTGGACGAGGTCCCGGAGCCAGCCGCGCAGGAAACCCGCCGAACTCCGCGCCGTTCCCGAGCCAAAGTCGTCGCGTACCTGGTGGCTGCCGCCATCGCGGTGATCGCCGCGGTCGTGGTGCTTCCCCAGTATGTGTCGAGTCGGCCCGAGGGCGGGTTCGTCACAGGCAATGAGGCCGCACAACTGCCAACCTCGGCCCCACCAGCGAGCCCGGTGCCCGCACCGCGGGACCTCTCCAAGGTGACCGACGCGGAGATGGAAGCGGTGGTCACCGCCAATCCCACCGTGCTCGGGATGCGACTCGCTCTGGCCGGGCGCTACCTGGACAAAGGAAAGTACGACATGGCCGCCGAACACTACGGCGTGGCACTGAAGCAGAACCCCGGCAACCCTGAAGTCCAGGCCGGAGCCGGATGGGTGCTGTTCCAGCTCGGCCAGGTCGACGCCGCCCTCCGGTTCATCGACCAGGCCCTGACCATCGACCCCAGATCACCAGACGCCCAGTGGTACAAGGCGAACATTCTGCTTGACGGCCGCAAGGACCCAGCCACTGCTCTCAGTCTGCTGCGGCAACTTGCCCAGCGCGGCGACCTGCCATCCGAACGTCAGGCGCAGGTGCGGCAGCTGATCCCCCGAGCCGAGCAGGCGGACGGACAATGAACGTACGGGATACTCGGCCGGCCCCGCGTATCCGCTCCTGGCGGCTGGTCCGCTGGATCGCGATCGCGGTGGTGGTTATCGCCGTCGGTGTCGGTGCGGTGTTCGGCAGCCGGCTGGGTGAGGATCCCACTCTGGTCGACAGCCCCTTGATCGGCAAACCCGCGCCCACCATGACGATGCCGAATCTGGAGGGCGAGGGTGAACTCTCGCTGGCCGACCTCCGCGGCCAGGTCGTCGTGGTCAACTTCTGGGCCTCCTGGTGCGTGGCCTGCCGTGAGGAGCACGCCGCCCTGGTGTCGGCGGCGAACAACTACCGCGAGGCGGGCGCTGCCTTCGTTGGGGTGAACTACCAGGACCAGCGTGGCTCCGCCATCGCTTTCCTGGACGAGATGGGTCGCGGCGATTCCTCCGCCTACCGCTATGTGACCGACCCGGGTTCCAGGATCGCACTGGATTTCGGCGTTTTCGGTGTCCCGGAAACGTTCTTCGTCGACCGCACGGGAACCGTCGTCGCGAAGATCACCGGGCCGGTCACCTACCCACTGCTGTCCGGAACCCTCGACGCGATCCTCGCCGGCCGCACACCGCGGTCCCACACCGAGGGCACCGTCCAACCCGCCCCGGGGCAGTGATGCGACCGGCTGCACTGCGCGCCGCGCGGGGCGGGCTGCTCACCTGTTCGTCGGCGGTGCCCGCGATCGTCGCGCACGCGCTCGCCGACGGTGGGATGCCGCGCGCCGTCATCATGGTGCTGCTCACGCCGGTGATCGGCTGGCTCGCCACCGTCCTCGCCGAGCGCCTGCACGGGCTGCTCGGCGTGGTACTGGTGCTGGGTGTCGCGCAGGTCGTGATGCACGTGATGCTCGGGGGACACGGAACACACACCCCAGCAGACCCGGTTGGACCCAGTATCCACAGTGGAGTCGACCCAGGTGCGATGGTTCTCGCCGCACACCTGGGCGCGACGATCCTCACCGCGATACTGCTGGCGCGGGCGGAGTCGATGCTGCAGGCCGTCGCAGTGAGCCTGCGGCGGCTGGTGCACACCGTATGGCGCCTGCCGCCGATTCCGAGTGGGGCGATACCTGCGGCCATCGTTCGCGCCGCTGGCTGCGTGCAGTTCGTCGACATCCACCTGCGGCGGGTACACGGTCGCCGTGGCCCGCCAGAGAACTCCTGACTTTCAGCTCTTCCAACTTTCCCCACTTCTCAGGAGTCATCTGATGTCCAGAACCCATGTGATTCGAAGTTCGGCCGTGCTGCTGGGGGCCGTCGGCGCGACCAGCCTGCTCACCGCCGGGATCGCCACCGCCCACGTCACCACCAACGTCTACGGCGAGCAACCAGAGAACACTGCGGACCGTTACCCGGCACCGACCACCGACACCACTGTTTCGCAGGACACCACCGCCCGCTGTCTGGATGGTGTCGGTGTCTGCACCGGCACTCTGCTCCGACCGGGCAAGGCAGCGAGCACGTCATGAGGCGCGCACTGGCGATCGCCGCGCTGGTGCTGGCCACTACGGTCGGGCTGGCCGGCCCCGCGCTCGCGCATACCTCGTTGGTCTCCTCCGACCCGAGCGACGGCGCGCGGGTCGACACCGCGCCGTCGGCGGTGACCCTGACGTTCAACGAGCCCATCCAGGACGGCGGCACCAGCCAGGTCGTTGTCACCGGGCCCGACGGTGGACAGTGGACCGAAGGAGCAGTCGACGTGCGGGAGAATCTCGTCACCGCCCGGCTGCGCCCGCTCGGCCCGGCAGGCGACTACACGATCGGATTCCGGGTGCTGTCCGGTGACGGACACCCGGTCTCCGACTCGATCAGGTTCGAACTGACCAAGGGCACCGGGGCAGCTTCGTCGGCGCCCGCCGTCGTGACGACCGCGCCCGGCACGGGGACCGCAGCCGAGTCGGACAACGCCAACGCGGGTGTGCCGATCTGGGTGTGGATCGCCGGAGCCGGGGTGCTGCTGGTAGCCGGGCTCGGACTGGCACTGCGCATGGGTCGCCACAACTCCTGACGGCAGGCCGGGGCAACCTCGACGCATGCCGAGGTTGCCCCGGCCGCCTTGGAGGCGCACTACCGACGTTGTCATCCCTGTGGTCGGTGTGTCGGGGGCATGCTCGTCAGATACGATTCGTGGTAGTAGCGGTTCTCCGGGTTTACCGAGGGCACTACTCGGTGAGACCGACGATGGTTGTCCCCCTCCTAGCGTCGGTCTGCGCCGTATCGCCGGGCGGGTCCGACCCCCAGGGGCCCGCCCGGCTCCTGTCACGATGTTTGCAGCTAGCCGTTGGTCAGTAGATGGTGCTCGGGTCGCAGAAGGCGATACCGGCGGCCGCGAGTACCCCGGTGAGCAGGGGGCCGACGGCCAGTAACGTTGCCGCAGCGGCGAGGAGTAGCCGAGTCCGCATGCGCTGCGTGAGACAGGCGGGCTCGACGAGCCGCTCGGCACGGGCAACGACTCCCACCCCCGTGGCGCCGAGCGCGCCGGGCGGGAGCGCGGTGACACCGGAGAGGGTGAGCAGCGCTCCGAGCACCGTATGGGAGCCGTGGCTGCGCGCCGCTGCGTCATCGGCGCACATCTCCAGCAACCGCGCGATCTCGGTGGCGCCGGCGGTGAACAGTGCGACCCTGGGCAGCGCGGCGGTCAGACCGCGGGTCGTGGCCAGCAGGAGATGGTGGCGGCCGGTGAGGTGGGCACGTTCGTGGGCCAGTACCGCGCCCAGATGGGCGTCGTCGAGCACGTCGAGGGCGCCGCTGGTGACGACGATCGTGTGCGGCCGGCCCGCGACACAATAGGCCAGCCGTTCGGGGGCGTCGAGAACGATGGCGTCCGAGCCCGGCATGCGGCGTCCGACCACGCGGGCCATCCGAGCGTGGTCGTGGGTGCGGGACCGGGCGCAGGCCAGGGAACGGCCGAGACGGACAGCCAGGACCGTCCCGGCTGCCGCCGCCAGTGCGGTGAGCACGAACAGTCCGAGTTGGAGGATGATCCCGGCGCCACCAGTGGCTACGATCTGGAGCATCGCGAAGCAGGTGCTCAGGATCTCTGCCGGCTGGTTCCAGTGCTGTACCAGCTCGATTGTCAGGAACACCGCCGCGGTCGCCCACGACGCCAGCACGCTGGCAATCGCGACCAACCACGCTGTGATGCCGAGCCGGGGCGCCACCCCGGCCCTGGTCCACCGGGTCAGCAGGCGTGGTCCGAGTACGACCACCGCGAAGCTGTACAACAGCAGGCAGGCGGCGATGCTCACTGGGCCTCCTTGGCCGACGCCCACCGTCGTAGCACGCCGTGCAGGCGACTGGACTCGCCGTCGGTCATCTGCTCGAAGAAGCGGGAAAGAACGACGTCGGGATTCCCGCCGGATTCGAGTGCGGCCCGCATCAGCCGCGCGCTGTTCTCCTCACGGGTGAGGGTGGGCCAGTACAGGAATGCCTTGCCCTCTCGCGTTCGCGCGAGGGATCCCTTGCGGTGCAGGTTATCCATGGTTGACATCACCGTGGTGTAGGCGATCTGGCGGGTCTTCTTCAGGGACTCGAAGACATCTCGCACCGTGATCGTGTCCTCGCGGTCCCACACACGGTCCATCACCACCGCTTCAAGCTCGCCGAAACCACGCATATGTCCTCCAGTGCATTTCGGCCCCTACCAGATTACGTGCTGCAGACCGCTCCCTCTTCCCTGGTCACCATGCCACTTCGGGGATGAAACCACGAGTTCACACCTGCCCGCTACTATCTACGTACGTAGGTAGTAGATTGCGGTGTTGGTGAAAGGGTCTTCATGGGCACATCGGTGCCGTCGAGGGGGTCTCACTGTGGGTGAGTTGTTGTTCGGCACGACCTTGCTCGCCTCGTTTCTTGGGGGTGTGGTGGCGCTGCTGGCGCCGTGCTGCGTGTCGGTGATGTTGCCGGCGTACCTGTCCACCGGCTTCCGGCACCGTGGGGGCGTGGTGCCCGCCACTCTGGTGTTCGGTGCGGGGGTGGCGACGGTGATCCTGCCGATCGGCTTGGGGGCGACGGCGCTGAGCAGACTGCTGGTGGAGCAGCACGTATGGCTGTTCTCCATCGGCGGCGTCCTGATGGTCGTAGGCGGGGTGGCAGTACTCGCCGGGTGGAAGCCGAACCTGCCCATGCCAGGTGCGCGCAGGGTGAAGGAGGGAAGCTTCGGCTCGGCCTACGTGCTCGGGGCGTTCTCCGGGCTGGCCAGCGCCTGCTGCGCCCCAGTGTTGGTCGGGGTCGCGGTGCTCTCCGGCGCCTCTGCGTCCTTCCCGGTCGCATTGGCGATCGGGATCTCCTACGTCGCCGGAATGGTCGCACCGCTCGCGCTGGTCGCCGTGTTCTGGGAACGGCGTCGCGACCGCGCCAGCCGGGTGCTCAGCGATCGCACGGTGCGGCTGCGGCTGGGCCAGTGGCAGCGGCAATTGGCGCTGGGCACGCTAATCAGTGGCCTGCTGATGGTTGGCATGGGCGTCCTCGCGTTCGTGCTGGCGTTTACCGGGCCAGGGATGCCCAGCGGCGGCTGGCAGACCGAGTTGAGCGCCTGGCTGCAGCATTTGTCGTCCGTCACCGTGAATGCCCTGTCCTGGATCCCCGGCTGGGCGCTCGCCCTGATTCTTGTCCTGAGCTTCGCCCTGCTGCTGCGTCGTGCGATGCGCAGCAAGGCGGCCCGGGCGACCGGCACCGCCGCGCCGTGTTGTGCCGGCGACGTGGAGAACTACGAGTCCGCTTCGATTCCCGTAACCATGGAGGAGAACCACCGTGAACAAGACCAGCGGTAAGACGCAGCCGAAGCGTCCCGCCACCGGCACGAGCGGCCGTGGTGCACAGTCCCGCAACCGCAGTCAGGGGACTCGAACGGTCGCCAAGGCTCGCGGTGGGTCTGGTGGGCCTCGCCGCAGCACCCTGATCGGTGCGTCGCTGGTCACCGTACTCGCTGTCGTCGTGCTGTACCTGGTCTATCAGAACTCGCAGGTCACGCCGGACGTCTCCGGTGGCGGCAGCGGTTACGAGCACGTTGTCGGCGATCCTGGTGCCGGTGCCACTGCCCCGGGCTTCACTTTGCCGTCCGGCGGTGGGGGCGAGGTCAGCCTGGCCGACTATCAGGGCAAGAACGTGCTGCTGTACTTCCACGAGGGCCTGATGTGCCAGCCGTGCATCGACCAGATTACCGACCTGGAACAAAACCAGGCAGCTCTGGAGAAGGCCGGGGTGGACGAGGTCGTGGCGATCTCCCACGATCCGATCAACCAGGTGAGCCGTAAGGCCGCCGACGAGAACCTGGCCACCCCTTGGCTTTCCGACCCGAGTCAGGACGTCATCCGCGCCTACGACGCGCACAAATACGGCATGATGAACGAGACGACAGCCGGGCACAGCTTCATCCTCGTCGGCTCGGACGGAACCATCCAGTGGCGCGCCGACTACGGCGGCGCGCCCGACTACACGATGTTCGTGCCGACCGAGGGCGTACTCGCCGACCTGTCCAGGGAGCGAGCATCGTGACGGCGCCGGTGGAGATCACCTTCCTGACCCAGCGGGACTGCGCGTTCTGTGACCGTGCCAAGGACGTCTTGCGCAGCGTCGGGCAGGACCACCCGCTGTACATCACGGAGATCGACCTGACCGGCGAGGAGGGACAACAGTTGGCGAGACGAGCCGGCGTGATGTTCGCACCCGGTGTGCTCGTCGACGGAGAACCGTTCTCCTATGGCCGCCTGTCCGAGCGCAAGCTCCGCCGAGCCCTGAGTAAACGTGCCGCAGTGAACACACGGTCCCAGACAGGGGGAGCTGTCTAGCGGGGGATCGCTCACCTCGTCACACGATTGTCGACGTCTGGAAGAGGCTGATGTATCCAACCCTGTTCACCCTGTTCGGTGTGCCGATCCAAAGTTATGGCGTGAGCAAAGCCCTCGCGGCTGTGGTGGCGATCTTTCTGCTGGGCCGGGAGTTTCGTCGCCTGGGTTGGGACCCGAACGTAGCGACCAATGTGGTCGTTGCCACCACGGTGGGCGGTTTCGCCGGGGCCAAGGTGTACTACCTCGCTGAGCATGCCCACAGCTTGACCCTGCATGATTTCGGTGGTTCGGGATTCACCTGGTACGGAGGATTCCTGGCCGGCTTGGCGGTGTTCGTGGTGATGGCCCGCCGGAATGGTCTGCCGTTTGGGCAGCTCGCCGCGGCTGCCGCGGTGCCGATGTCGGTCGCCTACGGCATTGGGCGGCTGGGTTGCCTGCTCGCCGGGGACGGTACATACGGGACACCGACCGATCTGCCGTGGGGGATGGCATTCCCCCACGGGGTGGTCCCCACGGTTGTACCGGTCCATCCCACCCCGTTGTACGAGGCTGTCGCAGCCTTCGCGATCGCCGGTGTGCTGTGGAGCCTCCGGCGGCGCTGGCGTCCGGCCGCTGTCATTGGTAGCTATGCCGTGCTCACGGGTGCCGCCCGGTTCCTGGTGGAGTTCGTCCGGGTCAACGACGACATCGTTCTCGGACTGACCCAGCCACAGTTGTGGTCGATCGCCCTGATGATCGCGGGCGCGGTGCTGCTCACCCGCTCGAGGTGGACGTCCGATCGGCGAGTCGACCAGGCCGGGATCGCCGCAGGGCCGGAAGACCGCCGCGGTTAGCCTCCGATCGGCGGGGTGGGCTCGTGTCGGAGCGCGTGTTGGACCTGTGCAAGGCACCAGCGGGGCTGGGCGAGGGGGAGGTCGTGACCCCCGGTGGGATGAGTTGCGACGGTGACGGACGGACCGGACTCCGCGACGAGCGCAGCGGCCCTCCCGGGTTCTGCCACCAGGTCGGCGGCGCCGTTGGCCAGCAACAGCGGGGTACCGGCGGCCACCAGATGGGCGACGGCATCGCTCCAACCGTTGTGGAGTACCAGTTTCGTGAGGCTGCCGTGGTAGGACGCCCACGTGTGCTGTACCGCGGCTCGGGCGATGGGTACCGGCAGCTCCGGATGCAGCGCCGTGGCAAGCCAGGATGCGGTGCGGCGGTACCGGCACATCCACGCACACATCCCGCGTGCAACTGGCCCGTCACCGGTGGCTAGCGCCGCCATCGTGCTTAGCTCGCACAGGCGTGCGCGGCCCTGCCGGGCGTTGGCGAACAGGGGGGCGGCGAATGCTACAACCGCTCGGGCTTTCGGCTGACGGGCAGCCCACCGCAGACCCAGCGATGCGCCCATCGAGTGCCCGACGATCACCAACGGTCGGTTCGCCAGTCCGAGCGCGGCGAGCATCGCGTCCAGCGCCGCCAGGTGCGCTGTGGCGCTGTACTCCGCGGGATCACCGCCGGGCGGGCGCATCGAGGCGCCGAACCCCAGCAGATCCGGTATGACGAGAGTGCCGGTTTGACCGAGTTCGTCGAATGCGTCGCCAAAGTATTCTCCCGACCCAGCCAGGCCGTGTAGCAGCACGATGACGGGGTCGCCGGAGCCCAAGAGCCGGACGAACAGTGGCCCTGCTCGTAGCCGTCGTCCCGTTGTGGGGCGCCAACTCCGCACGGCACCGGCGCCGAGGTGGCGGATGGCCCACACTGTGCACAGGATAAGGGCGAGCGAACCCGGCCCGGCAGCGAACATCGCCGAGCGGCCCCAGGGAAATGCCCGTCCACCGGCACAGTCGAGTTCGCGCATCGACACCGAGTTTAGCGGTACTCACCGTCACCCAACCGGGTGTGATAATCCCGCTCTGCGCAGCAGCAGATTCTGCCGGGGTACTCCCGGGACTGCGTCACCTATAGCGTGCTGCGACACTGACATAGAATAAACTAACCGTCTTAGGTGGAGAAGGAGTGCAAGATTATGTTGCTACGTAAGAGCGTTGCGGTCATGGTGGCAAGCGGTGCTGCGGTGCTCGCTCTGGCGGCTCCCGCGTCGGCGTCACCCGCTCACGGGGCCGGCACCGGCGTCGATCGGGGAATGAGCACCATGTGCGAGATGATGATGCAGGATCGGCCGGGGATGGAACACGTCCGCGAAGCGATGATGCGCAATCCCGCGATGCAGCGGATGCATGAGATGATGATGCGTCATAATCCGGCGATGGCCGAGAAGTGTAAGTCCATGATGGATGGATCGTCGTCCCAGGCGTGACCATCCGAGTGGAAGGTCCAGCCTGAACTGCCCCGCGGGTGCTCGCCAACCGAGGTCACTGAGCATCCGCGGGCTGCTCTTACTCGTCCTGTATGGGTAGTTTCGCGTGGTTCCAGGCCGTCATGCCGCCTGCGACGTTGACGATGCTGGAATGTCCGGCGCGGGCCAGCAGACTGGCGGCAACGGAAGAGCGGTAACCGCTGCCGCAGGCCACCGCCACGGGTTTGCTGTCGTCGACATCGTCGAGTCGCCCGGGCAGTTCGGCGCCGGTGATATGAGTCGCGCCGGGCGCGTGTCCGTTGGCCCATTCGGCTGGCTGACGCACGTCGAGCAGGTGGACGTCTCCGCGCTCCAGTCGTTCTTCGAGTTCGTGGACGGTGATCTGCGGAATGGCCGCAATCGGACGTCCGGATGTGCGCCAGGTGCTGACCCCGCCGCGCAGCCAGCCGAGCGGCGCGGGGTAGCCGATCCGCAACAGTTGCCAGGTGACCTCCCACAGGTCACTCGGCCGATCGAGGACCAGCAGCACAGGAGTGTCCTCGGGTAGGACGGTGCCTGCCCAGGTGGCGAACGCGGAGCCGATCCCCACATTCAGCGAGCCGGGTACGTGGGAGCCGCCGAAGGCCTCCGGCGCGCGGGTATCGAGTACCGGCGCACCAGACTCGCGATGCCGATCGAACTGCTCGAGGCTCAGTGCGGGGGGCTCGGCCAGTGTTCCCAGTGGGTCGACTCCCTCCAGGTTCTGCGAGCGCATACGCCGCCAGTACGGCGGGACCGCGGGAAGGTTGTCCAACCGGATGCACTCGCGAACGAACCCGTCCGTGGAGTCCACCTCGGCCAGGATCGCGTTGGTGCGCCGCTCGTACCCCACACTGGTCGACAGGCGGCTGCCGATGTTGCCGCCGCACAGCGAGCCCGCGACGTGGGTGGGGAAGACCTCCACATGGTCGGGCAGGGGCAACAGCTTGTGCTGAATCGTCTCGCAGAACTCCCGCGCTGCGTCGCGGGCCTGCTCCTCGCCCCCGAGTAGGTCGGGACGAGCGAGGTCACCGACCAGCAACGCTCCGCCGGACAGCAGCAGGACAGGGATGTCCGCGCTGACCGAGCGGTCGTAGACCAACAAGCTGATGTGTTCGGGGGTGTGCCCAGGGGTGTGCATCACCTCGATGCCGACGTCACCGATCTCGATCACCTGGCCGTCCTGGAGCGGCCGGTGCTGATAGCTGAGGTCACCGGCTGCCGAGCCCCACAGCTGCGCCTCCGTGTGCTGGGCGACCTCTGTCAGCCCGGACAGGTAGTCGTTGTGGCCGTGCGAGTCGCACGCGTAGGCGATGCGCAGGCCATGCTCTCGCGCTGTGTCCAGGTAGTTGCCGACGTCACGACGTGGGTCGAAGATCAGCGCTTGCCCGGTCTTCTCGTCACCCACCAGGTAGGAAGCGTGCCCGAGCGACTGCAGGTAGAACTGGTCGAACAACATGCTCTCGACGTACCCACTCCTGCGCCGGCCAATCCCCGGGCGTGTTTCCCGTTCAGCACGGACAGGCCGAGATTACGAGGTATGGGGCTTCCGCTTGGCCTTGCTCAGTACTTGGCGAAGTTTGGTCGCCTCTTCGGGGTCCATCTCGGAGAAGAATTGAGCCAGAACCGCGGTGCGATCGGGTGCTGCGGCGAGGACGTCGTCGATGAGGCGTGCGGAGTATTCTTCGCGGGTCGCCAGTGGCCAGTACTCGTAGGCGC
>NZ_PQHZ01000062.1 GCF_003385185.1 Amycolatopsis palatopharyngis | reverse complement strand
CAAGAGACGGGTCGGGGCGTGGCCCGCCCCGCCGCTCGCGGAGCGAGCCACGCCCCGACGCTCGCAGAGCGAGCTCCGCCCTCGACGCTCGCAGAGCGAGCTCCCACCCCCGACGCTCGCAGAGCGAGCTCCCGGCGCCGACGCTCGCAGAGCGAGCCCGCACCGTGGGGGTCCGGGGGGCTCGGCCCCCCGCGACGTCACAAAAGAAAGATCCCCGTCCACGAACTCCGTGGACAGGGATCTCCCAATCTTTCCGTCGGGGTGGCGGGATTTGAACCCACGACCTCCTCGACCCGAACGAGGCACGCTACCAAGCTGCGCCACACCCCGATGTCTTGCTGTACTGCTTAATCGGGCCGAGAGAGAGTCTAGCGGACGTCGCTGGGCGCCTCGAACGGGGTTTGCTTCCGGGTGGAGCGGCCGCCGTTCGGCCTCGGGACCAGCGTCAGCAGTGTGGCCTCGGGAGGGCAGGCGAACCTGGCCGGGGCGTACGGGGAGGTCCCCAGTCCGGCCGATACGTGCAGCCACATGTGTGCTCCCCAGCGCGAGGCCCCTCGGGCCCTGGAGCGGTCCAGTTCGCAGTTCGTCACCAGCGCGCCGAAGCCGGGCAGCCGGAGTTGGCCGCCGTGGGTGTGGCCGGCGAGCACGAGGTCGTAGCCGTCGGCCGCGAACGGGTCCAGGATCCGCGGCTCGGGCGAGTGCACGACGCCGAGCCGCAGCGCGGCGCGCCGGTCCGCCTCGCCGGATATGTCGCTGTAGCGGTCCCGGTGCAGGTGCGGATCGTCCAGACCGGCGGCGAACACCTGCTGCCCTGCCACGTCGACCGTGCGACGTACATGGGTCAGGTCCTGCCAGCCGTGCTCGATCAACGCCGCGCGCAGGTCCCGCCAGGGCAGGCGCAGGCCGTGGACGCGCTTCTTGCGTCCCTTCGGCATCAGGTACCTCGCCGGGTTCTTCGGCTTCGGCCCGTAGTAGTCGTTGCTGCCGAAGACGAACACGCCGGGACGGTCCAGCAGCGGGCCGAGCGCCCGGATGACGGCAGGTACGGCCTGCCGATGCGCGAGATTGTCACCGGTGTTCACGACGAGGTCGGGTTCGAGCAGGTCGAGTGCTGCGACCCAGCGCTGCTTGGAGTGGTGTCCCGGCAGCATGTGCAGGTCGGAGATGTGCAGGACCTTGAGCGGACGTGCTCCCTCGGCGAGTACCGGAAGTTCCACGGTGCGCAGGGTCCAGTGCCGCCGCTCGATCGCGGTGGCGTAGCCGAACGTCGCCATACCCAAGGCGAGCGCTCCCACGCAGAGGCGTTTCAACGTCCTCCGTGACGTGCGGATGTTACTCAGCGTGCTCACATGTTCCAGTTTACGTGCTCGGCCGGATGACGGGGTTGTGCCACGCGAACAACCAGACGTTGGTCGGGTCGGGACTGAGCGGCCGATACCGCTCAGTCCATCCGCTCGTACTTCGGGTCGGCCTTCGGCAGTGGCGGTTTCGGCTCACCTTCGAGGATCTTGTCCATCGCGCCGAACCAGGTACGTGCAGGCGTCCTGCCGCCGAACATGGTCCCGTCGTCCGGTGGCACGGCGACCACGTTGCCGACACCGCGGTCCTGCAGGCCACCGTTGGGAAAGTCCGGCCGGAACACCATCGCCGCGCCCGCGATCTGCGGAGTCGCGCCGACGAAGGCCGCCGAACCGTTGTTCTGGGTGGTTCCGGTCTTGCCGATCATCGGCCGGTCCCAGTCCACTTCGGTGGCCGCTCGGTGCGCGGTGCCGCCAGGTTCGTGGTCCTTGCTCATGCCGACGGCCATCGTGTTGGCGAGGCCCTCTTCCACGACCTGTTCACAGGGCTCGGTCTTGATCGGAATCGGCTCGCCGCCTCGATCGGTGATCTCGAGGATCGGGTTCGGCGGGCACCAGACCCCACCGCTCATGATCGTCGCGCCCACGTTGGCCAGTTCGAGGCCGGACACCGGGCTGACGCCCAGGGTGAACGAGCCCTGCCCTGGCGAGTTCTCCTTGGGGCCGAAGAACTGCTTCTGCGACACCCGCAGCGCGCCGTTGTCGCTCTTGGGATCCGGCTTGCCGCCGGCGAGGTTGCTCGCCATCGTGTTCCGCAGCCCGAGCTTGCTCGCCATGTCCACCACCGGGCCCATCCCGGCCCGCTCCTCGAGAATGACGAACGAGGTGTTGGGGGAGCGCTGCAGCGCCGTCTGCAGGGTGATCTCCGGCGGGAAGTCCGAGCCTTCGTTGTTACCGAGGCAGTAGGCGTGCGTGCCACGTGCGACGAGCGGACAGGTGTCGGCACCACCGACGAAGACATTCGACACGTGCCGGCTCGGTGAAGGGACCTCGTCGTAAATGCCCGCGACGCCCTGCTTCATGGCGGCCGCCGCGGTGAACATCTTGAAACTCGACCCGGCACCGGTCATGTTGTAGATCCCCGAAGGCAGGCCGTACACGGTCTGGCCCTGCTCCGGGTCCGTGCCGTAGTCCCGGTTGGCGACCAGCGCGATGACCTCCCGCGAGTCCTTGCCGGGCTTCACCAGCGACAGTGTGTTCGCCACATTCTCCTGGTCCTTCTTGACCTGGGTCTGCGCCGACATCTTGGCCTCGTGGTTGGCCTCCTGGTCCATGCTGGTCCTGATGGTCCAGCCGCCGGTGAAGATCTGGTCCTCGGTGAGGCCCTTCTCCTTCAGGTAGTCGAGCACGTACTGGCAGAAGAAGCCGTTCTCCGGCCCCGCGCCGATGCAGGTGGATGCGGGCTTGTTGGGCCCTTCGGGCACCACGCCCAGCGGTTCGCCCTTGATCCGCTCGCCGTCCTCGGGCGCCAGTTTGCGGTTCTCGACCATCTTGTCGATCACCCGGTTGCGCCGTTCCTTCGCGGCCTCCGGGTGGTTCCAGGGGTCGAGCTGGCCCGGGTTGTTCACCATGCCGGCCAGCAGCGCGCCCTGCGCGACGGTGAGTTCCTTCGCGGTGGTGTCGAAGTAGGCGTGCGCGGCGGCCCCGACACCGAAGATCTGGCGGGAGAACTCGACGACGTTGAGGTAACCGGTGAGCACCTGCTCCTTGGCCATTTTGGTCTCGAGCTGGATCGCGATCCGCGCTTCTTTCAGCTTACGGGCGATCGACTGCTCCTGGGCCTTCTCCTGGCCGACCTCGTCGCCCCGGTAGACGACGTTGATCAGGTAGTTCTTCACATACTGCTGGGTGATGGTCGAGGCGCCCTGGGTGTCGCCGCCGGTCTGGTTGCTGATCGCCGCGCGCAGCGTGCCCTTCCAGTCGACACCGTGGTGCTCGTAAAAGCGCTTGTCCTCGATGGAGACCAGCGCCCACTTCATCGCGTCGGAGATCTGGTCGCTCGTCGTCGGGATGCGGTACTGCTTGTACAGCGAGGCGATCTGGTTGCCGTCCCGGTCGGTCACTCTGGTGACCAGCGGGGGCGGCACGTCGGCCAGCTCGGAGGACATCTCGTCCACCGTCTGGCTTGCCTGGTTGGAGATCACCCCAGCGGCGCCGACGACGGGGAACAGGACCCCCGCGACCAGCACCCCCGCGAGCAGGCAGAGGCCGACAAGTTTCAGCAGACCATCGCTCTTGCGCACGCTGGCAAGGGTACGCGGTCTCCTGTTGCGTGTGTGTGACCGCGCCGCCGCACCGGTGTCAGGCGGTAGCGTCGCGTTACTCCGTTCGGGTGCGGTTGTGACGGATCAAGCCGTAACAAATGCAACGGGACTCTTGGCGAGGGGAACCGCAGCCCATTACAGTCCGTCAACGTCTCACGTAAATGGCCAACGGATGGATCAGTGCGGTTTCGGCCGTCCTGAGCTATTCGAAGGCACCGGCGCCTGGGGAGGCGGCGGTGAGAGGGTGAGCACAAGAGACCTGCTCGTGGGGGCCGAGACGTGGCGATCTCGACTCCTGCCTGTGGGCCACTACAGGTTAGGGAGCTGGGGGTATGGAGACCAACCAGTCGGACTGGCGGATCAGCGCGTCCTGCCGGGACACCGATCCGGACGGACTCTTCGTTCGTGGGGCCGAGCAGAACAGGGCGAAACTTGTCTGCATGGGTTGCCCGGTGCGAACGGAGTGTCTTGCCGAGGCGCTGGACAACCGGATCGACTTCGGTGTCTGGGGCGGCATGACCGAGCGCGAACGGCGTGCCCTGCTGCGCAGGCGGCCGGAGGTCGGCAACTGGGCCGATCTGCTGGAGTCGGCGAAGCGCAAGTTCGCGCCGGAGGAGGAGCCCGCGGCCCGGGTGTCCTGACGGCGTTCCGCCGTTGACGGCGTCGGCGTGACGGGTGCGGCAGGCTTCTCGCCGCCGCCCCGTCACGCGCCGGACAGCCGCTCGCCGATGTCGCGCAACCCGCAGAGGTCGTGCACGTCACTCGGTAGTGCGGGCACTCGCACCACCGGAACTTCGGGGTGTGCCTTGGTGAATCTGGCGAGCAACCGTGTCTCCCGCTCCGCGAGCGCGACCCGATCGGCATGCAGGCGCAGAACGGCGGTGGCCAGCGGGGCGTTCTGCGCTCCCCGTTCGAGTGCGTCGGCCGCGCCCAGCGCCTCGGTCGCGGAGAGCTGTGCGAGCAGGGGGTGCGTTCGGTTGGCGACGAGCCCGCTCAGTGGCATCGATTCGTCGGAGAGCCGCTCGACGAAGTAGCTCGCCTCGCGCAGTGCGTCCGGCTCCGGTGCGGCCACCACAAGGAACGACGTGCCCGCCGAGCGCAGTAGCTCGGCTGTCTTGCGGGCCCGTTCACGGAAGCCACCGAACATCGTGTCGAAGGCTTGCATGAAGGCCGAGGCGTCGGCGAGCAACTGCCCGCCGAGGATCGTGGAGACCGCCTTGGCGAACATCGAGAATCCGGCGCTGACGACCTTGCGCAGGCCCCAGCCGCCTGCCTTGGCCGGGGCGGTGAGCAGGCGGATCATCCGGCCGTCGAGTGCGGTCGACAATCTGGTCGGAGCGTCCAGGAAGTCCAGGGCCGACCGGCTCGGCGGCGTGTCCACGATGATCAGGTCCCAGTCGCCGGTCGCGGCGAGCTGGCCGAGCTTCTCCATCGCCATGTACTCCTGCGTTCCGGAGAACGAGGTGGAAATGGTTTGGTAGAAGGGGTTTGCGAGCAGCTGCTCGGCCCGCTCCGGACCGGCGTGCGATCGCACCATGTCGTCGAAGGTGCGACGCATGTCGAGCATCATCGCCCACAGTTCGCCCTTGGGCTCGAACCCCTCTACCTGCACCTGTTTCGGGTAGTTGCCCAGTTCGCGCAGGCCGAGAGCCTGCGCGAGGCGGCGGGCCGGGTCGATCGTCAGCACGACCGTCTGCCTGCCGCGTTCCGCCGCACGCAGGGCGAGTGCGGCGGCGGTGGTCGTCTTGCCGACTCCGCCGGATCCGCAACAGACGATCACCCGGGTCGCCGGGTCGTCGAGCAGGAGGTCGGTGTCCAGCACGGTGCTGTCCTGCCGGTCGCTCACGTCCGTACCCCCTGCTCGGTCAGTACGTCGGCCAGCTCGTAGAGCGCGGCGACGTCGACTCCTTGGTTGAGATCGGGCAGCTCCAGTGTCGGCAGGTCGGCCTCGTCGAGCTGTTCACGGGAGCGCTGTTCGGCCGCTACCCGGATCGCGTGCTCGACGGTTTCCTCGACCAGCCCTTCCAGGTCGTCGTTCGACAGCTCCAGGCCGGCGGCTTTGAGCCCGGCCCTGACCCTGGAGGCGTCCACCCTGCCGTCGGCGGCGGCCGTGACCGAGCGGGCGGGCAGCCGGGGCGGGCGCACGCGGTTGACCAGTACCGCGCCGGGGCGCAGGTCGGCCCCGTCGAGGTCGGCGACGGCCTCGAGGGTCTCGCGCACCGGCATCTCCTCGAGCAGGGTCACCAGGTGCACGGCTGTCTCGCCGGAGTGCAGCAGCCGGACCACGCCCTCCGCCTGCCCCCGGATGGGTCCGGTCTTGGCGAGGTCGGTGAGCGCCTTGGTGACGTCCAGGAACTTCACCACCCGTCCGGTCGGCGGCGCGTCGACAACCACCGCGTCGTAGACATACCTGCCGTCGGAGTCGGTGCGGCGGACGCACTCCTTGATCTTTCCGGTGAGCAGAACGTCACGCAGGCCGGGCGCGAGCGTGGTGGCGAACTCGATCGCGCCCATCCGGCGCAGCGTTCGCCCCGCGAATCCGAGGTTGTAGAACATCTCGAAGTACTCGAGCAACGCCGCTTCGACGTCGATGTGCAGGGCGCGCAGCTCGCCGCCGCCCGGGGCGGCCGCGATGCGCTGCTCGGCATAGGGCAGCGGTTCGGTGTCGAACAGCTGGGCGAACCCCTGCCGGCCCTCGACCTCGATCAGCAGCACGCGTTTGCCTTCACGGGCCAGCGCGAGGCCAAGAGAGGCGGCGAGGGTGGTCTTGCCCGTTCCTCCCTTGCCGGTGACGAAATGGAGCCGGGTGCGGGTGAGCTCGTCGGGCCAGCCAGCATGCGCAGTGGTCACCTTGGCAGCCTAAGTCACGGTGCCGATCGGGTGTTCAGCTCGCCAGCACGAGCACCGTCACCGCTACGCCGACCAGGCCGACGGCCGTCCAGGCCAGCACCGTCGGCAGCACCGTGAGGGTGAGCAGGCAGAGCAGCGCCAGCGCGGTCGCGGACACCGCACCGGACACCGCGACGGAGCCCGAGGAGCCGGTGACGTCGCGAACCTTCGCCATCACCATCAGCACCCCGGGCACGCCGGCCAGTGCCAGCGCCGCCGTCGCGATGATCCGCCACGTCTCCATACCCAGAGTCTGGCCCAATCCGGATCGGCGATCGAGTCGCCACGGGAGGTCCGTTACGGCACGTTAGTACGCCGCGCCCAGCGGGGTGACCAGCACGCAGGGCACGGGTTCGGGGTTCGACGGGTCCAGTGCGTTCAGCACGTGTCCCGCCGCCACCGGGTCGGCCGCGACGGCAGCGTGTTCGGCGAAGTCCAGCCCGCACTCTTCCTGCAGCACCACGTTCGTCACGTTCGGGCCGTTGGCGATACCGCTGGTGTAGGGCACGACGAGTTCGTCGTACTTGGTGACGATGTTGGTGTAGGTGACCTCGGGCGCGAAGATGCCGACGCTGTGCAGTTCCTTCAGGTAGTCCGAACCCTGCAGGAACTGTTTGCACGACTCGCAAACCGGGTTCAGGGCGCCGTCCACGACAGGGTCGAGGCCGATCGCGCTGCCGTGCTGGTAGAGCGTGGACAGACCGAGCAGTGTCGTGCCCTCCCACAGCGGGGTCAGGCTCACGTACTTGTCCACCTTGGACTCGCCGCCGAGGAATCGCACGTAGTAGCTGGGCATCAACGTTCCCTCGGAGTGCCCGAGAATGTCCACTTCGGAGGATCCGGTTGCCGCGAGTACCCGGTCCACGAACGCCGACAGTTCGACCGCGCTCTCCTCCATGGGCAGAAGACCGCCGGGCTGGTAGTAGTCCGGGTTCCCGACGCCGTCCTTCGTGCCGTAGGTGAGCGAGAAGACGCAGTAGCCCTTGTTGGCCAGCAGCGGGGCGAACGTCTGCCAGTTGACGGTCTGGTTCGCGCCGAGGCCGTGGGTGAGGACTACCGGATTCGGGTGCTCAGGGGTGGGTGTGCAGGACCAGTCGTTGGACCCTGGCGGCGCGCCACCCGGATCGGCGAGCTGGGCGGGGACAGCGGCGCCGAGGGTCCACGGCACCGGATACGTTTCGCTCGCGGCAGCGGTGCCGGGAATGATCAGCAGAGTCAGGACGGCGCCGAGGGTGGCAGCCAGCAGGGACCTCGTTGTCCTCATGTGATTTCCTTCCCTACTCGTGAGTAGGCGTGAAGTGAACCACAGCAGGAGTACTCGGGCCAGAGCTACAAGGCGGGTTTGACCGGTCGCATCGGGACGCAGGGCACCGGCGCCGCGTTCGCCGGATCGAGGGCGCCCAGCACGTGCCCAAGCGCGTTGGGATCGACGACGAGGCCGACGTGATTCACGCGGTCGGCGGGGCAGGTGTCCTGGAGAATGATGTTCGTGACGTTCGGCCCGTGGCCGATGCCGCTCGTGTAAGGCACGACGATCTCGTCGTACTTCGTGATGATGTTGGTGTAGGTGATCTCCGGAAGGAAGATGCCACCTTCGTTGAGCATGCGCAGGGTCTCCGAGCCTGCGAGCAGCTCGAGGCAGGCCCTGCAGTCGGTCAGCAGGCCGAGCAGTCCGCCGAGGCCGACGCTCTGCAGCAGGGCGTGCAGGCTGCCCAGTCCGGCCAGGTTGGTGCCGTCCCACCCGGGAGCCAGGCTGACGTACTTGTCGATCAGCGGACCACCGCCGAGGACCTTGGCGAAGTAGGTCGGCACCATCGTGCCCTGCGAGTAGCCGACGATGTCGACCTTTGGCGACCCGGTGGCGTTTAGCACCTGATCGATGAACTCGCCCAGCTCGCGGGCGCTGTAGTCGATCGGCATCAGCCCGCCGACCACGTCCTCGACGACGGGCGCGTCCGGGATCACGCCGTAGGTCAGCGCGAAGGCGCAGTAACCCTGGTCCACCAGTCTGGGGCCGAGCGCGCGCCAGGTGGTCTCCATGTTGTCGCCGGTGCCGTGCACCAGCACGACGGGCGTCGGATGGGCGGGATCGGGACGGCAGTTCCAGTCGTTGAAGCCGCCTGTGGAGCCGGTTGCGGCGGTCGCGGCCGGTGTCGTCGTGCTGAGCAGGAGTGCCAGCACGACGCTGATCAGCGCAGGTCTCGAACGTCGCATGTGCTCCCCCTAGTCGGACGGTCCCCTTACGAGATTCCGGCAACAGGGCATGCGGGACCAGAGCCCGACAGGGTGGACTATCCGTGATCGGACGTCACTTATGGTGACAGACCCGCGCACCGGTCATCGGCTGTGGCCGTACCGGCTACGCTCGCGGCCATGAGTGCCACCAAGTGGGAGTACGCCACGGTTCCGCTGTTGATTCACGCGACCAAGCAGATCCTCGATCAGTGGGGCGAGGATGGCTGGGAACTGGTTACGGTGTTGCCGAACCCGACCGGGGAGCAGCACGTCGCCTACCTCAAGCGCCCGAAAGGTTGACCATGAGCTGGACTGAAAGGCTCGGCGAGCTAGGGATCGAACTGCCCGGTGTGGCCGCCCCGTTGGCCGCCTACGTTCCCGCGGTCCGCAGTGGCTCGCAGGTGCTGACTTCCGGACAGTTGCCGTTCGTCGATGGATCGTTGCCCGAAACCGGCAAGGTCGGTGCGGAGGTCAGCCCGGAGGCGGCGAAGGGACACGCGCGCACCTGTGTCCTGAACGCGCTCGCCGCCGTGGACTCGGTCGCCGGCATCGACTCGGTCGTGCGCGTGGTGAAGGTGACCGGGTATGTGGCTTCGGCCGAGGGCTTCACCGGCCAGCCCGCGGTGATCAACGGCGCCTCCGAGCTGCTCGGTGAGGTCTTCGGTGATGCCGGGGTGCACGTCCGTGCCGCCGTTGGTGTAGCCGAGCTCCCGCTCGGCGCCCCGGTCGAGCTCGACCTCGTGGTGGAGGTGGCGTAATGCGTGCGGTCGGGTGTGTGCCTCGGATGGGAAGGACCGCTTGATGGATCCGGACATCGAGGACTCCTGTCACGAACTGCTCCTGCGGCTCGCGGGCCGGTTGCCGGACCAGACGCTCTGGCGCTTCCGCGACTGGCTCGGCGAGGGAGCGATGGGCACGCTCGCCCGCACCCTGCCGAAAGCTTTGCTAAAGCACAGGATTGATCTGGAGCAAACGGAGTACCGGCTGCTAGTCGCCGGTCTGATCCCTCATGGTGCCGACTGGCATCAGGTGAGTTCCGCCCTTGGGGTGGACGATGTCACGGATACGCGGTACACATTCCATTCGAGTGCACCCGATTGGGTGAACTCTGTCGACTCGGTGTCCGTGCTTGTCCACGCAACGTTGCGAGGGCGGCCGGATGTGGGTGAGGTTCGGGAGAGCTGGCGGCACGGGGGCGTCACGGACGGGCCAGAGGCCAAACGCGTACTGCTGGTCACCGCGTTGTCCGGAACCACTCGGCTGACCGGGGAACTGCAGCGCGTGCTGCGGGTGCTTGGCGACGAGGAGCCGAGCGTGGAGGTACTGCCGCCACGGTTCGAGTTGCCGGAGTACCACCGGGCCGCGCTGGCGAATTCCCGGTTGGTGTGCGTGGGAGCCGTGGACACCGGGCACCGTCTCGTCTCGGCGTAACGCTCGCCCTCCGGCGAGCTGGAGGGAGTAGGCCATGGCGGAGAACTACGACGCCGCTGCCGGCAGTGCCGCTGACGGGCTCGCTGTGCCGTTGCGGTTGCACAACCTGTTGCTCGCGCTCGCCGGCAGAATGGATGACAGCGCCCTGTCGGAGGCGCGGGAACTGGTCGCTCGCTCGCATATGGACGAAGCCGCCGAGCTGACGGCGGGCACCCTCATCGCCGGACGGATCCCGGTTCGCGGCATCGAGCAGCGCGAACTCGCTCTGGTGCTGGAGATGAGCCGGTCGGACGCGACACTGGCCGACCAGTTGTCCGTCAGCGATGCCGACCTTGCTGCCGCGCACCGCTTCACCGGTGAGAACCAGCCGGAGCTCGGCATGGCCGAGGCGCTCGACCGCACCTTGCACGTGCTGCCGGATCTGCGCTCGGTGCACGCCGTCTGGCGGAACACCCCCGCGGGCAGCGTGCCCGGTCCGTTGCCGCAGCGGGTGGTTCTGGTGGAGATCGGCCCGGAGGCACACCCACCTGCCGTCGCCTACCGCGTGTACGCCGCCCTGCGGCGGGCCGGTCTGCATTCGGTGGTCGAGGTCAGTGGGCCGTGGGCGGAGCGCACGGCCTATCACGACAGTGCGCTCGCGGTGGCCAACGTGGTTTGGGCGGCGGATTCCGGTTCCGGCGGGACCAGCGGTAGCGCCGGAACCAAGGTGGAGGAGTCGCAGGAGCGGTCGAAGACGAACCGGCACGCGTCACCCGTTGCCAGGTCCGAGCCGCAGCATGCGATTCGGGAGCAGCCTGCCCAGTCGCAGCAGCCCGTGCCGAGCGCGGAGCCTAAGCAGGCCGAGGTGGTGAACCCGGCGACCGCATCGATCCCGCCCGCTCGCCAGGAGGACCAGCCGAGTGTGGCCGCCACGACGGACATGACTTCCGCGGAGGTGGCGCAGTTGCGGATGGCGCTGGCCGAGGATCCGGAAACCGGAAAGGCGATCGCCTCCGCCAAGATCCGTCCAGGTGAGATCGTCGAGATCCCCGACCTCGACCTGGACGACCCGCAGCTGAGCGAGCGGGACCGGCAGCTGCTCCGGGAACTGCACGCCGAGCTGGCCGAGCGGGAGAAGGCCGAGTCCAGCGGAGGCAGGGTCAACGGCGCGAGCCGGGGCATCGGCGAGGCGGACCGGGGCAGGGCCGACGGCTTCACCGGCTGAAGATCGCGACCAGCTTGGCCCAGGTCGGGGCCCTCGACCCCGCGCACTTTCCCGGGAAAGTGCGGTTGGTGATGAGGGTCTCCCGCCGGAGCGGGCTGTCCGGCGTATCTTGCGGTCGTGGCTGAACTACGGCACGACCTAAGTTTCGACGCGTCACTGGTGGGTGACGCCAGTACGCCGCCCGCAGAGCAGGTGATCCCGAAGGACGCCGCCACTGTCATGCTGCTGCGCGATACCGCGCATGGACCCGAGGTGTTCCTGCAGCGCAGGGTGACGGCCATGGCCTTCGCGGCGGGAATGACGGTCTTTCCCGGCGGTGGCGTCGACCGGCGCGACACCGATGCCTCGGTGAGCTGGACCGGTCCCCCACCCGCCCAGTGGGCGGAGTGGTTCGAGTGCCAGGAGCCGTTGGCGCGGGCGCTGGTGTGCGCCGCGGTGCGCGAGACCTTCGAGGAGTCCGGGGTACTGCTGGCCGGAACCGAATCCGGCGTGCTGGCCAGCACGCACCAGTACGCCGACGCCCGGAAGGCACTGGTTTCCCGGGAGCTGTCCCTGGCCGCGTTCCTAGCCGGGGAAGGGCTGACGCTGCGAGCCGACCTGTTGCGGCCCTGGGCCAACTGGGTCACCCCGGCCGGCGAGCCGCGTCGCTACGACGCCCGGTTCTTCGTCGCGACACTGCCGGAGGGGCAGACCGCTGACGGCGCGACGACCGAAGCCGAGAGTTCCGGCTGGCAGCGTCCGCAGGACGCGCTCGCCGATGCCGAAGCCGGCCGCAGCACGTTGATGCCGCCCACCTGGATCACCCTCACCGAGCTCGCCGGCTTCACCTCCGCCGCCGACGCACTGGCGGCCGAGCGGCAGGTGTGCAAGATCATGCCGTCGCTGGTGCGTGAGGGAGATCGGGTTCGAGTCGTGCTGGAGGAAATGTGAGTGGTCATCCCGCCTACGCGCAGCTGCGTGTCGTCTCCCCGGTCGCCTCGGTGCTGCTCGAGGAGAACGCCTCGACGATGACCCTGGAGGGCACGAACAGCTGGGTGTTGCGCGCTCCTGGTGCCGCGAGCAGCGTCGTCGTCGATCCAGGACACGAGGACCCCGAGCACCTCGACCGGCTCGCTGCCGCTGGGGACGTGGAGTTGGTGTTGCTCACCCACCACCATCCCGATCACGCGGAGGGCGCTCCCTCCTTCGCCGAGCGGGTCGGCGCCCCGGTGCGTGCGCTCGACCCGGCGTTGTGTCGTGGAGCAGGTCCCCTGGAGCCCGGTGAAGTCGTTCAGGCGGCAGGTCTCGACCTGCACGTGCTGCACACTCCTGGACACACCGCGGACTCGGTGTCCCTGCGGCTGGAACACGATGGTCGCACCCACGTGCTCACCGGGGACACCGTGCTCGGCCGGGGGACCACCGTGCTCACCGATCTTGGTGACTACCTGCGCTCGCTGCGCGCACTCCTGGAGTTGCCCGAGGGGACACTGGGCCTGCCGGGCCACGGGCCGGAACTGGTCGACCTCGCGGGCACGGTGCGTGAGTACGTAGAGCACCGCGAACAGCGGCTGGACCAGGTGCGAGAGGCATTGCGCGAGCTGGGAAACGAGGCCTCCGCGAGGCAGATCGTGGAACTCGTTTATGCCGACGTCGACCGGGCACTCTGGGCCCCTGCGGAGGCCAGTGTCCTTGCGCAGTTGCAGTACCTGCGATCGGAGAGAGAGCTGTGAGCGTTCGGGAGATCGAGTTCTACTGGCGTCCGGGTTGTGGCTTCTGTGCCGCGTTGATCAGGCCGCTGCGGGCAAGCGGGTTGCCGGTGCGGGAGATCAACATCTGGGAGGAGCCGGGTGCGGTCGACCGGGTTCGTGAGGTGGCGGACGGCAACGAGACCGTGCCGACCGTGATCGTCGGCGAGCGGGCGATGGTGAACCCGAGTTTCGCCGAGATCACCGACGCGGTCCGTGAGCAGGCGCCGGAGCTGCTGGACGTCCCCGGGCGGTAACGGCCGGGAATTGTCCCCGCCTGCCGCTAGCGTCCTGTGCATGACCAAACGTGCAAGACGTTCGTCCTTGTCGCGGCGCCTGTTCGTCGCGCTCGTCGCCGTTGTCACGGCCCTCACTCTCGCGGCACCCCCGGCCGCTGCCGCGAAGAATCACTGGGTGGGCACCTGGGGTACCTCGATGCAGGAACCGGGGCCGGACGGTTTCTCCGGCCCGAACTGGTCGAGGGAAGGCTTCACCGATCAGTCGGTGCGGCAGGTGGTCCGGGTCAGCACCGGCGGACTCCGGCTGCGGGTCCGGCTCTCCAACGAGTACGGGACGGTTCCGCTTCGGCTCACGGGGGCCAGCGTCGGGAAGGCCAGTACGGGTGGGTCTCTGCGACCGGGAAGCGTCCGGTCGCTGACATTCGATCACTCGCCCTCGGCGACGATTCCGGCGGGTGAGCAGCTCGCCAGCGATCCGGTGCCGCTGCCGATCGCACCGCTGGAGACGCTGTCGGTGACGTTGTACTTCGCGGAGCCCACGGGGCCGTCGACCTTCCACGAGCAGGCGGTCGCCACCACCTACCGCGCCGCAGGTGACCACCGCTTCGACCGGGCAGCCTCGGCGTTCACGGAGTCCACCAAGTCCTGGTACTACCTCGCCGGGGTGGACGTGGCGGACCGGGTGTTCGGGGCGAGGGACACCGTCGTGACCCTCGGCGACTCCATCACCGACGGCGTCGCCTCGACGGTCGATGCGCACAATCGCTACCCGGACGAACTGGCCGAACGCCTGGTCGCCGCGCGCAAACCACTCGGCGTGCTCAACGCGGGGATCAGCGGAAACCGGGTCCTCAGGGATTCACCCTGCTTCGGTGCGAATGCGCTCGACCGGTTCGAGCGGGACGTAGCCGAGCAGCCAGGAGTGCGCACCGTGATCGTGCTCGAGGGGATCAATGACATCGGCATGGGCGGGCCAGGGTTCGGCGACTGTGTTCCGCCCAGCCCGGAGGTCACCGCACAGGACCTGATCGACGGACATCGGGAGTTGATCGAGGCCGCGCGGGACGCTGGGATCAAAACGGTCGGTGCCACTCTGCTGCCGATGAAGGGGGCTTTCTACCACGATTCGGAGGCCGAGGCGGTCCGGGACGCGGTGAACGAATGGATCCGGGGTAGCGGCGAGTACGACGAGGTGTTGGACCTCGACCGGATCATGGCCGACCCCGAGGACGGTGACCGGCTCAATCCGGCCTACGACGGGGGCGACGGGCTCCATCCGAACGATGCGGGCATGCGGGCGATGGCCGAGGCGATCGATCTGAACACCTTGTGAGCCCGCTCTGATCCTCCTTCGGCGTCAGCCGACGGTTGCGGGCACGGCGGCGGGATCGGCGGGATCGGCCAGCGTGGATCGGACGGTGTGCCGTCGTAGGTACACCACTCCGGCCAGCGTGATCGCCGCGGCCGCTGCCGCGAGGAAGGAGGCGGGCGGTCCGCTGTGCTCGACGAGGTAGCCGCTCACGGACTGACCCGCGGCGAGGCCGAGGGTGATGGCGGTGAGCAACCAGCCGAAGGCTTCGGCCGCCGTGCCCCTTGGCGCGACGATCTCGATGGCGGCGGAGTGCGTTGTCGACTGCGGGGTGATCAGTGCTCCGGCTCCGAGCATGGCGAGCGCGAGCCACCACAGCGAAGCAGGCGCGAGCGCCGTCGGCAGGGCGAGCAACGCCACGAGCGCGCCGAACATCGCCAGCAGTACCGGAAGCCGCAGCGCCATCGGGCGCGGCCATGGGCGCATGCTGTAGGCGACGCCGAAGGCCACCGAGCTCACCGACCATGCGGAGAGCAGCAATCCTCCGACCGCGGGCTTACCCGCCTCCGTCGCCGCAGCGGGTACGGCGACCTCGATGAAGCCGATGACCATGCCGAAGCCGAGTGCGGCGATCGCCAGTGTCCGCATCCCGGGGCTGGCCAGCGCGCCGAGCAGTCTTCCGCCTTCGTTCTCGCGTGCGGGCCCCCAGGCTCGGACCGTCGGGCTCAGGGCGAAGGTGATCGAACCGGTGACCATGCAGGCGGCCCCGACGACCATGCCCGTACCCGCCCATGGGGCGGTGATCAGCAGACCGGCCACACCGGGCCCGAGGATGAAGAAGACCTCCATGCTGATCGCCTCGTAGGAGAAGGCCGCGTTGCGGACGGGGCCCGCTGGCAGCAGGCGTCCCCAGAGCGCCCGCGATGCCGAACCCACCATCGGTTCGCTCAGCCCGATGGCCACGGACAGCGTGATGAGTGTCGCGGTGGACGCATGTGCCTCGATCGCACTCACCAATGCGGTCATCGCGAGGACGAACACCGTCGTGACGATCAGCAGTGGCCGGGTCGGTCCGAACCGGTCGATCAGCCTGCCCTGTGCGACCGAGCCGATCGACACCCCGACGAGCGCGCTGGCCGACACCATTCCCGCGATCGCGAACGAGCCGGTCTCGCGCTGGACGAAGAGCAGCGCGGAGATGCCGATCATGGCGATCGGCAGGCGCGCGAGCAGCGAGGCGATCGCCGGGCCGCGAGCGCCAGGGGCGCTCAGCGCGCGACGGTAGTCGGCCAGGGTGGAACCGCCGGGAGACGAGGATTGGGACACGCGTACCAGTATGCACAGATGTGGTACGTGGGTACCAGTAATTTTCCGGTCAGCTCGGTCACGTCCGGTCTGCTGCCGCGGGGCGGCGAGATTTGGTCTCAGTTAGATAACAGAGTCGGATTTTTCGCCGAATTTGCGCAACGAACCAACTGAAAAAGCGTCCTTGAGGGTGAACGACCTTGAGTTAGTGGGTAGGGGTCGTGCGATGGTTGAGCTGACCAGTTCAACCTTTGGTCGATCGGACATTGATAGATCGAACGCAAATCTCCCTCCGGAGATCGGGTCGGGGCCTAACACCGGAGGGCGGGGAGCGCGGACTGTCGGGGGATGGTCCGCGCACGGCAAAGGGCCGGTGCGCCACGTCGGGGGTGGCGCCCGGCCCTTTGTCATGTCGTCGTCCCGCGCTCGTGAGCGCGGAAGGTCAGCGCGCCCTGCGAGCCAGCCTTTCCGGATCCAGGATCAGCACGCTCTTGCCCTCGAGACGCAGCCAGCCGCGGTGGGCGAAGTCGGCGAGCGCCTTGTTGACGGTCTCGCGCGAAGCGCCGACGAACTGGGCGATCTCCTCCTGGGTCAGGTCGTGTGTAACCCGCAGCAGGCCTGCCTCCTGGCTGCCGAACCGTTGTGCGAGCTGCAACAGCGCCCTGGCCACACGGCCGGGGACGTCGGTGAAGATCAGTTCGGCGACCATGTTGTTGGTCCTGCGAAGCCGGCGTGCCACCACGCGGAGCAGCTGCTCCGCGATTTCCGGCCGGGTGGAGATCCACTGCCGGAGTGCGGCACGGTCCATCGTCACAGCGCGAACCTCGGTCACCGTGGTCGCGCTGGATGTGCGGGGTCCCGGGTCGAAGATCGACAGCTCACCGAACATGTCCGACGGACCGAAGATCCCCAGCAGGTTCTCCCTGCCGTCCGGGGACTTGCGGCCGATCTTCACCTTGCCGGACTGGATGATGTACAGCTTGTCGCCGGGTTCGCCTTCGTTGAAGATCACGTGGCCCCGGGGGAACTCCACAGCCTCCAAGGTCTGCGCGAGCGCCTCAGCTGCTGCCGGTTCCACACCCTGAAAGATGCCCGCCCGGGCCAGGGTCTCGTCCACCTCGTGCCTCCTCATTGCGTGGCGAGCCGCGATCCTCGGGCGGAGGAGCGTGTCGCCGGTCACTGCCTGCAGTCTAGGGCGTACTGGAAATGGTGCTTTCCTGGCACGCCGTGGTGTCGCCGATCCCGCCCGGGCGGGTGACGCTTCGGTTCACCGAACGCGTTCGCCCGGATACTGCCTGTTCAGCAGCGACTCCGTGGTGATCACGCCCGACGGAGGAGCCTAACCCCGAGCCTTGCGCGGGCGCAGCTTGGCTGCCCTTCCGCCGAGCCTGCGGAGCCTGAACAGCTCGAGCGCGCGGCCGATTCCGTGCCCGTAAAGGGCCCTGACCTCGTTCGGCTGCGCCTGCTCGAGGAACTCCTCGACCTCTTCCTCGCGCACCGTGACGTTGCTGAGGCGGTGTTCCACCCGCTCCATGGCGAGGGCGAAGAACATGATCACCAGTGGAACGGCGATAACGAACCAGACAGTCATTTCGCTCCCGTCGCGTCCGCACCGGTACCGGTGTGATGGGCGGCCGGCTCGACCGGTCGGACCGACACGGCCGGTATCGCCTGCTTCGATCCCGGCACTGAGTGTGGCGTCAGCCTCATCGACTCCAGATCCTCGCTGATGGCGCTCATGTCTTTGCGCCAAGGTGTGTTGCGGCGTGTCGCCCGCGCGGCGCGGATCGCACTGCGCGGGATCCTCCGGACACCTCCAGGTGTCCACGTGCGGCTCGACGGCGAGGAGTGCTTCGCCGAAGGGTCGGACGTCGCCCGTAGGCTATCGGGGTGCCATCTGCCGCCCGTAGTGCCCCCCGAAAGGATTACCTGGGGGAAAGTCGTCTCGCCTTGGTCAGGCGCGCCCGGCGCATCAAACGGCGCCTCGATGAGGCCTACCCGGACGCGCATTGTGAACTCGACTTCCGCACGCCACTGGAACTGGTTGTCGCGGTGGTGCTTTCGGCCCAGTGCACCGACAAGCGGGTCAACGAGGTGACTCCTGCCCTGTTCAGCAGGTATCCGACCGCGGCCGACTACGCGGGCGCGCAGCGGATCGAACTCGAGGAGCTGATCCGGCCGACCGGCTTCTACCGGAACAAGGCGTCCGCGCTGATGGGCCTCGGGGCAGCACTGATGGAGCGATTCGACGGTGACGTGCCTGCTTCGCTGAAGGACCTGGTCACACTCCCGGGGGTGGGGCGGAAGACGGCCAATGTCGTACTCGGCAATGCCTTCGATGTGCCAGGGATCACGGTCGACACCCATTTCGGCAGGCTCGTCCGCCGATGGGGCTGGACCGAACTGGAGGACCCGGTCAAGGTCGAACAGGCGGTCGGTGAGCTGATCCCGCGCAAGGAATGGACCATGCTCTCCCACCGGGTGATCTTCCACGGCAGGCGGATCTGCCATGCGCGTAAACCTGCCTGCGGCGCCTGCCCGCTCGCCCGTGACTGCCCGTCGTTCGGCGCCGGACCCACCGAGTTCGAGGAGGCCTCGAAGCTGGTCAAGGGGCCGGAGCGCGACCACCTGCTTGCGCTGGTGACGGAAGCGTGACCAGGACGACCGGTTGGGCACTCGGCCTGGGTGTACTGGTGCTCGCGCTCATCGTCGCCCTGTTGCCGAGAGACGATGCTCCTCCGGCAGGCCCCGAGGAGGACCTCAGTGGGCTACGGGCCGAGGCCGGTCTCGCCTCCTGTCCCGCCCCAGCGCAGGACACCCCTGGCGACGCGGTTGTTCCCCAGCTCGACGGCGTGACGGCGACCTGCCTCGGCGACGGCTCCCAGGTGGACCTCGGCAGGGCGCTGGCCGGGCGCACCACGCTGGTGAACGTGTGGGCGACCTGGTGCCCGCCCTGCCGGGAGGAACTGCCCGTCCTGCAGGAGTACGCCGACCTGCCGGATTCGGTGGACGTCCTCACCGTGCAGTTGGCCAGCGATCGCCGCGATGGCCTCGAGCTGCTGCGGGATCTCGACGTGCGGCTTCCGACGGTGCACGACGCGGACGACTTCGGCGGCCCTGTCCGCACCGCGCTGAAGGTCCCGCAGGCACTGCCGGCGTCGTACCTCGTCACCGCGGCGGGCGAGGTGCGGTTCATCGAGAATCCGCGCCTGCTCACCGACGTGGAATCGGTCCGGGGGGCAGTCGAGAAGTACGGAGGTGCCAGGTGACCGGCAAACTGGTGCCGCCGGCCACGGTGCCCGAGTGGCTGCGTGGCCTGGTCGAGATCGCCGACGAACTCGACCACCACTCCTTCACCAGGTTCAGCCCGCCGCCCGGTGCGCGCACCCGGCCAGCCTCGGTGCTGGTGCTCTTCGGTGAGGACGAGCTCGGGCCCGACGTGCTGTTGCTACGCCGCGCCGAAACGCTCGGCTCACATGCGGGGCAGGTGGCGTTTCCCGGCGGGGGAGCCGAAGAGGGTGACGAAGGACCGGTGGCGACCGCCCTGCGTGAGGCGGAGGAGGAGACCGGCGTCGATCCGTCCGGCGTACGGCCGGTAGCGCTGTTGCCCGAGTTGTATGTTCCGGTCTCCCAGTTCGCCGTGACACCGGTGCTGGCGCACTGGAAGGTGTCCTCCCCGGTGCACGCGGTGGATCCGGGGGAGACGGCCGCGGTCGCCAGGGTCCCCGTCGCGGAACTGGTCGACCCCGCGAACCGCTTCCAGGTGCGGCGGGGCGACATGGGCTGGCAGGGGCCCGCGTTCGAGGTCGGTGGCTTGTTCGTCTGGGGTTTCACCGCGGGGCTGCTTTCCGTGCTGCTCGGTCTCGGTGGCTGGGAGCGGGAGTGGGACTCCTCGGACGTGCGGGAGCTTGACGTAGCGTTAGCCGAACACGCGGCGCGGACGGCGTCGCTGACGATGCGCGCGACCGGGCGCCACGGTAGGGAGCCGGAGTGAACTGGGTCGACATCCTGGTGGTGCTGCTCGCGGTGCTCGCCGCCCTGTCCGGGGCGAGGCAGGGCGTCGTCATCGCGCTACCCGCGTTCCTCGGCGTGATCCTCGGCGCCGTCGTCGGCATCAAGCTCGCCCCGCTGGTGGTGGACCTGTTCGAGAACCCGGCCGCCAGGGTGGCGTTCGCCGTGGCGACCGTGGTGTTCATGGTGGCGCTCGGCGAGACGCTGGGGGTGTGGACCGGCAACAAGATCAAACGCCGGATCCGCTCGCCGAAGTTGTCCGGGGTGGACAACAGCCTCGGCGCGGTCGTGCAGGGCGCGGTGGTTTTCGTGGTCGCATGGCTGATCGCGTTGCCCCTCACGAGCGTGGCGGGCCTGCCCGGCCTGGCCTCGGCGATAAACAACTCCTCGGTGCTCGGCGGCGTCAACGAGGTGATGCCCGCCCAGGCGCAGGGGCTGCCCAACCAGCTGCGGAAACTGCTCGACGAGTCGGGCTTCCCGGCGATCGTCAACCCGTTCGAGCGGGCGCCGATCAGCGAGATCGAGCCACCGGACCCGGGCCTGCAGGCCACCTCGACAGTGCGCGAACTTCAGGACAGCGTGCTCAAGATACGGGGCACCGCGCCGTCGTGCTCCCGTTCGCTCGAGGGCAGCGGGTTCGTCGTCGCGCCGCAGCGAGTGATGACCAACGCGCACGTGGTCGCGGGCACCGACGAGGTCGCCGTGGAAACGTCGCAGGGCAGGCTGGACGCGCGGGTCGTGCACTACGACCCGGACACCGATGTCGCGCTGCTCGCGGTGCCCGGTCTTGAGGCGCCCGTGCTGAGCCTGGCTTCCACTCCGGCCCAGGCCGGCGACGACGCCATCGTGCTCGGCTATCCGCTGGACGGTCCGTACACGGCGACGGCGGCACGGGTCCGTGCCAGAGTGAACCTGCGCGGGCCCGACATCTACGACTCGAAGACGGTCGAGCGAGATGTGTACACCGTTCGCGGCCAGGTGCGCAGCGGGAACTCCGGCGGGCCGATCGTGGATCCGCAGGGCCGGGTGATCGGAGTGGTGTTCGGCGCTTCCGTCGAGGACCGGGACACCGGGTTCGTGCTGACGGCGGACGAGGTCCGCCCGGAGATCGAGGCCGCACCCGGCTACGGCTCCCGAGTCGGCACCGGTCCCTGCACAGCCTGACCTCACCCCCAGAACTTGGGGTGTCTGCAAGTACCACCAAGCAAGATCAACGACGTCGCTGAGTACTACCATCTCGCGGTACCGAGTGCAGGAAATCCAGCAGGACCCCACCCGTGTCCGCGGCGCACTCCAGGTGCGGGAAGTGACCGATGCCGGCGAGTGACTCGAACCGCGACCGCGGGCCGGTCCACGGCGCCGAGGCACGGGCAGTCTCGGGAAGCACGAACGGGTCGTCCGCGCCGTGCAACTGCAGGACCGGGACCTTCGCGCGGGTGTCGACGGCATCGACGAACCGGCGCCCTTCGCCACGGAACTGGGCGCGGAAGGCCCAGCGGTAGTACTCCAGCGCACTGTGGGCCACCCCGGGGACAAGCATCGCCTGGCGCAGTTTCGCCGCTGTATCAGCGAAGTCCGCGGTTCCCCGCCAATCGGTGCCGGATGCGCTGTGCAGCATGGACTCGACGGCCTCGGCATCGGCGCGAACCAGTGCGCGCTCCGGCGCCATCGGTACCTGGAACCGGAACAGGTGGCTGAGCGCCTTTGCCTGGTTGGCTTTGCGTCGGCGCAGTGCGGTGCGTGCGATCGCCGTGCGCAGCGCCAACGGGTGCGCACCGCCGAGCACGCTCACCGAGCTGACGACCCTGGGGTGCAGGGCAGCGGTCGTCCAGGCGAGCATCCCGCCCCAAGCGTGCCCGATCAGGTGAGCGCGAGGCTCACCCAGCGCGCGAACCAGGCCCGCGACGTCGCCGGACAGCGTCCAGGCGTCATAGCCACGCGGCGGCTTGTCGGAGTCGCCGTAGCCGCGCAGGTCAACGGCCGCCGTGCGAAAACCGGCCTCGGTGAGCATGCGCAGCTGGTGCTGCCAGCTCCACCAGAACCCGGCGAACCCGTGCAGCAACACGACCAGAGGCCCCGAGCCGGCCTCGGCGACATGGAGCCGGATGCCGTTGGCCGACACGTCGCGATGTGTCCAGGGTCCTTCGAACCGGACACTGGACGGGTCGGGTGCTGCCACGTGCGACCGCGGTCAGCCCCGGACGGGACCGGGGGCCTGTGCGGTGTCGTGGACTTCCGGGAAGTGATTCTCGGAGTCCTTGCGGGGTTTCAGCGCCGCGGCCGTGTCCCGGAAGCTGTCGATCGTGCGTTCCGGCGCCTTGATCTTCTTGAACCTCTTGTAGCCGAGCAGACCGAACACGGCTGCTACGACGAGCATCAGCGCGAAGACGATGCCGAACGCCGCCCAGCGCTGGAGCCACTCGGAAAGCAGCTCGCCGAGGAAGAAAAAGAAGAAGAAGGAGCTGTAGAGCGCCACGACGAGGGCGATCACGAAGAAGATGCTGCCCTTTACGGCCTTCTTCGCCTCCCCGACTACCTCGGATTTGGCAAGCTCGACCTCGGCCCTGACCAGCGTCGACAGGTGCTGCGTCGCGTCCTTGACGAGCGCACCGATCGACTGGTCACCGCCAGCGTCGTCCGGCTGCGACAGTGGGATGTAGGGCACGGACCCCACGCCGTCATTGTCGTTGAGTTGGTGCTTGGGGCTGCTCACGGGGCTCATCGTGCCATGACCGACTCGCCGAGGCTCGATGGGCGCGCCCTCCGTGTCCGTCAAGCCCGCCGCGCGCAGCGATCTGGAGTTCCCCAATGTGGCATTAGGGACGTTGGAGTTCCCCAATGCCACATTGGGGAACTCCCGAAACGCCGCGGCGGGCGGGGGTCAGTCGGCGTCGGAGTGAGCGTGTGCCTTGCTTCGGCGGATCAGCATCGCCGCTGCCAGCAGCGAGGCCGCCGCGGAGGCCAGCAGGACCGCGGCCTTTGCCAGCTCCGTCGCCTCGCCGTCGAGGGACAGTTCGGTGATCAGCAGACTCACCGTGAATCCGACACCGCCCAGCACCGAGAGGGCCGCGATATCTCGCCACTGGACGCCCTTGGGTTTGTCCGCGATACGCAGCTTCACCGCGAGGAAACTGAACCCGAAGATGCCGAGCAGCTTGCCGCCGAGCAGGCCGATCATGATCGCCAGCGGCAGCTTGGTGGTGAACACCTCCGCCAGCGAATCGCCGCTCACCTCGATGCCCGCGGCGAACAGCGCGAACACCGGCACCGCAAATCCGGAGGACCAGGGCTGCAGCCGGTGCTCCAACCGGATCGCGGGCGCGTGCTCCTCGCCCTTGTCGGCATGGACGCGGGTCAGCAGGCCCAGCGCCACCCCGGCGATCGTCGCGTGAATACCCGCCGAGTGGACGGCGACCCAGGTGATCAGTGCCAGCGGTACGTACAGCCATGGCGTTTGTACCCGTTTGTGCTGCAGGAACGCGTACAGCGCCAGTGCGACCAGTGCGATCGCGCCGGCCACCAGGTCGAAACTCGCCGTGAAGAGCACGGCGATCACGATGATCGCGCCGAGATCGTCCACCACCGCGAGGGAAAGCAGGAACACCCGGGCGGAACTGGGCAGGTTCGAACCGGTCAGGGCCAGCACCCCGAGCGCGAAGGCGATGTCCGTGGCGACCGGAATGGCCCATGCCTTGTCGATTCCTGGCTCGCCCCAGGCGATCGAGAGCGCCAGAGCCGCGGGAACGAGCATGCCGCCGATGGCCCCGACGATCGGCAGGGCCGCCTGCTTGATCTTGGAGAGCTCGCCCACCACGAGTTCGCGCTTGAGTTCAAGCCCGACGACGAAGAAGAAGATGGCTAGCAGGCCGTCCTTGGCCCATTCCCCGATGGTGAGGTTCAGGTGGAACAGCTCGGGGCCGAGCTCGAAGTCGCGGATCGTCCGGTACACATCGCCGATCGGGGAGTTCGCCCAGATCAGGGCTATCGCAGTGGCGGCGAGCAAAATCAGCCCGCCCGTGGTCTCCGTCCGCAGGTAGCGGGCAAATTCTGCCACCGTCTGGCCGGGCCGGCGTGGTACCGGTGAAGTCACAGGCAATCTCCAAACTTGCGGTCGACAACACTCTTGCCGACCAGACTTCCCGGCGCACCTTTACGTGATCCTAGCGGCCGGGGAGCGCCCGGGGAGCTGATCGTGTGATCACCCACTCTTCGACACTGGGACAAACCGGACGGAGTGGATCTCACAACCATGCGCCCTACTGTGTCAGTTATGGACGGTCCTACCATGCGGGACGACAACGCTGTCTAGACCATGAGGACGGTCCAGTTGTGAGTACCTCAACAGAGGTCACACGAGATAAGGGGTTCTTCGGGCACCCACGAGGGCTCGCGAATCTCTTCGGTGTCGAGATGTGGGAGCGCTTCTCCTTCTACGGGATGCAAGCCATCCTCATCTTTTACTTGTACTACTCCACGATGCAGGGTGGCCTAGCGCTGGAGAAGGCCACCGCGACCAGCATCGTCGGTGCCTACGGTGGGCTCGTCTATCTGTCCACGATCGTCGGATCTTGGATCGCCGACCGGGTCATCGGATCGGAGCGCGTGCTGTTCTACAGCGCCGTGCTGATCATGTTCGGCCACATCAGCCTGGCGGTGCTACCTGGTTTCGTCGGGGTCGGCGTCGGGCTCGGTGCTATCGCACTGGGCAGTGGCGGACTGAAGGCCAATGCCACGTCGCTGGTCGGCTCGCTGTACTCCGAGCACGACGACCGCCGCGACGGCGGCTTCACGATCTTCTACATGGGCATCAACATCGGTGCCCTGGTCGGTCCGTTGCTCACCGGTCTTGCCCAGGAGGAACTCGGCTTCCACTACGGCTTCGGTCTCGCCGCCATCGGTATGGCGGTCGGTCTGATCCAGTACACCCTGGGCCGGAAGAACCTCGGCGAGAACGCGAATGTCGTGCCGAACCCGCTGCCCGACGAGAAGCGGCCCATGGTCGGCGGGGCAGCGGCTGCAGGCGTAGCGGCCATCCTCGTGCTGGTCCTCGCCGGCGTGATCACCGCGGCCAACCTGTCCGATGTCACGGTGGTGGTCGTGCTGATCGCGTCGATCGGCTACTTCGCGGTCATCCTGAGCAGCAAGGGCATCTCCAGCGTCGAGCGCAAGCGAGTGTTCGCGTTCATTCCGATGTTCATCGCGAGCTTCGCCTTCTTCTCCCTGTTCCAGCAGCAGTTCACCGTGGTGCCCATCTACTTCGCCGAGCGGGTGGACCGGGTCATGTTCGGCTGGGAGGTGCCGGAGGCATGGATGAACGCGATCAACCCCATCTTCATCATCCTGCTGGCAGCGGTGTTCGCGGCGATGTGGACGAAGCTGGGCTCGCGCCAGCCGTCCACGCCGATCAAGTTCGCGCTCGGCACCGGCACCATGGGACTCGCGTTCCTGTTGTTCCTGCCGATGGCGGGCGGCGTCGGTAACAGCACGCCGTTCCTCGCGCTGGTCGGCATTCTGCTGGCGTTCACCGTCGCGGAGCTGATGCTGTCGCCGGTCGGGCTTTCGCTGTCCACCAAACTCGCGCCCCAGCGCTTCCGTACCCAGATGGTGGCGTTGAACTTCCTGTCGATCGCGCTGGGCACGGCCATGGCGGGCTCGCTCGCCCAGTACTACAGCGTCGACAACGAGGCTGCCTACTTCGGCACTGTCGGTGGCGTTGCGGTGCTGCTCGGCCTGTTGATCGCGGCGGTGAGTCCGTTCATCCGGAAGCTGATGAGCGGCGTGCGCTGACACCCGGTTCGGGGCACGGATCCGTCCGTGCCCCGAACCGAACGTGTGCGAACGGATGCCCTCCGCGCACGAAAATGTCATCATCATTCAGGTGGCACCCCGCGGGGAGGGATGATGAGGGACCGGTTCTATGCCGTGCTGACCATGATCGTCGGTGTCGTTCTGCTGATCGGCGGGCTCATCACCCTGCTCGACAGCTCCCCGGCGGACACGGTCGTGGAACCGGCGGCCGGGCTCGCCCTGGACGGTCGGCAGAGCGACCCGGCGGAAACCGGGTGGTTACTGATCGGTGGTGGGGCGCTGGCTCTCGTCGGCGGCGCGTTCTGGGCGTACACCCAGTTCGCCCGGCGAAGGACCGGCCCGGCAGGCCCGGAGGCGACGGGATGGCCCGAGCCGCAGTGACTCAGCCGAGCGCGACCCCGAACAGCAGGCCGACGTAGTACGTGACGAGCATCGTCAGGCTGCCGACACCGACATTGCGCATGATCGCCCGCAACGATCCCGCGTTGCCGAGTTTCGCGCTGATCAGACCCGTCAACGCCAGCCCCAGCACCACCGCGAGTGCGCAAGCCCAGACGCGGGCGGATGTGGGTGGAATCGCGATCGCCAGCAGGGGTATCAGCGCCCCTGCGGAGAAGGCCAGCAGTGAGGCCCAGGCCGCCTGCCAAGGGCTGGTCAGTTCGTCCGGGTCGATACGCAACTCGGCCTCGGCATGGGCCCGCAGCGGGTCCTTCGCGGAGAACTCCCGCGCCACCTGCGCGGCCAGTTCGGGGGAGAGTCCTTTGTCCTCGTAAATCTCCGCGAGTTCGCGTTCCTCGGCCTCGGGCATCGTGGTCAGTTCCTGCGTTTCCAGCCGTAGCATCGCGCGTTCGGTATCGCGTTGCGTGCTAACCGACACGTATTCACCCCCGGCCATCGACAACGCGCCCGCGACAAGTCCGGCGACCCCCGCCGTGAGTATTGCGAAACGATCGGTTGTCGCACCCGCGACCCCGACCACCAGGCCGGCTACGGATACGATGCCGTCGTTGGCGCCGAGAACTCCGGCGCGCAGCCAGTTCAGCCGGGCGCCGAGACCCCCATGCGGATCGTGTGCCTCGCCACCGTGTGGCCGGGACGAATCCAGCTTTTCCATTTCGCTCACCAGAACAGTCAAACACGAATCACTGTGGATGTCGCGACAAAATAAATGAGGTGCATCGTAGGAAAGGCAAACCTCAATAAGGGAAGCCGATCAGCTCATCAGCTGAATTCGCAGAGTGGTTTCCAGATGAGTATTGATGGCGGCTTCGGCCGCGTCGAGTTCCCCGGCCGTGAGGGCGTCCAGGATGGCCCTGTGCTCTGTGAGAACCGCATCCTGCCGCCCGGCTGTGGAGTACAGGGCCACCAATCCGGCCCGGACCTGCCGGTCGCGCAACGCGGTGTAGGTCTTGGCCAGTATGTCGTTGCCAGCCGCCTCGATCAGCAGCGTGTGGAAGTGGGTGTCGAGCTCGATGAACTCACGAGAGTGGCGTGGGTCGTCCACGGTTTCCTGCCGCTCCAGCGTTTCCCGCAGGGCGGTAAGCGGAACGGTTGCGCTGGCGAGTGTCTTCCGCGCGGCGAAGCATTCCAGGGTTGCCCGTAGCTCCACCAGTTCCCGCAGGTCCTTACCGGAAAGGGGGGCCACATAAGCACCCCGCTTCGGCACGAGTCGCACCTGATCCTCGGCGGCGAGCATGAGCAGTGCCTCGCGGATAGGGGTGCGGGAGATACCGACCCTGGCGGCCACGTCCTGTTCGCTGATGAATCTGCCCTGCATGGCCGGATCGGTCAGCACGGTGTTCCTCAGGTACTGGTACGCCTTGTCGCGGCCGGACAAGATCACGGGTACCTCCCGGCATACGAGATGTATACCAATCCTAGGGCAATCGGCGAGATGTTCACGCGAAGGCGTGGTTAACCGATCGCAGGTTCCGGGTAACAGGCCATTCATGTGTGGCCGGAGCGGGAAGCGACAGCAAGGTGAGACCGGGGCGTGGTGAGCACGGCGGAGATCCGGGTGCCGGTACCGGTTTCGGACTCGTCCACGGATCGCAGACGATTGCCGAGCTGGGTGTACGCCGTCGCGAGTGTTCTCGGCGGTACGGCCCTGATCGGTTGGCATGCAAGCCGATTCGGCAACTGGATCATTGACGACGCGGCGATCACCTTCGCCTATGCGCGCAGCCTGGCCCAGGGGCACGGCGTCGTGCTGCAGCCGGGCGCCGATCCGAGTGAGGGCTTCTCCAACCCTTCCTGGCTCCTGCTGCTCACGCTCGGCCGCCTCCTCGGGTTGTTCGACCACGGGACGATCCTGGGAGTTCCGGACTATGTCGTCTTTCCGAAGGCGCTCGCTCTGGTCTGCTGCGCCGGAATCCTGGTCGGCTGTTTCCAGGCGGCCAGGAAGGTCACGCGCAGGCCCGGGCTCGCGACCTTCGCCTCGGGTGCGGTGCTGGCAGCCAACCCATCCTTCGTCATTTGGTGCTTCTCCGGTCTGGAGAACTCCCTTTTCGCCCTGGCAGTGACCTGGCTCGCCGTGGTGATGTTCCGTGCGGCCGTCAACGATCGGCTGCGCAGTGGCCGGACGGCGCTCGCCGTCGGCGCCCTTGCCGCACTCGCCGCCTTGACCAGGCCGGACGGTCTCATCTACGTAGCGGCGTATCCGCTCGTCCTGCTGGTGTGGATGAGTCGCACGTATGTCGGTGCGAGCGCGCGGGCGGTACTGCTGTCCACGGCTGCCTTCGCGGTTCCCGTCGGCGCCTACTTCACCTGGCGCTACCTCGAGTTCGGCAAGTTGTTGTCCCTGCCTGCACTGGCCAAGAACCAGGACCTGCCCGAGTTCACCGACCTCACCCGCAGCGAGCAGCTACTCGAGTACGTGGGTGCGCCCGCGGGGATCGCGTTCGCCGTGCTGGTCGGCATGGTGCTGTTGCGGCCCTCTCGGTTGCGAGCGGGCATGATCGCGCTACTGGTGACGCTGATTCTGGCCGTGACGGCGTTCGCCGTGCTGAAGCCCGATTGGATGGGCGAGCATCGGTTCGCGACACCGGCGTGGGCTCTCGCGGCACTGGCCGGGACTTTGGCGGCGGGGGCCGCTTTCCGGCATACCGGGATTCGCGGGAGGGCGGTGCTCAGCGCGGGGCTGGTCGTGGTTTTCGTCCTGTCGGGCAGTCTGTTCGCGGCAGCCTCGGAGAAGTTCCGGGAGGGGCCGACCGTGCCCATGTGTGTCGTCGCCGAACGGTGGGGCCGCATCTTCAACGCCTATGCGGACATCGCGGGAGTCGGCCAGGGGTCACTGCTGCTGCCGGACGTGGGTGGCACCGCGCTGACCAGCCGATTGCGTGTGGCGGACATGGCTGGACTCACCGAACCGCGGATGGCCGAGTTCTGGGCGAAGCAGCAGTGGGCGGAACTCAACGACTACGTCTTCGAGGAAGTTCGGCCGACGTTTGTCCATACCCATGGGGCCTGGGGCCGCGCGATCGTGGAGGACCCCCGGTTCGATCGGGACTATGTGGAGATCCGATCCATGGCGAACAAGGGGATCGACCGCGTGCGCAGGGATGTGTTGTCCGACCCGGCGGTACTGGAGGAACTACGGGCCTACGCGAAGAATCAGGTTCCGGTGATCGAGGCGGCGGCCGCGTCCGCCCCGCGGGGCCATTGCGGAGCCACGCTCAGGCCCGGGCAGCTTCCCGCGGTTGCTGCCGGGGAGTGAAAAATGCCGGAACGGGTGCCGTCGCGCGGTACCCGTCCCGGCGGGGGGAGTGGTCAGCTCTCCAGTTCGGCGAGGGCCTGCTTGGCCTGCTGGAGTTCGGCCTCGAGCTGCGCGACCTTGGCCTGCTGCTGCTCACGGGCGGCGTTGATGACGTCGTCGATCGGTCCGGACAGGTCCACGTGGAGTTCCTTCGCTGCCCGGGACACGGCGGCCGCCGGAATGTCGAGACCGCGAGCGACCCACTTGCTGCCGTGCTTCAGCTCCGCCTGCCACTCGCCGTCCGCGGTGCCGGTCACGGTGAGGGTGAGCTCGACGGTCCGGGTCTTCTTCGCGCTGGTGCCCTTCGGCCGGCCGCGCTTGGTCTTGGCCTGGTCCTCCGCGGACGGTTCGTTCGCCTCTGGCTGCTGGTCCGCCGGCGCCTCCGTGGGACCACCTGCCAGCTCCCCGTTCCCGACCGGCTCCGTCCCGGTGGCGTCGTCCCGCTGCTGTGTCAAGGAATCCACTGTCATCGTCGGTGCTGCTCCTCGCCGCGTTCGATGGGCTCTCCGTGGTAGCGTAGAACATTCGTTCGAGTCGGTGCCATCCGGGCAGGTGGGGACTATCCAGTGCGTCGGAAATCGAGTTCCGTGCCGAACCCTGGTCACGGTTTTCGTTACTCTTCGTAGAAGTCGGACAATGCGCTGCGCTACTTTCTGCCCGTCGAATTGGGATCGGGCGTTACATCAATCCACCTGAAAGAGTGAAACCAACTGATCGTCGCGTCTTGCGATTAACCCCGTTTTCGCTGCTTCTGGGGTTGCGGCAGCCGATCTCCGGACGGCAAGCACATTGATTCCGGTGGGCCCGTACTGCTAGCAATGTCCCTGCAGCCGCAGGTCAGGGTGGACCTTGTTGGCGCGCAACAAGTTCCGCAGCCTGTGGGTCCCTTTCCCCCAGTGATCCACGCCACCTTTTGCCGGGCGGGGGCGGCGGTTTGTTCAGCAAGAATTTGTTACTCGTGTATTGGTTTGGACGCTGCTTTGATATCTGCGCGTGACCTGGTTGGCCACGAACGTTCACTCTTGTGGAGGTTCGAGAGTACTAACCTACCCGCGCGTAAGAGCCGAATCCCTCTTTGCTTTAATGCCATTCTCACTTCTCGACCTACAGCCCAGGGACTCTGATTGATGGAAAGATCTGCGCTTCTGCACCACCAGGGCCGCGGTAACGGCGGGCGGCGCGTGTCGACGAAATCGCTGGCTGTCGTCGCGGCCGCGATGTTGGCCCTGCTGACATCGGGGTGTGGTGACGACGGGGCTGCCGCGCAGTCCGGCGGGACCAGTCAGGAGGAGGTCACCGCGCTCGCGGAGGCCACCACCTTCACCGCACTGGAGAACCCTCCGCTCGACCCGGCACCCGAGGCCGCGACCGAGGGTGAGGTGCTCCACCCCAAGCGCGAGCTCGTCGTCCACGACGCTGTTGACGGAAAGCCGATCGCGCGGCTGCCGGAGAAGCAGATCGAGTCGCCGACCTGGGTGCCGGTCATCGCCCGTGAGGGTGACTGGGCGCAGATTTTGTTGCCCACCCGGCCCAACGGTTCGGCGGGCTGGATCAACACCGCGGATGACGCGGTCGAATCGGCCAACAACGACTACGTGGTCAATGTCGACCTCGCCTCGTTCAGCCTGGAGATCCTCAAGGGTGACGAGCAGGTCGGCGAGTGGACGATCGGTATCGGCAAGCCCGAGTTCCCAACCCCCACCGGGCGCGCATTCATCATCGCCTCGATCGAGGAGACGGTGAACACCTACAGCCCGATCGTTCTCCCGCTGAGCAGCCACTCCGACTCCCACGAGACCTTCGGCGGTGGCCCCGGCACGGTGGGTATCCACACCTGGCCTGACAACAGCTTTGTCGGTGAGGCCAACAGCGACGGGTGCATCAGGGTGACTCAGGAAGCCCTGGACCAGCTCGTCAAACTTCCGCTCGGCACGATCATCAACATCACCTGATCCCGCGCGGCAGGCCCTGTTCCATCCCCCGTACGAAACCTCTGTACGTACAACTGGTGAAAGGTAATAAATTGTCCAGGAAGAGAACCGCCGCCCTCGGCGCCGGCGCCCTGTCCGCACTGCTCGCGGGCGGTATCGCCCTCGCCCCGATGGCTTCGGCCGAGGTCGAGGACTCCGCCTACGCCATCGCCGCCGACGGCCTGGTCGAGATTCCGAAGCTGCCGCACGTGGTCGGCTCCGGCGACGAGTCCGTGGTGCGGGCCGACCTTCCCCCGGAGGGCGACGCAGTCCTGAGCCTGGGCGTTCTCAACGCTTCGGCCGGCGAGGGCTGGTCGCGCGCCAGCACCGCCGACCTCGAGTTGAGCCTCGCCACAGCGCCGGTCATCTCGGCCTCGCTGCTGGAGGTCAACTGCAAGGACCTGCAGGCCTCCACCAAGATCGTTGGCCTGAAGGTCGACGGAGAAGAGCAGGCGCCCGAGAACCAGGTCCCGGCGAACACCGAGATCGTGCCGGAGCAGCTGGGCCAGGTCGCCAAGGTCACGCTGAACAAGCAGGTCGAGAACGAGGACGGCTCGGTGACTGTCACCGCGGTCTCGGTCGACCTGCTGGACAGCACCCAGACCATCGACATCTCCTCGGCGACCTGCGCCGAGGATGGCAACGGCGGCGAGCCGACCGAGCCGCCGACGAGCACCGAGCCCCCCGTCACCACCGAGCCTTCCGAGCCCGGCGACGGTGACAACGGCGATAACGGTGACAACGGCGACGATGGCGACAACGGCGACGAGGCCGACGAGAACGGCAACGCGCCGGTCCCGACCCCGCAGCCGGCTCACCTCGCCGTGACCGGCTGATCGAGCCGCTGGAACACTGACGCGACTGTGGCCTCCACCCGACTCGGGTGGAGGCCACAGTCGCGTTCGGATGGTTATTCGTCGGTGGTGTTTTTGTTGAGGCCGGTGGTGATTTGGTCCATGACGGTGGTGTCGGCGAGGGTGGTGACGTCGCCGATTTCGCGGTTTTCGGCGATGTCGCGGAGGAGTCGGC
>NZ_PQHZ01000061.1 GCF_003385185.1 Amycolatopsis palatopharyngis | reverse complement strand
CCCACCATCCCCGGATTCGGCTTCTCCGGCCCCACCCCCGACACCGGATGGACCATCCCCCGAGTCGCCCAAACCTGGACCACCCTCATGCACCGCCTCAACTACCACCACTACGCCGTCCAAGGCGGCGACCTCGGCGCACTGATCTCGCTCGAAGTCTGCGGGCAGGATGCCGGGGTCATCGGCGCACACGTGAACTTTCTGATCACCCGCCCGTCTGGAGCCGACGGTGAACTCGACAACCTCAGCGCACAGGATCGCTCCCGGCTCGCCAGGATCAGACAGTTCGACGAGGACCAGCCTGGCTACATGAAGCTTCAGTCGACCCGGCCGCGGACACTGTCCTACGGCCTCACCGACTCCCCCGTCGGCCAACTCGCCTGGATCATCGAAAAATTCAAGGAATGGACCGACTCCGACAAAGCCCCCGAAGACGCCATCAACCGCGACCAACTACTCACCAACGTCATGATCTACTGGCTCACCGCCACAGCAGGAACCTCAGCCGATCTCTACTTCGAGATCGGTGAACAGATCCGGGCGGCGCTGGCCGGGCACGATGATCCCGGCCGGGCGCCAGTGCGGTGCGAGGTACCGGTCGGCGTCGCGGTGTTCCCGCACGACATCGTCGCTCCGATCCGCCAGCTCGCCGACCGAGAGTACCCCAACATCACACACTGGACCGAGTTCGACCGCGGGGGACACTTCGCCGCGATGGAGCAGCCCGGGTTGCTGATCGAGGATGTTCGCGATTTCCTGCGCCAGCATCGGGGGAAAGCACGGCCGGCCAGCACGACCAGTTGAGGCAGCGGTGACAGACGAATACCCGGACACACCAACCGTGTCCGGGTATTCGTCTGTCACCGCTGCCGGGAACCGGGCCTGTTCGTGCCCGGCTCGCCCTCAGACGTACGGCGAGTTGGGCTCGAGGCCGCACAGGATCCGGCCGTAGAGCTCCAAGTTGGTAGCGGGCAGGTTCAGGCCGTGCAGGGTGATCGCGTCGAGGTCTCGCTGTATCCGCTGCAGCGGAGCCGTTCGCTGGATCGACACCGAGCCACTCGCCATGACGTAGGTGTCCACGGCGGCCTTAGTCAACTCACACACGCGACCGATCGCCATTCGGGAGTATGCCCGCTCCTCCAGCGACCACGCCTCGGACCTGACACTCTTACCGTCCACCATGTCCGCCAGCCGGTATGCGTGGAACTCCGCTTCATCAATGGACAGTGCCGCCTGGGCCACCTGCAGATGAGTGACAGCGGCCTCTCGCTGACTGAAGTATCCGGTGTAGACGATGCCGCGATCGGGAAGCCGCTCGAAGAACGCCTCGCGCGCTGCCTTGGCCAACCCGACGATCTTCCCGACGGTCGCGGCCGACACCGCGGGGATCATCGGCGCGCGGTACATCGGGGTTCCCGCGTTCAGCTCGGAAAAGGATTCCTGATTCAGCAAAGGCGCGATGCGCACATACCGGCCTTCGGGGATGAACAGGTCGCTCGCCGTCGCGGTGACGCTACCCGTACCCTGGAGCGCGGTGACGTTCCAGTCGTCGGCCATCTCGACGTCCCCGATCGGCACGACCGCGAGAATCGGCTCTTCGCCGCCGCCTTCCGCCGGAGCCATCGCGGACAGCAGCTTCCACTGGCTGTGCGCGGCACCGGTGTTGAACGCCCACCGTCCACTCACGACGATTCCACCGGGTTTGGGAACAGCTGTCCCCGTCGGGGCCAGTGTGCCGCACGTGCGCACATCCGTGGTCGAGAAGACCTCCTCCTGGATTTCATCCGGAAACAGGCCAAGCATCCAGGACGTGATCCACCAGAGCGCGACGGTGAACGCGGTGGATCCATCGGCGCGGCCCAGCTCCATTCCCGCATCGACCAAGGTCCGGGCGTCGCACTCGTAGCCGCCATAGCGACCTGTCACCCGCATCCGGAAGACTCCGGCATCGGCCAGCGCGGCAATCGACTCGTCATGCAGCCGCCTGTTCTCCTCCGACCATGCCGCGTTGGCGCGCAGAACGGGCGCGATCTCCGAAACTCGCCGGACCAGCTCGTCCCGCTGCGGAACCTGAGTGGATTGCACTGTCTCCTCCTTGACCAGAACGCGGCATTGGTGTGCTTGCCCTGAATCTGACACCGAATGGCGGCGCGAAGCATCTTCGGGCGTGCGGGGCTCCGCGGCCCGCTCCGTTGTCAGCTCGTTTCAGATCGCCTTGTTGCCAGGAAGGCCAGCCTGCTCTGGTTGTGACTGAGGTTCGGGGTGTGTCGCCGAGCGGAGAATCCGTGTGCGGACAACAGGGCGAGCATCTCGGACTCGTCGTACCGGGTGAGGCCCAGTCGCCGGCGAATTCTGGTGTAGGGCGAGAACGCGGTCGCGGCCAGGGCACGGAGCGCGGCCCAGAAGAACCGCTCCCGTATGGCGTAGCGGAGCAAGGAAGTGGCGTCGGCGAGCACGCTTCCCGCTCTCGGAACCACATCACTGATCAACAGCACTCCCGCAGGCGCGAGAAGCCTGCGGGCTTCGGTGAGCAACCGCTCGAGCTCGTCGCGACCGAGATACTGCACGACTGAGTTCGCCACCAGCAGGCCGACAGATCCGCCGGGAACCACGGAGAGTTCCTGCTCGCTGATCACGGTGATCTTCGGATGTCCCGCGTAGCGTGCCGTGAGGTTTCCGCGGACCTCCGCTGCGGCCTCGCACAACGTCACGCGCGTCGCGGAGGCGGCGATCCAGCCGGCGAACCGGGCCTCTCCCGCCCCGTAGTCGAGCACGTGCGCCCCCGAATCGGGAAGCAATCCGATGATATCCGTCGCGACCCGGCGGTAGTGCACCTCCCGATGACGGTCATTGACGTAGACGCGGTGTGTGCCGTTCCAGAACTCGAGCCAATCGTTCACCGCACGCTCCTCGCGTCGAGAAACCCGGACATCGCCCGTGAACCGGGTTGGCCGGCTCCGCAGGCCGACCCCGGCCGGTCGAACGTCACCACCCTCACAGCGGTTGTGGTGCTGGTGCTTCTCCCGGCATGCAGTGTGGCCGGAATCGGCGGTCTGCGGTACCCGGCCAACGATTCGGCTCCAGGTAGAGCATTCGAGAAGATTGGGGAATGTTGTGTCTCGCGTACGTTTCTCGGGACGGGACCAATGACGTCGCTGACCGGCCCGTTCGGCGGTCCGGCATGTAGACCAAGGAGGTGCGGTGGTGCGAACACCGCAGATGTTCATCACGGGACTCGGCGTTCACGTTCCACCCACAGTGAGCGTCGAGTCCGCCGTCGCCCAGGGGTTGTACCCGGCCGAAAGGGCCGACCCGGAAGGTCTGACCGGGGCAGCGGTGGCTGGGGACATGCCGGCCCCGGAAATGGCGTTGCGTGCGGCACGAGAGGCGTTCGACCGCGCGGGCACCTCCCCAACCGATGTGGATCTGTTGCTGTACGCCACAACGTGGCCGCACGGACCAGAGGGCTGGCTACCGCCGTCATACCTGCAGGACCACCTCGTAGGTGGCGATGTGTTGTCGTTGGAGATCAAGCAGGGCTGCAACGGCATGTTCGGCGCGTTGGAAGTTGGCGCGAGTTATCTGGCAGCGGACCGGGACCGGCGAACGGCGCTGCTGGTGGCCGCCGACAACTACGGAACACCGCTGATGGACCGGTGGGGCACTGGCGGGCCGTTCATCCCCGGTGACGCGGCCAGTGCGGTCGTACTCTCGAAGGACCGCGGCTTCGCCCAGCTGTTGTCGGTGAAGTCGATCTCGGCTCCGGCCGTGGACACCGATCTCACCATGCTCGGTGAGCCACTCTTTCCCCCTGCCATGACCGCGGGCAGGGAGGTCGACTTCACCCGTGGTGGTGCGAAAACGCAGGGACCGGTGTTTCAGGCCGCGTTGGTCGAACGGACGACCAACGCGAGAGAGAAGCTGATCGAGGTCGTCGAGACCAGCCTGTCCGAGGCCGGTATCAGCATCAGCGACGTGTCCAGAACGGCGGTGGTCAATGTCGACCGAGGATTCATCGAAGGCCGTGGCATGACCGCACTCGGCCTGGACATCGCCAAGTCAACCTGGGGTTACGGTCGCGACATCGGACACTGCGGCGCGAGTGATCCCCTACTCGGTTTCCGTCACCTGGTCTCGACCGGTCAACTGGGTCCGGGCGATCATCTGCTGATGGTGGCGACGGGACCGAGCATCACCGCCTCGTGTGCCGTAATCAAAATCTTGGACACCCCGGACGAAACGGACTGACGACAAGGCACCGCGGACGAGCTGACCAGGGGAAGGCAGCTCGTCCGCAGTGCCCCCCCATCCCGGTCCTGCGCGTTCCAGAAGCCTGGTGTCGCGTGATCCTGTTCGTCCTACGCCACTAGCTGTTGGCCTGGTACGCCTTGGCGAGCCAGTCCGCGACCTCGTCGTCCACGTCCGACTCGCTGGTCAGTGGAATTCGCACGGTCGAGGACTCGTCCCGCATCACCTGTGCCGACTCCAGCCGCCCATGCGGCTCGACGTCCTCGATTCGCATCCCGAGATCGACCCTGGTCTTGGTGCTCGCCTTCACCACGGCGAACTTGCGCTTCGGCGTCATCAAGGAGACATAGCTCTTGCGCACCTGGAGAGTTACCTCCCCGACGTCGGCCGCCACCGCGATGAGCCGGTCGTATATCGGCCTCAGGCTCTCCTTGCCCGCGTACTGTCCTTCAACGAGTTCGTCGGCGCTCGCGGTGGTGTACTCGGGGTAGCCAAACCGCTCCCTGACGAGGAGCGTCTGCGCGAATCCGGTGACACCCTGCTCCTTGAGCCACTTCTTCAACTCGGACTCGGTGCCGATTCCGGTGTCCACCACGCGGCGATTCCATTCCTTGACTCCGGCGCCCGTTTTGCGCTCAAGGAGTTCAGCACTCTGCTGCCACCTTTCACGCCAATCCTTGGTCTGCGACATGACACCCTTCCTGTCGGCGGTTCGTCTCCGTAATACTTGCTCGCTTCGCCCGTCTCGGATCTTATCGGATTTTTTTTCCGCTGGAGTAATTCCTCCCGGCATTATCGGAAACCGGACAAGCGGAGTTCACCGCATAACGACACTCTCGGCAGGTGCCGGCCACGAACAGCCGGCACCTGCCGAGAGCGCGATCGGTCAGTCCTCCTCATCCGCGACGGTCACTCACGATCTGCTTTCCGGTTCACGCTGCCCGCATACACTCGATCACACTGCAGACGCCGTGGATGCCGCGCTCCAACCCGCCGAGCGGGACGATTTTGTTGAGTTCGAATCCCGAGTTCGCGAGCAAGGTGCGCAGCTCCCCCTCGGTCCGCTCCCGGCCGCCGATGGTCACCATCATGTTCAAATCGCTGCCCGTGATCATCTCGTCCTCCGCGGACAGGCCGACACGGTCCGGAACAACCTGGTCGATCAACAGCAACCTGCCGTTCTCCGGCATCACGCGACGGCAGTTTCCGAGGATCTCCGCGCTGTGCTCATCGTCCCAGTCGTGAATGATGCTCTTGAGCAGGTACACCTCACCCCCGCTGGGCACTTCCTCGAAGAAGCTGCCGCCGACCACGGCGCACCGGTCAGCGAGATCGGACTCGGCGATCTCGGCACGCACCCCGTCGACGACCTCCGGACGGTCGAACAGGATCCCGTTGACCCCAGGATAGGCGCGCAACACGTTGCGCAGCAGCATTCCCTGACCGCCACCGACATCGACAACGGTGTCGAACGGGGAGAAGTCGTACGCCTCGACGACGCCCGTCGCGATCTGGGTGGCGAAGTAGGTCATCGCCCTGTCGAAGACGATGGCCTCTTCCGGATGCTTCGACAGGTAACTGAAGACCGGTTCGCCGAGTGCGCGTTCGAACGCCGACTCACCGGTTCGCACGCTGTGCTCGAGTTCACCCCACAGCTGGTGCTGTAGCGGCCCGGCGAACAACAGCGCGATCTGGTGAACCGAGTCCGGCGTGTCGGTGCGCAACAACTCGCCCATCGGCGAGAGCCCGAACTTGCCGTCGGCGTCCTGGACGAGCACTCCGGTACTCGTGAGCAACCCCAGCACGCGGGTCAGCGAAGGCGTGTGGGTGCCGGTCGCGGCCGCGAGATCGGCGGCCGTCCTCGGCCCGGCCGCGAGCAGATCGGCGAGACCGAGATCCGCAGCCAAGTAGATGGCCCTGGACGGGTAGAACCCCGTGATCATCCGCATGAGCGAGGCGGAGAGAGACGGCGAACCCGGCTCGACACTTTCCATGACCATCCTCATTGTCCTTCCATGTCAGCGATACCACCAGCATGGCTGGGATCCTGTTCACCTGGCAGCTTCGATATTGCTGACCTGGGGCCATGTCACGAGCGCACTGTCCGCATACGACAGTCGCGCGGCGCATCTCCGCGGTACCAGGTTTCCTCGACTGGTACCGCGGAGATGAACCACATCTGCCCGGCCGCGGCTCAGGCTCGTTTCTTGAGTGCGCGCAACGACATCGGCGCGAAGACGAGCACGATGACCGCCGCCCATACCAGCGACCAGACGACCGGCCCCGCGACCGGCCCGCCGTTGATCAGACCACGGAGTGCCTGCATGAGCACCCCAACCGGATTGACGTCGGCGAACCAGTGCAGCCAACCGGGCATCGTCTCCGGCGGCGAGAACTGACCGCTGGCGAAGCACAGTGGCAGCAGAATGGCCATACCGAACATCTGCACCTGTTCAGCTTCCTTCGAGGTGACGCCGATCAGCACCACCACCCAGGAGAACGCCGCGGCGAAGACGAGCAGCAGACCCGCCGCCGCCAGCAGGCCGAGAAAACCGTTCTCCAGCCGGAACCCGAGCACAAAACCGATACCGAGAATCAGCAGAATCGACCAGAGCTGCTTGAACTGGTCCGCGGCTATCCGTCCGGCGAGTGGCGCCCACCGTGCGATCGGCAGGGACCGGAGACGGTCGAACACCCCCTTGGACAGATCGGAGTTGAGCCCCTGGCCCACGTTCAGCGTGGCGAACAGCATGTTGCCGACCAGCACACCGGGCAACAGGAACTGGATGTACGAACCGACTCCGCCGGAGATGGCACCGCCGAAGACGAACGTGAACAACAGCGTCAGCATGATGGGCTGAACGCTGATGTCGGCCAGTTCCCGGGGATCGTGCTTGATCCGCACGAGACTGCGCCACGCGAGGGTCAATGCCTGACGCAGGCCGTTGACGGGGTTGACCCGCGGCGAGAGGTCGATGGGACGGGATGCGGTCAGGAGCGCGGTGGTCATACCGCCACCTCCTCTGTCGTCTCGGTTTCGGTGTCGGCCGCGGTGCCGGTGCCTGGGCTGGACGTCTTCTCGTCCGCGGTACGCCCGGTCAGCGACAGGAACACCTCGTCGAGGCTGGATCCACGCAGCGACAGCTCGCTGATGGCGATGTCCTCCTGGTCCAGCCGCCGAACGACGTTCGGCAGGACGGCGGGGTCGGTCACCGCCGCCGTGATCACCTGGCCCTCGACGGAGGGACTGGAACCGGTGATCGCGGAGACCACGGACAGCACCCTGTTCAGATCGGTGTCGATCAGCGGTTTGACCACCAGTGACTGGGCACCCGTCCTGGCCTTCAGGTCGGCGGGTGTACCGCTGGCGATCACCTTGCCGTGGTCGACGACGGCGATCTCGTTCGCCAGCGAGTCGGCCTCCTCCAGGTACTGCGTCGTCAACAGAACGGTGACGCCGTCGGCGACCAGACCCCGCACCAGCTCCCACAACTCGAGGCGGCTACGCGGGTCGAGGCCGGTCGTCGGCTCGTCCAGGTAGAGCAGGCGTGGTCTCCCGACCAAGCTGGCGGCCAGGTCCAGCCTCCGCCGCATCCCGCCCGAGTACGTCTTCGCGGGCCGATCGGCCGCTTCCTCCAGCTGGAAGCTCGTGAGCAGCTCCTTCGCCCGCTGCCGGGCTTCCCGCTTGGACACGTTAAGGAGCCGGCCGATGAGCAACAGGTTCTCCGCGCCGGTGAGCGTCTCGTCCACCGCCGCGTACTGCCCGGTCAGGCCGATGAGCTGCCTCACCTGGTGGGCGTCGCGCACGACGTCATAACCACCGACCGTCGCATGTCCTTCGTCAGGCTGAAGCAACGTCGCCAGGATGCGCACCGCGGTCGTCTTACCCGCGCCGTTGGGACCGAGCAGCCCGAATACGGTGCCCGTGCGCACGGCCAGGTCGACACCATCGATCGCGGTGGTCTCGCCGAACCGTTTCACCAGGCCTTCGGCCGAAATCGCATAATCCATGAAATCCTCCATCAGGTACTGCCTGCCCGGCGTGGCGCCGGGGCCGGCAGGTTCGTTACGCCTTTCGCGGGCCACGGTGAACAACGGTTCGCGTCGCGTGCCGTCTTATCGTGGGACCGGAAAAGGGCGGAAAAGAAGTGCGCCACCAACGGGAAGAGCGTGGATTCTTCACGTCACCGCCGGCCTGCGGAGGTGGCCTGCACCGCGGAAGGCGGGGTTCGGTCATTTCTGCCTCGCCGCCATCGGCACGGACCGGTCGAGGACGAGCGCGGACGCGGGCGTCATGGGTACGAACGCGCTCGACCGTGCCGTACCCGCCCGGCGTGACAGGCCCCGAACCGTGCTGAGCGGGAGGCGTTCGGCACGAGCCGGCCGGGTCCTGCCCGACTTCGCCCCTCGGGTGTAACGCCAGTACCAGATCAGCATCAGCGTGCCCGCGACGGCGTAGAACGAGTGCAGCGCCCAGATCGGGCCGACCGGCAGGCTGAACACATACACCGAGTGCACGGCGTTGCCGAGATTGGTGAGCATCAGGTTCACCGGGCTGTACGACGTGAGGTCCTTCGTCTGCACCGCTTTCACGAGCATCGGCAAGTAGCTGACCACGAATATCACCGTTGACACTGACCCGGCGATCAGCGGCAGGCTGGTGAACGTCATACCGGCTCCTCTGCATCCGGCACCCCCTCGGGTGCGTCTGTAGGGGTGTAGAAGCCGACGGGCTAATCTCGACATGTCCGGGAAAAGTCTTCGGCGGCCGGTTGGCGGCGCCCGGCAAGGGGTGGGGCTGTGAGCAGCAGGTGAGTACGAATACCGAGGTCGAGCGCCAGTTACGGGAACTGGCGCCGCAGGTGCTCGGCATACTCGTGCGGCGGTTCGGTGGCTTCGACATCTGCGAGGACGCCGTGCAGGAGGCACTGGTCGCGGCCGCGAGCCAGTGGCCGTCCGATGGTCTGCCCGAGAACCCGAAGGGCTGGTTGATCACCGTCGCCTGCCGCCGGTGGACCGAGCTGTGGCGAAGCGATACCGCTCGTCGTAGACGCGAGGAGGCCGTCGCGGTCCTGGCGACGCCCGAGCCCGAGCCGGCGTCGGCGGTCGACGACACACTGACCCTGCTGCTGCTCTGCTGTCATCCCTCACTCACCCCGGCTTCGCAGGTGGCACTGACCCTGCGAGCCGTCGGGGGGCTGAGTACGGCGGAGATCGCCCGCGCGTTCCTGGTACCGGAGTCGACGGTCGCCCAACGCATCAGCCGGGCGAAACAGCGCATCAAGGCCAGCGGTGCGCAGTTCCGGATGCCGGCTGAGGCCGAACGCTCCGAGCGGATGGCCGCGGTACTGCACGTGCTGTACCTGATCTTCAACGAGGGATACACCGCCAGTTCCGGAAGCGCGCTGCACCGAGTCGAACTCACCGCCGAAGCGATCCGCTTGGCCCGGCAGTTGCACGACCGCCTGCCCGACGACCCCGAGGTCGCCGGGCTTCTCGCGCTCATGCTGCTGACCGACGCCCACCGCCCCGCGCGCACCAGGGCCGACGGCACTCTCGTTCCGCTCGCCGAGCAGGATCGCAGCCTGTGGGACGCCGAAGCCATCGCCGAAGGCATCGGCCTGATCACCGAGACGCTGGCGAACGCACCGATCGGGCCATACCAGCTACAGGCCGCCATCGCGGCGGTGCACGACGAGGCGGCCAGGGCCGAGGACACCGACTGGAAGCAGATTCTCGGCCTCTACGATCTGTTGCACGGCATCGCACCAGGTCCGATGGTCAGTCTGAACCGCATCATCGCCGTCGCGATGGTGCACGGTCCGCGCGTCGGCCTGGCACAACTGGCGGAGGCCGAGTCCGAGCCCGCGCTCGAAGGGCACCATCGAGTCGCGGCCGTCCGGGCGCACCTGCTCGACATGGCCGGCGACACGGAGGCGGCCAGGATCCACTACCGGATGGCGGCACGGCGGACCCTGAGCGTCCCGGAGCAGCGTTATCTGGAATCCAGGGCGGCCCGTCTGGCACCACGCGACGGTACCTGACCCCGCCTACCGGTAGATCGACTTCAGTCGCAGATAGGCGTCGAGCCCCTCAGGGCCGAGTTCGCGGCCCAACCCGCTGGACTTGACCCCGCCGAACGGTGCGCCGTGGTCGAGTGAGTAGCCGTTCACACCGAAGGTGCCGGTATGCACGCGCCGCGCCACGTCAAGCCCGCGCTGCGGGTCGGCCGTCCACACGGTGCCCGCCAGGCCGTAGTCCGAATCGTCGGCGAGTGCGACGGCCTCGCTGACGTCAGCGTAAGGCTGCACGGTGAGCACCGGACCGAAGATCTCCTCCCGGGCGAGCGCCGAACCGGGTACGACGTCACCGAATACCGCCGGTTCGAGATACCAGCCGCGGCCGAAGCCGGCCGGGCGCCTGCCGCCGGTGGTCAGCCTCGCTCCTGTCGCTAGGCCGGACTCGATGAACGACTCGACGCGATCGCGTTGACGCCTGCTCACAAGTGGGCCGATCTGCGTGGCCCGGTCCAGTGGCTCTCCCAGTACGAGGTCCCCCGTAGCCGCGGTGACGGCCTCCAGTACCTCGGCATAACGGCCGCGCGGTGCCAGGATCCTCGTGTTCGCGAAACAGGTCTGACCCGAGTTCACCAACGCGGTGCCGATCAGGCCAGGTATCGCCGTGGCGAGATCGGCATCGTCCAGAACGATCGCCGCCGACCTGCCGCCCAGTTCCAGGGTCGCCGGCCGCAGCAGCCCACCACACACTCGCGCGATCGCCCGCCCGGTGGTGGTCGATCCGGTGAAGCTCACCTTGTCCACTCCCGGATGTGCCACCAGATGGGCACCGACGTGTCCATCACCGGGGACCACGTTGACCACACCGTCGGGCAGTCCGGCCTCGGCCACCGCCTCGGCCAGGACACAGGCATCGAGCACGGTTTCCGGCGCGGGCTTGAGCACCACCGTGCAGCCTGCCGCCAGGGCTGGAGCAAGTTTGAACATGGTCAGCGTCGCCGGGTAGTTCCACGGCACCACCGCCGCGACCACACCGGCCGGCTCGCGGCGGACGATGGTGGAACCGGACCCGGTCAGCGCCGGCCTGCACTCTTCGGGCTCGGTCTTCCTGATGAGCTCGGCGTAGTACCGCAGCAGTCTCGGTGGGCCCGCACCTTCCACTGGCGCGGAGAGCGAGACCGGCATGCCGTTCTCACTGCTGATCAGTCGGGCGATGCGGCCCGCCCTGCGACCCAGCACGTCCGCCAGCCGGTCCAGCACGTCGGCCCTGCGCTCGGGCTCCCACCGCGACCAGCCGTCACGCGCACCGAACGCCCGGCTCGTGGAATCAACTGCTCTGTCCACATCGGTCAGGGAACACCGCGGTGCGAATCCGACCTCCTCCTCCGTGGCCGGTGAGCGGACCGTGATCAGTTCGTTCGAATCGGGCCGCTGCCAGGAACCGTCGAGGAACACTGACCGGAACCGGGTCTCCACGGCGCGTTCAACCGATCCTGGCCGGCATCGACTTGGCGCCGTTGACGAAGTTCGACTGCAACCTCGTCACCGGTCCGGTGAGCCTGAGGGTGGACAGGTGCGGCCGCAGCATCGTCAGCAGGGTCACCAGTTCCAGACGCGCCAGGTGGGCTCCGAGACAGAAATGCGGACCGATACCGAAAGCGAGGTGGGGATTGGGATCGCGCCCCAGATCCAGCCTGTCCGGTTCGGCGAACACGTCGGCGTCACGGTTGGCCGAGGTGTAGTAGATGACCACCTTCTCGCCCTCCGCGATGGACTGCCCCATGATCTCGGTGTCCCTGGTCGCGGTCCGGCGGAACATCATGATGGGCGTCGTCCAGCGGATCAGCTCCTCCACCGCACCCGCCATCGGCACCGCGCCGGAGGCAAGCCGTTCCCGCTGCCCTGGATTGTCCGCGAGCGCCTCGACCGAGCCGGAGATCAGGTGTCGTGTCGTCTCGTTACCCGCGACGACCAGCAGCAGCCAGAAACTGCAGAACTCTCTGTCGGACAACCGCTTGCCGTCGACCTCGGCATTCGCGAGCCGGCTGATCAGGTCGTCCGTTGGCTGTTCGCGCCGGGCCATACCCAGCCGCAGAGCGTACTGGAACGCCTCACCGAAGGCAGTGCGGTACGCCTCCACGTCGCCGCCCCCGAACTCCGGGTCGTCGAACCCGACGAGCGCGTTGCTCCACCGGTACAACAGGTGTCGATCAGCAGGCGGAACCCCGAGCAGGTCGCACAGCACAAGCAACGGCAGCTCCGCGGCGAGATCGGGAACGGCGTCGAACTCCTCGGCCGCGACCACCTTTTCCACCAGCGCCTCGGCATGCCTCTCGATACTGCCGGCGAGTCCGCCCACGGCTCGAGGGGTGAACACCGATGCCACCAGTTTCCTGATCCGCACATGCTCCGGCGCATCCATGCTCACCAGCAACTGCCGCATCTGTTTGAGGTCGCCAGGTGTTCGCGGGTCACGCAGGAAGGCACCCTTCTCTCCGGATGAGAACTCATCCGCTCTGCGGGACACCGAGAACACCGCGTCATGCGTGGTGACGGCCCAGTAACCGGTTCCGCGGTCGACACTGCGGCCCGCGCTGCTGTGCCGGACCAACAGTGGCTCGTCGACCCAGGCCACCGGCTCGTTCGAGCGCCTGCGGGCGAACTCCGCGTGCGGTACTCCCGCGGCGTAGGTCGCGGGGTGCGCGATATCGGGCCGTCCGGCGGTCGCCGGGTTCACCGCTGTGGCCGCGTTGGCCGCTGTCGCCGTCATCGGTCACTCCTCGCCGGCGGGCTGCCCGCCGCGTAGCTGTCACGCAGTACGTCCTTGCGCAGTTTTCCGGTCTCCTCCCGGGGCAGCGAGGAGAGCATCTGGTACTCGCGCGGCACTTTGAAACCGGCCAGGGAGCGACGACAGTGCTCGTCGAGCTCTGTCGGTAAATCGGCGGGCGCGCTCGCCTCGGCCTCGATGATTCCCACGACCCGTTCGCCGAACTCGTCATCCGGGACGCCGATCACCGCGACGTCGTGAACCGCGGGATGAGTGAGCAGCACCGCCTCGACCTCGGCGGGGTAGATGTTGACCCCGCCGGAGACGATGAGGTCCTGCGCTCGTCCGGTGAGGAAGAGAAAGCCCGCCTCGTCGAGGTAACCGACGTCGCCGAACGTGAAAGTGCCCGGCTCCAGATGTGCGGATCTGGTCTTCTCCGGGGCATTGTGGTAGCTGAATCCACCGCCTTTCGCGCGGCGTACGAACACCCGTCCCTGACGGCCCGCCGGTAGTGACGCACCTGCCTCGTCGACGATGACGATCCCGTTCGGCGGCACCGCGCGGCCCACCGTGCCGGGACGACTGAGCCAGTCCCGTGAACCAACGAGTGTGACGGCCCCGCCCTCCGTGGCACCGTAGTACTCCACCAGAACCGGTCCCCACCAGTCGATCATTCGACGTTTGACTTCTACGGGACACGGCCCGCCGCCGTGCCAGACCCGAACCAGGCTGCTGCCGGAAAACTCCCGCCGCACCCGCTCATCGAGGCGCAGCAGCCGCACGAACTGCGTCGGCACGAGGTGGGCCGCCGTGATCTGTTCCCGGTCAATGGTCTCGAGGGTGGCCAACGGATCGAAACGGCCACGGATCACCAGTCGGGAGCCGAGCAAGAGTCCGAGAAGCGCGAAGAACAGCTGCGACGAGTGGTACCACGGACCGTCGAGCAGGCACCGCTCCCGCGCGGGGACATCGAGCACCGCCCTGGCGTACCTGGTCAGCTTCACCACTCTCGAGAACGGGGCACCGACCACGAACAGTCCGTTGAGGACGCCTTTCGGCGCACCGGTTGTGCCCGAGGTGTAGAGCATCGTCGCGCCGCAACTCTGGTGCCGTGGCTCGGCCGGGGACGCCGACGCCAGCAACGGTTCGACGGCGCTGAAGCCGTGCACCCCGTACTCGCCGGTGACCAGCCGGATCGAGCACGTCCCGGTCGACATCCGCACCGCCCGGCCTGTGGTTTCCGCGTAGTCCGGCTCGACCACTACTGCCCGGCTTCCCGAGTCGGACAGGATGTACGAGATCTCTGGAGCGGTCAGATGCCAGTTGACCGGAACCAGGGTGATGCCGGAGTGCAGGCACGCGAGCAGCACCTCGAACGTTTCCCGGCGATTTCCGAGCACACACGCCAGCCGGTCGCCCACCCCGAGTCCATGTGTCGCGAACAGTGCCATCCACCTGTTCACCCGTTCCCCTAGCGCGCTCCAGCTCACCTGACCCGCATCGTCCACAATGGCCGTCTCGGAGCCACCCTCGATGATGTACTCGTCCAGTAGCGTCGGCATGTTCGCGCTCATTCCTTTCCGAACGGTGGCGGCACTATTCCAGAAGGTCTGGTTGCGTGCGGACCAGGTCGGCGTACAGCGGGCGGAAGTTGAGACGGCCCATTTCCGGCGTTCCCATGGTCGCCGCGGTCGCACGCGCGACGACCGGGTCGACCGGCACCGGCTCACCCGCCGCTTCGGCCAGTAGTTGCACGTGGCACGAGCTGTCCATCGTGACGAACCACCAGGCCGCTTCCTGCACCGACTGCCCCACCGTGAGCAGGCCGTGATTGCGCAGAATCACCGCCTTCGCTCCGCCGAGCCGCTCGGCGATCTGTTTGCCTTCCTCGGCGTCGAGTACCACTCCGCCGAACCCGTCGAACACTTCGTGGTCCTCGAAAAAGGCACACGCGTCCTGCGTGATCGGATCGAGTCGTCTCCCCAGCGTCGCCCATGCGCGACCATAGGTCGAGTGTGCATGTGCGACCGCCACCACGTCGGGCCGGGCCGCGTGCACCTGTGAGTGGATGGCGAACCCAGCGGGATTGACGGTTCCGGAACCCACGCGGACATTTCCACCGGTGTCGACCAGTAACAGGTCACTCGCTCGAACATGTCCGAAGTGGACGCCGAAGGGGTTGATCCAGAAGCGTTCCGGGTCACCAGGGTCGCGAGCGGTGATATGGCCTCCCGCGCCCTCGTCGAAGCCGGACCTGGCGAACAACCTCAGGGCCGCCGCCAGGCGTTGTTTACGATAGGTCCGCTCCTCTTCGACACTCCGTACCCGCCGTGTACCGGTCATCCGCAACCTCCGGGAGTGTCGAGGTCGTATAGGTCGCCGGCCGCTCCTGGCGCGACCGCCTCGGCGGCCGTCCGAGAACCGGGGGCCGAGTTCCCCGGACCACCAAGCGAAGCACCGTTCCCAGAGGCCCTGTCCGCGGCGGGTGCCCCCGCCAGGGAACTGGAGCCGGCATCGCGGTGCCGCCAGGTCTCGATGAACACGTCCAATCGGTCGTATCCCCAGAAGCGATGCGGTCCCCACTTGAAATAGGGAATCCCGAAGACGTCGTCCAAATAGGCGGTGTAGAGACAGTCGGCGCCCTCGTCCCTGATACCGGCGTCGGCGGGGGCACCGGAGATCTTCCCGGGATCCAATCCGGCGCGCTCGGCTGCCGCACGGATGACGTCGATGTCGCAGATGTTCTCGCCCCGTCCCCAGCGGGCCTCGGTGACGGCGTCGTAGAACTCCCATCCTCGGCCATGTCTGCGCGCCATCAACCACGCCAGATGCGGAAGCTCCCACCAAGGATCGACGTCGACGGGCCAGGCCATGGCGAGTCCGTGCCGCTCGGCGATTCGCTTGGTGTCCATCAGCATGTACAGATGCTTTGCCCTGCTCATCTGGACGTAGTGGAACTCCCCGCCACGTTGGGCAAGTGCCGCGCTGGTCCGCTCGTCGGGGTCCCAGTACGGGAAGCACTCCAGTTGGTCGAGCCCACCTGGCACCTCGTCACGGAGCCGGTTCAGCGCGAGCCAGCTGTACGGGCTGCGAAAGGAGAAATAGAGGCGGGGCCTGCGGCGTCTCATGAGCCGCTCCCGAGCAGTGCGCTGACCACGCCGTCGTCGAGTTCGGCGAGTCCGCCAGCTCCCGGTCCCGCCGCGATGGCGTATCCGTGCAGGATCTGCGCGGTGGCGACGGCGACCAGTTCGTCACCACGCTGCACGTAACAGTCCATTCTGCCGTCGAACATGACCCCTCTGAGGATGTCGGTGACCGTGAAAACCGTGTGTACGGTCTCCTCCATATAGGCGGCGTCGAGCAGTCGCACGCGGGCACGGGAGACGACCGGGATCCAGGACCGCTCGGCCAGCATCCGGCCGACCGAGATACCCCGATCGGCGAGATACCGGTCCACCACTTCCTCGAGCGTTCGCACGAACCCCGAATGCTGCACCCGCTCGGAGTAGTGGCAGTAGAAGTACGGAGCGCGCCAGGACCAGAGAAACGCGGCGGGACCGGTGGCGAGCACCGACGTCGCGGTCTGTCCTCGCGGAATCCGCCGGTGCTCATGCCCTGGCACCGCCAGCTCGTCGACCGTGAAGTCGGCCAACGACTTCGGCGGACGGCGATGGCCGTTCGCGGTCCGTTCCCGGACCAGCGCCACCGTCACCTTCCCGCGCAGCACGGTGGTCCTGGCGCCATCGCGCGCGACGGACAGCTGCACGGTGAGCCGGTTACCCCTGCCGCGGACGACCTCGGCACGTACCTCGTCGTCGATTTCGAGAACCGCGGGCAGTTGCACCGAGCAGTCGGTGATCTCCAGCCCGAGACCGTACTCCGAATACAGCTCCCTGACCCCTGCCCCGTTGTCCCGCAGCCATCGCAGCACCGCGTGCTCGACGAGATACATGAAGTGTTTGAAGCCGATCCAGGTACGGATATTGGCGCCCTCGAATGCGGGACTGCCGTGCACAACAGTCGGCGTTGCCTGCCCCCGATCCACTGTCGCGGTCAACGGAGCTCACCTACCTTCGTCGTCGTTGCCAGCACCTCGGCGACGAGGTCGGAGACCTCCGCCGCGGCGGCGGCGGCCTGCCGCACGTGGAAGAAGTGGTCGAAGTTCTCGTGTACTCGCAGAGTCGCTCCCGGCATTCCGTCGACGAGTGCGTCGGCGACCTTGGGGGGCAGTGTCGGGTCCTCGCCGCCGACCAGCACTCGGATCGGCACCTGGACCTGGTCCAGTGGCAGATCGGCGCTCGCTGTGTAGCAGTCGAACACCGCGGCGAAACCAAGTGGACCCGCCCGATCGAGTGCGACCCTGACCATTCCGTCGAGGACCTCGGGATCCATCCCGCCCGCGCGTTTGCCCAGCCGGGCCCGCACTCCGTCGCCGATGTGCTTGACGAACGTCTCCCGCGACCGGTCATACATTCGCCAGCTCACCTCATAACGCGGCAACCGGTAGAACGGGCACATCAGTGCGGCTGCCCTGCCCGGTCGCGGGTCGTGTGCGCACAACAACTCGAGTGCCGCGTTGGCGCCGAAGGAATGCGCCACGAGGACCTCGGGGATGGCGCCGAGCAGATCGAGGCCGTCACCCAGCCAATCCCCTACCGGCCGGGCACGCCAGCGGTAGTCCTTGCCCGCCTGCCATGGAAGTTCGAGTGCGACCAGCCGCCAGTCGGGGTCCAGATGTGCGGCCAGCAGTTTCCAGCTCGCCCAGTGTCCCTCCATACCGTGCGCGAAGACCACGAACGGCGCACCGGGCACACCGCGCGACAACGTGTGCGCCCTGACCGCGAAACCACTCACCGGAACCCCTTCTCTCCCGCGACGTGTTCCGCGGACCTGACCGAAGCCGAGCCGATACCGACAACACCGTGTCCCTCGTCGACGGCGAGGTGCGCTGCGAGAGACAACGCCACGACCCCGTGCGCACCGTGGAAGTCGCCCCACTCGGAACCGATGTCGAACTCGCGCCCGCCCGCGGATACCCGGCAACCTCGCAGCCCTGGTCGCACACCGAGGTCAAGCACCGCTCGCACCGGGGCGATCAACGGATCACGGTGACCTCGCGACCCGACGTTCTCCGGTGCTCGCTCAAGGACAACGCACGCACTTCCGGCACGCAGTCCGCCACCGTGCAGGGCCGCCGCGACCTCGTCCGCCGGTTCCGCACCGACCAGCACGACCCGGGACGCACGCTCGGATCGCAACAGCAGCTCGGCCAGCCGCAGTCCGGAGAACCCGGCGGCGCTGCCGGAACACACCTGTAGATTCGGACCGCCGAAACCGAACCAGAGTGCCACGCTGCTGGCCATCACGTTGCTGGAGACGTTGGGGGCGTCGAGGACGCTTACGGCCCTGCCACCTTCAGCCGCGATGGTGCGGGCGACCTTGGCCACCGTCCCGACGTTGCCCAGACTGCTGCACGCGATCACCGCTGTTTCGGGGGACAGCGACGTTTCCCCACGCTGCCCCCACGGCAGTCCCAGGGCTCGATGTACCGCGCACAGAGCCAGCCGGGTGGCGGGTTCCTTGTACAACAGGCCCTTTCGGCCCAGTACGGTGGCGGCGCTGTCCGCCCCAACCCACTCCGTTCGCGCCCACTGTCCCCCGGGCGGGCCCAGCACCGGAGCCAGCGTGGATCGTGCGTCGACATCAGGCAGGTGCAGGCTCCAACCGGACAGCAGCAGCCTGCGCCTGCCCGTGTCGACGAACCGCGTCGAGTCCGGACTGTCTCTGGTCCCCCAAGCGGGGACAGGTCCCGCGCCGGTCATCGCGCCTCCAGCAGCGTCACGGCGTTGACTCCACCGAAGCCGAACGCGTTGACCTGGACGAGATTCGTCCGCCGCGCGACCGGCCCGCCCACCACGAACCGCAGGCCCGCACCCTCGTCGAGCGGGTCCGCAAGGCCGACCACCGGTGGAATCATGCCCGTGCTCAGACATCGCAGTGCCACATCCACGTTGACCAGCGCGGCGCTGCCCGACGTGTGTCCGACCGCGCCTTTGACTCCGGTCACCAACGGATCGCCGCCCGCCCCGAGCACGATCTTTCGCAAAGCGTCGCACTCGACGGGATCGTTGAGCACGGTTCCGGTTCCATGCGCGACCACAAGGTCCACTGTGGAAGGATCTCGATGGGTCCTCGAGAACACGCCGGACATGGCCCTGCTGATGCCCTCGATGTCCGGCGCGGTGGCATGGAACGCGTCACAGGACAGCCCGGTGCCCAGCAGCCTGCCGAGTACCGGGCCGCGCCACGACTCACTCACCACGACGACCGCGGCCGCGCCCTCGCCGAGCAACACCCCAGACCGGTCACGATCGAACGGGCGCACCCGCTCCGTTGGCCGGTCCGCGACATGACCGATCATCGCGAGCATGGACTGGGTCATCGTGTCGGTCGCGGCGACCACCACGACGTCCGCCTCGTCGAGTTCCACCATGTCCTGCGCCAGGGCGAGTGCGTGGCCGCTCGCGCTGCACGCGTTCGACAGTGTGGTCACGTACGTCACTCCGGGCAGCGTCTCCCGCACCACCTCGTCGAAGTCCAGTCCGCTCACCGGGAAGCCCGACCCCGTCAACGCCCAGTCCTCGACGGCCGACAGCTCACGCAACCCGGTACCGACGAGCACGGCCACTCGCTGCCGTTCGGTGTCCACACCGGATTCGGCGACCGCCTCGGTCAGGCACTTCGCCAGCAGACGCCCGGCGCGAAAGCGCTCACGTCCGTGATCATCGATGTGGTATCCGGCGGTCACGTTGAGTTCGGCGGGATCGCCGTGCCGGAGACCGGTGACTCCGCACTCGCTCCGCAGTAATCCGGCGAAGGTGTCCGCGCCTGACCCGAGGCAGGTGCGGACGGCGCTAGCGGCTATCAGGGTCGCCATCGGCGAACCTCCTCACCAGAGCGGCACCGACGGCACCGTCCGGTCCGCGAGCGGTCAGCAGGCTGAGCCCGCTCTGCGACGCGAGACCATCGGGCGCGAGCAGTACCGCCAGCGCAACCGCTCCCGAAGCGGCGTCACATTCACCGAAAGCACGTTTGACCATGACCCTTTCGGGCCGATGCCCCAGCGCCCGCACCACGGGGCCGTACTCTCCTCGGTCGTCTTCGCCGACCTCTCCGGTGTATACGGCAGCGACCGAGGTGGAATCCACGCCGGCGCGAGTGACGACGCGGGAGACGCAACTCGCGAGGGCGTTTTCAGCCGCGTCCACACCACGCTCGTACCCCGTGCCGTAGCCCGTCGCCACCGCGAGCACCTGTGCCTGCTGTCGCGCCCCTGTCCAGCCGGGTGCGTCCGGCCGGGTCAGCACGAACATGCCGGCGGCCTCCCCCGCGGAAACCGTCGACGTGGCGCCGGTGAGCTCGGCGGCCCATGCGCGATGCGGGCTGTACTCCTCGACCGCGCCCGCGACCACCACGTCGGCGTAGTCCCGCTCGATCGCGTTGCTCGCGTATCGCAGCACGTTCAAGAACGCCAGCGCGCCACCCGCGATCGTCGTGTTCACCCCACGCAGGCCGAACCTGATCGCCACCTGGCCCGCGGCGCAGTTCATCACCGTGTTCGGGAACATCATCGGGTTGACCAGGTAGGGCTTCTCCTGAACCAGCGTTTCCCGTGTGTAGTCACTGGTCGACTTGAAACTGCCGAGCGTGGTGCCCAGCACCACGCCCACCCTGCCCGCTACGGAGGCGTCGACGACAATCCCGGCCTCGCGCAGCGCCTCCTTGCAGCACACCACAGCGAGACCGGTCGCACGATCGTAGGTGCTGGTGCCCTTGCGCCCCAGATGTTCTCTCGGGCTGAAGTTCGCGACCACGTGACCGTTGCGCCCGGGAAGGGGCTCCTCGTAAAGACCACCGACATCGGCACCCTCGCTGACCAAACCGCCGAGTTCGGCGGTGGCCAGCTTCTTCACCAGAGGGTCGATCCCCACGCCGGCAGAGGTCAGCGCGCTCCACCCGGTCACGACGACGCCGGTCATCTCGGCACTCCCAACATCACGATGGCGTTGTTGCCACCGAAGGCGAATCCGTCGTTCTGGACGACCCGCACTTGGGCCGGCCGGGCCTCGTTCGGTACCGGATCAATCCCGAGCAGGTCGGGGTCGGAGTTGGCCCAGTTGACCGTCGGCGGCAGGAAACCGCGATCGATGGCGAGCACGGACGCGATGGCGCCGAAGCCACAGGCCGCGCCCATGGTGTGGCCGAGCATCGATTTGATCGAGCTGATCGGCGGCGGTTGCGCTCCGAACACCTCGACGACGGCTTTGCTCTCGACCAGGTCGTTGAGTTGCGTTCCTGTTCCGTGCGCGCAGATGTAGTCCACCTCGGCCCTGTCGATCCCGGCATTCCGATGGGCGATCCGCATACACTCGGCGACGCTGGCCGTATCCGGCGTCACCGGGTGGCTGGCATCGCAGTTGACGCCGTAGCCGAGCAACTCCGCGTAGATCCTGGCGCCACGGGACTCCGCGTGCTCCAGAGTCTCCAGCAGCAGCACCGCACCGCCCTCGCCGGTGAGGATGCCCGTCCTGTCCAGGTCGAACGGGCTGCAGGACTCCTTCGCGAGTGCGCCGAGCCGGTAGAATCCGGCATGCGCCCATCGGCACACCGAATCGGCGCCGCCGGCATAGACGACATCGGCCTCGCCGCAGGCCAGCAGGTCATAGGCGTAGCCGATCGCGTAGTTGCTCGCCGAACAGGCTGTGGCGATCGTCAGTGATTCGCCCTGCAGGCCCAATTCGGCGCTGACGGCGTTGGCCAGTCGGTTGGCGGGCAGCTGAGCCAGCAACGCCGGGTCCTGAGCGGCGAAACCACTGTCCACGATCTGCGCGGTGAGCGCTTCGGCGACGGCGGACTCACCACTCGTGGTCCCCATGATGGCGTGTGCCATGCCTGGTGCCACCCCGGCCAGGTCCAGCTTGGCGTCCTCGGTCGCCAGCCGCGCGGCACTCGCGGCGAACTGACTCGACCGTCCCCAGTTCGCCGCGTCGATTCTGCGGAGGTGGTGACCGGGATCGAAGTCGCGCACCTCCCCGCCGTTGCGGTGGGGGAAGCCGGACGCGTCGAAGCTGGTGATCGGCGAGATGCCGGACCGGCCGGTACGCAAGGCATCCGCGAACGCTGTCACCCCGGTCCCGATGCTCGATACCGGCCCGAGCCCGGTCACCACCACACGCACCACGGTTCAGCCGATCCGGTTCGAGTGCCTGACCAGCGCATCGTTGACCGCCCGCAGGTTGCGCAGTTCGGGCAGCTCCGCCTGCGGGATCTCCACCTTGTACCGCTTGTCGATGCGTGCCAGGATCTCGATAGCCCGCAGCGAATCCGCTTCGTAGTCGTCGATGAAGTCACCTGTGTCGGACAGTTCCTCGGGCTCCAGTTCGAGCACCTCCGAGACCAGATCGCGAAGCTCCTCAAGCTGTTGGTCGGCTGTGTGAGTCATAGTGATCCTCCCGAAAGTGATGACGATCCATCGGTTCTCACGCGGCGGCGTCCGTGGAAGTCACGGGCGCCGCGGCGCCGGACAGGCGCACGGAGCGCCGTGTCGCGATCAAGGTGGTAACGGAGGCGATCAGCCGGTCGCCCACCCACGTCTCACCGGAGGCGAACGCGGTGTCTGCGAGAACGGATTCCAGCTGGACCTCGTGGCGCAGCACGTCACCGGGTCGCGCGGATCCCGTGAACCGGTAGTCCCTGGCGCCGACGAACATGAGTACCTTGTCGTCCCCCGATTCTGGCGGCTGTCCTTCGAGCCACAGCAGCGCCGCGCTCTGGCCGAGTGACTCGACCAGAAGCGAAAGGGGGTAGTCGTAGCAACTGCTGCCGGCCTCGTCCGGAAGATCCGCGTAGCACGGTTCGGTCGCGGTGATCGCCTTGGTCGTCCGGATGGAGACCCCGGGACGCAGTTCCAGCACCCGGTCCACGAGCAGGAGCGGATAACGCTGCGGCAGGATCGCCCTGATGGCGGCGTGATCAAGCATCGACGGCCTCACCGGAGTCGAAGTCCGCCCTCAGTCGCGCGGAGATCGTGCCATCCGCCCGCATTCCCGATGCCGCCACATCCCACTCACCTTCCGACCTCGGCGTTACCGTGATCACCAGCGTCAGGTCGTCGCCGTCGAGCAGCGGGGCAAGGAACCGGACGGAGCGCAGAGTACGTAGTGCCGGCCTTCTACCGTCATTCTGTCCGATCGCGACGGTCATTGCCTGACACAACGCCTCGATGACGAACACGCCGGGAAATACCGCGAGGCCGGGGAAATGCCCGCGCAGGTTGGGATCCTCACCCCGGATCCGGGTCCTGGTGGTCACCTTCAACACGGATCCGTCCCGCGCCGTATGCCAGGAATCGATCGCGCACAGGGGTGCCGCACTCGCGGGTACCGCCGGAGCCGTCACCACACCGGTAGCTGTTGTGGTCATATGGTGATCCCTCCGTCCACCTGGAAAACCTGGCCGGTGATGTAGGAGGCTTCCTCGGACAACAGGAACGCGACCAGCTCGGCGACATCGTCAGGTGCGCCGAATCGCCGCAGTGGGATCTGACTGAGAGCCTGCTTACGCAGCTTTTCGTCCAGGACACCAGTCATGTCAGTCTCGATGAAACCCGGCGCGACTACATTGACGCGAACACCGTGGCCACCGACCTCTTTCGCCAGTGACTTGCTGAACCCGATGATTCCGGCCTTGCTGGCCGCGTACGCGGTCTGCGACGCGTTGCCGTAAACACCGGCCACAGAGGACATGTTCACCACCGCACCACCGCGGTTCTTCATGAATCTGAAAGCCATGGCGCGGCACAGGTTCCAGGTTCCGGTGAGATTGGTGGACAGTACGTCGTTCCAGTCCTCGGCGGATGCGATCACAAGTGGGCTGTCGCGGGTGATTCCAGCATTGTTGACGAGCAGGTCCAGGGGGCCGAGTTCGTCCTCGGCGGCCCTGACGAACGCTTCGACGTCGTCGGCACTGGAAACATCGCACCGGGCGAAGTATGCGGGCACCCCAGTCGATCGCACATCGGCTTCCGTTTCCTTGGACGCGTCACTGGCCGTGTGGAAACATCCCGCGACCGAATAGCCCCTCTGCGCGAGCCGTATCGCGACAGCTCTGCCGATTCCGCGCGAGGCACCCGTGACCAATGCCCTGTGGTGCTCAGCCACTTCGCCTCCTCATACTCTGCATTCCCCCGCTGATTCCGTGATTCCAGTCTAGGAAGCTCGTGGCACAACATTCTTCTCGTGGTTTGCCTCAGATTCCGGCAATTCGGCGAGTACCTCTTCGGTATCCGCACCGGGCACTGGAGCACCACGGCGGATCCGCGTCGGGGTCCGGGAGAACTTGACCGGCGGGCCGACGAGCGGGGCGACCGAACCATTGCTGAGGACCGTGTCCTGCAACATCGCCCGAGCCGCGACCTGCGGGTCGGCGGTTGCTTCCGCGAGCTGTCTTACGGGGGCCGCGACAAGGCCCGCGCCACTCAGGGCGGCGACCGCTTCCGTCACCGTCCGGTGCCGGCACCAGCCGGCGACCAGCCGGTTGATCGCATCCCGGTTACCGATCCGCTCGGAGTTCGTTCGGTAGCCTTCGGCCTGCGCGAGGTCGGGTCGATCGATCAGCTCGACGAACGATCGCCAGTGTCGGTTGAGCGCGACCGCGAGATACAGATGCCCGTCCGAGCAGGGGTAGACGTTGGCGGGGACCACGAAGTCCGTCTCGTTACCGAGCCGCTGTGGCGGAGCACCGGAGGCCGCGAGCGTCGGCAGGCCGCTGCTGCCGAACAACATGCAGTCCATCATGGACACATCCACATGCTGCCCTTCTCCGGTTCTGTCGCGATGGTTCAGCGCGGCGAGCGCTCCAATGGCCGCGTGCAGTCCAGCCAGCTCGTCGGCCAGAAACGTGGGCGCCCGCACCGGTGGCTCATCGGGGTGCCCGTTGAGCGCCATCCACCCACTGGCCGCCTGGATGACCGGGTCGTAGGCGGGCAGATCTGCTTTCGGACCGTACTGGCCCCAGCCGGAGATCGAGACGACGATGATGTCTGCCCGCGCCTCGCGACAGGCCGGGTATCCGGCACCCCAGTCGTGCAGCGTGCCGGGTTTGTAGTTCTCGACGACGAGATCCACCCCGGCGACCAGACGCAGGAACCGATCTCGATCCGCCTCGTCCCGTAGATCCAGGCCCGCACTGCGCTTGTTGCGGTGCACGGTCTCCCGGAACCAGGACAGCCCGGTTCCGGGGATCTCGGGTGGCACATCCCCGTCGCGCCCATCGGCGAGTTCGATCCGGACGACGTCGGCGCCGAGGTCGGCCAGCACACAGCTGGCGAGCGGGCCGGACCAGACCTTGGTCACGTCCAGGACTCGCACTCCTTCGAGCGGGCCTGCCGAATCCGGCCTCGCCCGCTGATAGAAGTCCTGCTCACGCATCACTACATCCTCTCCAGCACGGACGCGGTGCCGAGCGAGCCACCGCAGCACATGGTGATCAGGGCGGTCCCCGAATCGTCGCGCTCGAGCTCGTGCAGCGCGGTGACGAGCAGCCTGGTGCCGCTCGCGCCGAGCGGATGCCCCAGCGAGATCGCACCACCGTTGACATTGACCCGCTCGAGATCGACTCCATGGGTCTTCGACCAGTTCAGTACGACCGCGGCGAAGGCCTCGTTGACCTCGTACAGATCGAAGTCGGCTGCTCGCATGCCCGAGCGCCGCAGGATGCGCTCGGTCGCCGCTACCGGTCCGTCAAGCAGGTAGTACGGATCAGCACCGGTGACGACCTGGTGAACCAGTCGCGCACGGGGCACCAGCCCGAGTGCCCGCGCCCTGCCGAGCGACATCCACAGGACCGCGGCGGCGCCGTCGGACACCTGTGACGTCGTGCCCGCCGTGTGGACCGCACCCTCGACGTTTGGTCGTAGTTTTCCGAGACCTGTCCTGGTCGTCGCCCGGATCCCCTGATCCGCCGAAACCGTCCAGGTCTGGCCCGCCGAATGTCCTGTGTCATCGAGCAGCGGCGCTTCGACGGGAGTGATCTCCCGGTCGAAGCGGCCTTCCGCCGAGGCCCGAGCAGCGCGCTGCTGGGACAACAGCCCGTAGTCATCGGCCGCGACCCTGCCGATTCCCTCGCGTTGCGCGATACGCTCGGCGCCACCGAACTGCGCGTGTGGTGGGTCGTTCCACGGATAGTCGCGGGTCTTGTAGTGTCCCGGTCCATTGTAGAGGTTGGTTCCGATCGGCACCCGGCTCATCGACTCGACGCCGCATGCGATGCCCGCCTCGATGGCCCCTGACGCGATCAAGGCGCATACGAGATGGTTCGCCTGCTGGGCCGACCCGCAGGAAGTGTCCACGGTCGTGCAACCGACCGCGGGATCGTTTCCGGAGCTGAGCCAGGCGTTGCGGGTAACATTGAGGCTCTGCTCGCCGGACTGCGTGACGCAGCCGCCGATGATCTGCTCGACCTCGGCCGGCTCGATACCCGCACGGGCGATCACCTCGACCTGTACGTGCCGCAACAACTCGACCGCCTTGAGCCCGGCCAGCCAGCCACCGCGTTTGCCGATCGGAGTGCGGACCGCGGCGACGACGACCGGAGTGTGCTCCCCCAGCACTGCCTTCATTCCGTGTCCACGACTGTGATCGCGAATTTGGGACAGGCGCGTGCAGCCTGCTCGACGGCAGCCCAGTGTCGTTGTTCCGGACTGTCGGTTTTGACCCGCAGTACGTCCTCGGAATCGAGTTCGAATACTTCCGGCGCGTACTGTTCGCACAGCCCGTTACTGTCGCAACTGTCGGCGTCGACGTGTACCAGCATGTGCCACCCGCTCTCCGACGTGTTCGTCTCACGATCTTGTCAACACATCGTGCTGCGAACTGGGCTCCCCCGGCCTCTCGTGAATTGCTCGTCCGCTCTTCTTCTCGGTTCGTGCGGAGATCCATTCCGATCGCGCTGATTCCCGAAGACTGTGGATACCGTGATTCCATGCGGTTGGGCGACAGTAAGATCCAAGCTGAATTTCGCTCGGGACTACGTGAATGGCTTTCGCGGCACGTGCCCGCGGCGGATTCCGTGGTTCCGCGTACGTGGCAGCTCGATGAGCTGCGCTCCTGGAGCAAGGCGTTGCACGCGGCCGGATACGCCGGGCTCACCTGGCCCGTGGAACACGGCGGGCGCGGCCTCTCCCCCGCCTATCAGGCGATCTATGCGGAGGAGAGCGCACTCGCCGAGGCGCCGGACCACGCAGGGGTGATCGGGCTGAACATGGTCGGCCCGGCGATCATCGGCTACGGAACACCGGAACAGAAGGCGCAGCACCTGCCGCGCATCCTGTCCGGAGAGACGATGTTCTGCCAGGGATTCTCCGAGCCGGAGGCAGGATCCGACCTGGCATCGGTTCGCATGAGTGCCCGGCGTACCGCCGAGGGCTATGTGCTCGCTGGAGAGAAGGTGTGGTCCTCCTACGCACACCTCGCCGACTACTGCCTCCTGCTGGCCAGAACCGATCCCGCGGCGGCCAAACACCACGGCCTCACGTGTTTTCTGCTCGACATGCGGGCGCCAGGTGTGGACGTTCGGCCGCTGCGGCAATTGTCAGGCGACACCGACTTCAACCAGATCGTGCTGAACGAAGTGAATGTTCCCGCGCACTGTGTGCTCGGCCCAGAAGGCCAGGGCTGGCGAGTGGCGCTGACTACGCTCGCACACGAGCGCGGGACATTCGGCATCACCCTCACCGCCCGCCTCGCCGTTCAGCTCGACCGGCTCATCTCGACCGCGATCGCGGTCGGCGCGGACACCGACCCGCACGTGCGGCACGAGATCGCAGAGCTGCACATCGAACTCCAGGGCTTGCGCTACACCGGATACCGCGCACTGACCGAAATGGAACGTTCGGGCGAGCCCGGTCCGGAGAGCTCCATTCTCAAACTGCGTTGGTCGAAGGCCAACCAGCGGGTCAGCACCCTCGCACTCCGGCTGTCCGGCCCAGGAACGATCCGCAACTCGGCACCAAAATCCGAATGGGAACGCTACTGGCAGCACCAGCGACTGCGCACCAGAGCGAACAGCATCGAGGGCGGCACGTCGGAGATTCTGCGCGGCATCGTCGCCGAGCGGGTACTGGGCCTGCCACGGTCCCGGTAGCGTCGAAGGGACGTGGAATGGAATTCGCACTGACAGCCGAACAAGCCGACGTACAGTCCGCCGCGCGGCATTTCCTGGCGCGCACCTACCCGCCGAGTCGCATCGCCGAGTTCGCCGACGGCCTCGGCTCGGACATCGGTTCCTGGCCGGAGCTGGTTGAGCAGGGCTGGCTGGATCCCGACCTCGGCCTGGTCGAGCTGGCGTTGCTCGCCGAGGAGAACGGACGTGCACTGCACCCGGCTCCATGGTGGGCGACAGTCGCGCTGGCGCTGCCCGTCTACCGGACAGCGCAGGCCCAGCTACCTGGAGCCGCGACGCTGGCCGACGGGACAGACGGTGCCGGTCGCGCTCACGCGACCCACCAGGCTGGACAGTGGCGGCTCGACGGGACAGTGCCCGACGTCGTCGACGCCGGAGTCGCCACCGAAATCGTGGTGGCCGCTGAGACCAGCACGGGCCTTTCGCTTTTCGGTCTGCGGCGCGAGGAGCCCGGGGTTTCCCTCAGCGAAGGCGCGGGCATCGACCCACTGCGTTCCAGCCCGGAACTGACGATGGCCGGAGCGCGAGCCCGATTACTGGTCGGACCGCCCTTGGCGGCAGAACTGCTGACCGAGATCGGCGCGCGTGCCACGACCCTACTGTCCTGCGAAGCCGTGGGCGTCGCGGATCGAGCGCTCGAGATCGCCGTCGAGCACGCACGGACCCGGGTGCAGTTCGGCCGGCCTGTCGGGTCGTTCCAGGCCGTCAGCCAGCTACTCGCCGACTGTTACGCCGAACTGGAGCTCGCCCGTTCCCTGGCTTACCGGGCAGCGTGTGTTCTGCGGGACGATCCCGCGGCCGCGTCCGACGCGGTGGCATGCGCGGCGCTGTCGAGCAGCAGGGCGGCCGTCAACGTCTGTGAAGCGGCGATTCAGGTCTGCGGCGGTATGGGAGTCACCTGGGAGTTTCCGCTGCACAGGTGGTTTCGGCGGGCCCTGTGGCTCGAAGCCGCCCTCGCGAACCGGCAGGACCCGCTGACCACGATCGCTGGTGCGCTGTTCGAAGGGCGAGCAGCGCACCGGGCCGGAACGGCTGTGCGAACGGACACTGACCGCCACCACGAACAAGGGGACGCAGTTCGATGAGCGATGAAGAGTGGGAGAACGCCGGGACGACCCAAGGCCTGGAGCTGCATTGGTTCCTGCCGTCCCACGGCGATGGCAGGGAGGTGGCCAAGACCGCCAGCGGTGTCGCGGCTCCGGGTGCCCGGAGGGAACCCGATATCGACTACCTGACCCAGGTAGCGCTCGCCGCCGACCGGTTCGGCTTCGCGGGCATGCTCACCCCGTTCGGATTGTTCTGTGAGGACCCATGGGTGCTCGCCTCCGCCCTGGTAGCGAGAACACGGCGAGTGAAGTTCATGATCGCGCTGCGGCCGGGCTTCGTGTCACCGCTGCTGGCCGCACAGACCGCGGCCACCTTCCAGCGAATCTCCGACTCGCGGCTGCTGCTCAACGTCGTCACCGGCGGTGACGCCGACGAACAGCGCAGGTACGGCGACTGGCTGGACCACGACCAGCGCTACGACCGAACCGGGGAGTTCCTGCGGGTCTTCCGCGACGCCTGGGCCGGAGAACGATTCGACTTCGCGGGTAACCACTATCGGCTCACCGGAGGTGTACTGGCCCGGCCGCACCCGGTCCGGCCGACCATCTTCCTCGGCGGATCCTCGGACTCGGCGCGGCAGGTGGCCACCGAACAGGCGGACGTCCTGCTCATGTGGGGCGAACCGCCGGAGGCCATGGCCGAAAACATCGCCCGTACCCGAGCGATCGCCGATCAGCGTGGCCGAAAGCTGCGTTTCGGCACCCGGTTCCACGTGATCAGCCGGGACACCTCGGCCGAGGCCTGGCTGGTGGCGGGCCAGTTGATCGACGGTATGGACCCGGCACGGATCACCCAGGCACAAGCACGTTTCCGTGCCACCGATTCCGAGGGACAGCGGCGGATGGCCGCCCTTCACGGTGGGCGGGCCGACTCGCTGGAGGTCTACCCCAACGTGTGGGCGGGCTACGGATTGGTCCGGCCAGGAGTCGGCACCGCACTGGTGGGCAGTCACGAGGAAGTGGCGGAACGGATCGAGGAGTACCACTCTCTCGGCCTGAGTCATATGATCCTCTCCGCCCAGCCGCATCTGGAGGAGGCTTACACGTTCGGCGAGGGCGTACTTCCCCTGCTGCGCAAGCGCGGCGTGCTCGCCGAGCCTCCGGCCGGCTGACAGCACGAGAGCGGCGGCTGCCGCCGGCCTCGTCGATTCGAGCCGGTGACAGCCGCCGTTCTCGCGCGACCGTGTCCTTACCCGCTAGCGTCCCCGGGGCCGAAGCACCCGGGAGATCACGCTGGGCCGCATGAGGGCCTGGGGCGGATCGACCAAACCTGCCGCGCGCAGGAAGGCATCGGAGAGCGCGGGGTCGTTCGTCGCGGCCGCCTGCAGCCTCGGAATGTAAGCGTTGCCCATTCGGACCTTCAACGTTCTGCGGCCTTCCACTCCAGGGAACCCGAGGTCCGCCCCCGCCGCCATGTCCCACGGTGCGTCGATGACCTTGGCCAGATCACGGAAGTACCGGCGCGGTTGCGGCGTCCTGTTCCGCAGGTGTCGGCCCAGGACCAGTGCCTCAAGGGCGGCCACGGTCATACCCTGGCCGTAAACGGGATTGAAGACGCAGGCCGCATCGCCCAGTACAAGCAGGCCGTCGGGAAAGCTGCCCAGTCTCTCGTACCGGCGCCGTACGCTCGCCGGGAACCGGAAGGACACCGGATCGCCGAGCGGATCCGCGTCCCGCACCGCCTTGTAGATCTCGGGCACCGGCAGGGACTTGACGTACGCGAGGAAACCCTCGTGGTCGGCGGGCGGGCGATCGCCGAGCACACCAGTGAGCGAGATCGAGTAGCGATCGGGCAACCTCGCGAAGATCGCCCCCCGCGGAATGGCGGGCGTCGCGACCGGGATGAGCGCGATGTCCTCGCCGATGGGGTCGTAGGACAACGGTCCCCGGAAGTCGCAGGTCGTGTAGGTCAGGTCCATTTTGACCTGCTCCTCCTCGACCCGCGGGTAACCCAGTTCCTCCAACCACCTCGGAGTCCTGGAGCCTCGCCCGGTTGTGTCGATCACGAGGTCTGCCGTCAGCAGCTCGTCGGAGTCATCCTTGTTCTGGCCGCGCACCCGCACGCCGGTCACCGTGCGCCGATCCGGCGTCGTCGTGAGACCGGCGATGTCCGTGCACTCGCGGAAGTGGACGTTGCTCATCGCGCCGACGCGGCGGCGAATGCGGTCCTCCAGCAGTGGCCGGCCAGCGGCCACGCAGACCAGCCCGGTTTCCGCCTTCTTGATCATCTCACCGTTGAAGTACCAGCTCAGGCTGGTTCCGAAATCGCCGACGGGCACGCCGATGGAAACCAGTTCCTCGGTGAACCCGGGAAAGAGCTCGTCGAGGATCTGCTTCCCCCTGGCCAGCAGGGCATGGATGTGGTGCCCCTGAGGGACGGCACGCCGTGGTCCACGCGCTTCCGTGAACTCGTCGCGGTCCACCACCGTCACTTCCTGGTAGGCATCCGAGAGCATCCGGGCGGCCAGCAACCCCGAAATGCTTCCGCCCAGCACCACCGCGTGTTCGCCGAGTTTGTCGCCCACCGGCATTTCTCCCATCGGATCCGTACGGCATTCGGACGTATTCAACATTAGCGACCCAAGGAGAAAGTTCTTCTTCCGGAATGCTCGATCCTCGCGGTTCGCACACGATTCTCTTTCCAGCACGGCAAGGCACTGGATAATATGGACCAGGCGACTGGCACCTCGCCGAAATCACGTCTCCTCGCCGTTCCAACAATCAGGTCGTTACCACCGATGATAGGAGTGTTGTATGGATCCGTTTCGGATCGAGATCCCCCAGCAGGACCTCGACGACCTACACCACAAACTCGCCAACACCCGCTGGCCCACCGAACACCCCGACACCACCTGGAACCGCGGCGTACCACAGCACTACCTCAAAGAACTCACCGAATACTGGCACACCACCTACAACTGGCGCACCGCCGAAGCACACCTCAACACCTACCCCCAATACACCACCACCATCGACGGCACCAACATCCACTACCTCCACATCCGCTCACCCGAACCCCACGCCCTCCCACTCCTCATCACCCACGGCTGGCCCGGCTCCTTCACCGAATTCCTCACCATCATCGAACCCCTCACCAACCCCAGAAAACACAACGCCAACCCCCACGACGCCTTCCACCTCGTCATCCCCACCATCCCCGGATTCGGCTTCTCCGGCCCCACCCCCGACACCGGCTGGACCATCCCCCTAGTCGCCCAAACCTGGACCACCCTCATGCCC
>NZ_PQHZ01000060.1 GCF_003385185.1 Amycolatopsis palatopharyngis | reverse complement strand
CAAGCCCGGTGGACCATGCGATGGAAACCCGCATTGAACGCGTTCGCCAACACGTTCGGTGACCGCTGGCCGGGCGCCGAGAAGTACTAACCACGAACGCCGAAAACACCGTTCCTGTTACAGACCCCTCGGGGACAGTCTGGTGTGGAGCTTTACGTGAATGCGGGGGATAACGTTCTGGGTAGCGTTCACCATCATCGGTGGTTTAGGTCAATCGGAGTTCGTAGACGGCCCGATGCTTGTCGGGGCCTTTGTAGTCGGAGACAACGGAGATGCCGTTGATGGTGTGATCTCCAGGAGTGTTGGTGAACCCTTTCTGGGTCCAGGTGGCGTGGGCGGCGGTGTTATCGGGTTCGGACGTGAGGTACAGCCGGCGGCAACCGAAGCGTTGACCGGTGTCACGCACGGAGTCCAGGAGGGCGGTGGAGATGCCTTTGCGGCGGTGGTCGGGGTGGGTGATGACGTCCTGGATGTAGAGGTCGTCGGGGTGGTCTTGGCTGCGGAAGGCGATGATCGTGCCGATGATCTGGTCTTGCTCGGTGGCGATGGGGCAGGTGGTGGAGAACAGGTTGGCGTAGAGCCAGTAGTCGGATGCGGTGCGGGGCCGGATGTAGGGCGCGCCGAGTTCCATCAGTTCGAGGATGGCGGGGATGTCGTCTTGGTGTAGGGGCTTGATGTTCACGGGTGCCTTTCGGTGCGGTGGGCGAGTTCGACGATGTGGTTGGCTGCGCTGGCGGGGTCGACGGCGTCGGCGATGCTGCGTCCGATGATCAGGATGTCCCAGTCGGGGCTGGCGAATATGGCGTGGTCGGTGGTGCTGTATCCGCCGCTGACGGCGACGGGTAGTTGGGTCCAGGAGCGGAGTGTTCGGGCGGCGTCGAGGGCGGTCGTGCTGCCGATGCCGAGGTCGATGTTGGTGGTAATGGTGAAGCCGTCGACTCCGGCTCGTTCCATGTCGATGACCCATCGGTGGGTGGTGGCGGTGGGGGCGTCGAGCAGGATGGGTACGCCGAGGCGTTGACCGGCTTCGGCGGCGGCGCTGACGCTGGCGGTGGTGGCTGGGCCGATGAGTAGCACGATGTCGGCTCCGGATTGGGCGGCGAGTAGGACTTGGTCGCGTCCCCAGTCCGCGGACATCATCTCGGCGACGATGGTGGCCTCGGGCACGGCGGCCTTGATCTGTTCGATGGCCCGTACGCCGACCTCTTTGATGAGTGGGTCGCCGATCTCGATGAAGTCGGCTCCTGCGGCGACGGCCGCTCGGGCCACCGTGATCGCGTCGTTGATGTCGCGCAGGTCCAGGGCGATCTGGACAGCACGTTGCCCGCGTGCCCGGCGGAATCGCTCGCGACTGAGCCGGGGGTCATCTTCGTTTCCGGCACTGTGGGATTCAGCGCCGGTTCGGGCGGCTTCCTGTCGTACTAGCCAGCTGCTACTGCGTTGCGCCCGGGCTACCACCGCCTGCCTCAGTGGCGGGGACAGAACTAGTTGACCGGTGCGGGCTTCTCTGAGCACGGTGAGCAGGGCGCCGTGGTCGTCGCGGTCGTGGTTATCACCGGCCATGACGTCGGGGTGGCGGTCAGGGAGGTGCAGGATCTGGAGCCGCTCCCAGCTTGGCCGGATGTGGCGGGGGCAGTGGCGCCAGCCCGGGTCGGTGTTCATGGCCGCGAGTGCCGAGCGCACCAGGTCTCGCCTGGGATGATCCGGACCGAACCGGTCTAGGCCGCGCAGCGTGCGTTCGCGCACGTGCCAGTTGTCGTCGTGCAACAGCGTGGCGATGTACTGCGCGGCGACCGCGTCGGGGGCTCGGGTGATCACGGGCGCGACCGCGGCACGGACTTTGTAGTCGGCGTCGTGAACGAGCCGCTCCATGACCGCGAGTCCTGCGGTGTCGATCGGGGCGCGGTCGTCGTCCGTTCCCTCGGCGAGCGCAGCTCGGACACGCCAACTGGGGTGCCCCAGGAATGCTTCCAGAGCGTTGTTGGCAGTGTCGGCGAAGAACAGATAGAAGTGCCGCGCGAAGAAGATCGCCTCGTCGCCGTTGGCCAGGTCCGCGGCGTCGAGCAGTGTGTAAGCGTCGGCGACGTCGAAGGTGCGTTCGATGAATCCGGTGATCTCTGGCCAGAGGGCGGTGCCGAATCGTCGAAGGAGTGCCAGTAGCCACCTGGTCCGCCCGTGACCGAGTGCGGCGTGCACGGCCCCGCTGGCGAGTAGGGCTCGGCTCAGTCTGATCGATGCCTCCTGCTCAGCTCGCTTGGCCAACGCGCGCAGGACCTGGGGTGTGGCGAAGCGCGAGCCGTCGGCCAGTGCCATCAGCAGGGGCACGGTGGAGTTGGTCGAGGCTGTAGGCGCGGTCGCGAGATACTCCAGCAGGTCGGGCGCGAGATTGTCCAGGCGCTGGAAGACCAGTTCGATGATGCTGCGAGCCGCGCTGGAGGTACTCGCCTGGGCTGCGAGGTCGTTGACGGCACCGATGGCCATAACCGAGCGCCCCTGGGCGTGGAGCAGATCAGCGATACGGGTACTGAGGAAGAATTCACGCAGCACGTCGTGGGTGAATTCGATTCGCCCATGTGCAGAATCCCGCACGATGGCGTTCGCAACGCCCACAGGGGGATGCGGCGAGCTGGTGTGATCGGCAGGAAGCGGGGCCATGGCGAGGCTGGTGGGGACCTGGCTCTGCCGGTGAGCCAGGTCGGTGAGAGAGGCGAGCACCAGGTCGGTATTGGTGGTGCCCTCACCGACGATGGCGCGCACACAGTGGTCGAGGAGCGCGTAGGCATTGAGATCGTGCCCCGATGCCTTCAGCGATGCGGAAAGCGCCAGCCGCATGTAGATCGGTACCCGAACCAACTGTTGGATGCCGCTCGGGAGGCGATCGAACGGGGGCGCCTCGGGCACGCGTACCTGATCCCACAGGGACCGCGCCTCGGCTGGAGTCCAGGCAGTCAGCTCGGTCGCAGGATCGCCGCGTGGTGCCTCGGGCGAAATGAAGAGGGCCGCGTGCAGCAGCGGATGTGCGGTGGTTTCGATCGACGGCGGAGTGCGGACGGTGAGCAGGAACCGCAGCGAGGACGTGGTGACCTGTCGGAGGATCGCGTCGACCTGACGGCCGATGACGGCGAACTCGTCGTGGCTGGAGATACCGTCGATCACGACCGTGCAGGGGTGGGACAGCTGCGCGCAATGCCCTTCCAGTGTGAGCAGGGCGTCGTGCCCACGAGGTATCGAGGCGTAGCGGAGGATCTCGACGGCAACATCCACTCCAGCCAAGTCCCAGCTGGCCACTGTCAGCAGCTGGATGTCGGTCTGGTCGGCGAGTTGTTGGGCGATGTGGTGGGTCAGTCGCGACTTGCCGGTCCCCGGGGCGCCCGCGAGTAGGAAAACCCGTGTGGAGGAGGCCAGGAACGTCCTGACATTTTTGACCACGTCCGTGGGCGGGTGGTACGGCAGAGGCGAGTCGGCATCGTTGCTGAGCGATTCCAGCAGCTTCTGGGTGCGTACCGTTGAGCCCGCGCCGAGCTTGCCCGGGGCGACGCCCAGCTGGCGGTCGAATCGGTCTCGGAGGTCGTCGGGTAGCCCTTCGAGTTCCCGATTGAGCACCTCAAGGGTCTCGTGGTGTAGTGCGCTCTCGCGTCCGGCTTTCTCCCAGTTCGCAACCGTGCTCTGGGCGAACCCGAGGTGCTCGGCGAACGCGCGCTGGCTGAGGTGTTGGACCTCGCGCAGCGCCTTCACCTTGCGCGGGGTCCACGCGATGTCGCGGATCACGCAGGTAGTCCTCCAAGCGGACGATGATGCGGTTTCGGCATGTTCTCACCGTAGCGGGGTCGACACAGCGAGGGCTTGATCAGTATCGATCACTTCCGGTGCGCGGCTGTCTTCCAGAGTCGGGGGTCCGGGCGGCACGGTGAATGCACGCGATCGCCATACCGACGGCCGCGGTCAGATCCGGGAGTCCCGATGCCGCAGACCAATGAGCCACCCGAGCCGTTCTCGGCTCGCCCTCTCCTGGCGCCATCGTCCTTTCCGCAGTTCCACGACGCCTACATCGCCGTGCTCGAGGATCTGCTGCGTCACCCGCATCATCACACCACGACGCAGGGAAACAGTGGTCCCGAACGGTTGAACGTGTCGTTTGAGATCGCCGACCCCGCCGCACGGGTTCCGCTGCTGGCGACGTACACGACCAATGTTGTCGTCCACCTCGCTGAGACATTGTGGCTCCTCGGAGGCCGCGACGACGTGGCCATGATGCGCCATTACGCCCCGCGCCTGGCCTCCTACTCCGTAGACGGCCTGACCATCGCCGGTGCTGCATACGGCACTCGGCTCTTCCGGACCGGTACCCACGCGGGCGACCGTTGCGCGTTCGACGCCACCCTGGACCTCATCCGGTCCGACCCTGACACCAGGCGCGCGGTCCTGCCGATCTTCGGCGCCCACGAGGTCGGTGATGGCCAGCATCCCGACGTGTCGTGCACGATCGCGTTCCAGCTCCTGCAACGCGATGGCGCCCTCCACGGCATCTGCTACACGCGCGCCAAAGATGCCTCACGCGGACTGGTGTCCGACGTGTTCTCGTTCACCTTCATCCAGGAGCTTGCCGCGCGACTACTCGGGCTGCGGCTCGGCACCTACACCCATCACGTCGGATCGATGCACATCATCAATGAGCACCTTCCCCGGACCCACGCGATCCTCGCCGAAGCCGCCGCCACGGTGCCACCACTACTTCCGTGGCCGAAAATGCCCGCGGAGACCACCATGGAGATCCTCGACGAGGTCTGTGCGCACGAGCAACGTCTCCGCGCGAACCTCATGGCCCACACGAAAAACTCGCTGGAACGAAGCGGGCTACCACAGTACTGGCAGGGCCTCATCGCGCTCCTGGAGATCTATAGGCAAATCACCTATGAACCTGACTGTCGGTCCATCGATCCCGAGATCATCACGGTCCTGCATCCTGCGCACCAGTGGATGTCACACCACACCTGGCCCGATCGAGTACCCCCCGCAGGCGACCGACGCGTTGCGTCATGACCGGTCCTCGACACCAACGAAACACAGCCCATGGACAGGAAGCACCAGCCTGCGACCACCGCTCCTCGCGCGGCTGCGCCCTTCGACCTCGCGCGCCTGGTCGACCTACCAACCACTGACTGACGGCGGGGCGACGCGCGTATCCCGACAGCGTGCCGCCTCGCCGTCGCCCACACCCCGCCCAATCCGAATCGACCTCATAAGGCGTCAACGATGACTAATGTGCTGTCGCACACCGCAGGCACGCCCACGATCCCGTCCGACTCCGGCCGACCGAGACGTGTGGTCGTCACCGGAGCCGCCGGGTTCATCGGCGGCCATCTGATCACCCGACTTATCGCCGACGGCGCATCGGTCGTCGGTCTTGATCGTCGCGACCCGGCCTGCGACGTGGCGGCGGCCCAGAGCCTGGGTGAGGCACTGGGTCAGCCTGCGTTCACCTTCCGGCGGGTCGACCTCACCAGCCCGGGCTGGGAACCGTTGCTGTCCGGCGCGGAAGTGGTATTCCACCTCGCCGCGCTGCCAGGAGTGCGACCGTCCTGGGGCCCAGGATTCGATGACTACGCAATGTGCAACGTCGTGGCGACCCAGCGGGTCATGGACGTGGCGATCCAGGCCCGAGTGCCCCGCGTGGTGGTCGCGTCCTCGTCCAGCGTCTACGGCAGCACCGGCGGAGGGCCCACCTCGGAGACAGTCCCGACCAGACCGCTGTCTCCGTACGGCGTGACCAAGCTGGCGACCGAAGCGCTGGCGCTGGCGCACGCCCAGCGCCACGACAGCGCGACCACGGTCGCCGCGCTGCGCTACTTCACCGTGTACGGGCCACGACAACGCTCCGACATGCTGATCGGCAGAGCGCTGACCGCCGCCCTCGGCGGAGGGCCGGTGGTGCTCTACGGCTCTGGTGAGCAGAGCCGAGACTTCACCTACATCGGCGACATCGTCGAGGCGACCATCGCGGCCTCCCGTACCCAGGCCTCCGGCGCGTTCAACATCGGCGCGGGGCGTGCCACGAGTGTGCGTGAGGTCCTTCGCGTCGCCGAGGACCTCACCGGCCGACCGGTCCCGGTGACCGCAGCTCCGGCCGGTGACGGCGACGTACCTGCGACGCTGGCCGACTCCACACTCGCCCGCGATGTGCTGGGGTGGCAGCCCCAGGTGGAGCTGACCACCGGGATGCGACGGCACCTCGACTGGCTACGTAGCTACCCCATTGGCCACGCCGACGCGACCGCGACGGCCTGAATCCCTTCTAACTGCTCGAAAAGGAGAGATCGTGCCGCTGTTGACCGTGTCAGCCGGTGACGCCTCGCATCTGTTCACCCAAACCTGCCAGGCAGTCACCCAGCGAGGACGAGAAATCGCCCCACGCGGATTGTCTACTGTGGAGGTTCTGGGTGCCGAACTCGTCTTGAGCAGCCCACGCAGCCGATTCGTCGACGTCGCGCCGGTGCGGGTACTCAACCCAGCCTTCGCGGCGGCAGAAGCGCTTTGGATTCTGTCCGGTTCCGACGATGACTGGATCTTTGCCTTCAACGAACGGCTGCGGCGTTTCGCAGACCACGGTCGCCTGCAGGGTGCCTACGGTCCACGGCTGCGCCGTTGGCGTGGCAAGGTCGACCAGCTCGACGCGGTTCGCCGCCGGCTGCTGGCTGACCCAGCGACGCGGCAGGCGGTGATCACGTTGTTCGACCCCGCGCAGGACTTCTCTGGCTACCGCGACGTGCCGTGCACGCTGGGCTACCGCTTCGCGCTGCGCGAGGGCGCGTTGCACATGTTCACGAGCATGCGCAGCCAGGACGCGTGGCTGGGGCTGCCCTATGACGTGTTCACGTTCACGATTCTGCACGAGCTGCTCGCCGGGTGGCTCGACGCAGACCTTGGCGAATACCACCATCTGGTGGACTCGTTGCACCTGTACGAGCAACACGTCGATGCGGTCGCGGACTTGCGCCAGTGGCCGCATCGGCAGCCGAGTATGGCCCCGTTGGCGGTGCCGTGGACCGACTTCGACGCGATGTTGGCGCAGGTGATTGCCGGGGAACCGGTCGGACACCACGGCTGGGACGACTTCGCGGTCGTGCTCGCCAGCTACCGGCGGTGGAAGCAGCGCGATCACGACGCGGCCCAAGCCCTGATCGAGACCAGTTCGGGACCGTTGGCTACTGCGCTCCGCCGGTGGTACCTGCTGCTGCAGAACAACCCCGAGGCGGTCGCCGCCGCTCCCGCCACCCCGCTCGGCCGGAGCGAGGTTGTGGCATGAGGCCGCGCCCGGTGCGCGCTCTGCTGGGGGTGTGCGCGTTCACCCACGACTCGGCCGCCGCGCTCATCCTGGACGGCCGGCTGGTGGGCTTCTGCGAAGAAGAACGCCTCAGCGGTGTCAAACACGATCGCGCTTATCCCACCCGTTCGATCGCGTGGCTCCTGGACACCCACGGGCTCACTGGGGACGACATTGACGTGGTGGCCTACAACTTCGTGCCCTGGCGCTACCTTCCCGCTGCCGCCAGCTCCGTTCGCCACCTGACCAACCGTGCCGCGGCGCCCCGTGCCGCGGCACGAGCGGGATCGTTCCTCAAGGTCGCCTGGCGCACCCAAACCCGGCTGTGGCAACTGCGGCATCACTTCCCCAAATCTCGGATACGGGCGATACCGCACCACCGCGCCCATGGCCTGTACGCCTTCGCCGCTTCTGGGCGTTCCCAGGCCGCGGTTCTGGTGGTCGACAGCCTCGGCGAGACCGACACGACCAGCCTCGCGCTGGCTGATGTTCAGGCGGGCCGGGTGCGCTACCGGCAACTGGCCGCGCTGTCGGATCCGGCCTCGCTGGGCTACGTCTACGGCGCGATCACCGAGCACCTCGGATGGCGGCGCGGCGACGAGGAAGGCACCGTGATGGCCCTGGCGGCGCTCGGCGACCCGGCCCGCTTCCGGCGCCTGTTCGCCGACGCCATCCCGATCACCGACACGGGATTCACTGTTAACCCGGCGCTATTCGGGCTGAGGGTGCTCTCCGGTCACACGCCCAGGGTCCTACCGGCCTTCATTGAGCGCAGCTGCGGGCCGCGCCACGGCCAGGACCCGATCGAGGCTGTGCACAGTGACCTCGCGGCAGCCCTGCAAGAACGCACCGAGCAGGCCATGCTCCACCTCGCCCGGCAAGCGGCGCAGCGCACCAGGATGCGCACATTGTGCGTGGGCGGCGGCGTCGCGATGAACTGTGTCAGCATCGGTCGCATCGCAGGGACCGGAATGTTCGACGAGGTGATGGTGCCGCCCGCCCCGGGTGACTCGGGTACCGCGATCGGAGCCGCACTCGCGGAGTGGCTGCGGCACACGGGCACCCTTCCGACAGGCGCGGCCGACGCCTGTTATCTCGGACCCACCTTCCCCGCTCGCACCCTGCTAGCCGAGCCTCGCACCGGGCTACGCGCCGACCGCGTGTCTGACCGGGCCCGGCACCTGGCCCACCGTCTGGCCGACGGCACCATCGTCGGGGTGTTCACCGGAGCCTTGGAGGCCGGGCCTCGCGCACTCGGGCATCGGTCCATCCTCGCCTCCCCACTCGACCGCGAGGTCGTCGACCGGCTCAACGCCACAGTCAAGTACCGCGAACCCTTCCGTCCGTTCGCTCCGATGGTCCTAGCCGACAAGGCCACCGACTACTTCCAGCTGCGCCAGCCCTCACCGTTCATGTCGATGGCGGTACCAGTCACGGACCAGGCGCGACAGCGGATCCCGAGCATTGTCCACGCCAACGGCACTGCCCGGGTGCAGACCGTTGACGCCGACCAGAACCCCTTCCTCGTCGAGGTTCTGACCGAATTCGCCGCACTCACCGGCGTCCCCGTGCTGATCAACACCTCCCTCAACATCAAAGGCAAACCGATCTGCGGCACTCCGGAGATGGCATTGGACTGCCTGACTGAGTCCGGGATCGATGCCCTGCTGCTCGAGCACTGGTGGGTGATCGCCGAATGAGCGCCGCTACCAGCACCGGGCTGCGGATCGGGTACAGCTTCTGGGGCTTCCTCGGCGCCGGGATCACCGACACCCCAGACGGGGGACGCAGTCACCGCCGCACTCTGGTCGACGCGCTGATCGCCGCCGGGCACCAGGTCGTGTTCCTGCAAAGCAACCGTGATCTCGCCGAAGCAGGCACTGATCTGCGCGACACCTACCAGTGGGCCGAGCACACCCTGCCCGAGATCGATGTGCTCTTCCTGGAGTGGCGCTGGCCCATCCCCGGGCGCAACACCACGCCCTGCGGGCAACCCGGCCACACCTGCGATCTGCACCGCCAACAGCAACTCCTCGACCACTACACCCACGAGGGCCTGCCCACCATCGTGTGGGACAAAGATCTGCAACTGCCCGCCGACGATCCCTTACGCCACCACCCCGCAGTTACCGTGACCGAGGCAGCCCTGCATCCCCACCTGGGGGCGCACAGCCTGCTGTTCCCTGTCGCCGACGAGGCACTCGACGCCTTCGGCCCCGCCATCGCTGCAGGCGGAGAACGCCGGTGGCCGCTGGTCTACGTGGGCAACCAGTACGGCCGCGACACGGCGTTCGACACCTACTTCGCCCCGGCCGCCGCGTGCCATCGCCACCGAGTTGCTGGCAAATGGACCAGCACTCACCGTTGGCCGCACGTGCACTTCCAGGGCCGCGTCCCTTTCCCGGCCGTCGACGCGCTCTACCGCGCTGCCACCTGCACTGTGTTGCTGCTCCCCGAGCGCTACGTGTGCCGAGGACAGATGACCCAACGCCTCTTCGAAGCGGTCCTGGCCGGATGTCTGCCCCTGGCTCCAGCCAACATCCGTTCGGCGGCCCGGTTCGTCCCCACCACCTTGCACGTGACAAGCGGATTCCACACCACCGAACGCGTCGCTCAGCTGCGAGACAGGCGAAACGGCGAGCGGGCGGATCTGTTGGCGGCCTGCGCCGCCCGGCTGGAGCTGTTTCGCGCCAGCCGCCAGATCCGTCACCTCGACGCGCTCATGCCCGCTACCAGACGCCCGGCCGGGCAACTGGCACCGTGAACACGCGACCACCCGTCACCATCGACAACCGGAGAGAACCCGTGCGCAAAATCGCGATCTGTGGCTGTGGCGGATCGGGAAAATCAGCCCTCGCCCGACAGCTCAGCGACCGGCTCGACCTGCCCGTCACCCACCTGGACATGGTGTACTACGACGAGCAGTGGAACCCCCTGAGCCAGGACGAGTTCGCCGCGCTTCAGCGGCGGCTGGTCGCCGAAGACCGCTGGATCCTCGACGGCAACTACGCCTCCACCATGCCCATCCGGCTCGCGGCGGCCGACACGGTCGTCTTCCTCGACATCCACCCCCTGGTCTGCCTCTGGGGCATCCTGCAGCGCCGCCGCCAGCACCGCGGCTCCGACGAGCTGTCCCGCCACCTGCGAGGGCGGCTGAGCTGGGGATTCGTGAAGTACATCCTCGGCTACCGCAAGACCATGCGCCCCAAGATCCACATACTGCTCGACGAGCGGGCCGCAGGCACGGTGGTCATCCTCACCAGTCGCCGCGCCGCCCGCCGCTACCTCGACACCGTCTCAACCAGCCCGGAGCGGCCATGAACACCTCGGCCAATCCATTCCTCGACCACAAGCAGCGGCACGTTCTCTACGGCGACGCGCATCGCCTGACGCAGCGCACCTCCGCGCTCAGCGCGGCCAAAATCTCCGGGGCGGCAGTCGCTGAGGTCATCGCCGGACTTGGCCCCAGTCGGCCGAGCTGCGTGCTCGACGTCGGCTGCGGGCGAGGCGGCACTACCGCTTACCTCGCACGGGCATGGTCACCGGACCACCTGACCGCTCTCGACGCATCAGCCGCAATGTTGGACCAGGCCCGGGCGCGCGTCACCGAGCACGCCCCAGACATCGCCGGGCGGGTCCGTTTCGTCTGCGCAGACTTCCACGACATCCCCGCCCTCGACGACCACGTCGACGTCATCGTGGCTGCCTTCTGCCTATACCACGCCCCGAAGCCGGGTACGGTCCTCGCCGAATTCCGCCGCTGCCTGCGCCCCGGCGGCCGCATCATCCTGGTCACCAAGTCAGCCGACAGCTACGCCGCCCTCGACGAACTTGTCGCCGCCAGCGGTCTCGACCCCGACGCCACCCGCCGCCCCTCGCTGTACGAGAGCTTCCACAGCGGCAACGCCGAGACGATCACCGCACAGCACCTGCGCGTCGACACAGTGGCGCATCACCAGCACCGGTTCCACTTCACCGACGCGGCCCACACTGCCCGCTACGTCGCCACCAACCCCAAATACCGGCTGCCCCAACAGGAACTGGACACCCTCACCGAACGACTGGACACCGTCTTGCGCGGGCACGGGGTGGCCACCGACTCCGCCGTCACCTACGTCGTGGCCAGCAAGACATGAACACCGACGTGTTCCGCAAGCACTACCGCACACCCGACGCCGCGCACGCCGCGGCGAACCACCACACGTGGCTGACCGGACTCGACTCCGGCCTGTCGTTTCCGACGTTGCTGCGACACCGGGACACGACGTTGGAGTTCGAGCACATCTCTGGACCCACCGCCGAACCCGCGGACTTGCCAGTCATCGCCCGCGCACTGGGCCAACTGCACCACGCCGCCCGGCGCCACGGGATGATCCACGCCGACATCAACCAGCCGTTCCCGCTGAACGGCAGTGGGACTCTGGCCGGATTCGCGCCCCCACGCCGAGAACGCCTGCATGCCGCGCTGTCGACCACCCGGAGCCCGCTGTCCGGCGAACTCGTCGATGCCTGGCTCGACGCGGCCACCCACTTCCCCGGCGCGCTCTACAAAGACGCCAACCCCCGCAACGTCATCCTCTCCGACAGCCGCGGCCCGGTCCTCGTCGACTTCGACACCCTCACTCTCGCCCCAGCCGGCTACGACCTGGCCAAACTGGTCGTCACCACCGCGATGACCTTCGGACCACTGACCCGCCAGCACGCCGTCAACGCCCTCCACGCCTACACCACGTCCCTCGGCCTCGGCCAGAACGCCTGCCCGTTCGGTCACATCCAGGTCTGGGCCGAATTCCATCACCTGCTGACCAGCCCGTGGCTCGGCTGCCACTACACCCACGACTGGGCGACGGTGCGACCGTGGCCCACTGACGAGATCGCCTCCGCAGCCCGCACCCCGACCAACACGCCAAGGAGTTGAGGCCGGTCATGACCATTACCACCGAACTGCTGCTGGCCCGGCACGGCGAAGCGCACTGCAACACCACCGGTCACGTCGGCGGGGAGTCGACCTGCACCGGACTCACCGAACGCGGGCGTGATCAGATCCGCCTCCTCGCGCACCAACTGCGCCAGGAAGACACCACAGCGCCGATCAGCGCGCTCTACACCAGTCCCCGCCGCCGCACCCTCGACACAGCAGACCTGTTGGGCGACGCACTGGGCCTCGAGCCCCGCGTTGACCCCGCCCTGCGTGGCCTCGACCACGGCGACGCCGACGGGAAACATTGGACCAGCGTCAAGACCCGGTTCGGCGGCCGGCCCCAGCGCTATCCGGACCGACCGATCGCCGCCGGCGCCGAGGCCTGGAACGGCTACCTCGCCCGCTGTCAGACAGCGCTGCACACCATCCTCGATCGCCACCCCGGCGAACGGATCCTCATCGCCGCGCACGGCGAAACCATCGAAGCCAGCTTCGCCTTCTTTTACCGCCTGCCCCCTGGTGAACACGAACACGCCGGGCAGATCACCAGCCACGCCTGCCTGACCCACTGGCAGCGCCACCGCAACCGCTTCGGCCACGAGGTGTGGATGCTGGCCAGCCACAACGACACTCGCCACCTCCACCCGCAGACGAAGGCACGGGGATGACGAAGCCACCTCACCCGCTCACCCAGCTGCAACGGCTCGCCGAAACGACGCTGCACATTACGGTCACGATCACCACCCCGGCGCTCACGCACGCCACCGGCACCGTCGCTCGGCTGCGGGCCGGTGACACCGACCTCATCGGCAAGATCCACCGCACGCCCGCGCTGCATCAGCGCGAAGTCCACGCCTACCGCACGTGGACTCCACACCTGGGTGATGCCGTACCACGACTGGTCGCCGTCGCGCCCGAGCTGCCCGGGATCGTGATCACCGCCGTCCCCGGCGCACCTCTCGACACACTTTCCCTCTCCGCAGCCGAAGAACGCGAAGCTCACCGCGCCGCTGGCCGCATCTTGCGGCGGCTCCACGCCCTGCCCAACAGCACTCCCGCCGAGGAGATCGCCCGGTACCTCGCCACCCGCGGCGAACACTGGCTAAGCCAACTCACCTCCCACCTGACCCGCCACGACACCGACCTCGTGCGCGAACACCTGCACCAGCTTTCCAGTTTGACCATCGCTCGGGTCGCTGCGTGCCACCTGGACTTCCAGCCCCGCAACCTGCTCTGGCACACCGATCACCAGGTTCGGGTCATCGACTTCGAGAACAGCCGGGAAGACCTCGCCGCCCGCGACCTCGCCCGCCTCGCCACCCGCACCTGGCCACACCGCCCAGACCTCAAAACCGCTTTCCTCGACGGCTACGGCCCACTCGACACCACCGACACCGCAGTGCTGCATCACGTGACCGCGCTCGAAGCCGTCACCAGCCTCGCCTACGGACTGCGCACCCGCGATAGCCACCTCGTCCACATAGGACAAGGCTTGCTGGCCGAGCTCCGCTGACCCCTCAGGAGTACCGACCATGACCACCGTGACCGTGATTGGCGCCGGCTACGTCGGCCTGACCACCGCTGCGTGCCTGGCGCACCTTGGCCACCGAGTCCACACCGTCGACATCGACACCAAGCGCCTGCGAAGGCTGGCCTCCGGGCACATCGATCTTCTCGAACCCGAACTACCTGAGATGATCCACCGCCACCAGCGCACCGGGCAGCTCACCTTCACCGATACCGCCGCGCCCTGTTTCGCCGAATCGGGGGCAGTCTTCCTGTGCCTACCCACACCGGCGCGGGTCGACGGCAGCGCCGACCTCACCGCGATCGACACCACCATCCCCCAGCTGCGCCGGCATCTCGCACCTGGCGGCCAGATCGTCGTGAAATCCACCGTGCCGCCAGGCACCCACTGTCAGCTCACCGCCGCACTGGATCGCAGCGACATCGCCGTGATCAGTAATCCCGAGTTCCTCCGCGAAGGCAGCGCCGTCCACGACTGGCTCCACCCCGACCGCCTCGTCCTGGGCGCCAACAACCTCGAGCACGCACACCGCGCCGCAGCCCTCTACCACGGCATCAACGCCCCGCTCGTCCTCACCGACCCCACCAGCGCGGAACTCATCAAATACGCGGCCAACACCTTCCTCGCCATGAAGATCACCTACGCCAATACCCTCGCCGAACTCAGCGAACATCTCGGTGCCAACATCACCGACGTGTGTACCGGCCTCGAACACGATCCCCGTATCGGAGGCCAGTACCTGCGCCCCGGTCCAGGCTGGGGCGGTCCCTGCCTGCCCAAAGACACCCGCGCCCTACTCGCCCTCGGCGACCACACCAGCGCTGACCTCAGCCTGCTCCAAGCAATCGTGCGTGCCAACGCCCACCATCAGCGGCGCATCAGCACACTGATCGAAAAGCTCCTGCCCAGGCCGCTGACCGGCGCTCGTATCGGCGTCCTCGGCCTGACCTTCAAACCCGGCACCAACGACCTGCGCGACTCACCCGCCCTGGCCATCACCACCGCATTGGCCGCCCGCCACGCCCATGTCACGGCCTACGACCCCGCCATCACCCACACTGTCCCCGGACTCACCGACCACCTCACCCACGCCCCCGACGCCGCCACCGCGTTGGCCGACTGCGACGCCGCGCTGCTGCTCACCGACTGGCCACAATTCACCCGACTGCCCTGGCGCACCCTCGCCCGAACCATGCGCGGTGCTCTCGTCCTCGACACCAGGGGCCTCCTCGACGCCACGGACGTTGCCCGCACCGGGCTGCGCCTGCACGCCATCGGCCAAGCCACCGCTACCCGGCCCACCGCCAAAACAGCCTGACCAGCGCTGGGCGACGCAGGGAGGAGAGCATGTCGGTTACGGATCTCGCGAGCGGCGTCGAACACGCGCTTGCCCGTATCGGTGCCGCGCGAGACGCGCTCACTGCGGCGGGTGGCAGCCTCGACGAGGCACACGAGCTGTGGTCGCCCATGGTCGAGGGCTCACACGACGAGGTGCAACAAGTGCCACTGAGGGCCGAGCAGGCGCGGCTCGGCAGCGACAAAGTCTACGCGACACTGAACACCGTCGAGCAATTGCTGCGCGGCTACCTCAACAGTCTCGGCGTCACTACCGCGCCGGATGCGTCGGCCCCCGCCGGCTCACCACTGCTAGCCGATCCCGGCGCGCCTGCGAGGCCCCCGTCCATCGGTCCTACGCGACGGCCCACCAGCACGCTCGTGACCGAAGAGCGATTGCGGGCGGCGCGGCGCCGGGTCGGCAGCCGACCAGACGGTACGCCGACACACGGCGAGTGGGTGCGCTCCGACGGGTGGAGCGTGCGGATCATCAGTGGTCCCGGCGACGAACATTTCCATACCGCAGCCACCCAGCTCGCGGACTTGGGCCTACCGCGGCCGGTGAGCCGCCTCGCCACGCACGTCGAGGTCAAGGTCGCTGCCCGGATGCGCGAGGATGGGCTCCCTGACGAGACCGTCGTTATCGACCGCAGCGTGTGCGGCACCCGCCCGTTCGACGTGCACCGGCAGTACACCTGTGACAGATACCTATCACGCATCCTGCCACCCGGGGCGCGGTTGCGTGTCGTGCAGCCAGACGGCACGATTCGACAGTACGAGGGAGAAGTCAAGTTATGAGCATCAGCGGATCCGTGCCGATCAGCGGGCACGAACAGGGCGGCCAGTCGCTCACTCTGGACACCGTCGCCGACGTCGACCAGCTCGTGGCACTGCTGTCGGAGCCGACTACGCACACAGCCACGCTTGAAACCAGCCGCGCCGCCATCGATGCCCACGTGCAGGACGGCCGCGGCTACCTCCTGTACTCCGGCGACGAGGTGTTCGGCTACAGCATCGGCGACGAGACCTCCCCTGCGGTGGAGTCCGAGGTCGGTTTCCCCGCTGGGGCAGGACTGCCGATCGAACAGTTCCGGAAAGCACTGGTCGAGTTCGTTGCCACAGAGGGAAGACTGCCCACCTCAGTGCCGTGGCGCGACGCCGCAGACCTGCCCGCCCAGCCTTAGGTTGGCGTTCGCCGATGACCGCAGGTCGATACCTGTCCCGGCCTAGAGAGTCCCGACCGCAACCTCACTCCGGTGTGGCGGCGTCTCGTAATGGGCTCCCAAGGCTGCCGTCAGCCTCGCGGACCGCACCTCACGCCTGAGGAACTCAACCGTAGAAGCCCTGTGACCTGGGCTTTTGGTGGGCCGCCAGGGGCTCGAACCCTGGACCCAAGGATTAAAAGCCCGATGGTTCGATCGCAGTGATCTTGAAACGGCTTCCGATTGCAGGGCTTCTACCTGCGGTTTCACCGACTTCAAGATCATGTTTGCGGTTGCGAACGACCATTCTGGGCTCCGTTATGTCTCCGTTCTTCCTGCTGTGCTCAAGCGGGCCCGCGACACGGTGTGACCTGGGCTTTTGCCGCGTTCGCGCTAGTAGGTGAACTCCCGCCAGCGTACTCCGTCAGGCCGGACACCGCCCGACGCCACGTAGTCGTGGACCGCCTGGCGCACAGTCGGCCACGTGATCTCCGCGTTGGTCGGCACCTCGCGTTCATGGGTCTGGTAGTCGTAGGCCACCGGTTCCGGCGACGTCCCACCGTTGTCGCTGATGGCGCTCGGCTCGCCCTTGCCCATGTACCCGACAAACCCGCACATCGTGGCCGCCGCGCGCACCCCGAACTGAAGAACCGACCAGCCGGCCTCGTCGTCCTTCCGCTCCAGCTGGGCAACCAAGCCCACCTCGACCTCCGGGGACTCCGCTTCGGCCACCATCTGGTTCAGCAGCTCGTCCACTTGAGCCGGCGTGCTCAACGCGATCGGTTCCCGGTGTTCCGGGTCGAAGTATGCATCGAACGTCACCACCGCTGCCCTCCCTTGTAAACCTTCTTGAAGCCGCCGGTCCCGTAAACCGTCAACGTGCTGCCCTCTGGCAGCACTACGCCCAACAAGCCGTCACAACTCGTCCGACCCGTGCACGGTTGGTTGTTGATGACCACCGTGGCGTCGGTGATCCCGGTATCGCGCATCTCGGCTGCGATCTTCAACTCCACGTCGGCGGCGGCGGTCGCCGGCACATACGGACACCCCGCCTCCTTCACCACCTGGTTCACCCGGTCCGTCCAGTCGTCCCGGCCACTGGTTACGGCCGACGTAGTTTTACCAGGTGCAAACCAGCGGCCCTGCGTTTTCACCCCACGGCCGGTCCCGCGCTCGGGCAGTTCGCGCCGCGCCTTCTCCACCGCGTCGTCCGGCTCGTCGTCCTTCTTGCCGGTCGGCGCGGACCGGCCCGACGACTGGCCGCCGTCCTGGCCCTGGTCGCCGGTCAAGGACTTCACGTACGCCGACAGGCCGCCCGAAGCCCTAGCCGCCAGCTGGCCGACGCTGCCAATGTCCTGGGCAGCCTGCGCCAGTGCGTCCACGGCTTGACTCAACTCCTGGTCCGAACTGCCCTGCGCGGCCTGGGCCAGGGTCAGGGCAGCTTCCTCGGCCACCTGCCCCGCCTGCTGAAGGCGCACGCCAGCCGCCGCGGATTTCTCCACGGCCAGGTTGACCGCTGCCACCGTTTCCTGGACCGACACCGCCGCCTAGCCCCTCACCGTGTGCCTGCCGATGATCGAGACCGTACATCGACGGACCAACAACAACAGCTAACCCGCAGGTCAGGAGAACGACAAAGCCCCGTCAGTCCAGGCAGGCAGCCCAATACGGATGCTGGACGAGCTGTATCAGGCCCTCCGCCACCAGCAGCGGCGGTCCGCCAACTCGTGACTGTCGTCGCCCTCGCCGGGTTGTGTTCGAGGTAGTCCTGCAGGGCCTGGCCGGTCGCCACGGCGAAGGCGCGGGGCACCGAGCTGCCCGCCGTCGCGCCCTGTCGTCGCGGAGCTGGTGCTCCCGTAGATGCCGCTGTGTGGCAACGGGTTGTCCTTGCCAGACAAGGACGTCGAGAGTCGAGGCGTCGGCGTCGCCGAGTACGGCGAAGCTGTGATCGCCGGCGCAAGACAGTGAAGCGGACTCAGCCGTCGGCCTGCATCCGCCCTCATCCAAGTTCGAATACCCACTGCATTTCTCTCATCACAGAGAGATTTTTCGGACGTTCTCTCTTCTAACTACCTATCTCTGCTTGCAGACCGTATAACCAGAACGGTTGAGCCCAACGTTCAACCGCGTTAGGGAGAGACATATGCCAACACCGAAGCGCAGATTCGACGACGAACGGCTGAGCGGGCTGCCGAGATTGCTCGAGGCCGCTCAAGCTGCCGGCGTGTACAGCAACAAGCGGCGACATGTGGACGGTACGAGGGCATACACACCACAAACGGAGCTGCTCGTGAGCGAGCTGTGGATGTACGCCTACCCGGTGTTGCTGAAGGCCCTCGCCGACGACGCTGGTGTTTCTCGCGCACGACAGCTAGTGGGCCTGCCACACATCAGCGACGAAGCACGCGAAGCGATCATGTTCACGGCCTACCACCGCGGTGACCTCGCGGGCGACATGCTCCTCAAGGCTATCCCGGGCGCTGGCGTCCTCACCGCTCTCGCTAGGCACTCCCCATACGAAACCGTGCTAGTCGGCATCGCTACAACTGCCGCAGCAACCAAGTTCTTCCACTGGCTGATCGGTTGACGCGCACAAGCGGTGCAGGGTCCCTGAGTGGGGCTCTGCACCGCTGCGAGCCCCTCCCAGACTTGCCCGAACCAGTAGCAGGTGAAGACGCCCGCTCGGCGCAGTGGACACCGGTCACGAAGGTCGGTCGACGCCGCAACGTCTTGGCCTTCGATCACGCTCGGATCCTGGCAAACGGGAGTGGAACGAGCCCGTCACCGCATGGAGTATACGACGCTGGCCACCGCATTCTGTCCCACGCACTTCACCATCGCGGACCTACGACGGGTCTACGAGATCGTGTGGGGCGAAACTCTCGACCCCCGGAACTTCCACCGCAAGGTCAAGGGCGTGGCCGACTTTCTGGTACCGACCGGGGAGATGACGACCAAGCACGGAGGACGGTCGGCGGCTCTCTTTCGACGCGGGACCGCCGAGGTGCTGCACCCGGCGATTCTGCGCGGCCGCGCGAACTGACACTCGGGCGCCGGTTCGCGCCAGCTGGCCCAGTTCACACGCCGGGGCCAATCGGACACTTCGATCGTGATCTGCGGCATAGCGCGGCAGTGGCTGGTCTCTCAGTAGGGTGCTCGGGTCTCGATTTCGGTGGCGAGCTTTGTCAGCTTGTTGGTCATGGCGGAGAAGCGCTGCCGACGTTTGATCCAGGATCCGGCGCTGCCGATTTGCTGCTGCCCGATCGCGTCGATGGCCTTGCGCTTGCTTGCTGGACTCTCGTGGGCGGCATAGTTGCGCAGTGCCACCATGATGTTCAACTGGGACTTGTACTGCTCCTGCTTGACCGCGGCCAGCAACCAGTGATCATCCGGGACGTAGCCCTTGATCGTCTTGATGAGTCCGTCGCGCCCCTTGAAGTCGAAGTAGCCTCCACCCGTGACGAGGTACTCGCAGATCTCGTCGGTGAGGTGCTTGGGGAACACGATGCCGGTCTGAGCAGAGATGGTGCTGGTGTCGTTGTTGATCGCGGCCACGATGCAGTCGAGCATCAACCGCTCGAACGCGACGTACGTCTTGATCAAAGCCGCTTCATATGCCCAAGTCAGCGCAAGATCACCCAGTCCAGAACCTGCGACCTCGTCGGTGAAACGATCGATGCGCTCGGTCGTTTCCCTGAACTTCCTGGCCGCGGTCTTGCCACTCTTTTTGCGAGGCATCCGACAAGCGTAGGACACCACGATCGTGCCGGAGGTCGGTCAGGTGGTGCTGGGCTTGTCGTCCGTGTCAGGTCGGGGTGGGAGCCGTTTCAACATGTCGGCCCATGTCTGATCGGTCTCTCGCTGTCGTTGGGCGACGTCGTCGAGGACCTGCTGGACGTCCTTCGCGGAGTAGCCCTCCATGGTTTCGACTTTGCCCTCCGCCCCGAACGTGATCTTCTTACCCTTGTGCCGTTCGAAGAACTTGGTGATCGCGACGGACACGGCTCCGCCTGTTCCGAGTGAGACGGCGAGGACTTCGAGCCATCCTCCAGCGGAGAGTTCTATGACGTTGCTGACGTGGAGACCTTCGGCTTCGAAGCACTCCCTCAACTCGTTGGCGTGGCCAGGCGAGACCCGGACGTCGAATTCGGATTGCCCAGGGTGGCCTGGACCGATCTGAAGAGTGAGGTTCGAGTTCTCGGCAGGTTCGGGTCTGGGCGCCATCCCATGATTGTTCACGGTGCTATCGATGAGCTGGCCAGCACGTCTTGAACGCAGGTGCTCATCCCCGCGTCAGTGGAGGCCGCTGCGCAGCGGGTTGTTCCTGACAGGCGACGTACTCAAAGCCTGCCGCTCATGAGCGAGGAGCGGGCGGCCCGCCCGCAAGCTGGCCAACCTGGACCGGACGCGCGATCGGCAGTCCTCAGGCCGGGTCAACCTCGGAATGCCGATCATCACCACCGGATCACCTCATCCGGCTACGTTTCCCGATCTTGGTGGTGAAGGTGGCAGCCCCCAACTCGATCGTGACGCCACCGGTCGGACTGGTGATACAGCGGCTCACCGGTCCCGGACGGCTCAACGTGATCTCCAACGGCGGTGAATTCACCTTCATCAACAGCGCAACGATGGGTTTGGGAGCTGAAGCCGTGGTCAAGTCGGTGATCACCACCTACGACACCGCGGGAAGACAGCTCGCGCGGATCGACAGCGCGCCGGTCACCGGTGAGTACGGCGCCGTCGACCTCATTATCGGCGGGCGGCGATCGGTGCCTGGGTGAACACCGCCGGGCTGATCGTGGTCCTCCAGCTGCCGTTCGCGGGCTGGCAGTGGTTCGGACACCCGTTGCGAGGACTCCCCGACTTGACACGCGGCCTGGCAACGACAACTCGAGGCCGGGTTCTGCGAGACTGACGATTGCGGCTGCTGGGCTTCGGAATTTCAACCAGCTATGCAATGTCACGCATTCTAGAGGTCAGTAGCGCAAGCGAGCCTGCGGAGGAAATATCTTGGCGATGTTTTTTAAGGAGTCATTCGACTTTGCGGATCGGAATAGTAAACTTTTCGACTTTACGCACACCGCGAGCGCTGCGCTGTGGAATCTTCGATGGCAAGTGCAAGGCTATGTGACCGTCTCCCCTGAAGCTACCAAGCAGCGAGGTCCGCACCGGATTCGGTGCGGCGATCCTGCTGGGCGTCGGCGATGACGACAATGGCGCCTGCGTCGCCGAACACGACGCCGCCACCGAGGACGAGGCCCCCGCTGGATCGAGCAGACCCTGCCCACCGCCGGAGCCTTCCTGTTCGCCATGTACACCGAAGGCATCCGCGTCTACGACGGGCCGGGCGAATCCCGCTGGGAGAACTCATCGACGGCACCGTGCGCTGGTGGCCACCGCAACGACACCCAGCGATAACCACACATCCCGGGCGGCGGACTCGTCGTGACGGTCCCGCTGCCTAGACTGCTGCCGATGGCACCCACCGGATCGAAGTCCACGCGCCTGGCGATCGTGCGCGGCAACTCGGGATCGGGTAAGAGCTCCGTCGCGCTGGCCGTCCGTTCACACCTCGGCCGGACCTGCGCTGTGGCGGCCCAGGACGTCATCCGCCGGACCATCCTCAAAGAACGCGACGTGCCCGGCGGCGTGAACGTCGGTCTCCTCTCGACCGTCGTCCGCTACGCTCTCGACGCGGGCTTGCACGTGATCGTGGAAGGCATCCTGCACGCCGAGCGCTACGGCGACATGCTTGCCGACCTCGCCGCCGACCATCGCGGCCGCACCGGCGTCTACTACCTGGACGTCTCATTCGAGGAGTCCCTGCGCCGGCACGCGACCCGGCCGCAAGCGGCTGAGTTCGGCCCCGAGCACATGCGCGAGTGGTACCGCGAGCAGGACCTGCTCGGACTGGCCGGCGAGCAGCTCATCCCGCCAACCTCCAGCCTGCAGGACACCGTCGGACGCATCCTCACCGATGTGTTCGACCAGCAGCACGTACGAGACGTCACCCCGGACGACCCTGTCGCATTGGGCAACGTCATCGGTGGGTGATCACCGCCTTGTGCCTAGTTTCAGCGGGCTACGACGGTGAAGATGCCCGGGTCGCGGCCAACCTCGTAACGCTGGTGGTCGCGTGCGTGGCCGACATCCCCTGGGGATCGGAAGTCCTTGTCGATGCAGCGAATCGACCAAGAGCACTACCTTGGCCATAGGTAGCTGGCCGTTGATGGCCGCGAGCTGACCCACCAGGGCACGGTTCGATGACGACTAAACCTGTCGCGGCGAAGTCGTCGAGGTCCCCTTGGCTCGGGAGTACTCCAGCACCCCGGCTGTGGTCCACAAATGCTGGCTCGCAATCGTATCCGTCTCAGACGGCGACTACCAGCGACGACAAGGCGCTGTAGATGTCAGTAAGAGTGCTCAGCGGACAGGCGCCTACTCGAATCCGCAGGGTGCGGTCCCGGTGCGTGGATGCGTCCAGCACATAGACTGCTCCGGGTAACCGTGAGCCGTCGTCATCAGGAGAGTGACTTGTTCGAGAAGGGCCAGCGTGTCAGGGTCAACTCTGCAGGCGTGCCCGAGTTCGCCACTATCCGGTTCGTGCTCCCGGGCGACGAGCCCGGGGCATTCGACCTGATCTTGGTCGACGACGAGGACCGGCGCCATGAGGTCAACCTGGTAGCCGGTGATACCGAGACCGTTCGCGCGTTGGTGAGCGATGGCGGGGCGAGTTCTGCTCGTGTCCTAGCGGGGATGTGGACACGCTGGATGGCAGCTGCCGCGACGAACGCGGAGTCCAGTGCGATGGCGTCGACGCCGCTCAAACCGTACGCGCATCAGACGACTGCGGTGTACGGGGCGATGCTGCCACAGCCGCTGTTGCGCTTCCTCTTGGCGGACGAACCGGGCACGGGCAAGACGATCATGGCAGGGCTTTACCTGCGGGAGATGCAGCGTCTGGGGCTAGTGAAGCGGGCGATCGTCGTCTGCCCGGCTAACCTGGCCACCAAGTGGGTGGATGACTTCGATCGGCTCTTGGGCGGCGGACTGCGCCAGCTCACCTCAGCTACGATCCGTGAGGACGCGCTGAACAGTAATGACCTGTGGGTCGTGAGCCTTGAGCTGGCCGCGGTTAACCCGGCAGTGCAGGACGCAATCCGACCAGATCGGGCTGGGTGGGATCTGGTCATCTTCGACGAGGCCCATCGACTGACACCGACTGCTGCTGGGTTCCATCAGGTTGGTCGGCTTCTAGCGATGAACACCCCGCGAGCGTTGCTGATGACCGCGACGCCGCATCGCGGCAAGGAGTGGCTGTTCCGCCACCTCCTCCATCTGGTCGATCCGGCGATCTACCCGGACCCTGGCGCCGATCCCAACGTCGACTTGACCGCACTACGGCCGGGCCCGATCCACTTCCTACGCCGCATGAAGGAAGACCTGGTCGACTATGACGGCAAGACTCGCCTGTTCAAAGGGCGTACAGCACACAATCGCAGCGTCCCGCTGTCCCGGACTGAGTACAGCTACTACCAGGCAGCGGTCGACATGGTTGACCAGTACTTCCCACCGGCGGCACAGCCGCTCGCGCGAATGGTCTACGGCAAGCGTGCGGCCTCCAGCTTGTACGCGCTTGCTGAGACGTTGCGCCGCCGGCATACCCACATGGGGCAGATGAGCGAGGCCGAGGCAGCGCTGAACGCCGACCGCGACGATCAAGGGGATGACAGCGAGATCGACGAGGCCAAGGTCGTGCACGCTGCATCCACGGCCGCGCGGGCCGAGCGCGCCGCGATCAAGACGCTCATTGACCAGGTCGATGCCACGGTTGCTGACCCTGCCATCGAGCCGTCGAAGTGGATCAGGCTCACTGAGGACTGTCTGGCGGAGCACGGCATCCGCCCGGGAAATGCCGAGCAGGCTGTCATCTTCACCGAGTACGCCGACTCCGCGAAGTGGATTACGCAACGTCTTCAATCAGAGGGCTACACCGCACGCACCTACTCCGGTAGGCAGAGCAAGCCCGACCGCGACGAAGTCCGCAGGGCGTTCATGCGCGGCGAGTTCCAGATCATTGTCACCACGGACGCCGGTAACGAAGGTATCGATTTGCAGGCCGCGCATGTGTTGGTCAACTACGACATTCCCTGGTCGCTGGTCCGCCTTGAGCAGCGAATGGGGCGCATCCACCGCGTTGGCCAAGACCGTGAGGTCTTCCTATACAACCTCGTCGCGACCGATACCCGCGAAGGCGATACGCTCCTGCGTTTGCTCGACAACTTCGTCACCGCAGCGAATGAGTTGCGCGGCCAGATGTTCGACAGCTTGTCGGCCGTCGCCGAGATTACCGGCGTCGACTACGACAAGTGGCTTTCCGACCTCTACGGCAACGACGAGGTCAGAAAGCAGAACGCGATCGACGCTGCCCGCGCGATTCAGACGCAGGAACTCGCTCGAGCTGCCCGGCAGGTTCGCGACACAGAGCGGAAGCTGGCCAGCCAAGTTGACGCGGTGGCCGCGCTGACGCTCTTACAGCGTGATCTTTTCGCTCGCGTCAACCCCGCCATCGTCGAGGCGTACCTGGATCGGCTTGATGCAGCGAAGCTGCTGCGTGCTGAACCGACCGCCGCAGGGCCCGGCTTCCGACGGATCGCGCTCACCGACGGAGCACTGCCCGCGAGTCTGGGTGGCGGCTCCGAGGTCCACATCGCGACTAGTGGTGACGCCTTACGGGCAGCGGCGGGAAGCATCGATGTCGGCGACACGATCACACTGGGCCCCGGGGAACCGGGGTTCACCGATCTGATCGCGCTGGCCGATCATAATCTCGCTGAAGACGTCTACCAGTCCGGCGCGGCAGAAGACCCCACGAGCTTGACCCCGTACGATCTCTACGCCTATCAGGCGACGCTGACCGAAAGCGACGGCAAGCGCGCCAGCGTCTGGGCCACCTTGATTAAGGTCGACGACAGCGGTCAGGCACGCGCCGTGCGCTGGGAGGCCCTAGCCAACCTCGTCCCGACCACCCGCGTTGGGACTGGGCCGCATCCTGCGCGCCAGGCCAGCGCGGCGAACGCGGCTCACAACGTCGCGCACCAGACTGTGGAGGAACATCGCCGGGTCCGCGCTGACTGGTTCGCCCAAGCCCGTAAGGATCTGAATAACCTGCCGCTCAGTCTCACTGATGGGATCACCGACCGTGATACCCGGCTCGCCCTTCGCCACCGACTGCAGGCGCAGACCGCTGAGCGTCTCGAGGAGCTTGGCCGCCTTGTCAGTGTTCAACTCACCGTTCCTAAGCTGGTCAGCCGTATCCGTGTCCACGCCGCCGCAGACCCGACCGTCGCTGCCGAGATCGACTCCGAGATGGTGTCGATGAGGCACGTACATCAGCTCCTCGAAAGCGACGGCTGGGCCGTCGAGGACGTGCACACGGAGGGGCGTGGGTACGACTTGGAAGCTCGACGCAACAGACAAATTCGTCACGTAGAAGTGAAAGGTGTACTTGGAAGCGCCGCCAGTAGCGGAATCCGGATGACTGGTAACGAGGTGCTCATCGCGACGCAGCATCGAAAGGACTATTGGCTGTACGTCGTCGACGAGTGCGCAGACGGGAAGGGCGCCTTCTTTGGTGCCTATCAGGACCCAGCCACGCTGTTCGCAGCCGACATGACCGGGGACGCGATATTCCGCGTCCCCGGAAGCAGCCTCAAGAATGCCCCGGGGAGCAACGTATGACCCGCATGATCGAACGCTGGTTCCCCTGCGCCGAGGTCTCGGCCAACAGTCGCTCTGGCTGGGGCTCGGGCAACGCCGAAGTGGGTCTCATGACCTGGTTCGCGAAGCGGCCCACCGTGCAGGCCAAGGCAGCGGTCATCTGTTCGCTGCTGCCCTGGCCGGACAGCCAGGCTGAACAAGCGAGACTGCAGGAGCTCGTACGGCTGGCCCTGATGGGGCGGTTCGTCGCTGTCAAGGAATTGCGGGCAGAGATTGAGAAATCGAACCCTGACGGCGCAACGATCCTCGATCCGTTCAGCGGCAGGGGAATGATTCCCCTGGAGGGAGCACGGCTGGGCCTGCGGGCGCACGCCCTCGACTACAGCCCGGTGGCGGTGCTGGCCAGCCGTCTGTTGACAGACTTTCCCGCTCGCGACTGGGATCAGGAACCCGAACTGCCGTTCACCCTCCCTAGCGATAGCTTGATCGACCAGCACCCTCGCCTTGTCCAGGACGTTCGGTCGGTTCTGCAAGAGGTCGGCCGTCGCCACACCAAGGTCATGGAGCCGGTCTATCCGAAGGTCGATGGACGGCGAGCATGGGGTTACCTCTGGGCGATCACAATGCCGTGTCAGGAGTGCGGCAACCACTTCCCGCTCATCGGTCAACTCGAGCTTCGTAAACCGAGCAAGCGGAAGGGGAAGAAGGGGCAGCCGGACTTCTACGATGTTGGCCAGTCCTACTACATCGAGACCGATGCCGCCTCGGGTACCTGGTCAGTTTTCGTGCACGAAGGCGCACCGCGTGGCGTACCGACACGTCAGGTTCCTCCGGGCAAAAGCCGGTATGACAGCAACGGTCGGCTCGCCGTGTGTCCATTCTGTGGTTATGGCCACAACCGTGACGTTCAGATGAGAATCCTACGCACCGATGCCGCAGGCGACGAACCACTGCTCGCTGCAGAACTCGACAGCCAGGTTGGAAAGCTCTATCGCGAACTGGACCCGGTGGAGATCGACGCGGTGAAACGTGCTGAAGCTGACCTCGCCGCCGAAACACCATTCGGACGTTTTCTCCCGGCGTTGCCCAATGAAGCAATCCCAGCGGGTAACACATGGACTGTGCAGGCGACCGTATACGGCGCCACTCGCTACGGCGACATGATGAATGCGCGACAGAGCCTTTCGTTTATTCGCCTGGCTCGGACGATCCAAGAAATAGGCGACGACTTGACGGCAGCTGGATGCTCCAAGGAGTATGTGCGGGCGTTGACCGGGTATGCCGCCGCCGCGATGGCTCGGAAACTGCGACGCGCCACCCGTGGTTGCACACTGGATCCGAAGCTCAACAAGGTGAATGACCTGTTCGCCACCGAATCGAGCCTGAATTTCTCGTTTGACTACTTCGAGGTTGGCCTCGCTGACGGCCCGGGCGGTTGGGACTCGGTCTCGGCCGGCTCTCTTGCGTCACTGACGACTATTGTGCCGCCAGCTGGGACAGCCGCGTCCTGCTCGGTGGCTCGCGGAACTGCCACAGATCTCCCGTTCGCAAACCGACAGATCAGCGCGGTCGTCACGGACCCGCCCTACGACGCGATGATCGACTATACCGACGCGAGCGACCTCTTCTATGTGTGGCTAAAGCGTGCTCTCGCCTCCTCATGGCCGGAGATGGGCATGACGGCCCACGAACACGGTGTCCAGGAGAAGACGCACGAGATCATCGTCAAGAAGGGCGGAACCAGCAACAACGACCACCGTAACCGCAAGCATTACGACACGCTGATCGCACAGGCGTTCGCCGAGTCGCAGCGGGTCGTCCGTTCCGACGGTGTGGTCACGATCGTCTTCGGTCACGGTGAGCCCGAGGTATGGCAACGGCTGTTGAACGCCATTGACAGCGCAGGGTTGGTGCTGACCGGCGCGTGGCCGGCCAAGACCGAGCAGGGCGGGAAAACGGGATTCTCCAACATCGTCACGACGCTGACGATGTGCTGTCGTCCCGCCCCCGCAAATCGTCCAGCCGGGCGCAAGGGCACAGTCGAGTCCGAAATCAAGGCCGAGATCAGGCGCCGCTACCCGGACTGGGAGCGATGGGTACTCGCACCCGCCGACATGCTGATGGCCGCAGCTGGCCCTGCCATGGAGGTAGTGGGGCGTTACGCCGAAATCCTGGACGCCAAAGGGCAACCGGTCGACATCGCCACCTTCCTGCCATTGGCGCGGGCCGCCGTTCAGGAAGCTATGTCCGTCCAGATCGACCACCAGCCACTGGAGACTTTCGACGCTCGGACGCGCTTCGCGCTGTGGTGGGTGCGGCTCTATGGTCGGCATGGGCAGCCAAAGTCCGAGCTGCGCTGGCAGAGTCTGGCCGCTTCGTTGAAGACCGAAGATGTTCGCGACCTTGTACCCGACATTGACAAGGGCGTGCGGTTCGTCTCCGCCCGCAATTTCAAGACTCGGGTCAATGCAGCTTCCGCAGTCATCGACGTCGCCCTGGCTCTAGCCGCGGCGTCTGACGAGGGTCTTGCCGCGATGGGTGAGGTGCTCGCAACAGCGGGTCGGACCGTCGACGACACCTACCTGTGGTCGGCAGTGAACTTCCTGGCAGACCGGCTGCCCGATGGCGACCCTGACAAGGTGGCGTTTACCAGGGTGATGCGAACACGCGGTGGAATCGCCAGCGCTGCGGAGACAATGCTCGCCACTGAACAACAGCAGCTAATCCAACGAACAGACTTCGATGCGCAGCTGAAGCTGCTATAAGTGCTTGTGGAGATCACACTTGACCGGCGCACGATGACACATGAACACAAGAGGATGACGTGACAAAAGGCGTGACGCCATGGTGGAAGGCGTTGAAGATCCGACCCGAAATCGTCAATGCTGCTGGGCAGATCGACGATGTACAGATGTCGCTGTTCCAGGCCGTGCACGGCACCGGTCGCGACAAACCGCCGTACGCGGACGCCACCTACTACGGTGAGATCACGCACCCCACGGGGCGGCTCATCGATCTGTTGACAGAGATTGCGATCCGAGTCGGGGGTGGCAGCGACTATCTGAAGGCACGCGCGGTCACTCGTCTGGACCAGGGCATGGGAGGCGGTAAGTCCCATGCCTGCATTGGGGCCTACCACTTGATCGCGAACCCGGAAGCCTTGTTTGCCACAGAACTGGGCAAAGGAGTTATTTCGCGCGCGAAGGCGCGAATCGGCCGTGATCTGCCGGATGATCTCGATAATCCCCACGTCGTGGTCCTGCCGTGCGACAACATGACGCCCGGTGCAGGCGTCCAGGAACTGGATGGCCCCGCCGTCAACCTGTACGAACGGTTCCTATGGCGCTTGTTCGGCAAGGACTACACGCTTTTTGAGCGTTACCGGCCCTTCTGGAGCGACAAGAGTAAGATCGCCGAGGCGATCAAGGCGGTCAACCGCCCCGTCCTGATCATCGTGGATGAGGTGCTGGACTATGTCGGCAACGGTCTCGACGGTGCTCAGAAGCCTGACCTCGCCGCACAGGACATGGCCTTCCTGCGTGCTCTACTCGATGTTGTCAACGATGTCCCGCGCGTCGCCCTATTGATGGTCATGATCGCATCCGAACGCGACAAGACCGCCTTGTCGGATGAGGCAAAAGATCGCCGTGACGACCTAAACGGCTTGCTGGACCGAAACGGGCTGCCTGCCACGGTAACCGAAGTCGGCGACTTCGCTGATATCTTGCGGCGCCGACTGTTCGACGCCGAGCCAGCCGCGGAGGTGTTGTCGGCCACTGCAGCGCTTTACAAGCCCGTGTTGGACAACAAGGCCTGGAACAAACATGTCTGGGACTCCATCGGTGCCGAATGGCGACGACGCTGGAACGACGAGGTAGCGGCGTGCTACCCGTTCCACCCCATGCTAATGAGCGTGGCCAAGGAGGAATGGAGCAAAGTCACCGGATTCCAGCGAGTGCGATCGACCATTCGAATTTTCGCCGCTACGGTGTATGCCCAACAACAGCGAGGCAAGGCTGGCGAGTGGGTACCCGCACTCATCGGCCCAGGTGACTTGCCGCTGTCGGATAGTTCTGTACGTGAGGCGCTGCTTGGCAGCGGGCTGGTCGAAGACGACCGGACGATCGCCAACTACCGCAGCCTCGCGGAGATCGAGGTCGTCAACCACGACGACGCCGCAGGGACTGCCCGCCGTCAAGATCTCGCGCGGACCCCCACGATTTGGACGGAGACCAACCCTCGGGTGGCAGAGCGTGCCGCCACGTTTATCTTCCTTGCCAGCATCGTGGGAACGCTACGACCGGGGCGCGGCAGGGGCGCCAGCGCACCCGAGGTCAAGGCCGCGACCAGTGTTCCTGACGCCAACTACAGCCTCACAGACGCGGACACTGTCGTCGAGGAGCTTGTGCATCCCGACCGAGGCATGAGCGCGGTTGAGATTGTTCCGGGCCAGGGCAACAACAAGCCAGCTCGCTACTTCCTCTCGACGCGCCTCACGCACCGGATGTTGGTCAATAACATCCGGCGTACGGTTACGGAGGCCGAACGCGACGAGGTTCTGTTCGAGTTTGCCCAGGGCCTCTCCAATGGCGGGCCGTTCCGTGAGTTGATGTTCGTTGAGGCTGACACCGCCCGGCCCGCAGCCGATGTTCTTGCGACTGCCGGGCTAGACACGGCGCACACGACACGGCTGATCGTGCTCGATCCTGCACAATTTAGCCTGCGTAATGGTATGGAAGCACCGACGATGGAAGCTCTCACCGTTGCTATGGGGCTTGGAGAGGGAACGCAGAAACTGCCGGTGCAGTGGGGCAGCAGTGCCGTGTACGCGCTTGTGAACACCCAACGACGCGGCCTGGCGCGTGGGGTAGCAGTCGAATACCTCGCTCGACAGAAAGCACTCGCAGCTCCGGAAGTCCAAGGCGATGATGACCTCAAGGCAACGGGGACCAAAGACCTCGCGAGCGCGAAACAACAGCTCGAGAAGGCGGTCAAACGAGCCTATCAACACGTTGTCTATTTGACACAACCCGATCCGGACGGCGAACGTTATCTCGACCAACTCGCATTCGATGATGAGAACCACACGGCGTTGGACGGCACGCTAGTGTGGAAAAGCCTCGCTGCTCGGGACAAGGTATTCGACAAGGGGCAATTCGACCCCAAGGCGCTCCTGCACAACTTGCGCGATCAGGATTACGGGAGGACCCTGTCCGACCTTCGCGCAGCGTTCTACAGCGCGCCAAGGCTTCCATTGTTGTTCGCTGGTGACCGCGACCTGCAGCAAGCCATCTATGACGCCGCAGAAACAGGGCTCGTGGATATTGTGGACGGCTCAGGCGGACGCGTGGTGGTCACCGCGCCCGGTCAGGTGAACCTCACTAGCGCCGGACTACGCCTGGCCAAACCACAACCGAAGACATGTGAACACTGTGGGCAAGCGGACCACACCGGCACTTGCCCCACAGCGCAGTCAGCCAGTGCAACGGGCTCCGCGGCAGCGACAACACCGCCGGGCGGTGCCACATCTGGCGCGGCTACGGGAAGCGCCGGAAATAAAGAAGACAACGGTTCACCGGCTGCGACGGAAAAGCAAGCTGCGTTCTCGTTCACAAGTAATCTTCTTGCCAATTCGGGAAACTCTGACGCCTTCGCAGCATTGTTCAAAACGTTGTACATGGCGCTCGACGAACGGCAGATCAGCTACTTACAAGGAACCCTGCAACTAGTAGTGGATGCCGACACCGCCAACGACTTACAACAGAATATGGATGAGCTCGGCATCAGTGGAACCATTAAGGATATCTGACAGTCAGACCGAGGCGTTATAGGGTCAAGGAATATGCATTGGTCTCCCACTTAGACCGGCGGACATCCCCGCCAACACCGCGGACACGGAGGACGTGCGGCTCGCCGTCGTGACTTTGTGGTCATTGGCCCACTCCGACACGGCGGTGCGGTAGTTGACGTCCCCCATCTCGTGGACCGGTTCTACACCGTGAGCCAGACGGGGTGTGCGGTCGACGTCATGCTGGGTGCCAGCTGGGCTGGTGTCGATCATCGACGACCACCTTGGCGCAGAGTCCTGCTTCGAGGACCTGTGCCTGCCGCTGAGTGTTGTACCCCCTGCCGTGGACTGCCGAGCCGAGGTGATCCGGTCCGGACCGCCGCGTACCGCATTGCGGACGGGTAGATGCCGCGATTTCCCGGCATCTACCCGCCCGTCGAACACGGGCTCGTGGGCCTCCGGCACGCCGGTCATCCTCCGGCGGTGATTCCCGGGATTCCCTTCAGCTCACCCATCAGCATCGAGCTGACCTTGACCGGGTAGTCGTACAGCGCGAAGATCGTCTGTCGCCGTTTGCCGACGAGCTTGAGGTGTACCGGAGTCTCACCGCGGTGGGCCTGCAGTGTCTGCTTGAGTTCGCTGACCACGCCCTGGTCGATGCGTTCGGCCGCGGCCAGCAGCATCAGCGGTGGTTCGTCCCCGCCGAGTTCGGCGGAACTGAGGTCGAGTGGGACGAGACCGCCGCCGAAGATCGACATCTTGTCCTCGCGCCAGTTGACCCTGCCCTTCACCAGCACCGCGTTGTCCTCGGCCAGGTCGGCGGAGAACATCGCGTAGGCCTTGGGGAAGAACAGCACCTCGAGGGAGGCGTCGAGGTCCTCCACCGTGCAGATGGCCCACGGCTCGCCCTTCTTGTTGACCCGCCGGTCGAGGGAGGTGATCAGCCCGGAGATGATGAGCTCGCCCTCCTTCGGCGGATCGGCGAGGATGGCCGCGATCGGCCGCGGCGCGTGCTTGCGCAGAATCCGCTCCGCCCCGTCCAGCGGGTGCGCGGAGACGTACAGCCCCAGCATTTCCCGTTCGTAGCCGAGCAGCTGCTTGCGCGGGTACTCCTCGTCCCCGAACTTCAGATGCGCCAATGGCGAGGAAGCATCAGTGATCTCACTGTCATCGCCGCCGCCAAAGAGATCGAACTGCCCCATGGCCTGCTGGCGTTTGAGCGGTACCACGGCTTCCACGGCGTCCTCGTGGACCTGCACCATCGACAGCCGGGTGTTGCCGAGCGAGTCGAACGCCCCGGCCTTGATCAGTGACTCGATCACCCGCTTGTTGCAGGCCACCAGCTCGGACTTGTCGAGGAAGTCGGTGAAGGAGGAGTACTTGCCCTTCTCCTCGCGGGTCTTGATGATCGAGTCGACGACGTTCGCGCCGACGTTGCGCACCGCGCCCATACCGAACCGGATGTCGTCGCCGACGGCGGCGAAGCGCAGCGCTGACTCGTTGACGTCCGGCGGCAGCACCTTGATGCCCAGCCTGCGGCACTCGGACAGGTAGATCGCCGATTTGTCCTTGTTGTCGCCCACCGAGGTGAGCAGCGCGGCCATGTACTCGGCCTTGTAGTTCGCCTTGAGGTACGCGGTCCAGTACGAGATCAGGCCGTAGGCGGCGGCGTGGCTCTTGTTGAACGCGT
>NZ_PQHZ01000006.1 GCF_003385185.1 Amycolatopsis palatopharyngis | reverse complement strand
TGAGAGGGGGTGGGGTGGGAGTGGGTGGGGTGCAAGACGGAGTGGAGGGTGGGGTGGAAGACGGGCGGTCGGTCACGGCCAAGGTGCTCGCGATGCTGGCCGCCTTCACCCCGGCCACCCCGGCGCTGACGCTGAGCGAACTGGCGCGGCGGGCCGGGATCTCCTTGCCGACCGCACACCGCCGGGCCAGGGAGCTGCTGGAGTGGGGCGCGCTGGAACGCGACGGCGAAGGTCGTTACCGCGTGGGACTGCGGTTGTGGGAGGTCGCGTCGCTGGCCCCTCGCGGGCTGCGGCTACGGGAGGTGGCGATGCCGTTCCTGGAGGACCTGTACGAGGTGACCCACGAGAACGTGCAGCTCGCCGTGCGGGAGGGCCTGGAACTGGTGTTCGTCGAGCGGATCGCGGGCAGGCAGGCCGTTCCCGTGCTCACCAGGGTCGGCGGCAGGTTCGCCCTGCACGCCACCGGGGTGGGCCTCGCGCTACTCGCGCACGCTCCCGCCGAGGTACAGGAACAGGCACTCTCCGCACCAATGCACGCCTACACGGTCAAGACCGTCACCGATCCGGAGCGGCTGCGTTCGATGCTGGCCGCGACGCGGCGAGACGGATACGCGGTCAGCAACGGCCAGGTCACCACGGATGCGCTTTCGGTGGCGGCACCGATCAGGGAGGGCGGTGACGTCGTCGCCGCGGTCTCGCTGGTGGTGCGGGCCGAGGGCGCGCAACCGCTGGCGTTGGCCCCGCTCGTGCAGGCCGCCGCCCGCGGGATCTCGCGTTCCCTCGGCCCGAGCCGGTAAGGCGAGCGTCAGTCCTGTTTGGTCTGACCCTCGGCGATCTCCTTGTGGACCTCGTCCATGTTGAGGTCGCGGGCCTGTCCGATGACGTCCTCGAGCGCGTTCTCCGGCAGTGCGCCGGGGTTGGCGAACACCAGCACCTTGTCGCGGATCACCGCCAGCGTAGGGATCGACTTGACGTCGAAGGCCGCCGCGAGCTGTGGCTGCGCCTCCGTGTCGACCGTGGCGAAGACGACATCGTCGTGCTTCTCCGAAGCCTTCTCGTAGACGGGGGCGAACTGCCGGCAGGGACCGCACCAGCTAGCCCAGAAGTCGATCAGGACGAAGTCGTTGTCGGAGACGACTTCGTCGAAGTTGTCCGTGGTCAGCTCGACTGTGCTCATGTCCTTTGCCTCACTCGACGGCGGGCCGCACATCGCTCAGTGCCGTACCCGAATTGCTCACGGTGCGAGTCGCTCATACCGGGGGAACACTTCCAGCCGCCCCACAATTCCGTCAACCGGCGATCGGGGGTAGCCGTACCTCCACTCGCAGGCCACCTCCAGGTCCCGGTTCGGCGGCTATATCACCGTGGTGGGCACGGACTACTGAGCGCACAATGGACAATCCGAGTCCGGCTCCGACGACGTCCGCCACTCGCTCGGTACCGAGTCTGCGAAAGGGTTCGAACAGTCCGGGGACCTCGTCCTCCGGCACCTCCGGCCCGGTGTTGGTCACCACTAGCGAGCAATCGCCGCCGACCTCGACGGTGACCGAACCACCCGGCACGTTGTAGTGCACGGCATTGCGCACCAGATTGTCGACAAGTCGCTCCAGTAGTACCGGGTCGCCGGATACGGTGCACGGTCGCGACGTCTCCCGTACGGTCACGTGCCGTTCGCCGGCGAGGTCACCGACACCTCTTAGGACCCGGTCCGTCACCTGGTCGAGGCGAACCGGCGCCCGCTGCGCGAGGCCTCGGTCGCTACGCGCGAGAGTGAGCAGTCCGTCGATCAGCCGTTCACTGCGCTCGCCGTTGTGCAGCAGGTGTGTCGCGAGCCTGCGTAGCTCGGGCGTGGCGTCCGGATTCGCCAGCGCGACCTCCACAAGGGTGCGTTGTACGGCGAGCGGTGTCCGCAGCTCGTGCGAGGCATTGGCGACGAACCGCCGCTGGCTGTCGAACGCCGAGGCCAGGCGGTCGAGCATGCCGTCGAAAGTGTCGGCGAGCTCCTTGAGTTCGTCCTGCGGCCCGTCCAGTTCGATACGCCGGTCGAGGTTCTCGGCGCCGAGGCGGCGTGCGGTGACGGTGATCTCGTGCACGGGCCGCAGCACCCGCCCCGCGACCAGCCAGCCGAGCACTACCGCGAGCGCCGCGGCGACCACGAGCGCGACACCGGACTGCAACAGCAGGGTACTCAGAGTCGAGGCGCGGTACTCCTCCACCGACTGGATGACGACGGCGAGTTCGTCGGCCCGTACCCGCAGTGCCTCCCCGTTTTCCATCATCTCGGCGGGGACCGCGGGCGCCGTCCCGGTGACATCGGTGCCCTGCACCGTCTGCGCGCGCTGGGCGACAAAGCCGGGCGCCTCCGGCAGCCGGCTCTCGACCAGCAGGTAGTTGATCCCGAGCAGGCCGAGCCCGGCGAGCAGGAACAGCCCGCCGTAGAGCGCGGTGAGCCTGGCCCGGACGGAGACCCTCACGAGCCGAACCGGTAGCCGGCACCGGACACGGTGTGGATGACCGTGGGAGTACCGAGCTTGCGGCGCAGGGTCATCACGGCGACGCGGACGGCGTTGGTGAACGGGTCGGCGTGCTCGTCCCAGGCCTTCTCCAGCAGTTCCTCCGGGCTCACGACCGCACCCTCGGCGCGCATGAGGACGTGCAGAACACCGAACTCCTTGGGGGACAACGGCAGAAACCGGCCGTCGCGAGACGCCTGGTGGCGGGGCAGGTCGAGCACGATCCCGGCCTGCTCCAGCACGGGTGGCAGCGCGGGACGTGCCCGCCTGCCGAGTGCCTGTATCCGCGCGACCAGTTCGGTGAAGGCGAACGGCTTCGTCAGGTAGTCGTCCGCGCCGAGGCCGAGACCGGCCACGCGATCCTCCACCTCGCCCGCCGCCGTGAGCATGAGCACCTTCACCTCACCAGTGGCCAGCAAAAACGCCCGGCAGACCTCATCGCCGTGCAGTCGCGGCAGGTCCCGATCGAGCACGACAACGTCGTAGTCGTGCACACCCGCCCGCTCCACCGCGGCCGCACCGTCGTAGACGACGTCGACGGCCATCGACAGCCGGCGCAGTCCCTCTGCGACGGTGTCGGCGAGCAAGCGTTCGTCCTCCACGACGAGCACCCGCACGCTGCTCCCCTTCCGCTCGACGCCCTGACCAGCTCAGTTTTACCGCTACCGGATAAGCGCGCGATAAGCGTTCGCGCTTAACGCGCCGAGATCACCCGATCCGTAGACATCGAGTCGCAAGCGACACGAGAGGACGGATCAAATGCGGAAACCGACGATCGCCGGCGTGCTCGCCGCGGCAGCGCTGCTACTGCCGCTGGCCGCATGCGGGAGCGAGGAACCGAACAGCGATGTGGCTTCGGTCGGCGGCAGCTCGGAGGACTCCGGGACGAACGGAGCGAGTACCGGCGAGGAGCTGAACGAGGAGGACATCCAGGAGGCGATGCGCGAGTTCGCGGGCTGCATGCGCGAGCACGGCGTCGACATGCCGGACCCGGACCCGGATTCCGGAGCGATGGTGGCCATACCGGGGGCGAAAGCGGGCGAGGACAACTCGAAGCTGGCGAAGGCCGACGAGGCATGCCGTGCGCTGCTGCCCAATGGCGGGGAGCGTCCCGAGATCAGCCCCGAGGAGCTGGACAAACTACGTGAGGAGGCGAAGTGCCTGCGTGAGCACGGCATCGACGTCAAGGACCCGACGCAGGAGAACCCCGGCATGGGGATCGCCGTCGAGCCGGGTGACGAGAAGTTCGAGAAGGCCGTCGAAGCGTGTGGCATGGGGACCGCCGGCGGACGTTCGGTGACGATCGGATGAGCGAGCACGAAACCGACGAAGCAGTAGGACCTGCAGCGATACGTCGGCGCAAACGCTTGCGGTGGACCATCGGTGCGGCCGTGGCGCTGACCGTGGTGGGAATCGGGACGAGCGTGGTACTGAGCAACGCCTTCGCCGACGCACCACCACCGCCCTCGGCCGGACCGGAGACGGCGACCGTCCAGATCACCGAACAGGATCTCGCCGAGTCCGAAAGCGTCACCGGGGATCTCGGGTACGGGCCGCAGAGTCCGCTGTCCGGCCGCAAGGAGGGCACACTCACCCGGCTGCCCGCGGTTGGTGACGTGGTCGAACGCGGTGGGCTGCTCTACGAAGTGGGCGCCGAACCGGTACCCCTCTTCTACGGCGACCTTCCGCTGTACCGGCCGCTGGAGTCCGGGGTGGACGACGGCGCGGATTTCGAGCTGGTCGAGAAGAACCTGGTGGAGCTCGGGTTCGGTGGCTTCGGCGAGCCGGACGAGCACTTCACCTGGGCGACCGCACGCGCCTTGCGGCAGTGGCAGGAGTCCCTCGGGTTGCCGGAGACGGGCGAGATCGCCCCCGGGGACGTCGTGGTTCGCTCCGGTCCGGTCCGGATCGCGGACGTCACGGCGCAGCTCGGCGGTCCGGCCGCGGGTGAGCTGATGCGGCTGACCGGTACCGGAAGGCTGGTAACCGCGGAACTGGACCTGGATCGGCAGAACATCGCCAAGCCGGGCGCCGAGGTGACGGTCGAGTTACCGGACGGCGGCACCAGCAAGGGCAAGGTCACGAAGGCGACCCCGAAGGCTCCCGAGGGCGAGGGTGATGGCGCCCCAGGCGACCAGGAAGCGAAGCTCGAGGTGGTCATCGAACTCACCGACGACAAGGCCGCCGGCGACCTCGCGTCCGTGCCCGTCACCGTGACGTTCACCAGCGGCACCAGGCAGGGCGTGCTCACCGTGCCGATCGGCGCGCTGCTCGCACTGCGGGAGGGCGGTCACGCGGTCGAGGTCGTCGAGGGCGGCGGCACGCGGCTGGTCAAGGTCGAACCGGGCCTGTTCGCCGAGGGACAGGTCGAGATCAGCGGCGAAGGGCTCGCCGAGGGCATGACGGTGGTGACGACCTCATGACCCCGGTACTGGCGGTCCGCACGGCGAGCAAGACGTACCAGGGCGGGGTTCAGGCCGTGCGGGACATCTCCCTGACCGTGCACAGCGGCGAGCTGCTCGCGATCGTGGGGCCATCGGGTTCGGGCAAGTCGACGCTGCTGCAGCTCATGGGGACACTCGACCGGTCGAGCACCGGCCGGGTGGAACTGCGCGGGCACGACGTCGCGACCCTGACTGACCGGAAGCTGTCGGCGCTGCGCTCGGCCTGGATCGGGTTCGTGTTCCAGCAGTTCTTCCTGACCGACGGCCTGACGGCGGCCGAGAACGTGGCGACCGGACTGTTGTACGCGGGGGTGCCGGCGCGCAAGCGGATGTCCAGAGCGACGGCGGCACTGGATCGGGTCGGACTCGGACACCGGGCTCAGCATCTGCCCGGCGAACTCTCCGGCGGCGAACGGCAACGCGTCGCGATCGCGCGAGCGGTGGTGAACCGGCCCTCGGTGCTGCTGGCCGACGAACCGACCGGGAACCTGGACAGCCGGACCGGCGCGGACGTGCTGGCGTTGCTCGGCGAGCTGAACGCCGACGGCACGACGATCGTGGTGATCACCCATGACCGGGAGATCGCGGCGAGCCTGCCCCGGTGCGTCGACGTCCTCGACGGAACGGTGCAGGCCGATACCGGCAGTCCAGCAGGGGCGGAGGCGATATGTCCACGCTGACGCCGGTGCGGCCCGCGACCACGCCGGATCCACTGCCCTCCCCGCGCAGATTGGGCCTCTCGGACGTGCTGCGGCTGGGGATGCACGGGCTGCGGACCCGGCCCGTCCGCGCGTTCCTCTCGGCGCTCGGGGTGGCGATCGGGATCGCCGCCGTGGTCGCCGTCGTCGGGATCCCCGCGTCGAGCAAGCAGGCGCTGAACGACCAGCTCGAGGCGCTGGGCACGAACCTGCTGCGCGCGGGGCCCGGGCAGACCCTGTTCGGTGCGGATGCCGAGCTGCCGCAGAACGTCACCGACCGGGTGCGGCGGATCGGCCCGGTGGACGGCGTCGCCGAGGTGGGCGCCACGGACGCCACGGTCCGGCGGACGAACCTGATCGACGAACAGGAGACGTCGGGGATCTCGGTGGTGACCGCGCGGCCGGACCTGCTGGACGTGCTGGAGGGCACGGTGCACGACGGGACGTTCCTGAACACGGCCAACTCGGAGTATCCGGTGGTGGTGCTGGGGTCCGTGGCCGCGTCGCGGCTGGGTATCAGCGAGATCGACCCGAAATCGCCGCCACAGGTGTGGCTGGGCGGCCGGTGGTTCACGGTCGCCGGCATCCTCGATCCGGTGACGCTTGCGCCGGAGATCGACCGGTCCGCGCTGGTCGGGTGGGGTGCGGCGGCGAAGCATCTCGGTTTCGACGAGCACCCGACGACGGTGTACGTACGGGCCGAGGAGCATGCGGTCGGCGACGTCCAGCGGGTTCTCGGGGCGACGCTGAACCCGCAGCGCCCGAACGAGGTGGAGGTCAGCAGGCCTTCGGACGCGCTTGCCGCCAAGGAGCTGACCGATTCGGCCTACAGCTCACTGTTCCTCGGACTCGGCGGGGTCGCGCTGCTGGTCGGCGGGGTCGGGGTCGCGAACACGATGGTGATCTCGGTGCTCGAACGGCGCCGGGAGATCGGACTGCGCAGGGCATTGGGCGCGACGCGACGACAGATCCGAGGGCAGTTCCTCGCCGAATCGGTGCTGCTGTCCTTGCTCGGCGGGGTGAGCGGGGTACTGCTCGGCGTGCTGGTGACGGCGGGATATGCGCTGAGCCAGCAGTGGCCGGTGGTGATTCCGATCGCGGCGGCGCTCGGGGGCGTCGCGGCGGCCGCGTTGATCGGCGCGGTGGCGGGGGCGTATCCGGCGGTACGGGCCTCGCGGCTCACGCCGACGGAGGCACTCGCCTGAGCCTCGGTCCGGTGGGGTCTGTCGGGGGCCTCACCGGGCCGGTGGCCGCGTTGTGCTCAGTTGCCGAGGATGTTCAACAGGTAGGCGACGAAAAAGCCGACTCCGATCAGGATGACCAGCACGGCGGCGGAGATGCCGATGATCGGACCGGCCTTGGACCGTTGCGGTTCCTGATGGCTGACACCGGACACCTGGCCGGAGTCCGGCGGTGTGTCGCCCGGCCTGACTCCCCCACCGGGCTCGAGGCCTGCCGTGTCCTTCGGATCGGGATCCGGCGGTAGCGCAGTCATGCAGGGCGGGTACCCCTCGATCCGGTAGTTCAATCGCCGAGCGGGCGGGGTACCCGCAGCCATGACTTCGAACGACAACCTCAGGGCGCTGGCCCTCGTCTGCAGCCTGAAGCCCACACCTGCGGAATCCAGCAGTGAACTGATGGCACAACAGGTACTCGACGCCCTCGGTACACACGGTGTCGACGGTGAGTGCGTGCGCGTGGTGGACCACGACATCCATCCCGGCGTAAAGCCGGACATGGGCAAGGGTGACGAGTGGCCGTGGTTGCGCGAGAAGCTGCGGCTGGCGGACATCTTGATCCTGTCGACACCGACGTGGGTCGGGCACATGTCCAGCATCGCGCAGCGAGTACTGGAACGGTTGGACGCGGAACTGTCGGAGACCGACGAGCAGGGCAGGCCGTCGATGTACGGCAAGGTCGGGGTCGCGGCCGTGGTGGGTAACGAGGACGGCGCGCACAAGATCGTCGCGGACACGTTCCAGGCGCTCAACGACATCGGCTTCACGATCCCGGCGCAGGGTGGCACGTACTGGAACGGGGAGGCGATGCACCCGAAGGACTACATCGACCTCGAGGAGACGCCGAAGGCGGTGGCGTCGACGACGAAGTCCCTCGCGGCGAACGCGGCACACCTGGCCCGCCTGCTCAAGCAGGAGCAGTATCCTGCGGACTGACCGGGCAGCCGGTGCGGCCGCCGTACCTACTTCGAGGAGTCCACATCGGAGGTACCGGCCGGCAGCGGCGGCCTGCCCGCCCACGGCGGGGCCGTCGCCTTCGCCGGTGACGCCTGTGGGATCTCGCCGTTGCCGGCCTGCTCGGCTTCCGCCTCGTCGTTCGGCGGTACGTGGCCGCGCCGGACAGGCAGGGCTTGACGTTCCCGGAGTGGGTCGCGTCGCAGATCGACCATGAGGGCGAAACACAACGCGATCATCACGACGACGAACGGCGCGGCGACGATGACCGTGAAGGTCTGCAGTGCGCCAAGGCCGCCGACATAGAGCAGCACCGCGGCGACGGCCGCGCTCAGCCCCGCCCACAGCGCGACGAGGTACTTGTTCGGCTCACGTGCCCCGTGCGAGGAGAGCGTGGCCAGCACGAGTGCGCTGGCATCGGCGCCGCTGACCCAGAAGATGGCCACGAGGACCATCACCATGATGCCGGTGACGGTGTAGCCCGGATAGTTCTCGAGCACCGTGAAGAACTGCTGGGCTGTGCTGCCGCTGCCCGAGATGTCGGCCCCGTTCAATTCGAGGTCCATTCCCGCACCGCCGAGCACGGTGAACCACAGCGCCGAAACCGCGGTGGGAACGAGCAGCACCCCGGAGACGAACTCACGAATCGTTCGGCCGCGGGAGATACGGGCGATGAATGTGCTGACGAACGGTGTCCAGGAGATCCACCACGCCCAGTAGAAGATCGTCCAGCTGGAGAACCATTCGGCGCCGCCGAACAGCGGGACAGAGAAGCTCATCGGCACGAGGTTGGAGAGGTAGGCCCCGATGGAGGCCGGGATCAGGTCGAAGATGAACACCGTCGGCCCGACGATCAGCACGAAGAGCAGGAGTAACGCGGCGAGCACCATGTTCGTGTTCGACAGCCACTTGATGCCACGACTCACACCGCTGACCGCGGAGATGATCGCCAGGGTGACCAGGACGATGATGACGAAGAAGGCCGAGCCCTTGGAACCGCGGCCTTCGGTGAAGCCGCCGCCGAGATCGGTGAACAGCGCCAGGCCACCGGCGATCTGCAGTGCACCGAGGCCGAGCGAGGTGGCACCGCCGAACTTAGTGGCCACAATGGACCAGATGTTGACGAACCGTCCCCACCACGTGTGCTCGACCTCCTTGTCCCGCACGAGTGACTGGAACGGGGAACTGATCAGATTGCCCCTGTCCTTTCGGAACGTCGAGTAGGCCAGCGCCAGCGCCACCACGGCGTAGATGGCCCAGGGGTGCAGTCCCCAGTGGAAGAACGTGTAGGCCATGGAGTGCCGTGTCGCGTCCTGCGATTCGGGGGCGACGTCCAGGCCTGGTGCGGGTTCCGTGAGATGCGCGATGGGTTCCGCGACGCCGAAGAAGATCAGCCCGATTCCCATTCCGGCACTGAACATCATGGCGATCCACGACGCGGTGGAGAACTCGGGGCGTTCAGTGTCGCGGGACAGGGGAATACGGCCGTACTTGCTCAACGCGAGCCACAGTGCGAAAACCACGAAACCGGTCGCGGCCAGCACGTAGATCCACCCGAGGTCCACCACCAGCCAGGACAGGACAGCCGAGCCGACCTCGCCGACGGCGGTGGGAAAGACCGCGCCGACAATGCAGAAGGCGACGATGAAGCCCAACGAGGTACCGAATACCACCCGATCGATACGTGGCTTCTCTGTCGCGTCTGCCATGACTCCCTCGCCGCGGTACTCGCTCAGTCCGGTGACCTCGTAACGGTGGCCGGTGTACCCATTGGGCTGGAAGGGAAACCACGTCGTCAGCAACATCGTGGCTCGATGGCTACGCTTTCGGGTTATGGCCGATCACGAACAAGCTGCTGAGACCGGAGCACCTCGGTACACGCGAACAGGTGACGAGGGCATTACCACTCTCGGCGACCGCAGTCGCGTCGAGAAGACGGATCCAAGGATCGCTGCCTACGCCGCCTGCGAAGAGGCGAACACGGCTCTCGGCCTCGCGCTCGCCAGCGGCGCGTTCCCGAAGGACGTCGTGACCGTGCTGGCTCGTCTGCAGAACGACCTCATCGAGGTGGAAGGCGATCTCGGTACGCCATTGAAGGACCGAGACGACCGGCAGTCACGAATCGACGAGAACTACGTCCGGCGGATCGAGGAGGCGTGCGAGCACTTCAGCTCTCAGCTGCCGGAACTGAGTAGTTTCGTGATCCCGGGCGGCACCCTCGGCGGCGCCATGCTCCACCGGGCCTATACCGACGTGCGACGTGCGGAGCGCGCCACCTGGTCAGCGGTGGACCAGTGTGGCGATGTCAATGTCCGCACCGGCCGCTACCTCAACCGGTTGTCCGAGTTGCTCTTCGTGCTCGCGCGTACGGCCAACGCCGAGCACGGCGACACCCTCTGGCAGCCGGGGCTGACGGCCCGCGTGGGACTGCTGCCCAGCACGGACGAGGAAGCCGCGACGCAGGAGTGACGCTTCGCGGGTTCGGCACCGCGCATAGCCGGACACAGCCGCACACACGAGAAACGCCCCGGTGGCCTGTTTGTGCAGGTCATCGGGGCGTTTCGGCTGGTGTGGCGAGTGAAGGATTCGAACCTTCGAAGGCTGTGCCGTCTGATTTACAGTCAGATCCCTTTGGCCGCTCGGGCAACTCGCCATGGCCGGGCGCGCCCAGCCACGAACTATCGTACATAAGACGGTGGCGGCCCAACGACCACCCCCGGACCGGAGCTAGGGTTGGGCCGACCCGACAGGCCGACGAACGAGGTGGGAGCACGTGGCGGATCCGTCATTCGACGTGGTGAGCAAGGTCGATCGCCAGGAGGTGGACAACGCGCTGAACCAGGCGAGCAAGGAACTGTCCACCCGTTTCGACTTCCGAGGCACCGGCACCAAGATCGACTGGTCCGGCGAGGAGGCGATCGCGATCGAGTCGGAGACCGAGGAGCGCGCATTGGCCGCTGTGGAGGTCTTCAAGGAGAAGCTGATCAAGCGCGGCATCTCACTGAAGGCGTTCGAAGCAGACGAGCCCGTCATCTCCGGCAAGGTCTACAAGCTCAACGGCAAGATCATTCAGGGCATCTCGTCGGAGAAGGCGAAGCAGATCGCCAAGTACATCCGCGACGAAGGCCCCAAGGGCGTTCAGGCGCAGATCCAGGGTGATCAGCTGCGGGTGTCCGGCAAGAAGAAGGACCATCTGCAGGACGTCATCTCGACGCTGAAGAACAAGGACTTCGAGATCGCGCTGCAGTTCACCAACTACCGGTAACCGGCGGCGACCCAGGGGCGCAGGCCCCGGCCGACCTGTCGTCGCCGGGGTCCCCGTTCGCTTCGGGGCGGGTCATCGCTCAGCCGTCCGGTCGCTGGTCGTGGCTTCGCTGTTCAACGGTCACGTCGCCCGCGTAGGCGTCGCCCAGCTACCTCGCTCCGCGTGCACCTCTTCGCAGGCCGAACAGTCGTAAATATGAGGCGACTTCGGCCGGGAACCGACCTCGTGCGTCAGACCGCACAGCATCCGGACCACAGCTCCCTTGGATGGACCCACGAACCGGTTGGTGCGGTGACGCACTCCGCCGACAACCGGCCGATACCCGAGCACGGCTCCGTTCCTGCTCCGGCCGGCTCTCGGGCAAAGGCGGTTCATCCACCACATGATCAGCAGATTGTCCAGAATCTGGCACCCCGAAAACTGCTGCCGCCGCAATCACTCGAAGGGGTACAAAGCAGGCCTGCTCGATCGTTGGCGGAACGCGCGTGAACTGCCAACTCGGCCCTCCGAAACTGCCAACTCGAGCTCCAAAACTGCAAAGTCGGGCTCCGGAACTGCAAAGTCGTGCGTTCGTGGTGTAATCGTGCGGTTGCTTAGGGGAAGGGGCGCGGGTGGTTCGCCGGGGTCTTCGAGGGCTGGTGCTGGGGCTGTCTCTGGTGTTGACGGCGGGGTTGCTCGCGCCGGTTGGGGCCGAGGAGAACGGGCGGACGCTGCTGCACCCGGGGCAGGGCGCCTATCCACGGCTGATCCGGCTGGAGCACAGCGGGTTCGGGCGGGACGGGCGCATTCTGGCCGTGGTCAACAGCCAGGACCGGGCGGGGCACTACGCGCCGGTGTACGAGAGCCGTAACGAAGGCCGCTCGTTCCGCCAGGTCGGCGAGATCCGCGATCCCGAGGGCAGGGGCGGCATGTGCTGCGGCACCCTTTACGAACTGCCCGAACGCGTCGGTGCGCTGCGCGCGGGCACGCTGCTCTGGGCAGCCAGTTACGGCCACCAGTCCGGCCCCAACCGGCGGATCGGCATCAAGGTCTGGGCGAGCCGCGACGGCGGCCGCGACTGGACCTACCTATCCGAGGCCGCGAGGTCGCACAACCACGACGGCGTCTGGGAGCCTGAGTTCAACGTCGACGCCGGCGGCACACTGTGGCTGCACTACGCCGACGAGACCGAGTCCCCGAAGCACGCACAGGTCCTCAACCGGGTCGCCTCGACCGACGGCCTGACCTGGGGAACAAAGCAGCGCACCATGGCCATCTCGCCACACCGCGTGCGCCCGGGCATGCCGATCGTGCGAAAGCTGCCGGACGGGCGCTACTACTTCGCCTACGAGATCTGTAACTACGGTGACCGCTTCTGCGACCCGTACTTCAAGATCTCCGCCGACGGGGCGAACTTCGGGGACCCGAGCAAGCCCGGCACCAGGGTGAGTGCGGCCGGTGGCAAGCACTTCCAGCACGCGCAGACCGTCACCCTGTTCCCCGGCGGCGCGCGCGGAACACGCCTGCTCATGGTCGGCCAGATCTACGTCAACGCGAAGGGCACGCCGCTGCGCGGCAACGGCCGCACCCTGCTCGCCAACGACAACTTCGGGGCCGGCGACTGGTACGAACTGCCCGCACCGGTCCACGTCACGAAGCCGTACGACAACTGGTGCACGAACTACAGCTCGACGCTGCTGCCCGTCGACGGCGGGCGCAACGTGCTGCAGATCGCCGCCGACTTCGACTCCGACCGGGTCTGCCGGGCCTATTTCGCCAAGGGCCCCGCCTTCTGAACACGAGGTCGACCAAGCCTCCAGAGCCACCCGATAGTGTGGGTCGCGGATCATCCAGGGGTCGACAAAGGGAGCGACACATGCGGGGCATCGTGCTGGCCGGTGGCAGCGGAACTCGGCTGCATCCGATCACACAGGCCGTGTCGAAACAGCTGCTCCCGGTTTACGACAAACCGATGATCTACTACCCGCTCTCGGTGCTCATGCTCGCCGGGATCCGCGACATTCTGATCATCTCCACCCCTGCCGACCTGCCCAGCTTCCGCAAACTGCTCGGTGACGGCGAGCAGTACGGCCTCCAGTTCAGCTATGCCGAGCAGGCCAGTCCCAACGGTCTCGCCGAGGCCTTCCTGATCGGCGCCGACTTCATCGGTGACGACGACGTCGCACTGGTGCTCGGGGACAACATCTTCTACGGGCAGGGCTTCTCCGGCAGGCTGCAGCAGGAGGTGTCCACCTTGGACGGCTGCACACTGTTCGGCTATCCGGTGAAGGACGCACAGCGCTACGGTGTCGGCGAGGTGGACGATGCGGGCAAGCTGGTCTCGATCGAGGAAAAGCCGGAGCACCCTCGGTCGAACAAGGCGATCACCGGGCTGTACTTCTACGACAACCAGGTGGTCGACATCGCCCGCTCGCTCACGCCATCGGCTCGGGGCGAGCTGGAGATCACCGACGTCAACCTGACGTACCTGCGCCAGGACCGTGCGCGGCTGCTCGACCTCGGTCGCGGCTTCGCCTGGCTGGACACCGGTACCCACGACTCGATGCTGGAGGCAGCCCAGTTCGTGCAGGTACTGGAGCACCGCACGGGTGTGCGCATCGCCTGTCTCGAGGAGATCGCGCTGCGGATGGGCTACATCGACGCGGACGCTTGTTTCGCCTTGGGCGAGAAGCTCGCGAAGTCCGGCTACGGGGAGTACGTGATGGCCGTGGCCAGATCCGCGGGGGCCCTCGGCTGAGCGATCAGCGATTCCAGCCGGCGGCCATCTGCTCGAGCCTGCGCACCCGGTCCTCGATCGGGGGGTGCGTGGAGAACAGCCGCGACAGCCGCTCGCCGGGGCGGAACGGATTCGCGATCATCAGGTGTGACTGGGAAACGACCTTCGGTTCCGGAGACAGCGGCGCGAGCTGTGTCCCGCGCTGCAGTTTGCGCAGCGCCGAAGCCAGCCCGAGCGGGTCACCGGTCAGTTCCGCACCGGACGCGTCCGCCTCGTACTCACGGGATCGGCTGACCGCCATCTTCACGATACCCGCCGCGATCGGTCCGATCAGGACCAGCAGCAGCATGACAAGAGGGTTGCCACCCTCCCGGTTGTTGCCACCGAACATTCCCGCGAACATCGCGATGTAGGCCGCCACACTGACCACACTGGCCAGTGCACCCGCGACGCAGGAGATGAGGATGTCCCGGTTGTAGACATGCGACAGCTCGTGGCCGAGCACTGCGCGCAGCTCCCGCTCGTCGAGCAGTTCCAGCACCCCGGTGGTGCAGCACACCGCCGCGTTACGCGGATTGCGGCCGGTGGCGAAGGCATTGGGCGCCTGTGTGGGGCTGACGTACAGCCTGGGCATCGGCTGTCGTGCCGATGTGGCGAGCTCCCGCACGATCCGGTACATCGCGGGCTGCTCGGCCTCCGAGACCGGCCGCGCACGCATCGCCTTCAGCGCGAGCGTGTCCGATTTGAAGTAGGCGTAGGCGTTCATACCCAGCGCCACCGCGAGGCCGATGAACAGCGCTCCCCTGCCGAACACGGCACTGATTCCCACGATGATGGCGCTGAGCAGGCCGAGCAACAGCGCGGTCTTCAACCCGTTCTGATGCCTGTGCACTCCTGCGCCTCCCAATCCGCGACGTCCCCGCTGATGACAACGTATGGCAGCCGGTCAGAGTTCCACCTCCGATCCTCACCCGGGCGTTCGCGCAGCACAACAGGCGTGCGGGCGAAGATCGGGTTACCGTCGGCGGCAGTGGCGTGACACCCACCCGTCCGGGGGAGGCAGCGTGCGCGGACCGACCGTGGCGGTACTGGTCGTAGCGGTCTTCGGCGCCGTGTTTGCCCTACCGCCTGCTGTTCCCGCGGTCGCCGCCGATGTGCTGCGGGTGCACGTCGGCGACCGTCCATTCGCCCTCGCCGTGGACTCCACCACCAACACGGTTTATGTGGGCAACAGTGGCGAAGGTTCGATCTCCATCGTGGACGGCGCACGAGGGGTCGTCCGGGCCACGGTCCCGATCGGCGGCAGGGTGAGCGACATCGCGGTGAACGAGATCACCGGCAAGCTGTACGCGAGTAACTCGAGTGGTGGCACCGTCACGGTGCTCGACGCCGCCCTTGGCACGGTGTTGACGACACTCGCCGCGGGCGAGGGCGCTTCAGCACTGGCCGTGGACGAGGTGACCGGCACGGTTTACGCCGCCAGCGCTCGGACCGGCGAGGTCACCATGATCGACGGGGACACCGATGCCGTCCGCGGGACGATCTCCGCGCACGACTCGCAACTGACCGGCGCGGCCATCGATCCAGAGCGGGCACTGGCGTACTTCACCGCGGGTGATGACGACGAGCTCGTCGTTCTCGACACCGCGAAGGAAACCGTCGTCGATCGGGTACAGGTCGGCAGAGTGCCCGCCGGCACCGCGGTCCATGTGGCCACGAACACCGTGTACGTCGCCAACGCCGGCATCCACCACCTCTCCGTGGTGAACGGGGACGCGCGGCAACAGATCGCGACGATCCCGCTGCGCAGTGCGGGTTCGGCGGTGGCCGTGCACGAGGTGAGCGGCGATGTCTACACGAACGGTGGGCCTAATGGCGTCACGAGGATCAACGGCGGGACCGGTGAGCCCGACAGCCACGTCTCGCTCGGGATCAATCCCGGCCGGATCGCGGTGAACCAACGCGACGGCACGGTCTTCCTGACGGATCCACTGCACGATGCACTGGCCGTCATCCGCGATCTCTGAGCTGGAGCAGCTCCGGAGGTACGTTGGCGAAAGACGAGACGAATCACCAGAACCGGAGCGGACAACAGATGCGACTTGGGCTGCAGATCCCCGACTTCACCTGGCCGAACGGCCCCACGGCACTCGGGCGGGAACTCGCCACCGTCGCCCGGAGCGCGGACGAGGCGGGGTTCGACTACCTCGCTGTGATGGACCACTTCTTCCAGATCTCGGTCGTCGGGCCCGCCGAGAACGACATGCTGGAGGCATACACGACCCTCGGTTTCCTCGCCGCGCACACCGAGCGGGCGAAGCTGCTGACAGTGGTCACCGGTGCCTTCTACCGCCACCCCGGCCTGCTCGCGAAGGCGGTGACCACTTTGGACGTTCTGTCCGGCGGCCGCGCGATCCTGGGCGTTGGAGCAGGCTGGAACGAGGAGGAGGCCAAGGGCCTCGGTTTCGAGTATCCGTCTACAAAGGAACGATTTGAACTACTGGAAGACGCGTTGCAGTACTGCCTGCGGATGTGGGAGGACACCGAAGAACCCTTCACCGGTAAGCATGTCCGTGCCGAGCGGATGTTGAACGTGCCGCAGGCGCTTTCCCGGCCACACCCGCCGATCATGATCGGCGGCGGTGGCGAGAAGAAGACCCTGCGCTTCGTCGCGAAGTACGCGCAGGCCTGCAATCTGTTCAACACCCCCGACCTGGAACACAAACTCGACGTGCTGCGGGAGCACTGCGAGCGTGAGGGACGCGCCTACGAGGAAATCACGAAGACCGTCTACCAGCCGATGGACACCGGCGAAGACGGTGAGAAGACCGACGAGCTGCTCACCGAACTGCAGCGGCTGTCCGGGCTCGGCGTCGATGCGGCGCTCGGATACATGCCGCGGGTACACGACACCTCCCGGATCGAGCGGTTCGGCAAGGAGGTCATCGCCGTAGCCGCCGGATTCTAGCGCCCACCCCGAACTCGCACTTTCCCGGGAAAGTGCGAGTTCGGCGCGTCGCACTTTCCCGGGAAAGTGCCCTGATAGCGCGTCCTCGTCGTTGTCCGGCATGCTGGTACGCGATCCAGTGCGGCATTCGGACAGGGCAGGTGAGATGAGCGGCGGCGAGCAGGACGACACACCCGGCACCGACCATGAGTACCGGCTGCGTGGCGGGCGGCAGCCGGACGTGGCCGCGTTGACCAACGTCCTCAACCACCACGGCGCGCAAGTCACGGAGCCGCTTGTCTTTCTCGCCTCCGGTGGCATCGGCGCCGGCTACGTGCTGTGGGAGTTCACTCGCGACGGCAGCAAACCGCTGGTGCTCGGGTTCCGCTCGCAATGGCAACAGACACAGCCCTGGCTGAAGTCCACAGTGGAACGGCTCGGTCTGCGCGTCGACCTGCACACCACCGGCGGGGCGCGGAGTGCGGCGAAGCGGTTGTCCGGCGCACTCGCCGACGGCGACCCCGCGATCGTGCACCCGGACCGCTTCCCGCTCGGCTACTGGTATCTGCCGGAGGCCGCCGAAGGGATGGGCGGGCATCTCGTCGTCGCCTACGCCCAGTCCGGCGACCGGGTTTACCTCGACGATCGCAACCTCGAACCGCTCACCGTCGAGCGCGCGGCACTCGACAAGGCGCGGGGCAGGGTGGGCTCGGCGAAGAACCTGCTCGCGGTCGTGCGCTCGGGCGAACTCGACCCTGACCGCCTAGCCGACGCGGTCAGATCGGGGTTGGCCGACTGCACGCGGCGGCTGTCGGCGAAATCCACGTCGTTCGCGCTGCCCGCGTGGCGCAAATGGGCGACGCTGCTGACCGACGAACGCGCGGCGAAGGGCTGGCCCTGCGTATTCGCCGACCGCCGTGGACTGGTCGGCGCGCTGCTGTCGATCTGGGAGAGCGTCGACCCCGCGGGGATGGGTGGCGGTCACCTTCGCGACCTCTTCGCCGACGGCCTCACCGAGGCCGCCTCCGTGCTGGACGCCCCTGAACTGGAAGCTCACGCGGCGAGCTGGCGGGACATCAGCACGCGCTGGCGCGAGTTCGCCGACGCGGCACTGCCGGAGGACCTGCCCGAGTTCGGTTGGATGCGGGGGCTGACAGCACGCGTTCGGGAAGGCGTGTCGGCGGGCGACGCGGGACAACAGGCCGCGGCCGACGCGGGCACCGAGTTGTGGCGGCTGCGGGAGCACTACGACTCGGAGGACCCCTTCACCGAACGTCAGGCGCGGTCGCTGTTCACCGAACTCGGCAGCAGGCTGCGCGACATTCACGCCGCCGAGACGAACGCCATCGCAGCACTCTCCCAGGTCACCACTCGGTAACCCCCGTAACAACCGCCGCCCGGCAGGCGAATCAGGAATCGACGCGACTGCCTGCCGGGCAGCGGAGGGGAGCCCTGATGGAGATCAGCGTCTTCGGGTTGGGCTACGTGGGGTGCGTGTCCGCCGCCTGTCTTGCCGGTCGCGGGCACCAGGTCGTCGGTGTGGACGTCAACCCGGTCAAGATCGAGCTCGTTCGCGCGGGCAAGGCGCCGGTTGTCGAGGAGCGGATCGGTGAGCTGACGGCGGAGGTCGTGCGCAGCGGTGCGCTACGGGCCACGACCGACGTCGGGGAAGCGATCGCGAACAGTGTCGTCTCCCTGGTCTGTGTCGGAACCCCTTCCGCGCCCAACGGCAGTCTGTCCACCGCGTATCTGGAACGGGTGACCGAGCAGATCGGCGCCGCGCTCGCCGGGCAGCACCGGCGGCATACCGTCGTCTTCCGCAGCACGATGCTGCCGGGAACATGCCTGGACCTGCTGGTACCGATCCTGGAGAAGTCCTCGGGCCGCACAGCCGGTGTGGACTTCGGCGTCGCGGTGAACCCGGAGTTCCTGCGCGAGGGCAGTAGCGTCCGGGATTTTCTTGATCCGCCGAAGACGGTCATCGGCGAACTCGACGCGGCCAGCGGTGACGCCGTGGCCGGGTTGTACGAGGGGCTGCCGGGTGCGGTGTTCCGCGTGCCGATCCCGGTGGCGGAGATGACCAAGTACGCCGACAACGCCTTCCACGGGTTGAAGATCGGCTTCGCGAACGAACTGGGCGCTGTCTGCAGGGCGCTCGGGCTCGACTCGCACCGGGTGATCGACGTGTTCCTCGCCGACCGCAAACTCAACATCAGTCCGGCCTACCTGCGTCCCGGGTTCGCCTTCGGGGGCTCCTGTCTGCCCAAGGACCTGCGCGGACTCGTGTACGCCGCGCACCGCGCCGACGTCTCCGTACCGATCCTGGAGAACGTGCTGCCCTCGAACGAGGAGCACCTGCGGCGGGCGTTCGAGCTCGTCGCCCGAACCGGGAAACGCCGGATCGGGCTGTTCGGCCTCTCGTTCAAACCGGGGACGGACGATCTGCGGGAGAGCCCGCTGGTGGAACTGGCCGAGCGGCTCCTCGGCAAGGGCTACGACCTGCGCATCTACGACTCGAACGTGAGCATGTCCCGGCTGATGGGCGCGAACCGCGAGTACATCGAGAGCAAGCTGCCGCATCTCGGGCAGCTGCTTGTCGGCTCCGTCGGCGAAGTGCTCGACCATGCCGAGGTGTGCCTGGTCGGCAGCACCGACCCGGTGGTGCTGGCGGCGCTGCCCCATGAGGGGCCGACGCTCATCGACCTTGTCCGTATGCCCGACGCCGAGCGGCGCCGGACCGAGGAAGGATACGTCGGCCTTGCCTGGTGAGAAAGCAGCTGAGAGCGGCGCGGGCCGCAGGGCACTCGTCCTGGTCGAGAACCTCTCCGTCCCGTTCGACCGGCGGGTGTGGCAGGAGTGCACCACACTGCGCGACGCGGGCTGGGACGTGCACGTGATCTGTCCCCTGGGGACAAAGCGGGACACGGAGACCGAGGCCGAGATCGATGGGGTGCACATCCATCGTTACCCCCTGCGAGCCGCCACCGGCGGGCCTGCCGGCTACCTGCAGGAGTACGGCAGCGCGATCCGGCACACCTTCCGCCTGGCCAGGAGGGTGCGCTCGCTCGGCCGGATCGACGTCGTACACGCCTGCAACCCGCCGGACCTGCTGTTTCTGGTGGCGTTGATGTTGCGGCGGCAGGGCACCCGCTTCGTCTTCGACCAGCACGACCTGGTCCCCGAGCTGTACCTCTCGCGGTTCGGCCGAGGTAAGGACCTGCTCTACCGCGCGGTGTGCGCGTTGGAACGGTGGACCTATCGCACGGCCGACGTGGTCATTTCGACGAACGAAAGCTACCGCGCCGTCGCACTGAGCCGGGGCGGGAAGCGTCCTGCGGACGTCTTCGTCGTGCGCAGCGCCCCCGCGGTCGAGCGGTTCCGACCTGTTCCTGCCGAGGCCGGGCTGAAGAACGGCAGGGAGCACCTGCTCTGCTATCTCGGGGTGATGGGACCGCAGGACGGCGTTGACTACGCCCTGCGCGCACTCGCCCATCTGCGCGACGACCTCGGCCGGGAGGACTGGCATGCGGTGTTCGTCGGATCCGGCGACACCTTCGACGCGATGGTGGAACTCGCGGACGAACTCGGACTCGCCGACCGGGTGGAGTTCACCGGCCGGATTCCGGATGCGGAACTGGTCCGCTATCTGTCCACCGCGGATGTGTGCCTCTCCCCTGATCCGAAGAATCCGCTCAACGATGTGTCCACAATGAACAAGATCATGGAGTACATGGCGATGAGCCGGCCGATCGTGTCGTTCGACCTGCGCGAGGCTCGGGTGTCCGCGGGCGAGGCGGCCGTGTACGCACCCGCCAACGACGAGCTGGAGTTCGCGAAGCTCGTCGACCGGCTACTCGACGACCCCGGCGAGCGCGCACGGATGGGCGCGCTCGGCCAGGAGCGGATCGCGGGGCCACTGTCCTGGACACATTCCGCTACGGCGCTGCTCGCGGCCTACGACGCCGCCTGCCAATGAACGGCGGAGGAGTCGGTAACTCCCGGTTTCTTTTTGAACAACTCCGCGAGCCAGCTGTAACCAATGCCGCCGCTGGCGCGACTGGAGAGGAAAACCGCTCGGGATCCGAGACGTGAGGGAGACTTCGACGTTGACCGCTCAGGAGGTGTCCGACGACCTGGTGCGTCTGCCCGTACTCGGGCGGATCCTGCGCAGGCGGTGGCGGTTGCTCGTCCTACTGGCTGTGGCAGGCGCGCTGGCCGGCGCCGGGGCGTCAATGGTGCTCTCCCCCGGCTATGCGACCTCGACCAGCATCCTGTTGCAGGGCCCGCGCGAGCCGGACCAGATCCTCACCGAGACCCAGATCGCGACGAGTTCCGTGGTCCTCGACCGCACGGCCGCCGCGCTCGCGTGGGGCGTCGGCGGAGCCGATCTGGCGGACTCGGTGACCGCTGAGAATGTCGACGGCAACGTGATCGAGATCAGCGGCATGGCCGCGACTCCGGAGCGGGCACAGCAACTCACCGACCAGGCCGCCGCTGAGTACGTCACGTTCTCGACCCAGCTAGCGGGCAACAGCGGGGACGCCGCCGAGCAGTTGCTGACCGAGCAGCGCGAGACACTCCAGCAGCGGGTGGTCGCGGCGAACGAGCGCATCACCGAGTTGCACGACTCGATCGCGGTTCAGGGCACGACGGTGGAAAGCGTCCAGATCAGCACGGAGCTGGAGGCCCTACGCTCCGCGCTGCGCGACGCGATGACCGCACTGACCGAGGCCGAGGAGACCTCCAGCCAGTCGAAGCAGGTCGTCATGGGGCCCGCTCCCCGGCCGACGGAGCAGGCCAGTCCCACCCTGATGCAGCTGGTCCTCGGCGGCGCGGTGCTGTTCGTCCTGGGCGGTATCGCCGCGCACTACGTGGCGGCCAGGGCTGACCGGCGACTGCGGACGGAGCCGGACATCGGCGCGGCGCTCGGCTCGCCACTGCTCGGTGGCATCGACGTGCCGGAAGGCGGGAGTCCCGAGGAGTCCAGCGGGCTACGGGCCGGCGTCCGCGGGCTCGTACTCGGCCACCGGCCGTGGAACGCCGAGGTCCGTGCCGCGCTCGGCGTACCCGCCCAGGAAGTACGGGACCAGCGGGTGCTCGACCGGTTGCGGGCCACGGCAGGCACGCCCGCGCAGGTGCTCGTGCTGGTCCCCGAGGACGACCTCCCGGCGCGCCGGGCCGCGCAACGGCTGTCCGCCGCCGCTGCCGCCGACCCCAAGGCGCGGATCGTGCTGCGTGTCGCCGGCGTGACCGCGCAGCGGCCGACGGTCGCCGAGGGCGGGCACCTTTCCGGGGCGGTCGTGGTGCTCACCTCGGGCAGCAGGACGGCCTGGGAGCTCGTCGGTATCGCCGAGGCCTGCGCCGATGCGGGACACCGCGTCCTCGGTGCGGTCGTGACCCATCGCGCAGCGGGCGGAAGCCAGGACCGGGCGACAGTAGCGACCGAGCCGGCCGTCGCCTCCGATACGGCGATGGCGGGTTCCGCATGAGCACTGGCACCGGTTCTCAACCGCTAGTGGACCTGCACCGGCTACTCGTCACCGTGCGCAGGCGACGCCGCGTCTGGCTGTCACTCGGGCTGCTCGGCCTGTTACTCGGAGCGGCGGTGGCCGTGCTGCTGCCCGCGCCCCCGACGGCCGTCACGCAGCTGCTTGTCGTCCACGAGGATGACCAGCCCTCCGACGGCGGCAGCCTCATGCGCACGGACATCGCGCTGCTGGAAACGACCAGGGTCGCGGCCGCGGCGCTGGAACGACTCGGCTCCTCGGACCGTCCCGAGGACTTCCTGAAGACCTACGAGGGCACCGCGGTCACCGGCAACGTGCTGCAACTGACGGTTCGGGGTTCCAGCGACGAGCAGGCGGTGGCCCGGGCCATCGCGCTGGCCGAGGCCTTCATCGCCGATCACGTACAGCGGGTCCAGGCCGCAGCCGACGCGGAGGCGAAGGCGCTCACCGACCAACGCGACGGCCTCCAGAAAGAACTATCCAGTGTGGACTCCGCGATCGCCTCGACGGAGGCCGAGTTCGGCACCGAGACAGCGCCCCAGCTGGAAACCCTCTATGCCAGGAGGGCCGAACTCGCGGCCCAGGTGTCCGAACTGGGCAGGCGCGCCGACGAGGCGGGCATCGGAGCACCACGGGTCGCCGCGGGCACTCAGATCGTGGACGCCCCTCGGGTGACAGCGAACTCGCCGCTCTCGACCGGTGCGCTGAACGCGTTGATCGGTCTGGTCCTCGGCCTTGCCGCAGGCCTCACGCTGACCGTCGTGGGCGGTGTCGTCCGTGACCGGCCCGTACTGCGGCGGGAGATCTCCGCCCACCTCGGGGCGTCCGTGGTCGCCCAGCTGCCCATCCCGCACAGGGGTCCGGCGAACCTGTGGCGCCGCTCCACCACCGTCGCACGGCGGAAACGAACCGCCGCGACGCTCGCCAGGCTGGTCCGGGCGCACGGCCCCGGCGGCGGGCCGGTGTCGCTACTGGAGATCGGCTGCCCCGGCAGCACCGCGGATCTCGCGCTGGACATCGCCAGGACGCTCGCGGACGACGGTCCGGTGACCGTCCTCGACGACCTTCCCGATCAGCACCTCGCCGCACGGGTCGCGGCGGCGGAACCCATCCGGGTCGTGGCATTCGCCGACGCCGTGGCGGGAGAGCGCGGCACATCACCTCCTGGACAGCGGCAGCTGATCGGCGTCGGCTCGGTCGCGCCCGGCACACCCTGGACCGACCTCGGCGGGCTCGGCGGCGAGACGCTGCTGGTGGTGCGCGCGGGGCACGCGAACTCCACCTGGCTGCACACCGTCGCCAGGCAGCTCGCGGACAGCCGTGTCCCGATCATCGGTGTCGTGCTCGTGGGTCCCGACCCTCGCGACGAGTCCGACGGCACGTTGTGGGACGGACTGCACACCGCGCTGCGTGGGCGGGGCGCGCTTCCCGCGGGCGGCACGGAAAGCCGCAACGGCAGCGGGGGCAACGGCAGTGGCGGGCACGACGGGGAGCTGCCGACCAGACGACTTCCTCCGGTGGGCCCGGGCAGTGTGCGCAACGTGGGAACCGGGTGAGCGCCAGTGGCACCACAGTCAGGAGGGCGGGACAGCAATGTGCGGCATCGCAGGCACCTACTTGTGGCCGGACGGGGGCGCGCTCACCGACCGGCTCACCAAGATCCTCGCGCACCGTGGCCCGGACGGCACCGGTCGCTACTCCCATCGTGCGGGCAACGGTGAGGTCAACCTCGGCCACCGGCGACTGTCGATCATCGACCTGTCGGCGGCAGGCGCACAGCCGATGGTCGCCGACGGTCTGGCGCTGACCTACAACGGCGAGCTCTACAACGCGCCGGAGCTGCGCGCCGAACTCGAGGGCGCGGGTGTGCGCTTCCGCGGCAGGTCCGACACCGAGGTCCTGCTGGCCGCGTGGCGGCGCTGGGGCACCGACTGCCTGCCCCGTCTGCGCGGCATGTTCGCGTTCGCCGTATTCGACGAACGCACCGGGGAACTGGTGCTGGCGCGCGATCAGCTCGGTATCAAACCCCTGTTCCTGCTCCGGCGTGGCGGCGGGCTCGTCTTCTCCTCGGAACTCAAGGCACTGGCCGGTGAGCTGGGCGGCTCGATGCGGCTGGACGAGACGGCGATGGTGGCCTCCCTGCTCTACTACTGGGTTCCGGACAGTCGCTGCTCCTTCCGGGAGGCGGAGAAGCTTCCGCCGGGGACCTGGTTGCGCCTGCGCCCGGACGGACGGACCGAGCAGCGGCAGTACTTCTCGCTGCGCGACGTCGCGAACGAGGGTGCGGCGGCCGCGCGGGACCCGGCGGCACAGCCGGACCTGGCGGCGATCGTCGCCGAATCGACGCGACGGCACCTGCTCTCCGACGTGCCGGTCGCGACCTTCCTGTCCGGTGGCCTGGACTCCAGCTACCTGACCGCCCTCGCCGCACAGCACCAGCCCGGTATCTCCGCCTACACGATCGGATTCCGGGCGGAGGACGCCAAGTTCGAGGCGATGCCCGACGACCTGCGCCACGCACGGCAGGTGGCCGCCCGGTTCGGTATCGACCTGCACGAGATCGAGATCGCGCCGCAGGTGCTGGATCTGCTGCCCCGGATGACGTACCACCTGGACGAACCGATCGGCGATCCCGCCGCGATCAACACATTCCTCATCTGCACGGCGGCGCGGGAGGCCGGCGTCAAGGTGCTGCTGTCCGGGATGGGGGCCGACGAGCTGTTCGCGGGGTATCGCAAGCATCTGGCGAACCTGCTCGGCGTGCGCTACCAGCGCCTGCCCGGCCTGGTGCGGCGCCCGGTGGCCGCGATGGTCGACCGGCTACCGGTCGCGACCGCCCGCAGGGGCTACCGATCTGTTCGATTCGCCAAGCGTTTCCTCTCCTTCGCCGAACTGCCCGAGGAGACGGCGTTTCGGCGTAGCTACACGATGTACGACCGGCCGGAGCTGCTCGAACTGCTGAATCCCGATCTGGCCGGAGCCGTCGACGATGTGCTGACCGAGCATGCCGACACCTACCACGACAACACACTTACCGATGCCGTGAACCGGATGTGCCTGGCCGACAGCCGGATGTTCCTGCCCGGGCTGAACCTCGCCTATACCGATCGGGCGAGTATGGCCGCCTCGACCGAGGTGCGGGTGCCGTTCGTCGATGTCGATGTCGTCAGGGCCGCGTTCGCGATTCCGGGCAACCGCAAGATCGTGGGCCGCAAGGGAAAGGTCGCGCTGAAACAGGCGGCGTCCGGGGTTCTGCCCGACGAGATCGTGCACCGGCCGAAGGGTCTCTTCAGCGCTCCGCTACGGGCCTGGATGAGCCGCGACCTCGCACCACTCGTGCGGGAGGTCATCCACGACGGGGCACTGGTGAACTCCGGCTTTCTGCGCCGCGAGGCGCTGGAGAAGCTGGTCGCCGAGGACGCCGCGGGCATGCAGGACAGGTCGAAACATCTCTGGCACATCCTGACCCTGGAGTACTGGTACCGCGGTGCCATGGCCGCCGGCGCGGGCGAATCCCCGAGTGTAGTGCACGCTTTCCCGGGAAAGCGCGAGACAGGGAACTACGAGGAGCAGCAGTGAAGCAGGTCGTGCAGAACTACAAGAGTGGCGAGCTGACCCTCGTCGACGTCCCTGAACCCGCGTGCAAACCAGGCGGGGTGCTGGTGCGCACCGACTTCTCGCTGATCTCCACCGGGACCGAGATGATGAAGGTCTCCGAGGCGAGCATGTCCATGCTCGGCAAGGCGCGAGCCCGGCCGGATCAGGTCGCCAAGGTCATGCAGAGCGTGGCGGGCAACGGCCTTGCTGCCACCTATCGCAAGGTGAACAACAAGCTGGATTCCTACACCCCGCTCGGCTACTCGTTATGCGGCGTGGTGGAGCAGGCAGGTCCTGGCGCGGACGTCGCGGTGGGCGAGATGGTGGCCTGCGCGGGCAACGAGCACGCATTGCACGCCGAGCTCAACTGGGTACCCCGCAACCTGTACTCCCGCGTGCCCGACGGGGTCGACCCGCGCCACGCCGCGTTCGGCACGGTCGGCGCGATCGCGATGCAGGGTGTCCGGCGCGGTGAGCCGCAGCTCGGCGAACTGGCGCTGGTCATCGGCCTCGGGCTGATCGGTCAGTTGGTGGTGCAGCTGCTGTCCGCGGCGGGTGTGCGTGTGGTGGGTGTGGATCCCGACCCGGACCGTTGCGCACTGGCCGAGCGGCTCGGAGCGCTGGTCTGCGCCGCCCCCGGTTCGGCGGTGGTGGACGCCGCCGTCGGCGAACTGTCCGGCGGCCACGGCGTCGATCAGGTGTACCTGGCCGCGGGTGGCAACACCAACGAGCCGGTCGAACTGGCCGCGCGGTTGAGCCGGGACCGGGGCCGGGTGGTGGACATCGGCAAGTGCACCCTCAACCTTCCATGGAACGCGTACTACGAAAAGGAACTGGACGTCCGCTTCTCCCGCTCCTACGGCCCCGGCCGCTATGACGCGGAGTACGAACTGGACGGCCGGGATTACCCGATCGGTTACGTCCGCTGGACCGAGCGGCGCAACCTCGAATGCTTCCTCGACCTCGTCGCCACCGGACGGGTCGAGATCGAGCCGCTGATCTCGCATGTGGCGGACTTCGCCGACGCCGTCGAGACCTACCGGCAGCTCAACGACGGCGAACTGAAGGCCGTCGCCGTGCTGTTCGACTACCCGAGTGGAGTCGCGTCGGCGGAACCGGCGAGCGCCGCACCCACCCGGCTGCCGGTCCTCGGGTACGGCAACGGACTGCCCGCAGCACGGCCGAAGAGCTCGCCGGTGCGGGTCGCGTTCGTCGGAGCGGGCAATTACGCCTCTTCGATGCTGCTGCCACATCTGGCCGAGCGCGAGGATGTCGAGTTGAGCCAGGTCGTGACGACATCTGCCCTGTCCGCGGCCAACGCCCAGCGCAAGTTCGGCTTCACCACGGCTTCAACCGATGTCGACGCCGTACTCGATGATCCCGCCGTGGACGCCGTCTTTGTCGTGACGAGGCACAGTTCGCATGCGGAGCTGACGCGACGCGCGCTGCTGGCGGGCAAGGCCGTATTCGTCGAGAAGCCACTCGCGCTGACCGCGTCCGAAATGGACGGTGTGCTGGCCGCGATCGAGGAGTCCGGAAACGACCGGCTGCAGGTCGGTTTCAACCGCCGCTTCGCGCCACTGCTGGGTAAGGCGAAGGGGCGCTTCGGCAGGCGAATCGGTCCCGCGACGGTCCGCTACCTGGTCAACGCGGGACGGCTGGAGCAGGGCAGCTGGTACGGCAGACAGGACACCGAGGGGTCCCGGTTCGCTGGCGAGGGCGGCCACTTCATCGATACCGTCAGCTGGCTGCTCGACGAGGACCCGGTTTCGGTGTTCGCCTTGGCCACGGCCACCCACGAGGACCTGCAAGTCATGCTGCACTACCCCGACGGGTCCACCGCGACGATCACCTACACCACCAGAGGTTCCGCCAGTTTCCCCAAGGAGACCCTGGATGTCATCGCCGACGGCAAGGTGCTGCGGTTCGACGACTTCCAGCGTGCCTCGTTCTTCGTCCGGAAGCGCTCGAGCGCGCCGAAACTGCCGCGGGGAAGGGACAAGGGACAGCGCGCGGAACTCGACGCGTTCGTGGACGCGGTGCGAACCGGGGCGCCGATGCCCGTCCCGGTGGCGTCACTGGTCAGGACCACACTCGCCACACTCGCGGTGCGAACGAGTCTGGCCACCGGCGTGCCCGTACGCCTCGACACCCCGACCGGCACCACGCGCACCGCGACCGCACTCGTGAGCAGCGGGACACCGAGATGATGTCGCCCGGCTGGTACCTGCGGCGGCTGTCCCGGATGGGCCCCAGTGAGGTCGCAGGCCGCGCGGTCGACGTCCTGCGCAGGCGCCGGTGGCGGCGCACGATGGACGCACCGGCGTTGGCGGGTCAGCCCTGGCGGGAGAACCGGGAGTTCAACGCCGTCCTGGAACCGGGGGTGATCGCCGGGGTCGCTCCCGAATCGGCCGCCCGCCTGCTCGCCACGGCGGAGGAGCTGATGGACGGGCGGGCCGAGTACTTCGGTGTGGTCAGGGACGATCTGCTCGCCCCGGACTGGTCGTTCGACCCGCGCACCGGCAGGCGGGCGCCCACCGACGCCTGCACCTTCGACATCCCGTACCGGGACGAGGAGGCGGTTGGCGACATCAAGCAGATCTGGGAACCATCACGCCATCAGCACCTCACAGTCCTCGCCGCGGCTTACGCCCACACCGGGGACGCCCGGTTCGCCGAGCGGGTGGCCGACCATCTCAAATCGTGGTGGGCGGCGAACCCGCCGCTGCGCGGGGTGCACTGGGTCAGTGGGATCGAGCTGGGAATCCGGTTGCTCTCCTGGGTCTGGGTGCGCAGGCTGCTCGACGGCTGGTCCGGCGCCCCGGGCCTGTTCGAGGAGAATCCTGAGGCCCTGCACCAGATCCGGCAGCACCAGCGCTGGCTCGCCGACTTCCCCAGCCGGGGTTCCTCGGCCAACAATCATGTGATCGCGGAGGCCGCGGGACAGCTCGCTGCCGCCTGTGCCTTCGACTGGTACCCGGAATCGGCGCGGTGGCGTACAACCGCACTGCGGCTGCTGGACGCGCAGCTAAGGCACAACACGTTCGAGTCCGGGCTCAACCGGGAGCTCGCGACCGAGTACCACGGACTTGTGCTCGAACTGGGAATCGCGGCTGCCGTGGAGGCGAAGGCGGCGGGCGTCGAGGTTCCGGAGTCCACCTGGTCAGTGCTGCTACGGATGACCGATGCGCTCGCCGCCGTCCTCGACGCGCGGCTGAAGCCGCCACGACAGGGCGACGCCGACGACGGCCACGGCCTGGTCCTGGACGGTAAGGGCACCGAACGCTGGGCGTCTCTGGTGGCCACCGGCGGGGTCCTTTTCGGACCATTGCGCTGGTGGCCCGCGGCGCAGGGCTCCGACGTGCGCACGACGCTACTGGCCGGGCTCACCCACGCACTACCCGCGGACCTGGGAGCGAACCGGCCCGCCCGCAGGCCCGACCATTTCTCCGACGCCGGACTGACGATCCTGCGCACACCCAGCACCGATCCGCTCGGCGAGATCTGGTGCCGCTGCGATGGCGGCCCGCACGGGTTCCTTTCGATCGCCGCACACGCACACGCCGACGCGCTGTCGGTCGAGGTGCGCCACGACGGCGTGGACATCCTCGCCGATCCCGGAACGTACTGCTATCACGGTGAACCCAAGTGGCGGTCGTACTTTCGCTCCACCGTCGGCCACAACACCCTGGAGCTCGCAGGGCGGGATCAGTCCACATCGGGCGGTCCCTTCCTGTGGACGCGGCACGCCCGCAGCCGTGTGCTGACGGCGGAAACGGTGCCTCCGGCGCATACGGTGCGGGGCTCGGAGCAGTGGCTCGCCCGCTGGCGCGCACAGCACAACGGGTACTCGCGCAGGCGTCACCCCACGATCCACCGCCGCACAGTCGAGTTCGATCACGCCGAGCGTGAGTTGCGCATCCTCGACGAGGTCAGGGCAGGCGGGCGAGAGTGCAGGCTCGCGTTCCACCTCGGTCCACGGGTCGAGATGGAGTTGTCGGCGAATGTCGCACAGCTGAACTGGGGCGGCGGGGAGGGCGCCGTGCTGGAACTGCCGAGGACGCTTTCGTGGTCGGCACACCGAGGCGAGACGAACCCGCCGCTCGGTTGGTACTCGCCCGGCTTCGGCCGTAAGGAGCCCACCTTCACCCTGCTCGGCACCGGCCGGATCAGCCGGGCGGAGGCCTGCCCCCTGACCACCGTACTGCGCTTCCAGCAGTAGCCGTCCGCTCCGAGAAGAGACGATCGCCATGCGCATCGGCCAACCGAGACCAGCCCGAGGGCTGGTGGCGTTCGGCGTCCTGTCCCTGCTGCTGACAACGGCCTGCTCGGCCACCGAGCAGACGCCCGATCCCCCCGCACCGGCCGAAAAATCCGCCGCTTGCTCGGCGCAGCGGGCGTCGCCGGCGCAAGCACCGGAGGGCGCGGTGCGAGTGGATCCCGCCATACCTGGCGATCTCGTCGCCAAGACGAAGGCGAATCCCGAAGGCACGACCTTCTGGCTCGCCGCGGGCAGCCACTTCCTCGGCGAAGGCCGCTTCTCGCAGGTCCTGCCCAAGCGGGGCAACACCTACATCGGTGCGCCCGGCGCCGTCCTCGACGGCAGGAAGGTCAACCAGTACGCCTTCTCCGGTGAGGCCGCCGACGTCACGATCCGCCACCTCACGGTCCAGGGCTTCGTCGCGCCGCACAACGAGGGCGTGGTCAACCACGACTCGGCCGACGGCTGGACGATCGAACACAACACGATCCAGCACAACAGCGGCGCCGGGCTGATGGCGGGCGCCCGTCAGCGAGTCCTCGCCAACTGCCTGCGGGAGAACGGCCAGTACGGCATGAACGCCTACAAGGCGGGCAACACCATCACGGATCTGGTGGTGCGGGGCAACGAGATCGTCGGGAACAACACGGAGGACTGGGAGCGGCGGATAGAGGGTTGTGGCTGCACGGGCGGAATCAAGTTCTGGGCGGTGAACGGCGCCGACGTGGTCGGCAACTGGGTGCACGACAATCGCGGAGCCGGCCTGTGGGCCGACACGAACAACAATGACTTCCTGATCACCGGCAACCTCATCGAGGACAACGACAGCACCGCGATCTTCTACGAGACCAGCTACAACGCGGTGATCCGGGACAACACACTGCGCCGCAACAACTGGGTGGAGGGCCGGGCGTTCGCCGAGCGGGGGGACAGTTTCCCCGCAGCGACGATCTACCTGTCCGAGTCGGGCGGCGAACCCCGGATACCGGCCCGCACCGACCGGATCGAGATAACCGGCAACCTGCTCGAGGACAACTGGTCCGGCATCACCCTCTGGGAGAACGCCGACCGATTCTGCAACAGCCCGGCCAACACCTCCAGTGGCAGCTGCACCCTGCTCGTCGACGATCCGGCGAAATGCTCCACGCCAGGAATCGACACGCGACCGCTGTACGACGACTGCAGGTGGAAAACCCAGCGCGTGCAGATCCACGGCAACCATTTCGCCGTCGACCCGGCCGTCGTGGGCTGCACCTCCAGTTGCGGCCGGATGGCTTTGCTGGCGAACTTCGGCACCTACCCGGACTGGTCGCCCTATGTGGAGGAGACGGTCCAGCAGGCGATCACGTTCGAGCAGGACAACGTATGGCACGACAACACCTATGCCGGGCCGTGGACGTTCATGCCCAACGACACCAGTGAGGTGCTCGAACCGGAGCAGTGGCAGACACCGCCCTACCGGCAGGACCAGGGCAGCACGTTCACCACGGTCGGGGGTGGCTGAGATGGCCGGTAACGAGATCGGCACAAAGCGGGGTATGCGCACCGGCGCGCCCCAGGACGAACTGAAGGGCACACCCCGGCAGGTCGGGCTGATCTGGGCGCTGCTGGTGCTGAACACCCTCGGTTCCACCGGCGCCGTGACGGTGGTGGAGATCCCGCGCCTGGTCATCCAGGTGCTCACCATGGGCGCGCTGGTGCTCGCGTTCGCTCTGGCCGTGTTGCTCAACCCACGGCTGCGGGTGCGGCCGAGCGCCTACCTGCTCCTGCTCACCCTGCTGCTACTGGTGAGCGTGCTCGCCAGCGTGAGCCTCGAGTCCGGCTTCGGCGCACTGTTCCGCTGCGCCCGCTTCGCCTTGTTCATCGCCACACTGTGGCTGCTCACGCGGTGGTGGGACGGCTCGCTCACCTTCGTACGCCAGCACATCCGGGTGCTCGGCGTGGTGCTGCTCTCGGTTGGACTCGGCGCACTCATCTCCCCTGGACTGGCCTTTCCGGACAGTTATGGCGGACGGCTCGTCGGCGCGCTGTGGCCGCTGACGGCTCCGCAGGTGGGGCAGTACGCCGCCGTCACCGCAGGCCTCACGCTGTTGCTGTGGCTCGGCAGGCGCGCCGATGGCCGCAGCACGGCACTGATCGCGATTCCGGCCGTAGGCATGCTCCTGCTCAGCCACACCCGCACCGCCACCGTCGGTCTTCTCGCGGCCCTGCTGGCCGGTGGTCTCTCCCTCGCACTGACCAGCAGCCGCGCCCGCCGAGTGTTCGCCCTCGCCGTCGCGGCCACCGGTATGCTCGCGGTGGCCGCCGGTCCCGCCCTGCAGGCCTGGTTCCAGCGCGGCCAGACCGAGGAGAACTTCACGAACCTCACCGGCAGGGCGAAGGTCTGGGACGCCCTGCTCGCCGCGCCCAGGACGACGAACGAGTATCTGTTCGGGGTCGGCCTGACGGACAAGTCGTTCGACGGACTGCCGATCGACAGCAGTTGGCTCGCGGTCTACCACGAGCAGGGCTACGCGGGGATCGCGATCCTGGTGACCCTTCTCGTGACCCTCGTCGTCGTCGCGGCGCTGCGCCCGCCCTCGGTCTCCAGGTCCTGCGCGATCTTTCTGATCGTCTACTGCCTCGCCACTTCCTACACCGAGGCCGGGCTCGGCGACGCCTCGCCGTACCTGCTGCACCTCGCCGTCGCCTGCGCCCTGCTGGCACGACCTCTGCCGAAGGAACCGGTGCTGAAATGAGTGATCGGCCGCTGCGCATCCTGGTGGTGCACAACAGATACCGCTCGGAACAGCCGAGTGGTGAGAACAATGTCGTCGACCAGGAGACCGCGTTGCTGGCCGAGGCCGGGCAACACGTCGAGTCGTTCGAGCGGCGCAGTGACGACATCGCCGCCATGTCCCTGTTTCGAAAGGCGACGGTGCCCCTGCGCGTCCCGTGGAACCCCGCGGTGCGCGCCGAACTCACCTCGGTGCTGCGGGAACGACGGCCCGACGTCGTGCACATTCACAACACGTTCCCGCTGTTGTCGCCATCGGTGCTTGCGGCCTGCTCCGACGCGGGCGTGCCCGCCGTCGCCACGCTGCACAACTACACGATGGTCTGTGCGCCGGGAACGCTGTACCGCGACGGCAGGGTGTGCACCGACTGCGTCGGCGGCTCGCCACTGCCATCGGTCCGCAACGGCTGCTATCGGGGTTCTCGTCCCGCCACCGTCCCGCTGGCGATCGGCATGGCGCTCAACCGCAGACGCTGGTGGTCCGATGTGGCCCGGTTCTTCTGTATTTCCGAAGCCCAGCGCCGGATCCTCGTTCAGGCGGGGATGCCTGCTCACCGGCTGACGGTGAAGCACAACTTCGTCCCCGATCCGGGCCCGGTGTCCGCGGGCCCCGGGGAGCACGTGCTCTATCTCGGCAGGCTCACCGAGGAGAAGGGCCTGCGGTTGCTGATGAGCGCCTGGGACGCGTTGTGCACCCGGGCCGCGCCTCGGGTACCGCTCGTGCTGGCAGGTACCGGTCCGCTGCGGGACGAGGTGCGGCGATGGGCCGAAGGTCGCGACGACGTCCGGTATCTGGGCCTGCGGGACCAGGCCCAGTGCCGCGATCTGACGGCTCGGGCAGTGGCGATCGTGGCACCGTCCATGTGGCTGGAGACCTTCGGCCTCGTTGTCGTGGAGGCGATGGCGGCCGGTGTTCCGGCCATCGCGGCCGAACACGGGTCGTTCGCGGAACTGGTGGCGGACGGCCGGACCGGGATGTTGCACCAGCCAGGGGATGCCGAGGCCCTGGCCGGCTGCCTGCACCGGGTGCTCGCCGATCCAGCGGCCGCACGTGAGCTGGGCGCCGCGGCCAGACGGCGGTACGAGGCGGGGTTCACCCCGGCCGTCGGGCTGCGCAGGCTGATCGCGGGCTACGAGGCCGCGATCGGCGAGTTCGCGGCGAGCACCGGGAGAGAGGCGGACGGCCGTGGCACGCAGACTGTGTGGTGAGGACAACTACCCCGCCGCGCTCCTCGCGGTGGCCGGGTACCCGCTCCCACACGTCGTTCGGCCGTTCCCGGCGCGGCCACTGGACGAATGCGCCTGGGCCGGGCTGCTGGAGTCCGCCCGAACCCCATCGCGTGCTCGGCCAGTTGCGGGCCGCTGCCGGTGCGGGGGCGCTGCCGGTCAACGCGGAGCAGGCCGAGCAGGCGCGCAACGCACACCGTTGCGTCCTATTGCGGGTGCTGTCCCTGGAAGCCGAACTGATCGGCGTCGTTGATCTGCTGACCTCGGCCGGTATCGAGTACAAGGTGCTCAAAGGCAGTTCCTTCGCGCATCTGGACTACCCGCAACCGGCCCTGCGGTCGTTCATCGACCTCGACGTCCTCGTTCGCGCCGGCGACTTCGACCATGCGGTCGCCGTGCTGACCGAAGCGGGTTTCGCCCGCACCCTCGCGCAACCCCGGCCTGGCTTCGATCGGCGGTTCGACAAGGGGACCACGCTGCGCAACGCGAAGGGGTACGAGCTGGATCTACACCGGACATTCGTACTCGGCCCCTGGGGTGTACTCGTCGACCTGGACGAGTTGTGGCAGGCGGGTGAGACGTTCGAGCTCGGCGGCCGGGATTTGACCGCACTGTCGCGTCCGCACCGGTTCCTGCACGCGTGTTACCACGCGGCGCTGGGCGACTGGCCGCTGCGGCTGGGTTCACTTCGCGACGTCACGCAACTGCTGCCCCGCACCGACACCGAAGCAACCGCCCTGATCCGGACGGCGGAACGCTGGGGCGTCGCGGCGGTGGTCGCCGCCGCTGTCGCCGATGCCGTCCGGCTGCTCGGCGTCGCTTCCAGCGATGTGGGCTCCGCCCGCACGGTCATCGACTGGGCGCGGGCGTACGTACCGAACCGGCAGGAGGAGGGCAGGCTGGCCCTGCACACCCACGCGCAGAAGACCTTCGCCGCGCAAGCACTCGCGACGGTGCCCGCACTCCCGACCCTGCGCGCCAAAGCGGCCTACCTACGGGCCCTGGCCCTGCCAGACAGGGAGTACACCATGGGCAGGCACACCTCGGCGCTGTCCCGCTTCCGCTTCGCACTCCGCGAAGCCCGAAAAGGCCGAAACTGACTTCGCAGTCCCCGTGCCCGACTTTGCAGTTCCGGGGCCCGAGTTTGCAGTTCCCGGGCCCGACTTCGCATTTCCGGGGCCCGAGTTGGCAGTTCAGGCGCTCCGGACCGTCCTGTCCGAGGCCAGCCAGGCCTGCTGCAGCAACGCCATCGACGGCGCGTGCGGGAAGCCGGAGAGCCAGTTCTCTCGTAGCGCCCGGGTACCGCAGAATCGTCCGGCTGTCCTGCCGTACGAGCACATAGAAGACACTGCCGTCGCCGCGGTCCACGGTGGCCAGCAGCTCGCCATCGGGACGCTGCGCGGGCACGGCGGTGTCCTCGCCGCATCGCAACACGAAATCCGGGGAGGACCACGGCGGTGCCGGGGACAGCGGAAGCTCGGAAGCTCGGTGTCACTGGTGATGGCGAGACCGTACCCGCGATAGTGGAAGCTCACCGCCCTGCCGATCCGAGCGCCGCGTACGCCGAGGCGGCGGGGTCGAGGGTCGCACCGTCGATCTCCAGCCAGGAGTGAGCCGAGAACCGTCCTGCGGCATCGCGGCGCACGCCGATACGCAGCACCGGCTCCAGCCGGTGCAGCCGGTGCCCGATCAGCAGGCAACGGCGCAGGCAGGTGTCGCCCGCGGGCCAGTGGGACACGACCAGACAGGCCGCACGCACGGCTGGACGTGTCCGTCGTGGCAGGACGGCCCTGCGTCCGGCAGCGGGTTCGGCGCTCGCCAGATCACAACCGACCCGCAGCCTCCGGCACGTCGTCGGCAGGTCACCGGTACGCAGGCTGATCTCGATCACCAGCATCGCGGGGATGGCACGGAGCAACTCGAGCGCGAGCCGGACACGCCCGCGCAGGGACAAGCGTGGCGCCCGGTCAGCGCAGGAGTTCGGCATCGCGGAGCCGATCGAGAAAGAGCTCGATGTCTCGCCGGGCCGTCTCCGGTTCGACCTCGTACTCCCCGGAGATGGTCTCGACGATCTCGTCCAGCGTGACGTCCTCGGCGAGCAGTTCGAAAACCCTCGTGCCCACTCCGGTGATGGTGAAGTAGCGCGACGTCGTCAGGTTCAGCACGATCGTCTCGCCACCGATCGTGCGTGCGGAGATGTCGGCGGATCGCAGGTGCATGGTCCCGTGTCCTCTTCTCCCGCTGCTTGCAGATGAATTCGCCCGCAGTGCCCGCGTTACGCCGAACAGCCGCCTACACCGAAACGAAACCGGGGCGCGTACCGATTCGGAAGAGGTGAACGTCTCGTGATCAGCCTCGCCGTCGGCCGCGGGTGCGCGCCGCCCGCCCTTCTCCCTCCCCTGCGCGTACCGCTCGTCGCGCTGACCGCACTTGCCGCGCTGCTGCTGGTTTCGCTGGGGTCGTACTACTCAGGAGACAGCACCCCCGGCGGTCTGGATCGGTCCCTCATGGCGGCCGCCGGTGATCCAGCCGAGCCAGCTCTGGCGCTGGCGGTGTTCGTCGACTTCGGCGGCGAGCCGGTCGGCGCGGCGATCCTCGTGACCGTCCTTGCCGCCCTCTGCCTCACGCTGCACCGCTTTCGGCTCGCCGTGCTCGCGCTGGCGGGTCCCGCGCTGACAGTGCTCACGACCACGCTGCTCAAACCCGTGTTCGGCCGCACGATCAACGGTGAGCACCTGTCGTACCCGAGCGGGCACACCGCGATGGCCACCGCGCTGGCGGTCGTCTTCCTGCTCCTCGTAGTCCAGGTGTTCGGGATCCCCCTGGCTCCCGCGATCGCGCTGATGTTCGCGGGAACGGTGGTGGCGGGCGCGGAGATGGCGTGGTCGCAGGTCGCGCTGGGCGTCCATTACCCCACCGACACCATCGGTGGTTACTGCACAGCACTGGCGGTCACCACGCTGACGGCGCTGGTGCTCGACAGGGTGCTCGATCGGTACCGGCAACGGCTCAACAGGCCGGTGCCGCACCACTGAACGAACTGCACGTGTCCTGCTCGTAGGGCGCCGCCCGCCACTGCTCGACGGTCAGCGCTCTCGACGTGTCGTGGGCGAGGAACCGCCACGGCCCCGAATAGGAGTTTCCGTGCCAGCGGTTGTCCTGGCCGAACGTGATCGCCTCCGCCACCCCATGCCCTTGGTAGGGAGACCAGTCGGGATAGGTGCCGTAGTTGGACAACACCGCCATGCGTCCGCACAGTTCACCGGCACAGCCGACGTTGGCGGGGTCGAACCGGAAGGTGTTGTCCTGGATGTCCACCCTCCGGGTCTTCCACCGGCAGTCGTCGTACAAGGGGGCGGAAGTGATATCCGGCCTTGTGCATTCCTCCTTGGCGCCCACCAGTTTCGTGCAGTAGCCGGATGAGGTATTGGCCGGACTGTTGCAAAAACGGTCCGCGTTCTCCCACAGGGTGATGCCTGCCCAGTTGTCCTCGAAGACGTTGCCGTGAATCTCGATCCGATCGGTGCGGGCGGGCACCCGGGGCTCTCCGCCCGCCTCCGACAGGTAGACGGTCGCGACCGGGAAGTTGTCGCCGCGCTCGGCGAACCTCTTGCCCTGCACGAGAGTGTTGCGGCGGAAAGTGTTGTCCCGCAGTACGAGGTTGTAGCTGATCTCGTAGAAGACCGCCTCGGCCTCGTTGTCCTCGAACAGATTGCCTTCCACCAGAAAGTCGTTGTTGTTGGTGTCGGCCCACAGCCCGGCACCGTGATTGTGGTGGACCCAGTTGTTTCTGATGTCGGCACCGTCGACGGCCCAGAACTTCATGGCGCCACTGCAGCCGCAGCCGGGCACCTTCGTCTCCCAGTCGTCGGTGTTGTTGCCGACGATCTCGTTGGCCTCGACGACGATCCCGGAGATCCGGTCTCCCGCCTGGTAAGCATTGATGCCGTACTGGCCGTTCTCGCGCAGGCAGTTGTGCCGCATCACCTGACCTGCGCCGGCCATCAGGGCCGCGCCACGGTTGTGCTGGATCGTGCTGTTCTCGATCACCCAGCCGTCACCGGAGTCGTGGTTGACCACGCCCTGGTCCTGTGGTGCGACGAACCCCTGGATCGTGAGGCCGTCGATGACCACGTTCTCGGCGCGTTGGGTGAAGGCGAAGCGATTGAGCCCTCGGCCGTCCAGCACCGCGCCGGGAGCCCCGAGATAGACGTTGCCCTCCTTGGGAATGACCTGGCCGAACTCGTCCTCGCCCAGGGTGTGCTTCCCGGGAGCGAGCCAGAACGCGGTCCCCGGGGGACTGGCCGAAGTCCTGGCTTGGAGGTCGTTGTCCACCTCGGGCCGGACGGTCACGGCACCTTCCGGCGGGGCTACGTGGTTGGTGGGCTGGTTGTCACAGGCCGCGGTCGGGCCGGGCCCGTCCGCGGTGCTCGCCCACACCGGGAGCACCGTTGTGTGCGCGACGCAGAGGGCGAGCAGGAAGGCGACACATCGTCTGGCCATTCTGGACAATTTACGCAGTGGTCCCGCTTCTCGACGTCACCCGAAAGCGTTGAAAAGCAGCTGTCACGCGAAGCGGCGGAAAACCGGCCGGACCGGCCTGCCTCCGGTCAATGCCAACGGATCCCCCGCATCCAGTGCTTTACGGTAGACCGCACACGCCTGCCCGACGACGTCCACCGTCCGGTCGATGTCCTCCTCGGTCAGCGCGCTGCTGACGACGAAGGACGGGCCGAGTACGCCGCCCGCGATGAGCTGACGCAGGAAGAGCGTCCGGTACTCCTGTGACGGCCGGAGATCGCCGTCCAGGGTGTCGAAGACCAGGTTGCTCGCGCGACCGCGGACGAGGACGTGTCCGCCGACTCCCATCGCGTCTGCGACCTCTCTGACGCCTTTGGCCAGCCGCTCGCCGAGGGCGTGCAGACGCGCGGTGACGTCTTCCTCCACATAGGTCCGCATCACGGCCATGGCAGCGGCCAGCGAATGGGTCTCCGCACCGTGGGTCGTGGAAAGCAGGAACACCCGCTCACGGGAGTCCCGCAGACCGCCCTGCTCCAGCAGATCCCGCCGGCCTGCCAGGGCCGAGACCGCGAATCCGTTACCGAGTGCCTTTCCGAACGCCGACAGATCAGGCACTACCCCGTACAGCCCCTGGGCGCCCGCCGGGGACCAGCGAAAGCCGGTGATCATCTCGTCGAAGATCAGCATGCAGCCGAAGCGGTCGGCGAGCTGCCGCAGGCCGGCCAGGTAACCAGGGGGTGGCTCCTGCTGGCCAGCGGCCTCCAGCATCAGGCACGCCACCTGTCCGTCGTGCTCGCGCAGCAAGGCCTCTGTGGCGGCCAGATCGCCGTAGGGGAACGTGCGAGTCAGCTGTGTGATCGGCTCGGGAACACCCGCGGACATCGCGGTGGTACCGATGAACCAGTCGTCGGTGGAGAAGAACGGTTGATCGCCGCAGATCGCCACCAGCGGGCGGCCGGTCACGGCTCGGGCGAGCCGGACGGCGGCGGTGGTGACGTCCGAGCCGTTCTTGGCGAACTTCACCATCTCCGCGGTCGGCACCGTCGCCAGAAACCGTTCCGCTGCCTCGAGTTCCAGAATGCTCGGCCGGACGAAGTTCGCCCCACGGCCGAGTTCGCGGCGCACGGCTTCGAGCACTTTCGGATGGGCGTGGCCGAGGCTGACCGAACGCAAACCCGAGCCGTACTCGATATAGGAATTGCCGTCGACGTCCCATACGTACGCGCCGTGGCCGTGGGAGATGACCGGTGCCATACCCTCCGGGTACTGGTCATCCCCCTTGGCATAGGTGTGTGCGCCGCCCGGGATCAGAGCGTGCAGGCGGGCGTTCGCCTCCGCCGAGCGGGGCAGCGGTGGGCTCGGCGTGGTCATGACGGCGCCTCGGCGCGGTCGTGTAGCCGGTCCAGCACCTCGGCGAGCGAGGGCGCCTGCCTGTCCCGCTCCGACATCATCGCCACGGGCAGTGGCCACGGAATGGCGAGCTCGGGATCGGCCCACGAGATCGTGACGTCCTCGGCCGGATCGTGTGCCCTGTCGATCCGGTACGACACATCGGCGGGGTCGGTCAGCGCCTGGAATCCGTGCGCACAGCCCGCGGGGACGTAGAGCGTGATCTGGGTCCGCCCGGACAGTTCGAAGTACTCCTTGTTGCGGTAGGTCGGCGAGCCCGGCCGCAGATCGACCACGGCGTCGAACACCTCACCCGCCGAACAACGCACCAGTTTCGCCTCACCCGTGCCCGTCCGCAGGTGCATACCGCGCAGCACGCCGAGGGCCGACCGGGACAACGAGTCCTGCACGAAACCGTCCGGGTCGATCCCGGCCGATCGCAGCACGTCTCGGTCCAGGGTGCGGGAGAAGAAACCCCGTTCGTCGACGTGTGGCGTGGGCTCGAAGAGACAGGCACCGGCGATCGCCGGAACCCTGGTGAGCTTCATCGCGGCTCCTCGATCTCGGCGGCCTCGGCTACGGGAAAGAGCACATCGGACAGTTTCCGGAACTGCCGCTCGAGTTCACTGGAGTACTCCGTGCCGAGCTCCAGCATCGCGCACCGCAGCTGCTCTCCCTGCTTCGCCAGCACACCGACCTGTTTCATCAGCAGTTCGACGTCGACCGCTCGTGCGGACTGACAGAACTCGCCAAGGCCCATGTCGATCAGGATCTGGTCACTCTTCGCCGAGTAGCTGACCGAGATCGTCGGCTTTCCGAGTTTCACGGCGCAGACCACGTTGTGGTAGCGGGTACCGACCACGATGTCCACCAATGTCATCTGCCGCATCAGTTCCGCGAGCGAGTCCACCGGTTCCGCGACCACCCGGGAACGGTCCGTTTCAGACCTGCCGCGTCGCACGTCGGCCAGGATCTCCGCCACGACGACCTCGTCGACCCGGTCGCCGGTGAACAGCCTGACCCCGTGGCCCGCGTCCAGTAATCGGTGCACGAATCGCGTCATCGCGCCGACGTAGGCCGAGTGGATCTCCCCGGCGCTCTCCCGTTCGTCGTTGCCGCCGTGGAAGTCCATCACGCCGACACCGATCGTTCCGCTCCTGGAGGGCGCAGCATCGGGGGTGTCGAGCGCGTACACCAGATCGGGGTAGACCACGTCCCGCGACGTGTCCACACCCATCTCACGCATCGACTGCCGGGACAGTTCGTCGCGGAACGAACGGTAGTGGGCCAGGCGCGCGGACGAGGTGGACAACCACCGGGTGAGCCGCTGGGAGATGACGTTGGCCCCGACGTTGACGAGAGCGACCTTGGTACCGACGAGCTTGCCGGATGCGCACAACAGGAACAGGGCGTAGGGGAACCCCCACGGCCGCAACGGCAGGGTCGTTTCCAGCACGCCCATGCCCGGCACGATCACGACGTCGTGCTGCCGCGTCCAGCGCAGTGTGCGCACCAGATCGAACACCTTGCCGAGGACCTTCAGACCCGCGTGCGAGACTCCGCCGGCCTTCGGAGCCCGTGAGTCGTACCAGTGCAGCGGAGTCGACGCGATCCCGAACCGGCGGGTCACCTCCCCTGGCTCCGGGCAGAGGCAGTCGAGAACCGCGTCCGGGTACTCCCGGCGCAGATAGGTGAGCACCGCCTCGAGCGAACCGTCGTTGCCGAGGTTGCCCGAACCGAACAGGCCGAACAGGCCGATGCGCCGGCCGTTCACGGAGTTCGCCCGTGCCTGCCGGGGACGACAGCGTCGACGGTGCCCGACAGCGTGTCGAGCTCGACCGGGGGAACCGGCTCGGGCACCGCGTTCTTCTCGCGCCAGGGCACGGCCCGGCTCAGCAACCACTGCGCCAGGTACAGGTAGCACTCCCGGCGCTGCGCCGAGGTGAGCGGCGCGCGCCGGATCATGCGGGCGAATCCGAACACGTACTCGCCGAGCAGCCGGACGGTGGGATGCCGGACCGGATCAGCACGGCGCGGATCGAGGTTCGCGCACCGGCTGCGTTTGGTCGGGTTCGCGCGCTCGGCACGGGTGGGGTGATCGCGGCGGAAGTACAGCAGTTCTGGGACCTGCTGGAACCGGCCGTGCAGCGCGATCTCGGCGACGATCGTCCGGTCGGCGTGGTGGTAGCTGTCGAGTGGGGCGACGCGGCGCAGTATGTTCGCGCGGATCACTCCGTAGAAATCGTCTCCGCCCGGTGCGAACAGCAGGCCGCGGAACCGTTCCGGCGCGTGGGGCGAGTCCGTTGCCATGCTGTAGTCGAACGGCTCGATGACCGCGCCGGTGCTGTCGATGACGGCGTTCCAGGAATGGGCGAGCACCACCTGCGGATCCGCGTCGAGTATCTCGACACAGCGCCGCAGCAGTTCCCGGCCGTAGAGATCATCGTGGGAGGCCCATTTGAAGTACTCCCCCCTCGCCTCGGTGAAGACGAGATTGTGATTCGGTGACGCCCCGATGTTTTTGGGCAGTCGGATGTAGCGGATCCGGGAGTCCTGGTCCGCGTATCGCCGGCAGATGTTCTCGGTCTCGTCGAAGGACGCGTTGTCGGAGATGATCAGCTCGAAATCCTGGAAGCTCTGGCCGAGCAAGGCATCGAGCGCCTCGGACAGATACTCCGCTCCGTTGTAGACGGGGAGTCCGATACTCAGTCTCGGGACGTCGGTCATGGTGTCCTCATCTCGTCGCGGCCGGCCTGCGCCGTACGTTCGTCGGTTCTTTCGAACCGGTCGGTTGTGGCGGTCTCGTGCTCGCGGTGCGCGATCCTGAGCTGGCACCACCAGATCGCGGCGCCGCACCAGATGGCGGTCGCGGAGCCCCAGCTCGCGCCGAGAGCGCCCGCCACACTCGCCCCGGCGAGTCCGCCCGCGAGGTAGCCCGAAGACGCGATCAGCTGGGAGCGCAGGCTGCGCCGTGCGGCGCCCAGTGCGCGCAGTCCGGAGGCCGCCCCCGCGACGAGTCCCGCACCGGTGACGGACAGTGTGACCGGCAGGATCAGTGTGGAAGCGGGCTCCCAGACCGAGTCCAGCACGAACTCGCCTGCCGAGTCCGGAATCAGCAACAGGGTGCAGCCCCACACGAGTGCGGCAGCGGCCTGGCTGCCACCGAGGAGGAGGCAGAACCTCGGCAACCTGTGTGGTGCCCGCCGCAGTATTCGCGCGGCCTCTGGGACCGCGACCAGACTGAGGCCCATCAGCACCGCGAGGAACGGTCCCAGCAACAGTTCCGCGCCACGGATCGCCCCGACCTCGCTGAGGCCCGCGATCGCGCCGAGCCCGTACATCCGTAGCTGGGAGGCACCACTGTTGCTGACGTTCTCCATGAGGTAGCGCGGACCGAGGTCTCGCTGCTGCCGCAGCCACGCACCGGCCGCCGCCATCGAAGGGATCACACCGGTCTGGAAGTAGCCGAACCCGGCGGCGACACCACCGGAGATGCCCCAGGCCACCACGAACCAGAAGACACTCCCGTGCTGGGCGGCGATCACCAGTGCGGGAATCAGCGCCGCGCCCCACACCAGGTCATTGACGAAGGCCTTGCGCCCCTGTCCCGCCGCGAAGAAGGCGAACCGCCAGCTGTCCTGCAACAGCAGCATGGGGAACACCAGACCGAGCGCGACGAACGCAGCGCCGATCCCGCCGCCGATGAGCAGCCCCAGGACCACACTCACCGCACCGGACACGAGACCGATGAGCGACGCCGTCCCGGAGGACCTGGCCACTCCGGCGCGCCAGGAGGCAGCGGAGACGCCGCTGAAGCGGACGACGAGTGGGTCGGTCGTGAGACCACGGGAGATGTTGAGCACCAGGCCGTAGGTCACCCAGGCGAGCGTGAAGATACCGAACTCTGTGACACCGAGGGTGCGCGCCACGTAGATGCCGACGGCGAAGTTGGTCATACTGGACACGGCCTGATCCGCGAGGCCCCAGCTGATCCGACCCGCGACCGCCCGCTTAGCGCCCGGCGGCGCGACGACGCGATGCCGCCCGGTCCGTTTTGTTCGCGGGCCGGAGTTGCCGGTCTCCGGCTGATGCCCCTCGCTCATGTCCCTTCCGCACCTTTGAGCAGCCCGGCTTCGTGTAGTGCGTCCGCCGCAGCGGCCACGGCATCGAACGGCATCGCGGCGCGTTCGGCGATATCGAGCAGGCTGTGCTCGCCGTCGGAGAGGTTGAGTACCCAGAGCATCGCCAGCTGAGCCTGTTTCGCATCGCTACGCCCGCCCAGGGAGTCGTACAGTCCCCGCCTGCCCAGTTGCGGTTCCCCGTACGGGCTCAAGTTCACATACGTCCGATTACGGTCCAATATGGAGAACGCTTCGCTACAGGTCGCCAGCGTGTCCGCCATGGCTTCGGCCGAGACGAAGTCCGGGTTGTCGGCCGAAGTGTGGTACTCCGGATAGCCGGCGTGTGGGGTGCGGGTCAGGGAACCGACGCCGAGGTCGAACCCAGGCGAGCAGAACTGCCGCTCGTCGTAGCCGTACGGCGAGAACTCCACGATCTCGTGCGGACGACCGCTTGAGTGCAGCAGATGGCGCAGCACGCGGTCGATCTCCGCGTCCCCGCGCCTGCTCTGCTTGTAGGTAAGCGCGCCACGATCGCCAGCGCAGGCCAGCACCAGTCCGTGCCGGATCCTCGCCACGTGCTCGAAGTTGCGCGCCAGCCAGGTGATGGATCCGATGGTTCCGGGGATGAACAGGAATCGGTATGTGTAGTACGGGGATTGGTAGGACAGACCCGTGGCCAGCGCCGTCGCGACCGCGATGCCGGCGAGGTTGTCGTTGGCCAGCGAGGGGTGGCATACATGGCAGGAAACGATGACCTCGTCGGCGACCTGTCCTGGCACGACGTACTCGCCGTAGGTCAGCAGCCCTTCGGCCAGTGTGGAGTCGATGTGGACGTCGTAGTCCCCTTCCGGCATGGCGTCCAACGTGTTCTGCGCGAGGCAGAATCCCCAGTCCGGCGCGTAGTAACTCGTCCGGTAGGGGATCCACGAGGGATGTTCCGGCAGGGTGTGCAGGTGCGGCCGGAGCTGCTGCAGCGTCATGGTCGCCGAGACCGGCACGCTGTAGCTGACGACGTGCAGACTGGACTCGGCGAAATCCACCACCCGGTTTCCCGCGCCGTCGGCGATGTAGGCGTCCCGGATGTTCCATTCCCGCGGCACGGTCCAGTCCAGGACGGGGGTCCCGGTCGGCACCTCGTGTACCCGCAGTGGAATCTGTTCGGACACGATGTCCAACGTCCGGCGAACCCCGTCGCCGGTGATACTCCGGCAGAGTGGGTACAACCGGCGCACCAGATCGTGCATCCGTCCGCCGTCCATCAGCTGTGTCGCAGCGTGTCGTCGACGACGTCTGCCTCGGTCCGGTTCTTCAGCCACGCCAGCCTGGTGAACCGCTGTTCGAATCCGTTCCTGGTGAGTCCGAACCGCTGATACGCCTCGGCCAGCTCCACCGCACCGTCCTTCACCGACCATGCGCAGTCGAAGCCGGCGACAGCACCGCGGAAACGTGAGAAGTCCACCCTGTACGAACGCGGGTCCGCACCGGCCTCCCCGGTGATCACCAGCCGCGAGCCGGGCACCGCCTCCACGACCTCGTCGGCGATCTGGGCGACCGTCAGGTTGTTGCGCTCGGTCCCGATGTTGAACGCCCGGTCGTGCAAGGACTCCTTGGGTGCGGTCAGCGCCGCCGCGAACGCGCGTGCGATGTCGGCGGCGTGCACCAGCGGCCGCCACGGCGTACCGTCCGACAACACCCGTACCTCGCCGGACAAACAGGCATGACCCACCAGGTTGTTCAGCACGATATCGGCCCGCAGACGGGGCGAGAACCCGAACGCGGTCGCGTTGCGCAGGAACACCGGGGTGAAGTCGTCGTCGGCCAGCTCGTGCAGATCGTCCTCGACCCGCACCTTCGACTCGGCATACGGGGTGACCGGTCGCAGTGGCGCGTCCTCGCCCACCAATCCAGCATCGCCGGAAGCGCCGTACACCGAACAGGTCGAGGCATACAGGAACCGGCGCACACCGGCGTCTTTGGCCAGACGCGCCAGGCGAACCGATGCGCTGTGGTTGATGTCGTAGGTCAGATCCGGAGCGAGCGCGCCGAGTGGATCATTGGACAGCGCGGCCAGGTGCACGACGGCGTCCACTCCGGACAGCTGCGTCGCGGTGACGTCGCGCAGGTCGACGCGGTGTCCCGGTGGATCCAGTGGTGCGTCACCGAGAACGCATTCGGCGAACAGCCCGGAATCGAGACCGGTGATGTCATGGCCCTCGGCAGCGAGCACGGGAGCCATTACCGTGCCCAGGTAACCCTGGTGCCCGGTCAGCAACACACGCATGGTCTTCATCCCTTCCTGGCGTGAAGCGCCGTTCCCAGATCGAGAACCGCCTTGGTCACGGAGAAGCCCTCCGCATAGTGCGCGTGGCATTCGATGCCCCGGATGCGCGCGAGTCCGAGGAACGCCTCTCGGTCGTACCAGGGACGGTGCCGCTGCGAGGGGTAGTGCTCCTGCAGCAGCCGCACCTTCTGCTCGGCTACCTCCGTGGTGAGCGGCTGGTAGGCGACGGGCCTGCCGAGGTCGCCGTCCCATTTGACGATCTCGTAGCCGAGCACGAGATGGTCCCGGAACGCGGTCGGCACCAGGGTGGCGAGGCCACGGTGATCCTGATGCGCGTCCTCGGTGCGTGGCGCGAGAACGAGATCCGGGTCCGTTCGTGACCGCAGTTCTTCCATGGCGTCCTTCGCCTCGTCCCAGTGGGCGGGCAGCCGTCCGTCCGGCAGTTTCAGCACGGTGAGTTCGAGGTCCGCGCCGGGACAGAAGGCGGCGAGCGCTGCGCGCTCCTCGTCCTCCCGCTCGGTTCCACCACCGGAGAGGACGAGTGCGTCGACCCGGATTCCGGGTACGGCCGAGCAGAGCGTGAGCAATGTGCCGCCCGCACCGATCGCGATGTCGTCACAGTGCGCGCCGAGCACGACGATGCTGTTCACCACGCCTGCCCGCAACCCGATCATCAGGCGCTCGCAGTGGCTGGGCGGTTCTCCCAGAGCGCCCACGGGCGTTCGCCCCGGGCATACCCCTCGTCCAACGCGTAGCGTTCCTTGACGGTGTCGGTCGGCTTCCAGAAGCCGCGGTACGGATAGGCGAGCAGCCGTCCGCGCTTCGCGAGTTCCCCGCAGCCGTCGGCCACAAGGTCACCGTTCTCCGGGATGTGGTCGAAGATCTCTTGGCGCAGCACGAAGTATCCGCCGTTCTCCCACAGCGGCATCTCGCTGACCGCGGTGATCGAACCGACCATTCCACCCTCGTCCATCTCCACACAGTGGAACGACGACTGCGGGGGGACGACCATCATCGAAGCACCCGCGTCCGAGTTCTCGAACCGCTCGATCATCTCGGCCAGCGGTGCGTCGGTGAGCACGTCGGCATAGTTGGCGAGAAACATTTCGTCGCCTTCGAGATGGTCACGCACCCGGCGCAGACGCTCGCCGATCGCGGACTCGATTCCGGTCTGGATGAACGAGATCGACCAGTCGGAGATGTCGGTGGACAGCAGCCGGGCCCTGCCACCGGAGAGGATGAAGTCGTTGGACGTCGTCTCCTCGTAGTTGAGGAAGAAGTCCTTGACGTGGTGGGCACCGTAGCCGAGGCAGAGCACGAACTCCGTGTGTCCGAAGTGCGCGTAGTAACGCATGACGTGCCAGATCAACGGGCGCGGTCCGACCATCTGCATCGGCTTCGGCACATCCGGCTGGGTGCCGCCACGCATCCGCATGCCGTAACCACCACAGAACAGGACAACTTTCATCTCTGGATCCCCACGATGTCGAGAGCCGGTATGGGAAAGACCAGCCTGCCGCCCCAATCGTGTACATAGGACAGTTGTTCGGTGATCTCGTCGCGCAGGTTCCACGGCAGCACGAGAACGTAGTCGGGCCGGTCAAGGGCGATCTGCTCGGTGGGAAGCACCGGAATCCGGGTTCCCGGAGTGAACCTGCCGTGCTTGTACGGGTTGCGATCGACGGTGTAGGCCAAGAGGTCGGGCCGGATCCCGCAGTGATTGAGCAGGGTGTTTCCCTTACCCGGGGCGCCGTAACCGACCACGGTCTCGCCACGTTCGGCGGCCGTGGTCAGGAACTGCAGCAGTTCCCTGCGCACTCGCGCCACCCGCGCCGCGAACTCGGTGTAGCCCGAGAGCTCGTGCAGCCCGGCGGCCTTCTCCTCCGCCAGCACATCCAGCATCCGCCCGCTCGGCTCGCCTGCCACCTCGTCGGGCCTGGCCCACAGCCGAATCGACCCGCCGTGCGTCGGGAGCAGTTCGACGTCCACAACGGACAGCCCGCCGAGCGCGAGTGCCCGGGTGGCGGAGTCGACGGTGTAGTACTGGAAGTGCTCGTGATAGATCGTGTCGTACTGGTTCTGCCGCACCAGCGTGAGCAGGTGCTGGACCTCGATGGACACCCAGCCACGGTCGCCGACCAGCGACCTGAGTCCGAGGGTGAAGCCGATGATGTCCGGGATGTGCGCGTAGACGTTGTTGGCCACCACGAGGTCTGCTGGCCCGTGCTCGGCACGCAGTGCCTCCCCGGTCTCCCTGTCGAGGAAGGCAGTCACCGTGGGCACTCCGGCGTCGCGTGCCGCCTGCCCGACGTTCACCGACGGTTCCACCCCTAGGCAACGGATTCGCTGTGCCGCGACGTGCTTCAGCAGATACCCATCGTTACTCGCGACCTCGACGACGAACGAATCCGCGCCGAGCTGGAGCCGTTGAACGGCTTCCGATACGAACTCCTGAGCGTGCCGCACCCAGGATGCCGAGTACGACGAGAAGTAGGCGTACTCGGTGAACGTCTCCTCCGGTGTGATCAACGGCGGAATCTGGGCGAGCCTGCAGTCGGCGCAGAGCCGCAGATGCAGCGGGTAGGTGACCTCCGGCTGCTCGAGATCCTCCGCGGTGAGGAAACGCTCGCATGGCGGGGTCGCCCCGAGATCGACGACGCTTGCCAGGTTCGTCGAACCGCAGAGTCTGCATGCTGTCATCAAGCCACTCCAGGGCTCGCCGAACGTGCGATGTGGTGCAACACCTGATTCGCCGCCCGCCGAAGGCTCGTTACACGGCCACGGCGAGCGACAGCGGACCGACTCCCAATCGAGACCTGGCGGGCACTCGGCACCCGACCAGCCTTGCGTACCAGTATTCGCTTGCCCGTATACTGAATTTCGGCGCAGCGAACTTTGGAGGTCGTCGATGGACACCGCGGACAGGCGGCACGGTGCCCGAGCCCGCCGCAGTGCGCGGAGGCGACAGGCGCTCTCGGTCGTCGCACTCTGCGCGACGGCAGTGCTGGTGCTGACCCTCGTCACCGTTCAGGCGGTGCGCTCGGCAAACGAAACGGCATCGGCGACGACCGGGAAGCCGAGGATCGTGACGACGACGAATTTCCTGGACGACACCGTGCGCCAGGTCGGCGGCCCGCACATCGAGACGGTGCGGCTCATGCCACCTGGCGTGGACCCGCACCTGTACCAGGCCAAGGCGAGTGACCTGCGCGAAATGCGCCAGGCCGACGCCGTCTTCGCGGTCGGGCTGTACCTCGAGGGCTCACTACAACGGACCCTCGAGGAGATCGGGCGATCGCGGCCGGTGTTGTTCGCCGGGGCCACCATTCCACGAGACCTGCTGCTCAGCCCGCCCGCCGACGCGGCGCCGGAAGAGGAGTACGACCCGCACGTGTGGTTCGACCCCGAACTGTGGGCCTACGTCGTGCAAGCGGTCACCGATCAGCTGGCGGAGCTCGATCCGAAACACGCCGCTGACTACCGGCACAGGGGCGAGCAGTACCGGTCACAGGTGCTCGCCCTCTCCGATGAGGTCCGCGCGGCCGTCGAGCAGATCCCCCCGGAGCACCGGCAGCTCGTCACCTCACACGACGCGTTCCGCTACTTCGGCAGGGCGTTCGGCATGAACGTCGTGGCGATCCAGGGGATCTCGACACAGTCCGAGGCGACGACAACCGATGTCGGCAGGGTCGCCGCGCGCATCGCCGGCAGCGGGGTCCCATCGGTGTTCGTGGAGACCAGCGTACCCCGGCAGATGCTCGACTCGGTGCTCGCGGCCGTACGGCAGCAGGGAAAGGAGGTCCGCATCGGTGGCGAGCTGTACTCCGATTCCGCGGGCGACGACGGCACACCGGAAGGGACCTACCTCGGCATGATCCGCGCGAACGCCGCCCAACTCGTTGCGGGGCTGACATGACGATGACGGCACAGGGGAAGGCGGACGCCGTATCGGCCCCGGCGCTGGCACTCACGGGAGTCAGCGCCTCCTACGGGGGCCGGACGGTGCTTGACGACGTCACCCTGGAGATTCCGGCGGGCCTGCTGACCGCGGTGGTCGGGCCGAATGGCGCGGGCAAGTCGACGCTGGTCAAGGCCGCGCTCGGGTTGATGCCAGCGGTCCGCGGCCGGGTGCGCCTGCTCGGTGAACCGCTGAAACAGGTCCGCCGCAGGGTGGCCTACGTGCCGCAGCAGGACACCGTCGCCCAGGACTTTCCCATCACGGCAGTCGAGGTCGTGGAAATGGGCCGCTTCCCCCACCGTGGCTGGCTGCGCCGCCTCACTAAACACGATGACGCGCTCGTCGCGGCGGCGATGGACGAGGTCGGCGTCCTCGACCTCGCGAAACAGCCGATCGACGAACTCTCCGGCGGCCAGCGTCAGCGGGTGTTCCTGGCCCGCGCCCTCGCCCAGCAGGCGGACCTGGTCATCCTCGACGAGCCGTTCACCGCCGTGGACGCACGCACCGAGTCGGCGTTGCTGGACGTGCTGAGCGGTCTCTGCGAGCAGGGGCGCTCGGTCGTCGCCGTGCACCACGACCTGCGCATCGTGCAGGAACGCTTCGACCACGCGATCCTGCTGTCCGGCACCGTGGTCGCCGACGGACCTGCCCGGTCCGTCGTGACCCCGGCGAACCTCGAGCGCGCGTTCGGCCTCACGCCGCTCTTCCTGCGCACATGATCGGCACCTTGCTGGAGTGGCTGCCACTGTCCTATCCCGACGCGGTGGTCGTCGTCGGGACGGCGGTCGTCGGTTTCGTGGCCGGCGCCCTCGGCCCGCTGGTGGTACTGCGCAGGCGGAGCATGTTCGGCGACGCGATGAGCCACGGCACCCTGCCGGGTATCGCCGTCGCCTTCCTGGTGACCGGGACGAAGGCTCCGGAGGCACTGCTCGTCGGTGCGGCGGTGGCCGCCGCCCTGGCCGCGTTCCTGATGATCGGGCTGGAGCGCGTCGGTCGGATGCGTTCGGACGCGGCGATCGGCGTCGTGCTGTCCATCTCCCTCTCGCTGGGCATCGTGCTGTTGACCCATATCGCGGGCAGCGGCAACAGCGAGCAGTCCGGGCTTAACTACTACCTGCTCGGCCAGGCCGCCGGGATGGTCGAACGGGACATCGTGATCGCACTGGTTCTCGGCCTGTTCGCCCTCGCCGTCGTGACGATCGGCTTCCGCGTGCTGCGCTCGGCGACGTTCGATCCCGGCTTCAGCGCGGTCGCCGGAGTCCCCACGTGGGCGGTCGACGCCGCGAGCACCGGTCTGCTCGCACTGGCCGTGGTGCTCGGCGTCCGCACGGTCGGCGCGATCCTCATGGTGGCCCTGTTGGTGGCCCCCGTGGTGGCGGCGCGACAGCTCACCACCAGGCTGAGCGGACTGGTCCCGCTGTCCGGCGTGCTCGGCGCGCTGTGCGGTGTCATCGGCGGGGTCGTCTCCGGCAGGGCCGAACTGCCCGCGGGTCCGGTCATCGTGTTGCTGGCGACCCTGATCGCCCTGCTGTCGATCGTGTTCGCGCCACGGCGCGGGGTGCTCGCCAGGGCTCGCAGGCGCAGGGAGTCCCCCGCGAGGGAGGTCGCGTCCACATGATCTTCACCGCGGACGACCTGATGATCATCCTCATCGCCGGGCTGCTGTCGACGGCGTGCGCGCTACTGGGCACCTTCCTCGTCCTGCGCCGCCAGGCCCTGCTGCCGGACGCCGTCAGTCACGCCGTGCTGCCGGGGATCGTGGCGGTCTTCCTGCTCACCGGGGAACGAACGTCGCCGGTGACCGTTCTCGGCGCCACCGCGTTCGGCGTCGCATGCGTCGCGGCCTTCGAGTGGATCCGGCGCACGGCGATCGTCGGCTCGGACGCCGCGCTTGTGCTGGTCTTTCCCGCGCTCTTCTCGCTGGGCATTCTGGGGATCGGGCAGTTCGCGTCCGGGGCGCACATCGACCTCGACTCGGCGATCTACGGCGACATCACGTTCGCGCCGCTGCGCACGATGGACCTGGCGGGCGTGGCGGTGCCCACGTCGCTGGTGATCACCGGGGCCGCCGCCGCACTGACCGTGCTGCTCGTCGTGCTGTTGTGGCGGCCGTTGCAGGCGAGCACGTTCGATCCCGACTTCGCCGAACTCGGCGGCCTGCGCGGCCGCGCGGTCGGGCAGATCCTGCTGGTGGCGGTCGCGGCCCTCGCCGTGGTCGCGTTCGACAGTGTGGGCGCGATCCTGGTGATCACGTTCTTCGTCGTACCCGCCTCCACCGCGCGCCTGCTGGTCAACCGGGTTCCCGCGATGCTGGTGGCGGCCGTGGCCGTCGGCTGGGTCAGCTCCCTGGCCGGGCATCGCGCCGCGGTGCAGTTCGACACGTCGATCCCAGGCATGATCGGCCTCAGCAGCGCCGTGGTGTTCCTGCTGGCCCTGCTGCTCGCGCCGCGCCGGGGCCTCGCCTGGCGAGCCCTCCGCCGCCTCCGCGCCGCCTGACTCGCGCTTTCCCGGGAAAGTGCGAACTGGGGCAGGGGTTACTTGCGGATCTCCAGGGTGCAGCACTTGGGGCCGCCGCCGGCCTTGCGCAGCTCGGAGATGTCGACGAGGACCGGCTCGTATCCCTTCTCGGCGAGGCGGGCGGCCAGTGCGGTGGCCTCGACGGGCAGGACCACGTTGCGGCCGTCGGACACCCCGTTGAGCCCGAGGCAGGAGGCATCCGCCTCGTCGGCGAGCACCGCGTCGGGGAACAGCCTGGACAGCACGCGGCGAGATCCCGGCGAGAAGGCCCCCGGGTAGTAGGCGACCTGTGCGGGCGCGGAGTCGGTCGCCTCCGCGAGGACGAACAGCGCCGTGTCGAGGTGGTAGTACCGCGGGTCGGTCAGTCGCAGCGACACCACCGGGACCCCGAGCGCCTCCTGCGCCTCGGCGTGCGCCTCGGGATCGGTGCGGAAGCCGGTTCCGGCGAGCAGAAACCGCCCGGTCCAGGCGAAGTCGCCCTCCGCCTCATTGATCTTGGTTGGCATGGTCACGTCGCGGTAGCCGTGTTCGACGAACCAGCGGCGGAAGTGCTCTGCCTCGGCCGCGCGCTCCGGTGCCCGGAAGCGGGAGCCGAGCACGTGGGAGTCGATGACCGTGCCGGAGTTGGCCGCGAACACCATGTCCGGCAGGCCGGGCTGCGGCTCGATCTCGTCCACGGTGTGCCCGAAGCTCGAGTAGGCGTCGCGCAGGCGGGTCCACTGGGCGAGGGCGAGTTCGCGGTCCACCGGCTGGGTGGGGTCCATCCAGGGATTGATCACGTAGTCGACGGCGAAGTACCGCGGCGGGCACATGAGGTAGTGGCGAGGCGTGGGCACACGAACGTCCGAAGATACGAGAGCCGTCATGATTCGAAATGTATGAGACCTGATCTGTGCAAGCAATCTCTGTCTCTTGCGCACCCACGTGCTAAACATTGCGTGTGAACGCAATCGACCAGAGAATCATTTCGTGCCTCGTGGCCAACGCCCGCTCCAGCTACGCGGAGATCGGCAAGGTGGTCGGCCTGTCGGCCCCGGCAGTGAAGCGACGGGTCGACCGGCTACTGGACGCGGGAGTGTTGCGCGGGTTCACCGCGGTGGTCGATCCGGAGGCGCTCGGCTGGGGAACGGAGGCGTTCGTCGAGGTCCACTGCCAGGGAAACGTCGCCCCCGCCCGGATCAGGGCCCGGCTGGAACCGCTCACTGAGGTGGTGGCCGCCTACACCGTCTCCGGCGCCGCCGACGCCATCGTGCACCTGCGGGCCGCGGACATCCACCACCTGGAGACCGCGCTCGAGCGGTTGCGCGGACTGGAGATCATCGACCGCACGGTTTCGACCGTCGTGCTCTCCACCCTGCTCGAGCGACCTCCGAATCCGCAGGCCTGACGCCGGCCCCGAGTGGAGATGGGCCACGATGGGCCGATGACCGAACGCATCCTCAGCGAGCACTCCGGCGGCGTCGCGGTGATCACCGTGGACGCCCCGGACCGGCGCAACGCGCTCACCCTCGACCTGTCCGCGCAGCTCACCGAGGCCGTTGCCGCCGCGGAACGCGACGACGAGTGCCGTGCGGTGATCATCACCGGCACTCCGCCCGCCTTCTGTGCCGGAGCGGACCTGAGCGCGCTCGGCGAGGCGAAAGAGGAAGGCCTGCGGGCCATCTACGAGGGTTTCCTCTCCGTGGCACGCTGCACACTGCCGACGATCGCCGCGATCGGTGGCGCCGCCGTCGGAGCCGGGCTCAACCTGGCACTGGCCGCCGACGTGCGTCTCGCCGGCCCGCGAGCCCGGTTCGACGCGCGCTTCCTGCAACTCGGCCTGCACCCCGGCGGCGGGATGACCTGGATGCTGCAGCGCGCTGTCGGCGGCCAGCAGGCCACGGCGATGACGCTGCTCGGCGAGATTCTCGACGCCAGCGCCGCCGAACGGGCGGGACTGGTACTGCGGGTGGTCGAAGGAGACCACGACCGGCTGCTGGCGGCCGCAAGGGAACTCGCGCGGCCCGCCGCTGAGGCACCGCGCGATCTGGTCACGACGATCAAGGCCTCGATGCGCACGACCCGGGAATTGCGCAAACACGCGGATGCCGTGGACACCGAGCTGGCGCCACAGTTGGTTTCACTCGACTCGCCGGAGTTCACCGCACGGCTGGCCGAGCTGCGATCTCGCATCAGTGGAGACGATTCCGGCGGACGGAGGCCAGGCTCACAGCGGTGAACACAGGGCTGACTGTTACCATGAGTTACAGGTAAGCCGGGTCACACCGCCGCACGCGCGGGAAAAACAGCACGTAATCTCGAGGTATGGGCAGTGGTGCGCCCAAGTCGGGAGAGAGGGATTCTCTGACCCATGAGCACGAGCGCTAACGGCAGCGGCAGCGGTGCACTGTCGGCCAGCCGCCCCACCGAAGTGAGCCAGCTGGATCGAGTGGTGATCCGGTTCGCAGGTGACTCCGGTGACGGCATGCAGCTGACCGGCGACCGATTCACCTCCGAAGCGGCGGCATTCGGCAACGATCTCTCCACGATGCCGAACTTCCCTGCGGAGATTCGGGCGCCACAGGGCACGATTCCCGGTGTCTCCTCATTCCAGGTCCACTTCGCCGACTACGACATCCTCACGCCCGGCGACCGGCCAGATGTGCTGGTCGCGATGAACCCCGCCGCGCTGAAGGCGAACGTCGCCGACGTCCCGCGCGGTGGAACGATCATCGTGAACACCGACGAGTTCACCAAGCGCAACAACGGCAAGGTCGGCTACGACAGCGATCCGCTCGAGGACGACTCGCTGTCGGCGTTCGAGGTGCACCGCGTCGCGATGTCGACGCTGACCAGGGGCGCACTGGAGGAGACCGGTCTTTCGAAGAAGGACGCGGAACGCGCGAAGAACATGTTCGCGCTCGGGCTGCTGTCCTGGATGTACCACCGGCCGACCGAGGGCACCGAGCGGTTCCTGCGGGAGAAGTTCGCGAAGAAGCCGGACATCGCCGAGGCCAACGTCCTGGCCTTCCGCGCGGGCTGGAACTACGGCGAGACCACCGAGTCCTTCGCGACGACGTTCGAGGTCGCGCCCGCCAAACTCGCAGCGGGAACCTACCGGCAGATCACCGGCAACGCCGCGCTCGCCTACGGCATCGTGGCCGCCGGCCAGCAGTCCGGCCTGCCGATCCTGCTCGGGACCTACCCGATCACCCCGGCCAGCGACGTGCTGCACGAGCTGTCCAAGCACAAGAACTTCGGCATCATGACGTTCCAGGCCGAGGACGAGATCGCCGGCATCGGCGCGGCGCTGGGCGCCAGCTACGGCGGCGCGCTCGGGGTCACCTCCACGTCCGGACCGGGCGTGGCCCTGAAGTCCGAGACGATCGGGCTCGGCGTGATGACCGAACTGCCGCTGGTCGTGATCGACGTGCAGCGTGGCGGCCCGTCCACCGGTCTGCCGACGAAGACCGAGCAGGCGGATCTGCTGCAGGCCATGTTCGGCCGCAACGGCGAGTCACCGGTGCCGATCGTCGCCCCGGCCACCCCTGGCGACTGTTTTGACATCGCACTGGAGGCCACGCGGATCGCGCTGGCCTACCGCACCCCGGTGCTGCTGCTTTCCGACGGGGCCATCGCCAACGGCTCCGAGCCGTGGCTGGTCCCGGACGCGAGTTCACTGCCGGACCTGCGCGTCCAGTTCGCCTCGGTTCCCAACGCGGCCGACGGCTCGGACGAGTTCTGGCCCTACGTCCGTGACCCGGAGACGCTGGCACGTGAGTGGGCGATTCCGGGAACGGCCGGGCTGCAGCACCGAATCGGTGGTCTGGAGAAGCAGGACGGCACGGGCAACATCTCCTACGATCCCGACAACCACGACAAGATGGTCCGGTTGCGCCAGGCCAAGATCGACGGCATCGACGTGCCGGACATCGAGGTCGACGACCCCAGCGGCGGGCAGGCGCGGGTACTGGCGCTGGGCTGGGGCTCCACCTACGGCCCGATCGGTGCCGCATGCCGTCGCGTACGCAAGGCCGGAATGCCGATCGCGCAGGCACATCTGCGCTACCTCAACCCTCTGCCGAAGAACCTGGGCGAGGTACTCGCGTCCTACGACACGGTCGTCGTGCCCGAGATGAACCTGGGGCAGCTGGCGATGCTGTTGCGGGCGAAGTTCCTCATCGACATCCACAGCTACACCAAGGTCGCCGGGTTGCCGTTCAAGGCCGAGGAACTGCAGGGCGTGTTCACCGACACGATCACCGGCGCGAGCAACCGCACCAAGGAGGCCACCGCATGATGGCCGACATTTCTTCTACCGAGGAGGGCGCGAAATGACCGCCACGGACCTCGGGCTCCCCGTTCTGGGCGGCCTGTCAGGCGTACCCACGACAGACGAGCCGCAGAAAGCCAAGGACTACAAGTCCGACCAGGAAGTGCGCTGGTGTCCCGGCTGCGGCGACTACGTCGTGCTCAACACGATCCAGTCGTTCCTGCCGAAGCTCGGCCTGAAGCGGGAGAACATCGTCTTCGTGTCCGGGATCGGCTGCTCCAGCCGCTTCCCGTACTACATGAACACCTACGGGATGCACTCGATCCACGGCCGCGCGCCGGCGATCGCAACCGGACTGGCCACCGCACGCTCCGATCTCAGCGTCTGGGTGGTCACCGGCGACGGGGACGCGCTGTCCATCGGCGGCAACCACCTGATCCACACACTGCGCCGGAACGTCAACCTCAAGATCCTGCTGTTCAACAACCGGATCTACGGGTTGACGAAGGGCCAGTACTCCCCGACGTCGGATCAGGGCATGGTCACCAAGTCCACGCCGATGGGCTCGGTGGACAACCCGTTCAATCCGGTCTCACTGGCGCTCGGTGCCGAGGCCACGTTCGTCGGCCGCGCGCTGGACTCCGACCGCAAGGGCCTGACCGAGGTGCTCACCGCCGCGGCCGAGCACCGGGGCAGCGCGCTGGTGGAGATCTACCAGAACTGCCCGATCTTCAACGACGGCGCGTTCGACGTCCTGAAGGATCCCGACGAGTCCGCCCAGCGGCTCATCCCGCTCCGGGCGGGGGAGCCGATCCAGTTCGGGCCGGAGGGCGAGTACGGCGTCACCCGCAGCCCGTGGGGTGGGCTCGAGGTCGCGAAGGTGTCCGAGATCGGGGTGGAGAACCTGGTGGTGCACGACCCGACCATCGACGACAGCGCGTACGCGTTCGCGCTGTCGCGGATCGGTGACCAGCACCTCAACCACACGCCCACCGGCATCTTCCGGCAGGTGCAGCGCCCGACCTATGACGACCAGGCCCGCGCCCAGGTCGAACAGGCACAGCAGGCCAAGGCCCCCGACCTCCAGGCGCTGCTGCGTGGCAAGGACACCTGGACGGTCGCCTGAGGACCTCGGCGTCGGCCGCCGCTAGCTGACCGGGCGGAACCCCACCCGCTCGGCGTCGGCCGGGGTGCGGAACCAGACCTCGGCGACCATCTGCGGGAACTGCGCGGAGCCGTCGGTGCAGTAGCGCAGAGCGGTGACGCTGGCCTTGACGGAGAAGTCCGGTGAAGGCCGGCCGCCGCCGGGAAGTGGCATCGCCGAGCCGGGACCGAACGGGCCGGAGGGCACCGGGGCGCCCTGCTCGTGACTGCGCGCGGGTGGCGCCATCGGCGCCTGCTCGGCAGGCGGTCCCGAAGGAACGGCCGGTTCGAACAACGAGCCACTGTGGGTGCTGCCCTGATCCTGCGCGGGTTCCCTGCGAGTGACGGTTCGCATGGACGGCTGGATGGGCTTCGGCGTGTCGAATCCGCCGGGTGGCGATTCACGCCGCTGCCGTTTGGGCAGTCCCTGCGCGGTCTCGGCCTCGTCCTCGATATCGGGTTCCGTCTCCGGCTCCTCCGGTTCGGCCGGCTGATGGACGTCCTCCGGCTCCTCGTCCCGACGCTCTGTGCCGTACTCGCCGGCGTCCGGACCGACGTAGACCGGCTCGAACGGTTGGTAGGAAGTCGGTTCGTACGTGGCCCGCGACGAATCCTCGCGAGTTTCGGTGTCGTAGGGCTGGTCGTCGTAGGCGTCGTAGTCGCGCGGGTCGTCGTCCTCGGAGTACGAGTGGGGCTGAAACAGACTGGCACCCACGCGCGTGGTTTCCGTAGCGGACTCCTCGTACGGCCCAACATCCTGCTGAGCGTGTTCCTGGCGGTCATGGCTCTCGTGACGCTGCTCGCCGAAGTCCGGTTCTTCGGACCGGTACCCGCTCTCGTCGTAGCGGCTCTCGTCGTAGCCGTTACCCGGGGAACGATCGGTGTCGTAAGCGGGCTCGGGATCGGACTCCCAGTCGTACTCGGCCAGTTCCCGCTCGATGGTCTCGTCGCCGCTCGGCTGCGGCTGCCGCTCGAAGCTGTCGCGTTCGAGCCACGAGGGAGCAGGGCTGACGTACTCAGTTGGCTCAGGCTCAGGCTCGGGCTGCGGCGCCGGCCGCACCTGCGGCATCTGGTGGGTGTGCGTCGAGTCGTCATCGTCCTGCGCGGGGGCGGGCCGCACGCGGGTCGGCTCGGGCTCACGTGGTGACGCGGCGGCCGGGGTGGCCTCGGCCGTGACGAGTCTGCGCTCCAACTCGCGCACCCGCGCCTGCGCCGGTCTGGCCAGCAGCGCCCATGCGAGCAGCGCGCCCAGCGCGAACGCAGCCACGCTCCACAACCAAACCTGCCCGAAGATGGACATTTCCGCGTTGTCTCCCTTCCTACCCCCTCCGGTGGCGCCCTACTGCTCCCACCCGTTTCCGGGCGGGTTCAGCGCGTGCGCGCGACGAGGTAGTCAGCGACCGACTCGCAGGCGTCACGGGCCGGTGAGGCCGGCAGCGCCGCCAGCTCCGTCCTCGCGCGACGAGCGTAGTCGGCGAGAGTGATCTTGGCGCGTTCGAGGCCGCTGGATTCGCGCAACAGGTCCAGCGCCTCCTGGACCAGGTCGTCCTCGGTGACCGGGCCTGCGAGCAGCTCGATCAGTCGCGGATTTGTCGACTTGTCGGCAAGTGCGTACAGCATCGGCAGGGTACGGACACCCTCACGCAGGTCGGTGCCCTGCGACTTGCCCAGCTCGGTGGACGGGGAGTCGATGTCGATGACGTCGTCGGAGATCTGGAATGCGGCGCCGATGATGTCGCCGAATCGGCGCAGTGCGTCGACGTACTCATCGGGGGCGTCGGAGAGCATGCCGCCGAAGCGGCCCGCCGTGGCGATCAGGGATCCGGTCTTCTGTCCGATCACGCTGAGGTAGTGCTCGACGGGATCGTCGTCGCCGGTGGGGCCGACGGTCTCGCGCATCTGACCGGTGACCAGTTCACTGAAGGTCTCGGCGATGATCCGCGCGGCGTCGGTGCCGAGGTCGGCCACCAGCCTGGAGGCGTGCGCGAAGAGGAAGTCGCCGGTCAGGATCGCGATGGTGTTGTCCCAGCGGGCGTTGACGCTTTCCGCGCCGCGCCGCATGGTGGCCTCGTCCATCACGTCGTCGTGGTAGAGCGTGGCGAGGTGCACGAGTTCGACCGAGGCGGCGGCGGTGACCACGGCGTCCCTGCCTCCGGTACCGAACTGCGACGCGAGCAGCGTGAACAACGGACGAAAACGCTTGCCCCCGGCATCGACCAGATGGCTGGCGGCGTCGTTGACCGCCTTGACGTCGCTGCGCACGACCTCGTGCAGCAACCGCTCGACGTCCTGCAGCCCCTCGGCGAGGTTGCGCAGGAGGCCCTCGTCGGCGATCTGCAGGCCTACGGCGGCGCGCAACTTCTCCATCGCGGCGGCATCAGGTTGCGCCGGGGCGCTCTCTGCCGCTGAGGCGCCATGAGGCACTGACACGTCGGCTCCGCCTTTCGGCACTGGGGTCACGGTCCAGCCAAGCCTAATGGCAAGGGTTCCGGCAGCGGTGACCGCGCTGGTCAACGGCGTGCGTGATGCGCGACACCAGATCAGGCGAAATGCCGGGCGAGAACGTGATCGAGTACGGCGAGCGCGCGTTCGGTGTCTTTCTCGGAGACACGAGGAACATCCGTCGAGGCCATGCCCCGGCGAGCGTGCGCGGTCACGTCGACGACCAGCAGATCGGTACTGTCGATCGCCGTGCCCGGCGATTTGCAGACGCGGAACGTGCCGGGGTGCGAGTCCTCGCAGGTGCCCTCGTTCTCGAGTGCCATGACCTGAATCTGGAGGCGGTGGTCGGGCCGGACGAAGTAGCAGCCGCCTGTTGCAACAACCGGAGTGAAGGCGTCGCCGTAGATACGGGCGACAGGGTCGGCGAACAGGGTGCACCGCGCGTGCGAATCGGTGACGGCCAACGAGAACTTGGACGCGGGATCGCCGGGGAGGGGCGTCGCACGGTAGGGCTCGCAGCCGTCAGTGTTCGTCAGATCGGCACAGGCTCCCGGTACACCGGTGTCGTTCTCGCCGGGAAGGTAGAGCAGCGGGCCGGTATCGGGGTCTTCGGCCAGCACCTCCACACCCGCACTCGCGCGTCCACGCAACACCGCGCAATGATCGGCCGCGTGCTCCGGGGCGGCCGGGATGTACTCGAACTCGGTCGCGACTGTGACCCCGAGTGGAACGTGGATGACACAACTGGCGGGTTCGCCGCCGACATAGCGCGCCGTTTGGTAGGCCTTGACCCCGGCGAGGCCGACGGGTTCAGCGCTGTATCGCTGTTGGTGCCCGAAATCGGTGATGGCAGCGCGGAACTCCCCCAGTCGGCAGGCCCACTCTCCCTCGGGCTCCGGTTTCGCATCTCCGGCACCGAGCAGGACACACGGATCGATCGCACCGACGATCACACCGAGAGTGACTGGGCCGATCGCGGAGATTGAATCGTCCTGCGCAGGTTCCGCGCTGACGCAGGCGGTGACCGCCACGAACGCGACAAGACAAAGGACAAAGGCTCGCACTGGTCATCCCCGCTCGCTGATGCTGCATCTGAGCGACTGATTCTAGTTACCCTTCGAGATATTCCCAACACGCACAGTTACCATGCATTTGGGGTGCAATTCCGTGTCACCAAGGGCCGGTGATTCCGGCGATAGCGGCCAATGGTTCGGGAACGCGTGTTAGTTTCAAGCCGTCGAAGACGCAGCGTGCCGGGGAGGCGACGGTGCGTCGGCAGTGTTCGTGTCTCGGGGAGGGACTCATGACGCCGCATCAGCCGTGCCCAACCGGCCAGTCAGTCGGGGGCGCAGCGCTGCGCGAAGTGTGCATGCCGGGAGGGTCGGCCAGTGCTTGACGACAGTGGGATCGCCGGGGGCGCGGCCTTCGGCGGCGTCATTCGCGGCAAGGTCAACGGCCCCGGCTACGCCTTCACCGAGGAACAACTGCAGGCGCTAGTCACGAAGTGGGAGGACCTGGCGGACACGTTCCTGGACGGTCAGCGAGACGCACGGCGCATCGCCGAAGCGGAAGGGCCCGGCGCCGAGTACGCCAGTGGCGACAATGCACAGTTGGTGCGCGCGTCTGGCCAGGCACTATGGGACACCCTGGTCGCGCGGGAGAAGTTCTGTCGCAACGAGGCCGAAAAGACCCGCGCAGCCATGGGCAAGTACGCCAACGCCGAAGACGACGCCACCGCCGACGTGACGACACAGGAAGGCAAGTTCTGATGCCCCGCTGGAAGACCACCGTCGGCGTCGCATTCCTCGCCGCTGTCGCGGCAGGCTGCTCCGGCGAAGAACCCGGAACACCAAACCCCGTTACGCCGGATGCCGGTCCGGGCACCAGCACGTCGGACGGGAACGGCGACTCTCTGCCTCGCCACGGCGCCCCCAAGGTCGAAAACCCGCTCGACACCAGTTATTTTCGGCAGCAGGACCCCTGCGCCGCCATCACAGACGCCGAAATGACCGAGTTTTTCGGCGACGGCGTCACCACCAAACCCCGGCCCGACGGCGCCGCCGGACCCGCCTGCACCTGGAACGCTGCGGGGATCGGCCAAGCAAGCATTGGCGTGATTTTCCCGACAGTAGACCAGTCCGGACTGAGCGGTATCTACAGCAATCGGGACGAAGCCGCCTTCTTTATCGAGCTACCTCCGATCACCGGATACCCGGCTGTCGCTTACGACTTGGGCGACCAGCGCCCCGAGGGCAGATGCAACCTCGATGTCGGGACAAGCGACACCCAAACGGTCAATGTGAGCATCGCCCTCTCCGAGGACAAGATCGGCAAGATCGATCCCTGCGAGGCCGTGCACGAGGTGGCCTCCACCGTGATCGCCAACATCAAGGAGCGGAACTGATGTCCGGCGCGCAGATTGCTCGCGTCCCGCTGACCGCAACGGAGATCTACAACCAGGTCCACGGCGGGCCTGGCAGCTCCCGGTTGGCCGCTGCGCAGCAGGCGGCAGCCACCCTGCGCAATCGTCTCGGCGACTGCTCGCACGAGGTCAACGCGCTGACCAGGCAGATGCAGGAGGGATGGCAGGGCAAGGCGGGCGAGGCGGCTGCCGGTGCGGCGAAACCCCTTGCAGACGCGTCGGATCGCGATGCCGATCTGCTGCACAACGCCGACAGCGCCATCGGTCAGCAGGTCGGGGCGTTCGACACAGTCCGCAACACTGTGGTTCCGGTGCCGCCCGACCCACCTGAGATGACCAGCCAGGGCATGTTCGACACGTTCAGTTCGGGCCTTGCAGTGCACACCCGCAACATGGCCGAGTACCAAACCACCAGCCAGGCCAACATCGACGCCTTCGCCGCATACGACGCGGCGAGCAAGAGCAACGGGCAGACCATTCCCGCCAGCTACACCACGCTCACCGCTCCGGACAGCGCCATCACCATGGTCGATGGCAACACCGCGAAGGACACCGGGACCGGCACCAAGCCCGGACCGGTGCCCGTCGTCGGCGGGTCGGTCGGGGCCTCGGGTGGTGCGCCCACGAGGAGTTCGGGCAGTGGGACGCGCAATTACCAGGCGCCTCCTCCCGCCGGGACGCCCGGAAGCACCGGTGCCCCGCCTGCGGCGCAGGCGAACACTGACACTGGCGGCACTTCGGCATCGAACTACCGGCCGCAGCCGATTCCCCAGCAGTCGCAGCAGGGCGGCTACCAGTTCGGTCCGAGTGGGAAGCCGATCAGCAACCTCAACACGCCAGGGCCCTACGGCGGTGGAACCGGAATCGTGCCGACCACCGGCGGCGGCAGCGGATCAGCGAAAACCGGTGGAGGCGCTGGTGGATCGGGCTCGGGACGCGTTGGCGGCGGAGGTGTAGGACGTCTCGGTGGCAGCACACCTGGCGGGGGCGCTCCCGGCGCGGGTACCGGTGCGACTCCCGGCCGCGGCACCGGCGCGGTTCCCCCGGGGCAGGCCGCTGCAGGTGGAGGACGTCCCGTGCCGGGAACTGGCGGAACAGCCGGCGGTCCCCGAGGCGGCGCGATGCCGATGGGCGCTGGTGGCGGGCGCGGCAAGGGCGGCGAGGACAACGAACATCAGCGGGCCGCATACCTGACCAATCCCGATCCTGAGACGACGTTCGGTGGCACCGAGGAGAAGCCGACGCCACCGGTCATCGGGGAGAAGCGCGCGAAGTAACCATCGGGAGGGGAGTCACGGTGGTCATCGAGCGCACGGCCCGACTGTCGCTGCACACCCTGCTGACCGCGCTCAGCGGCGCGGGATGCGGGCAACCGCACGAGGTCTTCGCAGGCGGCGCCCGCTATGTCCCGCCGGAGGCGGCACGGCAGGTCAACCAGGAGGCCCTGAACGAGCTGGCCGACGCCGGTCTGACCACGGGAGGCCGGCCGAGCGAGGCCTTCGAGGACGCCATCCACGTACTGGCCAGGCCTGAGCGCGAGTGCTACGCACACATCCGCACCGGGGATGAGCAGTTCAGCGTGCTCGTCGCCGCTCGGGGGCGAACGGCCGTCACCGCCCTGCATCAGGACCGCCGGGTGTGGCTGAACCCCGCCGACGACCGCGACCTGGAAGGCACTCTCGTCGCGCACCTACCGGAGTTTCCAGCCGCCGGATTCACGACGTTCTCCCTGTCACAGCGAGATTTCCGGCGCGACGAGAACGGCGTAACCGGCGTGTACGACGAGCCAGAGGCACGCAGCCCGGAGGCGCGCGAGTTGGACGACATCTTCTCCGTGCGCCACTACGGTTTCGGGTACCTGCACGTCGCCCGTTCCAAGGACGGCACGCGACATGCTTCCGTCGACACGTTGTCCTACCTCGATATCGACGCGGGCCGAATCGGGTTGGAAATGAGCGGCCCACGCGGGAGCCAGCAGATCACGGTGTTCCCGGGCCAACCGGCAACGCTTGCCGCGCGACTCGCGGACCTACAAGCACGGGTGGCCTGAGTCAGTGCGCCCGCAGCTGGGTGAACAGGGCGATCGCGGCGCCGCGAGGAACTTCCAGCGCACCGGAGTCCGGCGCCTTGGAATCCCGGATAGCGGTCCGCTCGACGGTCATCGCCAGTTCGACACAGTTCGACTCGGTCCCGCTGTAGCTGGACTTCCTCCACGAGGTCGTGTTGTGGTCCATGGCGGGCCGTCCTCTCACGAAGGTCAGTCGTAGCTTTCAGCGATCACCTCCACCATACGCACTGACTGCATAGGCTCCAGGGCGATCGCGTTCATACTAGCCGTTGCCTCGACGTATGGATCGACATCGATCGCCTGGTGCAGAAACACTCCAGACCGACGGTGTTCCAGGTGCACGACCGGGCGTGCGTCGGCGAACTCCAGCAGAACGTATGCGCCGTTGACACCGGGATGACCACCTACGTCGAATGGAATCACGCGCAGTTCGACACTACTTCGGCGCGCCACGGTTACCAGATGACGGAGCTGATCGGCCATTACGCGCGCTCCGCCGATGCGCCTGCGTAGGGCTGCCTCGTCGATGAACGTCACCAAGTGCGGCGGATTTCGTTGAGCCAGGACCTTCTGCCGCTCGATCCTAAGATCGACTCTTGCCTGAATGTCTGCAGGTCGCACACCACCGGAGTTCATCAAGGAACGGGTGTAGGACGCGGTCTGCAGTAGGCCCGGGATCAGGATCAGCCCTACGTCCACGATCCGGCGTGCGTCCGACTCGAACTGGGCGAGTGTCTTCGCCTGGTTCGGCACATCGCTGTAGCGGGTTTCCAGCCAGTTGGGCCGATCGACGTCCCGTGCCATCTCGATAAGGCTGTCCCGTTGCTCTCCGGTCACCTGGTAGACGGCCAGCAATGCCGAGACTTCTTCCGCTGATGCATTCCGGACCCCGGTTTCGATGCGGCTCAGGGTGGACTGCGACCACTGCAACTTCTCCGCAACCTCGACCATGGCCAGCTTGCTGGCCTTGCGCGCTATCCGCAGACCTTCCGCCAGTCCGCGAGCCTGCGGCTTCGGCTTGGGCTTTGGCATTTGAGACCTCCCCGTTCCGGGGACAAATCTTGCCACATGCCACTGGGTGACCCATAGTTATGCAGTAATCATTCACACCATTCGGGGGAGATCTCAATGCGCTACGGCTTCTTCGCCTTCGATCACCGAAAGGTCGGCGTCAACGACGTCTACGTGGAGAGCATCGGGTTCGCTGAGGTCAATCAGGCCCTCGGCAAGCACGCGCTGTTCATCGAGCGGCTACACCCGTGGGCGATCGACCTGCTCCGCGTCGGGCGGCACGAGGCCGGGCTGTACAGCTTTGTCTACGCGGAGGTCGACCAGTTCGATCAAGCTGGCGAGGTGATCGCTGACATCTCTGTGGCGTGGGACGGCTCCAACGAGTACGCCTCCCCAGCAGTCCAGACCATTCAGCGCTGATCGAGGCCCAGCCGTTGGTGGAACTCGTCTTCATCGTCGGAGTGGGACGTGTCCTCAGCCGGAGCCGACCAAGTAGGAGCCCGATCGGGTTCGTCGTCGGCCAGCGGGTCGTGAAACGCGTCGTCATCGCCTTCGGCAGCTGGTCGGGATTGCTCCTGTACCGCAACGCCGGTGTCCGAAGTGATCGCCGTGTTGCCGAAGCTCGCGAATTTGGCCTGCGGGCCGAGGATGCGCACCGGATCGACATCATCCGCGACTTGCGCTCGCACGATCTCCAACTGCTTGCCCGTCGCCTCGGCGATCGCGGCCTGCACCGTGGCGTTGATCGTCGCCGTGAGCGTCTTGGCGTTGGCGTTCATCGCGTTCTCGGCCAGCTCGACCGAACGCACGATCCCTCCCGATCCCGCCGCCACCGTGACCCGCCCGTCGGGTGAACTCACCCTCGCTTCAAGGGCCGCGAGTTGTTGCTTGGCCTCATCCAGCTTGCCGAGCAACTCCTCGTTCGCGGCCTCCCTGTCCCGGATCTTTCCGAGTTGCCAGCGCATCTCCTCGACGAGATCCCTACTGCTCTGCTCGATCATCGTTGCCCCCTCGGCTGGTAGTTGGGTGTGCGCGCGTAGACGATGCGGACATGGTTCATCCGGGACGATCCGTAGATGCCGTGGTACGAGCCGACGTACGCGTAGCCAAGTTCATTAGCCACGTCGCCGATCACCCATCGATCCAAGAGGTAGAAATTTCCATACAGGGCGAGCTTCATTCGACCGTCAAATTCTCGGATCATCAACGACATCCGGTGGGTCGTATCTCTAACCCAGACCCCGACGGCGAGCCACACAGTGGCGCCCACCGAGAGTGCCGCGAAGATCCCGATACCGACGTTGAGCACGACTGGCAAATCACCGTAGAGCAAGACAAACATCCAAGTTCCGCCAGCGACAGCAGTCAATCCCCCGCCTGCACTTATCGCGACTCGGCGTTCGAGCGACGTCAACGATCGACCAATTCTAGAATCAGTGGCGTCGCTCACTCGCCAAATGGGAACTCGACTGAGCAACACCGTGGGATCATCACGGTTACCCAGACTTCGCGCGAGGCTGAATCCCTTTGCTCTCGCCACGTTGTCGAGTTCGGCCATTCCGATGCCCAACTCTCGTAGTCGCGCCCAGGCAATGTGGCCGGACTCCAGTCGTTTGGTCAACTGCCGCCTCCTGCGGAGTTGCCTCCGCGTCGGGTGACCGGTAGCCGCCACGGCGGGTGCGGCGGCGGGCACGGCAGGAGGACCGTCCGGTGCTGTCTCGAGCAAGCGGAATACGAGAGTTCCTGGATTCGGCCCACCAACTTCGGCATAGCCACGCTGCCAGGCAAGAAGGCGAATTCCTGCTACGGGGATCTTCCATCCGGCAAGCGGCAGGGCAACTTGCGGATGACCGCAGAAGTAGTAGTGAGTTAGCTTAAGCCGCTCTCGCTCGATGTTGGCTTGCCGCATCGCGATTACAATAAGCGGAATGGCAGTCAAGATTGGAATCCCAGCAAGTACAAAAATAATGCCCCAGGCGACGAGTTGCTCCATCAATACTCGCTTGCGTCGAGCCGGGAGTCGTCCGGGTACTCGAAACGGACGCTGTTGGCTACGCGCATCGCCTCGGCCGCCACGGCAGGCCAACCGATCTCACTGGTCGTGGTGATCACCATGACCACCAGGTGGGCAGCATCCGGCGCGAGGATCTGGAACTCGGCCTTGAACTCCGGAATCACCACCTCCTGTAGCTGCCCGGCGGCTTCGGGGGAGATTCGGTGCTCGCCTGCACGCTGCGCGACCATGGAGGGTCCCGATTCCCACTTCTCCTCGAACCGGTGCGCCTCGCCCTTGAGCGTTTCGTTGCCCAGCATCTCCAGCTGCCCGACCGCCGCCAACGTCTTGTTCGCGTCCCGGACCTGTTCTGCCCCATCCTCAAGGGTCTGGATCAGTCTGCCGAGTTCGGCGATGTTGACCTTGTATCCACCCACGGAACCCTCCCCTGCCAATCCGTTGGTAGGAGCAGCGTAACCGGGGATGGCTACCGAGCGGGTGCCACTCGGAACAGAAAGTCAGCGGCGGACGAGCACCTGCGTCAGAAGGCGAAGCCCCCAGCGCCCGCCCAGTCGAGCGCGAAGGAGGGAGCGATGCCCAGCAGCAGTGTCACCAGCACGCCAAGGGTGATCGCCGCTGTGGTGAACGCGCCGGGCACGCTCACCGTGGGACCGTCGGCGGCGGGCTCGGAGAAGTACATCAACACGACCACGCGCAGGTAGAAGAACGCCGCGACCGCGCTGAACACCAGCGCGATCACCACGAGCGGGGCCATACCGTCGGAGAGCGCCGCCGAGAAGACCACGAACTTGCCGATGAAGCCACTGGTCAGCGGGATTCCGGCGAGCGCGAGCATGAGGAACGTGAACACACCCGCCACCAACGGCGAGCGTTTCGCCAGTCCTGCCCACGCCGAAAGGTGTGTCGCCTCCCCGGTCGAGTCGCGCACCAGGCTGAGCACACCGAACGCCGCGATCGTGGTGAAGCCGTACGCCAGCAGGTAGAACAAGGTGCCGGACAGCCCGTCCTCGGTCATCGCGATCGCACCGATCAGCAGGAAGCCCGCGTGTGCGATGGAGGAGTACGCGATCATCCGCTTGATGTCGGTCTGCGTCAGCCCGATGATCGCACCGATCGCCATCGACACGATCGCGACGCCCCACAGCACGCCGCGCCACTCCCAGCTGGTCGACTCGAACGCGACGGTGAACACCCGCAGGATTCCGCCGAACGCCGCGACCTTCGTACAGGCGGCCATGAATGCCGTGATCGGCGTCGGCGCACCTTGGTAGACGTCGGGAGTCCACGTGTGGAACGGGCCGACGGACCCCTTGAACATCAGGCCGACCACGAGCAGTCCGAGCCCGGCGAAGAGCAGAGTGTCGGACCGGTCCGTGCCCGCGGTGGCGTTCGCGATATCGGACAGCCGGACCGAGCCCGCGTAGCCGTAGAGCAGCGCGAGTCCATAAAGGAAGAACGCGCTGGCGAACGCGCCGAGCAGGAAGTACTTGACCGCCGCCTCCTGCGACAGCAGCCTGCGCCGCCGCGCCAGACCGCACATCAGGTACAGCGGAAGACTCAGCACCTCGAGCGCGATGAACATCGTCAGCAGGTCGTTGGCCGCGGTGAAGGTCATCATGCCGCCGAGCGCGAACAGCGTCAGCGGGAAAACCTCGGTCTGCATCCCCGTGGAACCGACCTGCGCCCGGTCCTGCACGGTGCCAGGACGAATCCCGGCCTGCGCGACGAACGCCCCGCCCGGCTCCACCGACCGGTCAGCGATCAGCAGGATCGCACCGAGCGCCAGCGCCAGCAGCGTGCCCCAGAGGAACAACGCGGGAGTATCCACTGCCAGCGTTCCACTGAACGTGGTCAACCCCTGCTCGGGCGCATCCATGACGTACGCGCCGAGCGCGACCCCAGCACCGGCGAGGGTGAGCAGGCACAGTGTGACCTGCGCGGGCCAGCGTTGGTGTTTGGGCAGGAATGCCTCTAGCAGCACACTGAGGCAGGCGGCGCTGAGGACCAGCACGATCGGCAGCACGGCAGCCCACGCGATGGCCGGAGCCTCGAGTGGCTGCGCCTGCTGGGCAAGAAGAACGTCGAGCATTGATCAGTTGCCTTCCTGCACGGAAACAGAGTCCATAGTGGCCTCTACCGACGGCGTCACGGTGTCCAGCACGGGTTTCGGGTAGAAGCCAAGACCGATGATCAGTACGACCATCGGCGCCAGCAGCGCGATCTCACGTGCGGACAGGTCCTTCATCGCCTTCTTCGCACCCGCTTCGGGAGCCATCGTGGTGCCCGGGCCACCCCCGGCACCGATCATCGCGTCCCCGCGCACCGGCCCGGTCATGATCCGCTGGTACAGCCACAGCACGTAGACCGCGGCCAGCACCATTCCGACCGTTGCGATGATCGCGAACACCGGCCTTGTCTCGAACGCCCCCAGCAGTACGAGGAACTCACTGATGAACGAGTTCGTACCCGGCAGGGACAATGTCGACAGTCCGGCTATCAGCAGCATTCCGCCGAGCAGCGGGGTCACCTTGGACATCCCGCCGTAGTCGGAGATCCTGGTGGAGCCGCCCCGCGCGATCACCATGCCGATCACCAGGATCAGCATGCCGGTCGCGAGGCTGTGGTTGAGCATGTAGGACACCGAGCCGACCATGGCCTGCGTGTTGAAGGCGAAGATGCCGAGCGCGATGAAGCCGAAGTGGGCAATCGAGACGTAGGCGATGAACCGTTTGAGATCCTGCTGCCCTGCCGCGAGGATCGACCCGTAGATCACTCCGGCCACGGCGAGCACCAGCACCAACGGTGCGAGTTCCACGCTGGCTGCCGGGAACATCGGCAGCAAGTAGCGCAGGAAGCCGAACGTGCCGACCTTGTCCAGCACGCCGACCAGCAGCACGGCGACACCGATCGGTGCCTGCCCAGCCGCATCCGGCAACCAGGTGTGCAACGGCACCAGCGGCGCCTTGATCGCGAAGGCCAGGAAGAACCCGAGGAACAACCAGATCTGCGTGCTCAGCGGGGCCTCGCTGACGACCGCCACCAGGGTGGCCCAGTCGAAGGTGCCCTGCCCGAGTTCGTCACTGGCGAGTGAGTAGGCGCCGATGGCCGACGCCAGCATGATCAGTCCACCGAGGAACGAGTACAGGAAGAACTTCACCGCCGCGTACTGCCGGTTCGGCCCGCCGTAGCCGCCGATCAGGAAGTACATCGGGATCAGCATGATCTCGAACAGGACGTAGAACAGGAAGACGTCGGTGGCGGCGAAGACCCCGATCGTCAGCGCTTCCTGCACCAGGATCAGCGAGAGGTAGCCGCCCGCACTGCGCCCGGCTGGCAGCTTGTCGGTGCTGCCGAGTGCGCCGATCACGATCGGCACCAGCAGCGCGATGACGGCGATCATCACCAGCGCGATGCCGTCCATGCCGAACGAGATGTGAATCCCGAACGCCGGAATCCAGTCCATCGAGCTCGCCTGCTGGATCCGCTCGCCGCCCGGATCGTAGGAGAGCCACAGCGGAACGATCAGCAGCAGTTCCGCCACCGATACCCCGAGCGCGACGAGCGTGGCCAGCTTGTCGTTGCCGCGCAATGCGGTCAGCGCCAGTGCGCCGGCCAGCGGCAGCAGGATCAGTGCGAGCAACAGAGTCATGCGAACCTCACCAGGAGCAGCGCGGCCACGAGCAGGAAGGACCCGCCCAGCATGGACAGCGCGTAGGAGCGGACGAAGCCGGTCTGCATCCGGCGCAGCCTGCCGGAGGTGCCGCCGAGCAGTGCGGCCATCCCGTTAACGGCTCCGTCGACACCCCGGTTGTCGAGGTAGACCGAGAACCTGGTGAGCCAGACCCCCGGCCTGGCGACCAGATTCTCGTTGATCGCGTTGCCGTACAGATCGTTGCGGGCGGCCCGCACCACGGCGGAGACCTCACGGGGACGTTCCACCGAGGTGTCCCGCCTGCCGAACAACAGCCAGGCGGCGAGGGCCCCGAGGGCGGAGAGCCCGACCGTCAGAATCGGTACCAGCGCGTGCGGCAGCACCCCGTGCTCGGACTCCTGCAGCTCGCCGACCGAGGGGGCCAGCCACTCGATGAGCATGTCGCCCTGGGTGAACACGAATCCTGCCGCGACCGAACCGATCGCGAGCACGATCATCGGCCCGGTCATCACCGGCGGCGACTCGTGCGGGTGGAACTCGCGGCCGTCGCTGGACTTGATGTCCTTCCACCGCTGCTTCCCGAAGAACGTCAGCAGCACGAGGCGTGTCATGTAGAAGCCGGTGATCCCGGCACCAAGCAGCGCGGCACCACCGAACACCCATCCTCGCCAGCCTTCCTGGCCGAACGCGGCTTCGATGATCGCGTCCTTGGAGTAGAAGCCGGAAAGGAACGGAAAACCGATGATCGCCAGGTAGCCGAGACCGAAGGTGGCGAAGGTGATCGGCATCTTCTTGTAGAGGCCACCGAACTTGCGCATGTCGACCTCGTCGTTCATGCCGTGCATGACCGAACCGGCCCCGAGGAACAGGCCTGCCTTGAAGAACCCGTGGGTGAGCAGGTGCGTGATCGCCAGCGCGTAACCGAACGGACCGAGCCCGACGGCCAGCATCATGTAGCCGATCTGGCTGACAGTGGAGTACGCCAGCACCTTCTTGATGTCGTCGTAGGCACAACCGATGATCGCGCCGAGCAGCAGCGTGAACGCGCCGACGATGGTGACCACCAGCTGGCCGGTGGGAGTGAGGTTGTAGATCGGGGCGGCACGGGCGATCAGATAGACGCCCGCGGTGACCATCGTCGCCGCGTGGATCAGTGCTGAGACCGGTGTCGGACCTTCCATCGCGTCCGGCAGCCAGGCCTGCAGCGGGAACTGACCGGACTTGCCGGCCGCACCGAGCAGGAGCAGCAGCGCGATCGCGGTGATCACGGCCGGCGACTGGTCGCCGATTCCGGCGAAGACCTCGGCGTAGCCGGTGCTGCCGATGTGCTTCCACATCAGGAAGATCGCGATGGCGAGGCCGACGTCACCGACCCGGTTCATCAGGAACGCCTTCTTCGCGGCGGTGGCCGCGGACGGACGGTCCTGGTACCAGCCGATCAGCAGGTAGGACGCGAGGCCGACACCCTCCCAGCCGAGGTACAGCATCACGAAGCTGTTGCCCAGCACCAGAACCAGCATCGAAGCGACGAACAGGTTCAGGTAACCGAAGAACCGCCTGCGACCCTCGTCGTCGGACATGTATCCGATCGAGTAGATGTGGATCAGCGCGCCGACGCCGGTGATCAGCAGCACGAACGTCATGGACAGCGGATCGATCCGCAGTCCGAAGTCGACCTGCAGCGCCTCTACCGGAATCCACGAGTACAGCGTCGTGTCGGCGGCCTGGTCGAAGCTGCTGGCGAAGAACATCGCCAGGGCGTACACAAAGGACGCGATGACTGTGGCGCAGCCGAGCACGTGTCCCCACGCGTTGGTGCGCTTTCCGCCGACCAGCAGGATGAGCGCACCGAGCGCGGGAAACGCGACCAGCAGCCACGAGGAGGTGATCACTTACTCGGCTCCCTCAGTACTTCAGCAGGTTCGTGTCGTCGATCGACGCGGATCGGCGGGTGCGGAAGATCGACATGATGATCGCCAGCCCGACCACAACTTCGGCGGCGGCGACGACCATCACGAAGAACGCCATCACCTGGCCGTTGATCGAGCCGTTGATCCGCGCGAAGGTGACCAGCGAGAGGTTCACGGCATTGAGCATGAGCTCGATGCACATGAACACCACGATGGCGTTGCGTCGCACCAGCACACCGACCGCACCGATGGCGAACAGCAGTGCCGACAGCAGCAGGTAGTACGTCGGGGTCACTTCTGCCCCTCCTCGGCCTCGGTGGCGGAGTCGTCTTCGGCAGCAACGAGCGAGTGCGCGTCCGGCCCCGCTTCGGTTTCCACCGCCGCGAGGCGCCGCTGCTCGACGTCGTACTGCGCGGTCGGGGTCGACTCGATCAGCGCGGAGAGCGACTCCGGTGCGATCGAGCCATCCGGGAGCAGCGCGGGGGTGGCCACCGATGTGGAAGTGGCGAACACGCCGGGACCCGGCAGCGGCGAAGGCCGTTCGTACTCACCGCGGAACCGGGCTTCCACCAGTTCCCGCTGCGAGCGCTTGCCGCCCTTGCCATGCCGATCGGTGTAGGCCAGCACCATCGCGCCCATCGCCGCGGTGATCAGCAACGCCGAGGTGAGCTCGAACGGGAACAGGTACTCGGTGAAGATCAGCCGGCCGAGGCCGCTGGCGCCACCACCGTCCGGATTGGCCGGATCCAGCAGCGGGGCCGCGGTCACCTCGGCCATCGAACGGGCCAGCGCGGCCGCGAACAGCCCCGCCATCCCGATTCCGAGCAGTGCGGCCACCAGCCGTTGTCCACGCAGGACCTCGACCACGGAGTCCGAGCTGTCCTTGCCGACCAGCATCAGCACGAAGAGGAACAGCATCATCACGGCGCCGGTGTAGACGATGATCTGTGTGAAGCCGAGGAACGGCGCCTGCTGCACCATGTACAGCGCGCCAAGCGTCAGCATCGTCAGTGCCAGCCAGAGCACCGAGTGCACCGCATTGCGCGCGAAGATCATGCCGAGCGCCCCGGCGAGCGCGACCGGGGCAAGCACCCAGAACGCGATCGCCTCACCGGTCGTCACGGTGTTCTCCGCGGAACCCTGCGCGAGCACCAGGGCCGAAGACAGCGCGATCATTGCATGGCCTTCTCTTCGGAGGTCTCGACGGTCTCGCCCTCGGGGACACCGCGGTCGACGGCCAGTTCGGGACCGTTGACGTAGTAGTCCTGCTCGTTGTCCCCGAGTCGCATCGGGTGCGGCGGCTGCTCCATACCGGCCAGCAGCGGGGCGAGCAGGTCCTCCTTGGTGTAGATCAGCTTCTGCCGGTCGTCGTCGGCCAGCTCATAGAAGTTGATCATCGTGAGGGATCGGGTCGGGCAGGCCTCGACGCACAGTCCACAACCGATACAGCGCAGGTAGTTGATCTGGTAGTCGGCACCGTAGCGCTCGCCGGGAGAGTAGCGGGCCTCCTCGGTGTTGTTGCCACCCTCGACGAAGATCGCGTCCGCCGGGCAGGCCCAGGCGCACAACTCGCAGCCAACGCACTTCTCCAGCCCGTCCGGATGCCGGTTCAGCTGGTGCCTGCCGTGGTAGCGCGGTGCGGCGGGCGCACCGATCTCCGGATACTCCTCGGTGGCCACCTTCTTGAACATGTTCGCGAAGGTGACGCCGAAGCCCTTGACGGGGTCAAACATTCCCATCGCGAGCCTCCTCTCTGTCCGACGTTCGAGCGCGACCGGAACCCCGGAGTTCATTCATCGCCGCTGTCCTTACCGGAACCAACCGCGGCGGGTTCCTGCTTGCTCGCCTTGGCCTTGGCCTTGAGCGCCTTGCGGCGCGGTGTGGTGTCGGGGACCTTCAGGTCCAGCGGCGGCACGGGATAACCGCCACCGGTGATCGGCACGGCGTCGGAGTCCTTGATCTCCTTCTCCGGCAGCAGCAATGTCAGCAGCACCAGGAGGACGATCGTGACTCCGCCGACGACCAGGATCTGGCCGGTGGTGACCTCCGCGTCGTTGCGGATGGCGCGGATCGCCGCGATCAGCAGGAACCACACGAGCCCGACCGGCACCAGGACCTTCCAGCCCAGCTTCATGAACTGGTCGTAGCGGAACCGGGGCAGCGTGCCGCGCAGCCAGATGAAGCCGAACAGCAGCAGGAAAACCTTGCCGAAGAACCACAACAGCGGCCAGAAGCCGGTGTTGAGCACACCGTCGCCGATCGTGGAAAGCGGCCACGGGGCCATCCATCCGCCGAGGAACAGTGTGGTGCAGAACGAGGAGACGATCACCATGTTGACGTACTCGGCGAGGAAGAACATGGCGAACTTCATCGAGCTGTACTCGGTGTGGAAACCACCGACCAGTTCGGACTCCGCCTCCGGGAGGTCGAACGGTGCCCGGTTGGTCTCACCGACCATGGAGATCAGGAAGATCACGAAACTCGGGAGCAGCAGGTAGAAGTACCAGCCGCCCTGTTGCGCCTCGACGATCTCGCCGGTGGACAGCGACTGCGAGTACAGCGCGACACCGAGGATCGACAGACCCATCGCGATCTCGTAGGAGATCACCTGTGCCGCGGACCGCAGGCCACCCAGCAGGGGGTACGGCGAACCGGATGACCAGCCCGCCAGCACGAGCCCGTACACGCCGATCGCCGAAGTGGCCAGCACGACCAGCACACTCACCGGCAGCTCGATCAGCTGCAGCACCGTACGCTCGCCGAAGATCGTCACCTCGGGGCCGAACGGGATCGGGGAGAGACCGATCAGCGCGGGCACCGCCGAGATCACCGGCGCCAGGAAGTATACCTTCCGGTCGGCGCTGTCCGGAATGATCTGTTCCTTGAACGGCAGCTTGAGCGCGTCGGCGAGCGATTGCAGGTAGCCGCCGGGGCCGACACGGTTGGGGCCAGGGCGGTTCTGCATCCGGCCGACGGCCTTGCGCTCCCACACGATCAGCCCGATGGTCATGACCGGACCGATCAGCAGGATCACCACGGCCTTGATCAGGATCAGCCACAATGGATCGTCGGCCAGCAGTTCGGCCCGGCTGAGCTGTTCCGGCGCCTGCGCGAGCAGGGTGGTCATTCCTCACCTCCGGCCGTGATGGAAACCACGGCACCATGCCCTGCGCCCAGTGAGGCGCGGACTCTCGAGCCGTCGGAGTTGCCCGGCAGCCAGACCACACCGTCGGGCAGGTCGGCGACCTCCACCGGCAACGTGATCGAACCCCGTTCTGTTGCGACGGTGACCCGGTTGCCGACCGACTTCGCGTCCGAGGCCGACAATCGCGCCACCGCAGGCCGCGCGGTGCCTGCCAGGTGCGGCTCCTCGTCCTGCAGCGAGCCGTTGTCCAGCAACTGCCGCCAGGTGGCCAGCAACACCTTCCCTGCTCCGGCCGCGGCCGGAGCGACGCCAGGAACATCAGGGGCCGCGGGGGCCACCGTGGCCGTCGTGGCGGCCACCTTGGCGAGATCGGCCGCGGCGGCGGCCGGGGTCTGGGTGAAGAGATCGGCGTCCATCTCGACGGCGAGGGTGTCCAGCACCCGGCAGTCGGGCAGTGCGCCCGTATCCCGCAGGGTCACGTCGAACTCGCGGCGGCGACCCTCCCAGTTCAGGTAGCTACCGGATTTCTCCGCCGCGGGGGCCACCGGCAGCACCACATCGGCGTGCTCGGTGACCGGGCTTTCGCGCAACTCCAGGCTGACCACGAAGTCGGCGGCCGCGAGTGCCTGTTCGGCGAGTTCGGGGTCCGGCAGGTCGAGGGGATCGACGCCGCCGACCAACAGGCCGGACAGTTCACCCGCCGCGGCAGCGGCCAGCATTCCACCGGTGTCCCTGCCCGGCTGGGCAGGCAGTGCGCCTGTTCCGAGACCCCACAGCCGTTCCACCTCGGCACGAGCTTCGGCGTCCTGGACGATGCGCCCACCTGGCAGCAGCGTCGGCAGCGCGCCGACCTCGGCAGCGCCCCGATCCCCCGCCCTGCGCGGAACCCAGGCCAGTCGAGCGCCGGTCCGCTCGGAAAGACGGTGCAGTGCGGCGAAGAGCCCGGGCACCTCGGCTGCCCGCTCGCCGACGAGCACCACGGCTCCGTCGCGTCGCAACTGCTCGTCCAGGTCGGTGGCGTAACGGGCGATGCCCTCCACGGCCGCCGCCTCAGCCCCCGGCTCACAGGCAAGCAGCTCGCCGAACGTCTTACGCACAGAGGACGTCGTCCATTGTCCGATGTGGACGACCTTTGTGCCCTGGTCCCGCGCGGCCTTGCGCAGGCGCAGGAACACGATCGGCGCCTCTTCCTCCGGCTCGAACGCCACACACAGGACCACCGGCGCGGACTCGAGACCGGCGAAGCTCACATGCTCCGGCGTGGTGCCCACGACCCGCGAGGCAAGGAAGTCCAGCTCCTCGGCGGAGTGTGCGCGCGCACGGAAGTCGATGTCGTTGGTACGCAACGCGACCCGGGCGAACTTGGTGTAGGCGTAGGCATCCTCGACGGTCAGCCTGCCGCCGGGCAGCACGCCGACACCCAGTGCTTCGCGCGCCTTCGTCAGCCCGTCGGCAGCCACTCGCAGCGCCTGGGTCCAGGAGGCCTCCTCCAGCTGCCCGGTCTCCTGGTTGCGCACCATCGGCCTGCGCAGACGATCGGGAGCCGTCGCGTAACGGAAGGCGAACCTCCCCTTGTCGCAGAGCCACTCCTCGTTGACCTCGGGGTCGTCACCGGCGAGCTTGCGCATCACCTTGCCGCGCCGGAAGTCGGTGCGTTCGGCACAGCCCGACGAGCAGTGCTCGCACACACTCGGTGCGGACACCAGATCGAATGGGCGCGAACGGAACCGGTACTGCGCACTGGTGAGTGCGCCTACCGGGCAGATCTGAATGGTGTTACCGGAGAAGTAGCTCTGGAACGGCTGCCCGCTCGTGGTGCGGGAGGCCATGTCCAGCACGTCGGCCGTCTCGGCAGTGCCGATCTGCTGGTGGGCACCGCGCTCCAGCAACTCGATGAACGGGTCGCCCGCGATCTGCGCGGAGAACCGGGTGCAACGCTGGCAGAGCACGCAACGCTCGCGGTCGAGCAGCACCTGGCTGGAGATCGGCAACGGCTTGGGGAAGGTCCGCTTGGTGTCCCGGAACCGCGAGTCCGCTCGGCCGTGCGCCATCGCCTGGTTCTGCAGTGGACACTCGCCACCCTTGTCGCAGACCGGGCAGTCCAGCGGGTGGTTGATCAGCAGCAGCTCCATCACGCCCTGCTGCGCCTTGTCGGCGACCGGCGAGGTGAGCTGGGTCTTGACGACCATGCCGTCGGCGACGGTCATCGTGCACGAGGCCTGCGGCTTCGGCATCGGCCGGCCGTTCATCTCGACCTCGACCAGGCACTGCCTGCACGCACCTGCGGGATCGAGCAGCGGGTGGTCGCAGAACCTGGGGATCACCGTGCCCAGCCGCTCGGCGGTACGGATCAGCAGCTCACCCTTCGGCGCGATGACCTCCTCGCCGTCGATGATGAGCTTGACGTGCCCCTCGGGGACCGGGATCTCCGCGGTCTCGGGCTTGTCCGGTGCGATCGTCATGAGGACGCTCCAGCCAGCGCGGGTGTCTGTTCGGCCTTGCTCGGGTGCTGTTTCTCGCACAGCGCGAGGAACTCGTCCCGGAAGTACTTGATACCGCTGGTGATCGGGCTGACGGCACCGTCACCGAGTGCGCAGAACGAGCGGCCGAGGATGTTGTCGCAGACGTCGAGCAGGGTGTCGATGTCCTCCTCGGTGCCCTTGCCCTCGACCATGCGCTCCAGCACCTGGGCCAGCCAGTAGGTGCCCTCCCGGCAGGGAGTGCACTTGCCGCAGGACTCGTGCTCGTAGAACTGGGTCCACTTCATCACGGCCCACGGCACGGACACGGTTTCGTTGAACACCATGACCGCGGTGGTGCCGAGCATCGAGCCGGCCTCCGCCGCGCCCTCGAAGTCCAGCGGGGTGTCCAGGTGCTCCGCGGTGAACATCGGGGTGGAGGAACCGCCGGGCGTCCAGAACTTGAGCGGGATCCCGTCCTTCATGCCACCGGCCAGTTCGAGCAGCTCACGCAGCGTCGTCCCCAATGGACACTCGTACTGTCCCGGCTTCTCGACATGCCCGGAGATCGAGTAGATCTTCGGGCCGGGCGACTTCTCCCTGCCCATTTCCCGGAACCAGCCCGAACCGGCGTTGACGATGAACGGCGCGCTGGCGATGGTCTCCACGTTGTTCACCGTGGTCGGGGCGGCGTAGAGACCGGAGGCCGCCGGGAACGGCGGCTTCAGCCTCGGCTGGCCCCTGCGTCCCTCGAGCGAGTCCAGCAGCGCCGTCTCCTCGCCGCAGATGTAGGCGCCCGCCCCAGCGTGGATGGTGATGTCGAGGTCGAACCCGCTACCCAGGATGTCCTTGCCGAGGTAACCGGCGCCGTATGCCTCGCGAACCGCCGCGTTGAGCCTGCGGATGCAGTGCAGGGCCTCGCCACGGACGTAGATGAAGCAGTGATGCGAGCGCATCGCGTAGGCGGCGATGATGCAGCCCTCGATCAGCGAGTGCGGATCGGCCATCATCAGCGGGATGTCCTTGCAGGTTCCCGGCTCGCCCTCGTCGGCGTTGATGACCAGATAATGCGGCTTGTCCTCGTTGGGCGGCATGAAGCTCCACTTCACACCGGCCGGAAAGCCCGCTCCGCCACGACCGCGCAGCCCGGCGTCCTTGATCAGCTGCACCAGCTGTTCCGGAGTGCCGCGCAGTGCCTTGCGGATGGCGGTGTAGCCCTCGAGCTGCTCGTAGGTCTCCAACCGCCAGGAGTTCGGGGACAGCCAGCGCTTGGTGAGTACCGGGGTAACGGGATCGACGGTCACTTCTTCTCCACCTCCGAGCGCGCGATCGCGATCGCGTAGACGGACCTTGGCTTCCGCGATGAAGCGCACTTCCCGAAGGCCGAGCGGCCCGCCTCCACGATCGCGAGCCCTTCGGGTGAGCGCGCGCGCATGCGCAAGGTGCGCATTGGACGTTCCGACTGATCCGGAGTCATTTTTTCTCCACCTCCGGCAGAGCCACGTTGTCCGGCATCACGGGTGCGGTCCAGCCGCGTTCCTCGGCCAGCCGGGCTCCGCGCAGTGTTTCCACAGCGGCGGAGCGACCGTCCACATCGGCGCGGTAGGCCTGCTCGTCCTCCGGGAAGAACCCGGCCAGCTGCAGCTCGGCACCTTTGAAGTCCGACAGCGGCGCACCACGGGTGGGTGCGGGACGCTCCCCGTTGCGCAGCGCGTCCACCAGCTCGACCGCACTGTCCGTGGTCTGGTTGTCGTAGTACTCGTAATTGACCTGCAGCACCGGCGCGAGGTCACAGGCGGCGAGGCACTCCGCGTGCTCCAACGTGACCGAGCCGGGTTCGCCCGGCGAGCCCGCGGTCTCCTCGTGACCCAGCGGCGCGCCGTCCGTACCGAGATGCTCCTGCAGCTTCCGGTAGATCGCGTCGCCGCCCATGGCCGCGCACAGCGTGTTGGTGCAGACGCTGACCAGATGCTCGCCACAGGGCCGGCGCTTGTACATCGTGTAGAACGTCACGACCGCACTGACCTCGGCGTCGGACAGGTCCAGTTGCCTGCCGCAGAAGGAGATTCCCTCCTGGCTGACGTAACCCTGTACCGACTGCACGAGGTGCAGCATCGGCAACAACGCGGACCGGGACTGCGGATAACGGTTGATCAGGTTCTGCGCCTTGGCCACCACGTCCGGGCCGAACGGGTCGGCCAGCGGGGCGTCCTCGAGGATGCCCTCGGCCCCCTCGGGCGCGATGGCGACCACGTCGGTGTCACCACCGGCCGACGAGTAGGTCTCGGCGCTCTGGTTCGGACCCGGCTCGGGTACCTGGGTCGTTCCCTCGGTCACCTGCCGGGTCGAGGTGGCGCTCGCCACCCCTTCGCCGCGCCTGCGGAACGGCTCTCGGCCGGTTGTCTCGGTCATCGGTCCACCCCTCCCATCACCGGGTCGATGGAGGCGACCGCGGCGATCACGACGGCGACGAGGCCGCCCTCGGACATCGCGGGCATCGACTGCAGGTTCACGAAACTCGGGTCCCGGACGTGCACACGCATCGGCCTCGTTCCTCCGTCGGAGACCACGTGGTAGCCCATCTCGCCCCGCGGGGACTCCACCGGCACGTACACCTGACCCGGCGGAACCTTGAAGCCCTCGGTGACCAGCTTGAAGTGGTGGATCAGCGACTCCATCGACTGGCCCATGATCTTGCGGACGTGCTCAAGCGAGTTGCCCATGCCGTCACTGGAGATGGAGAGCTGGGCAGGCCAGGCGATCTTCTTGTCCTCGACCATCACCGGCCCCGGCTCCAGCTTCTGCAGCACCTGCCGGATGATCCGCAACGACTGGTGCATCTCCTCGACGCGGATCAGGTACCGGGCCCAGCAGTCGGCGTCGGTGGAGGTGGGCACGTCGAACTCGAACTCCTCGTAGCAGGAGTAGGGCTCGACCTTGCGCAGGTCCCACGGCAGACCGGCGGACCGCAGCACCGGACCGGTCACGCCGAGCGAGAGGCAGGCGTCCACCGGGAGGTAACCGACGTTCTGCAGCCGGTTGCGCCAGATCGGCTGGCCGGTGAAGAGCTTGTCGTACAACGGAAGCCGCTCGTCCATCACCTTGCAGAACGCGGTGACGACCTCGTGGTAGTCCGCGGGCATGTCCTGGGCGAGACCACCGGGACGGATGAACGCGTGATTCATCCGCAGGCCGGTGAGGTGCTCCAGCAGATGCAGCGCCTCCTCCCGCTCGCGGAAACCGAGGGTCATCGCGGTGGTCGCACCGAGCTCCATCCCGCCGGTGGCGATGTAGACCATGTGCGAGGCGATGCGGTTGATCTCCAGCAGCAGCACCCGCAGCAGCGCGGCCCTGCGGGGAACCTCGATCCCGAGCAGCTTCTCCACCGCGAGGCAGTACGCCATCTCGTTGGACAGCGGTGCCAGATAGTCCATCCGCGTCACGAAGGTGACGCCCTGGGTCCAGTTGCGGTACTCGACGTTCTTCTCGATACCGGTGTGCAGGTAGCCGATGACCGACCGGAGCTGGGTGACGGTCTCGCCCTCCATCTCCAGCACGAGCCGGAGCACACCGTGGGTCGAAGGGTGCTGCGGGCCCATGTTGATGACCATGCGCTCGTCGTGTTCGGCGTCGCCGATCACGTCGTCCCAGTCACCGCCGCTGACGGTGTAGATGCGGCCTTCGGTGGTCTCCCTCGACTCGGCGTAGTCCGCCGAGCCGGTGCTGTCCGCGCCCTCGGCCGTCGTGTCGGTCCCGGTCGACTTCTCGGCGATGTTTTCGCTGGTGGTCACGAGTAGGCCCTCCGCTCGTCCGGTGGCGGGATCTCCGCGCCCTTGTACTCAACCGGGATGCCGCCGAGCGGGTAGTCCTTCCGCTGGGGGTGGCCGTCCCAGTCGTCCGGCATCAGGATCCTGGTCAGCGCGGGGTGGCCGTCGTAGATGATGCCGAACATGTCCCACGCCTCCCGCTCCTGCCAGTCGGCGGTCGGGTAGATCTCCACAATGGAGGGAACGTGTGCGTCCTCGATCTCCAGGGTGACCTCCAGCCGGATACGACGGCGGAAGGTCATGGAGGTCAGGTGGTACACCGAATGCAGTCGCTGCGGCACGTCCGGGCCGTAGTCCACCCCGGACACCGAACTGCACAGCTCGAAGCGGAGCCCGGCGTCGTCGCGCAGGGTGCGGCATACCGCCACCAGATGCGCGCGGTCGACGTAGAAGGTGATCTCGCCACGGTCGACGGTCACCTGCAGGATGGCCTCCACCGGTACGCCGTTGTCCGACAGCGCCGCGTAGAACTCGTCGGCGAACTCGTCGAACCAGCTGCCGTAGGGCCGCTCCGAAGCGGGCGGGGTGTAGGCGGGCAGGCGGAGTCCGCCGTAGCCGGAGGTGTCACCGCTGCCTGCGACACCGAACATCCCCTTGCGCTGCCTGCCCGCGACGACCGGCTCGGCCGCCTGGGCGGGACGCGCCCCGGCGGGGCTCAGCCCGGTCTCCTGTCGCTCGGCGCTGGACTGCTCGCCGCCTGTATCTGGTTTGTCAGCCATGCCCGATCACTTCTTCGCAAACTTGACGGACGAGGGGACGATCTCGGTCTGCTCGCCACTGGCGGCCCGAAGCGCGGCACGCCGCGGTCCCATCGGCTCGTCCTGGATCTTGGCGTGCAGTTTGAGGATCGCGTCGAGCAGCATCTCCGGCCGTGGCGGGCAGCCAGGCAGGTACATGTCCACCGGCACGATGTGGTCGACGCCCTGCACGACCGCGTAGTTGTTGAACATGCCGCCCGAGGAGGCGCAGACGCCCATGGCGAGAACCCACTTGGGCTCGGCCATCTGGTCGTAGATCTGGCGCAGGACGGGCGCCATCTTCTGGGTGACCCGGCCCGCGACGATCATCAGGTCGGCCTGTCGCGGCGTCGCACTGAACCGCTCCATGCCGAACCGGGCGATGTCGTAGCGCGATCCACCGGTGGTCATCATCTCGATCGCACAGCAGGCCAGTCCGAAGGTGGCAGGCCACAGCGAGTTCTTCCTGGCCCAGTTGACCAGGCCTTCCAGGCTGGCCAACAGGATGCCGTTGGGCAGTTTCTCTTCGAGTCCCATGAGCGCTCCTAGTCCTCAGCCTTCGCGGTGCACGAGCCGGTGATCGGTGGTTTCAACTCAGTTCCAATCCAGCCCGCCGCGCAACCACACGTAGATGTCCGCGATGAAGAACGTCGCGATGAAAATGGCCACCGCGAACACACCCCAGATGCCCAGCGCGTCGGCCGAGACGGCGTACGGGAACAGGAACACCATCTCGATGTCGAACAGGATGAACAGCATCGCCGTGACGTAGTAGGCGATCGGCATCCGCCCGCCGCCGACCACCGGCTGCGGCGACGGTTCGATCCCGCACTCGTAGGCCTCGAACTTCGCCCTGTTGTAGCGCTGCGGGCCGACCAGCGGACCGAGCAACACCGAGAACACCGCGAATCCGGCTGCCATGACGAAGAGCAGGACGAGCGGCAGGTACATATCGAGGTTCGGGGCCGCCCCCTGCGCCAGTTGCCCGGTCGCTTCTGACATCAGCACGGGTCTTGCCTTCCTTTCCGCGCCGCTGCTGCATGGACGTGATGTGTGCAACGACCTCGGCGGCACCCTAAGGGACTCAGATCACACCGCCGGGTGTTAGGGCATCCTTACAACGGGTACACATCACCCCGTGGACAGCGACCCAACGACCGGTCGCTTGTGAAATTGTTCACAAGCCTTGCGTCGGCGTTGTGAAGGGGTTCACAAAGCATGGGGGCAGTGTAGGACGCGACTCACACACTTGTCGCCAGGGCCCGTGGTATAAGGCTGCCCTAACTTGACGGAGGGTCAACGACGACTTCGGCGCGCTGTAAGCCGAAGACCTGCATGAAGAGGACGGATCGCGCCCGCCGGCGCCCTTCGCGCGCTGACGGCGTGTGAGCTAACCCACGCCCTGTGAGGTCAGCGCGGGCTCGGGGTGAGCCGCGAAGCGATCGAGATGAGGCGGTCGACGGCGTCCCCGCCGGAGGCGTCATAGCAACCGGACAGACCCTTGTAGACCAACGGAATCAGCGGATTGATGCGCAGTCCGTACTTGGTCGCCGCCCGCATCACCTTCGGCTTCCCGATCGCCTTCGCGAAAACGTTACCGAGCTGGTAGTAGCCGCCCATTTTTTCCTTGAGCGCCAGCGGGTATCCGTGCAGCGCCCGCTCCCTGGACGGCCCCTCCGGCCGGGCGAGCGCCTGCACGACGAACTCCGCCGCCAGCTGGGCGGACTCCATGGCCGCCGAGATGCCCTCACCGTTGAACGGGCTGACCATGCCGCCCGCGTCACCGAGCAGCAGGAGCCCGTCGCGGTAGTGCGGGGTGCGGCTGAACCCCATCGGCAGGCCCGCGCCGCCGATGCGGCCAACGGCGTTCTCCTCGCGGTAGCCCCACTCCTCCGGTGTGGAGTCCAGCCAGGAACGCAGCAGCGCGCGGTAGTCCGTGCTGCGGAAGGCCTTCGAGGTGGACAGCATGCCGAGGCCGACGTTCACCGTGCCGTCGCCGAGCGGGAAGGCCCAGCCGTAGCCGGGCAGCAACCGGGGCCTGCGGGGATCGCTGCGGTCCCACAGTTCGAGGTGCCCCTCGATGAACGGGTCGTCGTGCCGTGGGCTCGTGTAGTAGCGGCGGACGGCGACGCCCATCGGCCGCTTCTCGTGCTTGTCGATACCTACCGACAGCGCGAGTCGCGCGGACACTCCGTCGCAGGCGAGGACCAGCGGGGCGTGGAATTCGGCGGGGCGCTTGACTCCGTCTTCGCCACCGACCTTCGCCTGCACGCCGACCACCCGGCCGCTGCGCTCGTCGGTGACGGCGCCGGTCACCGTCGTGCGCTCCTGCAGCCGTGCGCCCGCCTTCACCGCGGTCCTCGCGAGCAGGTCGTCGAAGTCGTGCCGTGTGCGCGAGACACCGTACGGCGGGTAACTGGTGAGCTCCGGCCAGTCCAGTTCCAGCGTCAAATCGCCGGTCAGGATGCGCAGCCCCCTGCTGTGCACCCAACCCGCCTCCTGGCTGGTGTCGATCCCCAGGTCGATCAGCTGCTTGACGCCACGCGGGGTGAGGCCGTCGCCGCACACCTTCTCGCGGGGGAACGAGGTCTTCTCCAGCAGCAGGACGTCCACGCCGGAACGGGCGAGGTATGTGGCGACAGTGGAACCGGCAGGGCCAGCTCCGACGACGATGACCTCGGCATCCTGCCTGGGAGAGTTCATGGCCCCAGAGTAATCGGCGCGCAACGCGCTCCTTGGGGGGTGGCGGCCGGATGTCCCCAATGTGGCATTGGGGACGTTCAAGTTCCCAAATGCCACATTGGGGAACTTCCCGGACCGGGTTGCGTCAGCCGTCGCCTTCCCTGACCGCGCGGTGGATCGCGACCGCGCCGAAGGTCAGGTTCAGCCACTCCACCTTCGTCCAGCCGGACGCGGCGATCATCTCCCCGAACGCGCGCTGATCCGGCCAGGTGAGCATGGACTCCGCGAGGTAGCTGTACGCGTCCGGGTTGCTCGAGGTGCGCTTCCCGACCCAGGTCAGCGCCCGCAGGATGAACTTGCGGTAGACGAACCGGATGGGGGCGAACGTCGGGGTGGAGACCTCGCAGATCACCAGCCGCCCGCCTGGGCGCACCACTCGCGCGATCTCCGCCAGCGCGGCTTTCGTGTCGACGAAGTTGCGGATACCGAGCGAGACCGTCGCCGCGTCGAAGCTGGCGTCGGCGAACGGCAGGTGGAGCGCGTCGGCGGCAACCATCGGTACGTCCCGATGGCGTCCCGCACGCAGCATGCCGAGGGAGAAGTCCGCGGCGAGGCACCACGCGCCGTTCTGCGCATACTCCTCTGTGGACACTCCGGTGCCCGCGGCGAGATCGAGCACCTTCTCCCCCTCGCGTGCGTCGAGCACCTTGGCCGTCGTGACGCGCCACCGGCGATCGAAGCCGAAGGTCATGAAGGAGTTCGCCCGGTCGTAACCGGACGCGACGTCGTCGAACATCGCGGCGACATCGCGTGGATTCTTGTCCAGGCTGGCACGGGACATGCCGTCACCCTAGCCGCAGCTCCCCGGCAACGCGCCTGCTTCCCCTCGGTGCCTGTCCGCGAGCTCGGCTCCGCCTCCTCAGATGTGGGCGGAGAGCTGCGCGAGGCCGGTCCGCAGCAGCACAGGCGCCTGCTCGGCCGGGGTACTGGCCCGCTCGGCCGCGTGCGCGAGGTCGAGATGGTCAACGAGAACGCCGGTGAGGAGTTCGCGCTGCGGGGAGGGCAACAGGTTCAACTCGTCGCGGGCGACGGCGGCCCCCGCTGCCTCGGCGAACGCCCTGCGTCCGCGCCTGCCAGCCACGGCGGCCATCTCCGTGATCAACTCGTCGCGGACCTCGCGGCCGGTCGGGTCGTCGGCCAGCGAACTCCAGTTCAGCCTCGGCACGACCCGGGAGACACTCCTGGCGGCCCTGCGCCTGCCCACTCCGCACGAGGACGTGATCGTCCAGGCGATGTCCACCATCCGCTCGGCCACGACGTCGGAGGACTCTCCGTTGAAAGCATCAGGGCATTTGCCCGTTTTCCCGGTCACGCTGTGGAAGGTAGTCGCGCGAACGGCACCCGGCAGTGTGATCTTGGCCGGGCGTGCGGGCGCAGAGGTGCGGCTCCGCGGGAATGGAACCGCCGCCGCACCTCTGCGAAAGTCATTCGGTGTCGAATGCCACAACGATGGGTCGTCACGCTGCCTCATTTGGGTGACGGTCAGTGATCGGCACCGAGAACACCGAGCATCTCCGCAACGGAATCCCCCCAGGAGAACTGTTCTGCCCGGGCACGGGCAGCCGACCGGCGGATGCTCTCGGGGCTCTCCAACAGGCCGGTCACGGCCGTCGCGAACGCGGGGGCGGCGTCCTGCACAGCTGCGCCGGCAGGCCCACCCACCGGACCGACGATCTCCCCGAGCGCCGAGGAGGCCGACACCACGACCGGGGTCCCAGAGGCCAGTGCCTCCAGCGCGGCGAGGCCGAACGTCTCGTGCGGGCCGGGGGCGAGTGAGACGTCCGAGCTGGCCAGCAACCTGGCCACGTCCATCCGGTCGCCGAGAAAGCCGAGGAACGTGACGGGCAGTCCCCGCGCCCTGCGTTCCAGTGCCCTGCGCCGGGGCCCGTCCCCCGCGACCACGAGACGTACCCGCGCACCCGCGTCGGTCAACGCCGCGACGGTGTCCACACTGCGCTCCACGTGCTTCTCCGGCGAAAGGCGGCCACAGTGCACGAGCAGCGCGTCGGCCCCGCCCGCCAGTGTGTGCCGCCAGCCGTCGTCCCGGCGTGCGGGAGCGAATACCGACAGGTCCACTCCAAGCGGCACCCTGCGCACGTTCGGTGCGGCGATACGGTCGAATTCGGCGCGGGCGAAGGCCGTCGTGCACACCACGGTGTCGTAGCTGTCCGCCATCCTGCGGTTGGCGGTGTCGGCGACGCGCCTGGCCAGTGGCGCGGGCAGCAGGAACTGCTCGAGCAACCGGTCGAGCCGCTCGTGCGAGATCACCACACTCGGCACGCCTGCCCGTCTCGCCCATTCCCCCATCCCGCGCAGGGTCAGCCGGTCGGACACCTCCAGCCGGTCCGGGCGCAGTTCCCGCAGCACCGCACGGACCCGGCGCGGGTCCACCGCGCGGTAGCCGCCCGTGCCGGGTATCCGCGGCGCTGGCAATGAGCACCGCCGGACGCCGCCCGGCAACATTTCGTCGGCGTATCGGCGGCCCGGAACCACCAGGGTCACCCGGTGGCCCTGCGCGACGTATCCCGCGCCGAGGTGGTGCAACGCGGTACGCAGACCGCCGGAACGGGGACCGTAGAAGTTCGCCAGCTGGACGATGTGCATGCGCTACCCGGCTCGGTCAGGGGGCGTCTGGGAACGCCGACGAAGTCCCGCTGTCGAGGCCGCAGGGCGTCGAGCAGCAGAAGTCGACAGTCGCTGGAAGTCAGCGCCCTGGCGACTCGATCGCGGACCCGAGTTCTCGGACACGCGGTCAGGCTGCTCTGGCGACACGTCCCCGCACCGCCTCATAGTGGCCGACCAGCTCCTCACACACCGCGGGCCAGGTCCGGCCGAGCACCGCCGCCCTTGCGTTCGCGCCGAATTCGGCGCGCAGTGCGGCGTCGCGCAGCTCCTCGACCCTGTTGCGCAGCTCGGCCGCGAACTCCGCGCGCTCCGGTGGGAGCAGGTACCCGGTCCTGCCGTGCGACACCAGGTCCCGTGGACCACCCGCGGCGGGAGCCAGCACCGCGAGCCCCGAGGCCATCGCCTCCTGCACCGCCTGGCAGAAGGTCTCGTGCGGGCCGGTGTGGACGAAAACGTCGAGGCTGGCGTATGCGGCGGAGAGCTCTTCGCCGTAGCGGGCACCGAGGAAGGCCGCGTCCGGAATCCGCTCACGCAGTGCGGCGAGATCGGGTCCGTCGCCGACCACCACGACCCGCACGCCGGGCATCCCCGCGAGCGCGACCAGGCGGTCGACCTCCTTCTCCGGTGCGAGCCTGCCGACGAACCCGACCAGCAGCTCCCCGTTGGGTGCCAGGGTGGCACGCAGCGCGGGGTCCGCGTGTCCGGGTGCGAACCGCTCGATATCCACACCGCGACCCCAGCGGTGCACGCGCGGCACACCGTGCAGCCGCAGCTGCCGGACCGAGTGCGTGGAGGGCGCCAGTGTGCGGTCCGCCCTGCAGTGCAGTCGCCGCACCCAGCGCCATGCGGCACGGGCGCCGAGCCCCAGACCGTACGCGGAGGCGAATCCCGCGACGTCGGTCTGGTACACCGCGACCGAGGGCACCCCCAGCCTTCGAGCGGCCGCCAGCCCCCGGGCGCCGACGACGAACGGCGAGGCGAGGTGCACCACGTCGGGCACGAATCCGGCCATCGCCGTGAGCACGGTTCTGGTCGGTACCCCGACGGGCATCGAGTTGACCATGGGCAGGTCGACGGCGGGCACTCGCACCACGGGTACTCCGCGGTACTCCTCGGGGCCCGCGCCGGGCGCGATCACGAGTACCTCGTGTGCCCGGTCGCGCAGGTGCTCGACGACCCGCAGCACGGAGTTGGTCACGCCGTTCACCTGCGGGAGGAAACTCTCGGTGACAATCGCGACTCGCACGCCAGCACTGTCGCATCGGCAGGCTGCGAGCACATCGACACGAGCGTGTCCACCAGGCCAACGCTGGACGAAGATTGTCCGATTCCCCCGCGAGGGTGAGGGGAACCTGTTGTCAGATGTCGAGACGGCCGTCACTTGATGGTCGCGTTCCGTAAACGATGGGTGTCCACGCTTGAGGGGGTGACTCTCCTGTCCTCCCGCCAATGGCAGCCCGTGGAGCCCGGCCTGCTGTCCCGCGCGCTCGAGGTGGCCGGGCGGCTGGCCAATGACGCCACCGACGTCATCACCGCGACCGCTGGACGCGGGGCGCGGCCCGCTCCCCGGGATTCCCCCTTCGACTGGGTGACCGATACGGATCGGACCCTGGAGCGGCACACGCGTCGCGTCCTGACCGCCGAGTTTCCCGGTATCCCGGTGGTCGGCGAGGAGTTCGGCGCCGACGTCGGTGCCGATGTCGCGGAGTACCGCTGGGTGGTCGATCCGGTGGACGGCACGGCCAACTACGTGGCCGGGGTGCCGTGGTGCGCCTACAGCCTCGCCCTGATCGACGCGTCGGGACCGGTGGTCGGCGTGGTCGCGGACCCCTTCAGAGGGCAGATCTACGCTGCCGCCTGCGGCCGGGGAGCTCGCGCCAACGGCACTCCCGTGCTGCTGACCGACCGGCCTGGCGGTGCTGGTTCGATCGTCTGCACCGAACTGTCCCGTACCGGGCCGTGGCCGGGGATGGGCGAGTTCATCGAACGAGCGGCAGCGGCACGTGCCGGTGTTCGGGTACTCGGCTCGGCAGCCCTGTCGATCGCGCAGGTCGCCCTCGGTCACGCCGCCGCGGCGGTGCTGCACAGCTACCACGAGTGGGATGTCGCGGGCTCGGTCGCATTGGCGATCGAGGCGGGAGCGGTCGTGCTTGATCGCCGGGGCGAGGGCACGGCACTCCCCGCGGACGGCCTGCTCGTTGCCGCACCGAGCGCGGCCGAGGACGTGCTCGCGTGGTGGCAGGAAACAGCCTCCGGCTCCCCCGGCTCGTCCGGCTCCCCCTGACCCGGCGTCGCACTTTCCCGGGAAAGCGCGGAATCAGGCGGGGTGGGTGGCCTCGGTCTTCGCGCCTTCGGGGGCCGGCGCGGCGGCAGCGGACACGTTGCGGCGGATCCACCAGATCAACGGGCCGGCCACCAGCCAGGTGAACAGGAGCATCGTGCCGAGCGGCAGCAGGGTCAGGGAGGCATCGCGGCCCGCGACCCTGGCCAGATCCGGATCAGTGGTGTCGTACTCGATCCACACCAGGTCTCCAGCGGCCAACCCCTCGGGATAGAGCACACCGTTGGCGGGACTGTGCGCGATGCCATCCGGGGTTTCGTAGCGGATGATCGCGCGGTCGAAACTGACCTGCTCGACCGTGGCGTACGCGGTGCCCATGTTGGCGGAGATGGCCCTGTCGTTCCGGATCGCGGCCAGCAGCAGCGCGACGCACAGCACGGTCAGCAGAACGGCCACCGCGAACACCGCCCGCAGGGCGATCCGCCACGTACGCTCGCTGCCCGCCACCACGCCATCCAGCCTAGTGGAGTCCGCCCACCCCCCGTGTGTGGCGGGCGGACTCCAGTCGTGGCCCCAGCGGCCCCCAGCGCTGTCCGGGCTCAGTGCTCGTGCAGGTGTTGCTGGTTGGCCTTGATCTGGGCGTAGGACTCGGGCTGGACCGGGGCGGTCATGGTCCGCACGGTCTCGCCGTTCGGGCCGATCTCCGGCTTGCCCTTGGTGAACAGCCAGGTCTGGAACAGCTCGTCGAGCTCCTGCCCGGAGACGCGCTCCGCGAGTGCGACGAACTCGGGGATCCGTGCGTCGCCGCCCTTCCGCTGCTCCAGCCACGTCCGCAGAATGGTGAAGAAGGCCTCGTCACCGACGGTCGTGCGCAGCGCGTGCACCGCCATCGCGCCCCGGTCGTAGACGGCCGCGTCGAACTGGTTTTCGGCGCCGGGATCGCCCGGCAGCACCTGCCAGAAGTCGTCGTCGGCCGGGACCGAGTCGTACATATACCGCGCGAGCTCGGCGGCCGTACCCTCCCCCTGGTCCTCCGACCAGAGGAACTCGGCGTAGGTCGCGAAGCCCTCGTTCAGCCAGATGTCGCTCCACCGGCCGAGCGAAACGGAGTCGCCGAACCATTGGTGCGCGTTCTCGTGGGCGACGACCGAGGTGTTGGAGCCGGATCGGAAGAACCTGTCGCTGTAGACCGAGCGGGTCTGGTTCTCCAGGGCGAAGCCGAGGCCGGTGGAAGCGACACCGCCCTGCGCCTCGAACGGGTAGGGCCCGAAGTACTGCTCCAGTGCCTCGACCACCTCGGGAGTGCGCTCGATGCTCGCCTTCGCGGCGTACAGGTTCGCGCCGAGCGCGGGGTCGTACGCGTTGATCATCGGCAGCCCGCTCGGGGTGGTCGACTGCGATACCTCGAAGTCGCCGACCGCGAGGAAGGTCAGGTAGGTGGCCTGTGGCTGGGTGCTGCGCCAGTTCCACCTGGTCCAGCCCGCCCGCTGCTTGGTCTTGCGCACCAGGGTGCCGTTGGAGATCGCGGCGGAGTCGTCGGGGACCTCGACGGAGACGTCGAACGTCGCCTTGTCGGTCGGGTGATCGTTGGACGGGTACCACCACTCGGCGCTCTGCGGTTCGTCCACGGCGAGTCCGCCATCGGCCGTGCGCTTCCAGGCGGTGTAGCCGTCGATCTCCACCTCCGAGGGCGTACCCGAGTAGCGCACGGTCACGGCGACGAACTGGTTCGCCGCCAGCGGCCTGGCCGGGGTGACGATCAACTCGCTCGGGTCCTTGCCCGAGGTGCGGAAGCGGGCCGGGGCGTTGTTGACCCGCACGGACTCGACGCCGAGGCCGAAGTCGAGGTTGAAGCGGGACAACTCCTGCGTCGTCGTCGCGAGGATCGTCGTGGTGCCGCTGAGCAGGTCGATCTCGGGCTGGTAGGTCAGCCGGATGTCGTAGTGGGCGACGTCGTATCCCCCGTTGCCCGCGCCCGGGTAGTACGGGTCGCCGACGCCGGGAGCGCCGTGGGCCGGCGCGGCCGTGGCCGTCGTGGAGAGCATGACCGTCGCGAGCCCGGTGGCCGCGAGGCCGATCCCGGCGCGAGTTCGAACGCGCATGTATAGCCTCCCAGTAGTACAAGCCCGACGAACGTATCCGGCGTTTCGACCGCCGGAACACGGCCGAAGGATGGTTCTTGGCTCATACACCGGTGATCGACCTGAACTGCGATCTCGGCGAGGGATTCGGGGTGTGGACCCTCGGCGACGACGAGGCTCTGCTCGGCGTGGTGACCAGCGCGAATGTCGCCTGCGGCTTCCATGCCGGAGATCCGTCGATCATGCGCGCCACCTGTGCGCGTGCCGCCGCCTCAGGAGTGGTGATCGGAGCGCAGGTCTCCTACCGCGACCTCGCCGGATTCGGCCGTAGGTACATCGACGTCGACCCTGCCCAACTCGCCGACGAGGTGATCTACCAGATCGGCGCGCTGGACGGCTTCGCCAGAGCGGCAGGCACCAGGGTGGCCTACGTCAAGCCGCACGGCGCGCTCTACAACACCGCCGTGACCGACGAGGCGCAGGCCGCCGCGGTGGTCGAGGGCGTCACGCGGTACGCACCGGACCTGCCGATCCTCGGGCTGCCCGGATCGCGTCTGCTCACGGCGGCCGGGGCGCGGGGTGTGCCAGAGGCCTTCGCCGACCGGGCCTACACCCCGGAGGGCAGGCTGGTCTCCCGCCGCGAGCCCGGTGCCGTTCTGCACGACGTCGAGGCCATCGCGGCCCGCTGCGTCCGGCTGGCCACCGAGGCGACGGTGCGCAGCACCGGGGACACCGACGTCGCGGTGTCGGCGCGCTCGATCTGCGTGCACGGGGACACCCCAGGTGCGGTGGAGATCGCCCATGCGGTCCGCGCCGCACTGCTCGATGCCGGTGTGACGCTACGCGCGTTCGCTGGGGTCTAGGCGGCGCTTGGCCGGGACCTACCGCCTGGTGCCGACGTCCCTGGCCACTGCCGCCCGGACGCGGGCGTGCAAATCGCGGTGCCTGGACCGGTCGACCCGCACCTCAACGACACGCAGGCCGGGCTCCGGGCGCAGCGCGGCGCGCAGTTCGGTCCGGGTGGCCGCCACACTGTGCGGCACCCGATAGGCCGCGCACAGTGCGCCGAGGTCGGCGCCGTGCGGCGTGCCGAACACCCGCTCGAAGCTCGCGCCGTGCTCCGGCGCGCCCTGCTCCAGCAGCGAGAAGATGCCGCCACCGTCGTCGTTGAGTACCACGATCGTGAGGTCGGGGCGTTGCTCGGCCGAGCCGGTGAGCAGGCCGTTGGCGTCGTGCAGGAAGGTCAGGTCGCCGATCAGCGCGTAGGAGTGGCCGCGGTGCACGGTGGCGGCGCCGATGGCGGTGGACACGGTCCCGTCGATGCCCGCGACGCCCCGGTTGCGGTGCACCAGCACGTCCGGCCGGATGCCTGCGGCGAGTGCGACGTCCCGGGTCGGGTTGGACGAGCCGACGACCAGCAGTGAGTCCTCGGGCAGGGCGTCGACAAGTTCGGCTGCCAGTGCCAGCCCGCTCGGCCACGGCTCCTCGGCGAGTGCGTGGCGCACGGCCGCGCCCGCGGCGGCGTCCGCGCGTTGCCAGCTGGCCAGCCAGTCGGGGTCGGCGGGTTTGGTCGGCTCGTCGAACCACTGCCCGACCTGCCGCACATTGTGCGCGGGCGCGGGCCAGTCCGAGTCGGGCCGGACGAGCAGGACCTCGACGTCCGGATCGGACAACAAGCCCTGGACCTGGCGAAACACCGTCGGGCGGCCGATGCACAGCACCTGCTCGGGCTTGTGCTCGGAGATGAACTCCTCGACACCGAGCAGCCAGGCGCCCGAGCCCATGGCGGTCGCGCCGCCGAGGCCGAGACCGCCGGTCTCCGAGACCACGGGCCAGCCGTGCTGCTCGGCCCATTCGCTGGCCGCCCGCACACCCGCGTCGCAGGCGATGACCAGCCCGTGCCGGGCCGAGGGCACGACGAAAGCCGGCAGCGCGCCGAAGTCGGGCAGTTCGGTCCACCGCGCACCACCCGCGCGGCCCTCCAGCGACTCGAACCACTCGTCGGCGCCGGGGCCGGTTTCGGGCACCAGCGGTTCCCGGAACGGCACGTTGAGGTGCACGGGCCCGCAGCGCCATTCCCCGTAGGCAGCGTTCCAGGCCCGGCAGATCTGGCTGCGCCAGTACGAGTTCTGCCCCGCCCTGCCCTCAGCGACCGCCAGCTCGTCGAAGTAGCGCACGGCACCGCCGTAGAGCTGGTGCTGGTCGATGACCTGATTCGCGCCCGCGGCCCGCAGCTCCGGCGGCCGGTCGGCGGTGAGCACGATCAGCGGGACACCGGCGCGGTCGGCCTCCAGCACGGCCGGGTGGAAGTTGGCCGCGGCCGTGCCCGAGGTGCACATCACGGCGACGGGGCGCCCGGTGCGGGCGGCGATACCGAGGGCGAGGAAGGCCGCGCCGCGCTCGTCGATGCGCACGTGCAGGCGCAGTTTCCCGGCCGAGGCGGCCTCGTAGAGCGCCAGCGAGAGCGCGGCGTTGCGGGAGCCGGGACAGAGCACCACGTGGGACACGGTGTTGCGGACGAGTTCGTCGACGATGACCCTGGCCTGCGCGGTTGACGGATTCACCAGCGGACCCCTGATGTCGTCGTACTGGTCGTCGTCACAAGACCTATTCTCCCAAACGTGGATGACGTCCAGATTTCCGAGCTGTTCGACCCCGCCCAATGGAGCGAAATCGAAGGTTTCGACTTCACCGACATCACCTACCACCGTTCGACCGAAAACCGGTCCGGCAAACGCGTGGTACGGATCGCGTTCGACCGTCCCGAGGTGCGTAATGCGTTCCGTCCGCACACCGTGGACGAGCTGTACCGGGCGCTTGACCATGCCCGGATGAGCTCGGACGTCGGCTGCGTCCTGCTCACCGGTAACGGCCCATCGCCACGGGACGGCGGCTGGGCTTTTTGTTCTGGTGGTGACCAGCGTATTCGCGGTCGCTCCGGCTATCAGTACGCGGACGGGGAGACCTCCGACACTGTGGACCCCGCTCGCGCAGGCCGGCTGCACATTCTCGAGGTCCAGCGGCTGATCAGGTTCATGCCGAAGGTGGTGATCGCGGTGGTCCCCGGCTGGGCGGCAGGCGGCGGTCACTCCCTGCACGTCGTATGTGATCTGACACTGGCCTCGGCCGAGCACGGCAAGTTCAAGCAGACCGATGCCGACGTCGGCTCGTTCGACGGCGGTTATGGCTCGGCCTACCTGGCCAGGCAGGTCGGGCAGAAGGTGGCGCGGGAGATCTTCTTCCTCGGCCGCGAGTACAGCGCGGAGGAGGCGAAGGCGATGGGCGCGGTGAACGCGGCCGTCCCGCACGCCGAGCTCGAGGCCGAGGCACTGCGCTGGGCCTGGGAGATCAACGGCAAGTCGCCGACCGCCCAGCGGATGCTGAAGTACGCGTTCAACCTGATCGACGACGGGCTCGTCGGGCAGCAGTTGTTCGCCGGGGAAACCACCCGGCTGGCGTACATGCAGGACGAGGCCGTCGAGGGCCGGGACGCCTTCCTCGCCAAACGAGACCCAGACTGGTCCCCGCACCCCTACTACTACTGACAGTCATCACGCTTTCCCGGGAAAGTGCGAGGGTTCCCAAGGCCGGGGGCACCTTCGACGCGCGCTTTCCCGGGAAAGCGCGGTAGTTGCGCGTGCACGTATCGCACTTTCCCGGGAAAGTGCGATACGTGGGTGAGAGAGGAGGCAGGGTGCACGAGGTGTGGACCGACAGCGGGCCGGAGTCCGTACGTGAGCTGATGAGCGCGTTGGAAACCGCTCTCGACGGCGGCCCCGCGGTCCTGCCGCTTGACTCACGTTCCCCTGGTGCCGGTGCGGTCAGGGATGCGATGGAACCCGGCACGCCGGTGGAGCCGTCCACCGCGGTGATCGTGCCGACCTCCGGTTCGACCGGCGCACCGAAGGGTGTCCTGCTCTCCGCCGCCGCGCTCACCGCATCCGCCACGGCCACCATCGACCGCCTTGGCGGGCCCGGGCGGTGGTTGCTCGCCACCCCCGCGCACTACGTGGGCGGCCTGCAGGTGCTCGTGCGCGGGATGCTCGCCGGGCACGAACCCACCGTCCTCGACACGTCGTCGGGTTTCGATCCCAGCGCCTTCGCCGAAGCCGCGAGGGCACACCAGCGCCTGCCCGGACCGCACTACACCGCGCTCGTACCGACCCAGCTCGCCCGGCTGCTTTCCGCGGGCGAGGACGCGGTCAGTGCGGCCGCCGGGTTCGACGCGATCGTCCTCGGTGGAGCCGCGCTGGACGACCGGTTGCGGTCGGCTGCCCTTTGGGCGGGGATCAGCGTCATCAGTGCCTACGGCATGAGCGAGACCGCCAGCGGCTGTGTGTACGACGGGGTTCCGCTGACCGGGGTGCGCGTGCGTCTCGACACCGGAGGCCGCGTGGAGCTGGCGGGACCGATGCTCGCGCACGGCTACCGGCTGCGGCCCGACCTCACGGCGACGACCTTCACCGGAGGCTGGTTCCGCACCAGCGACCTCGGACGGCTGCACGACGACGGCAGGCTGGAGATCCTGGGCCGCGCCGACGACGTGATCAACACTGGCGGCGTCAAGATCGCGGCGGCGGCCGTCGAACGCGTACTGACGGCAGACCCTGGGGTGGCCATGGCCTGCGTGGTCGGCCTGCCCGATCCCGAGTGGGGCGAATCCGTCGCCGCGGTCGTCGTGCCCACCGGGAGCTCGTCCGGCGGAGAGGAGCTGCACTCCCGGCTGCTGGCCGGAGTGCGGGCAGAACTCGGGCGCGCCGCTGTGCCGAAGCGGCTGGAGTTCAACGCGGAACTTCCGCTGCGTGGCCCCGGCAAGGTCGACCGCGAGGCGGTGCGAGGCCGTCTCGCTGGGTGACTCCCCCGCGCGAGCGTCCCCCGGGTGCAGCAACGCGGCACGCCCACTTGCCGAGCTGGACACTCTGCTGGGCGACGATAGTCGGTAATTTTCACTCGCTTTCACACGGTTGGTTGACAGATCACCACGATCGGTTTTGGCTCTCCCTAGCCAGGCGGGGTGCGGCCCTGTAGCGACCTGCGGGAGGTCGCTCCGTGGCCCGCCGGAGGAGATGCCCGATGACGCCGACGAGAACCGGAACGAGACGCCGTCCACGGTGGACTTCCGTGGCGGCGGCCTTCGCAGGAGTGGCGATCGCCGCCACCGCGCTCGCCGCACCGGCCTCGGCGGGGCCACCCGTACCGGCCAGCGGCACCCTGACCTGGTTCGTCAATCCGGCCGAGCCCCAGTACGACGGCACGGCCGCGGGCACCTATGCGAGTGCCGAGCGAAGCGAGCTCACCTCGATCGAGGAGTTTCCGGCCGAACGACTCGAGTCGCCAGTGAACACCGTCGTGGCCGAACTGGACGCGACGATCCCGGACGAGGCACAAGCCGCGGTGGATGTCCGCGGCCTGCGGGCCGACGGCATGTGGAGCGAGTGGACCGAGATCACCCCGGAGGCAGCGGCGGTGCTGCCGGAGGCCACGACCTCGGTGCAGACGCGACTCGTGCTGATCACACCGGAAGGCACTCAGGGAGCCGACGTCGACCGGATCGACCTGACGGCATGGAACGCCGGGAACACCGGGAACACCGTCGCGACCCGGTCGGTACAGGCGGCCGCCTCCACCTACCGGGTCTTCGCCACCCGCGAGGGACTCGTCGGGGGCACCACCGCGAACGGGCACGTGATCGTCAGCCGGGACCACTTCGTCGCGCTGCCCTCCCGCAGGGGCCTCGCGAACAAGGGCAGCGGCAACTACACCGTGCAGGTCTGCACCTCGGACAACGCGCGCTGCGAGTGGGCCCCGGTGTGGGACGTCGGACCTTGGAACACCAAGGACGACTACTGGAACGCCGACCGCGAGATGTGGACCGACCTGCCGCAGGGCAAGCCACAGGCACAGGCCGCGTACCAGGACGGCTACAACGGCGGCAAGGACCAGTTCGGCCGCAGGGTCGCCAACCCGGCGGGCATCGACCTCGCCGACGGCACGTTCTGGGACGGGCTGAAACTCGCCGACAACGCCTGGGTCAACGTGACTTACGAATGGACCGGTTCCGGCCCGTGGGGCACGATCGCGACCGAGAGCACGCCGTTGAACGTCCGCTCCGGGCCGCAGGGGTCCGCCTCGCAGGTGGGTTTGGCGGCGAGGCACGCCCAGGTGCGGATCGAGTGCCAGGTGACCGGCGCCAGTGTCACGGGAACGCAGGGCACCTCGAATCTCTGGTATCGCCTGGCGAGCGGCAAGTACGTCGCCCGCGCCTACGTCAGGATCGGCTCCGCACCCGGCGCCTGCTGATCACGGGAGGCCGCGGCCGGTACCTACGGCCGCCATGGGAAGAATGATCGCCATGGCGACGGTGACGGAATGGATCGAGGGTGCCCGGCCACGGACCCTGCCGAACGCGGTGGCACCCGTGCTGGCAGGCGCGGGTGTCGCGGCGCAACTGGATGCGTTCTCCTGGTGGCAGTCGCTGCTCGCGCTACTGGTGGCGCTTTCCCTGATCATCGGCGTGAACTTCGCCAACGACTACTCCGACGGCATCCGGGGAACCGACGCCGACCGGGTGGGCCCGCTGCGACTCGTCGGCTCGGGGGCCGCGAGGCCCCGTGCCGTGCTGACGGCCGCACTGGCTTCGCTGGGCGTCGCGGGCGTCCTCGGCCTGGCCCTCGTCGCCGCGACCGGACGCTGGTGGCTGCTCGCGGGCGGGGCGGCCTGCCTCGCGGGAGCCTGGTTCTACACCGGCGGCAGGCGGCCGTACGGCTACGCCGGCCTCGGCGAGGTCGCTGTCTTCGTCTTCTTCGGCCTCGCCGCGGTGCTCGGCACGGTGTACGTCCAGGCAGGCACGGTGAGCTGGGCCGCGCTGGGCTGCGCCGTCGCCGTGGGCTGCTTCTCCACGGCGGTGCTCACGGCCAACAACCTGCGCGACATTCCCACCGACGTGACCGCCGGCAAGCGGACATTGGCGGTTCGCCTCGGTGACGCGGGGACCCGCAGGCTGTACCTCGGGCTGGCGCTGGTGCCGTTCCTGATCACCCTCGCGCTCGCCCCGGCCTTCCCGTTGGCGCTGCTGGCCGTGCTCGCCGCGGCCCCCCTGCTCAAGCCGGTGCGGGCCGTGACGGGCGGGGCCACCGGTCCGGGCCTCATTCCGGCCCTGCGGGACACCGGTATGGCGATGCTGGTCTGGTCGGTACTCACGGCACTGGGACTGGTGCTAGCGGCGTAGCACTTTCCCGGGAAAGTGCCGACGAGCACGCCCACGACCTGCGGCTGGAGTTTTCCGACCTCGCACTTTCCCGGGAAAGTGCGGTTTCTGGGCCTCGCTAGTACTGGCCGGACCAGGTGCCGGTAGCCAGGAAGCGCTCCATCGACTCCCGGTACGGCGCCGGGTCGAGGTCCTGCTCGGCCAGCCAGTCGTCGTCGTAGTAGGTGTGGGCGTAGCGGTCACCGCCGTCGCACAACAGCGTGACCACACTGCCGGTCTGGCCCATCGCCAGCATCCGGGCGATCAGCTGGAACGCGCCGCACAGGTTCGTCCCGGTCGACCCGCCCGCCCAGTGCCCGGTGCGTTCGCGCAGCAGCCGGATGGCGGCCATGGACGCGGCGTCGGGGATCTGGAACATCTCGTCGATCACACCTGGCACGAATGACGGCTCCACCCTCGGCCGCCCGATCCCCTCGATCCGGGACGGCATTCCGGTGGAGTAGTCCAGCGCACCGGTCTGCCAGGCCCCGAAGAACGAGGAGTTCTCCGGGTCGACGACCGCGATCTTGGTGGTGTGCCTGCGGTAACGGACGTAGCGCCCGAAGGTCGCGCTGGTACCGCCGGTTCCGGCCCCCACCACGATCCAGGACGGTACCGGGTGTCGCTCGGAGCGCAGCTGCGCGAACACCGACTCCGCGATGTTGTTGTTTCCCCGCCAGTCGGTGGCGCGCTCGGCATAGGTGAACTGGTCCAGGTAGTGCCCGTTGCATTCGGCGGCGAGGCGCTCGGCCTCGGTGTACATCTCCGGTGGGGTGTCCACGAAGTGACAGCGGCCGCCGTAGAACTCGATGAGCGCGACCTTCTCCTGGCTGGTCTTTCGCGGCACGACGGTGACGAAGTCGAGGCCGAGCATCCGCGCGAAATACGCCTCCGACACCGCGGTGGATCCGCTGGAGGCCTCGATGAGCACGGTGTCCGGGCCGATATGGCCGTTCACCAGGCCGTAGAGCAGCAGCGAACGGGCCAGCCGGTGCTTCAGCGATCCGGTTGGGTGTACCGACTCGTCCTTGAGGTAAAGATCGATGCCCCAGTCCGCGGGCAGCGGGAAGACATGCAGGTGCGTGTCCGCACTGCGGTTCGCGTCGGCCTCGATGATCCGCACGGCCTCCCGGACCCATGCCCTGCCCGGCTGGCTCACTTCTCCTGCTCCCGGTCCTCGGTCGGCTGCTCGGACGTATCGTCCTCCGGTTCCTTCGGCACGTCTTCGCCACGCAACTCTGCCCGCAGCTTGGCGCGTTGCCGGGCGCGATGCTTGTTGCGGGCGGCGAGCCCAGCGGTCACGCGGGCGTTGAGACCGCGGAACGTGAGCAGGCCCAGCGGTAGGCCGACGACTGTCCCCACGGCCAGCGCGACCAGCAGTGGAACGTCGAACAGCACGAGGATCCCGGCGACAACCGCGATCAGCACGAAGCGGGCGAGGATGTACAGCGTGAGGTCGCGGGCGAGGTGGCCGGGGGTGTTTCGCTGCTCGTCGGGGGATTCACTCACGGTCTGCAGAGGCTACGCGCTCGGTGAGAACGGCATTGTTGGGACGGCCCTCGAAGCGCGTGGACAGGACGACGGTGGTGTGGGTGCGTGCGACACCACCGATCCGGCGAAGCCTGCCGAGAGTGCGCTCCAGCTCGTCCACGGTGGCAACGCGGACCTTGACCACGAAGGCTTCGTCACCTGCCACGGCATAGCAGCTCTCCACCTCGGCGAGCTGGCCGAGCGCCTCGGCCACATCGTCGTCGGTAGCGGTGTCGGTGGGCTGGATACCGACCAGCGCGGTGACGCCGAGGCCGACGGTGCCCGGATCGACCACCGCGTGGTAACCGGTGATGACCCCGGCGGCCTCTAGCTTGCCGACCCGCTCGTGCACCGAGGACGGTGACAGCCCCACCGTGCGGCCGAGCTCCGCGTAGGTGGCCCTGCCGTTCAGCCGCAGCTCGGCGATGATCTTGCGGTCCAGCTGATCCACCAGCCCACTCTAACCATCGGCCAGGCGGTGGGCAGTACGCGCCAACGCTGGGGCGATTTGTCCCATTACTACCTCTTTACTGTCCGACAACCGTTCGAGTACCCGACGGGTGAGATGCAACGATTGCCCTTGTTGGAAGACCGGGTCCTTCGGCCGAACGGCCGAAGCCCACCGCAGGTCTAACAGGCAGCGCGTGAAGGAGGCGGAAAATGACCGCGACCATGGGAGGACGGCTGCTCACACCGGGTGAGGTCGCAGCGTTGTTCCGAGTGGACCCGAAGACCGTGACCCGCTGGGCCACCGCGGGCCGGATCGGTTCGATCCGCACCCCGGGCGGACATCGCCGATTCCGCGAGGCCGAGGTGAACGAACTCCTGGCCGAACTGACCACGGACGCGAGTGAGCCAACACCACGGTTGTAATGCAAAAGCTGCGCTCACTCGCGTCACTGTGAGGCGCCGCGGAGCGCGCCGGGCCAACACAGCGAGTGAGCCAACGCCACGGTTGTAACGCAAAAGCTGTGCTCACTCGCGTCACTGTGAGGCGCCGCGGAGCGCGCCGGGCCAACACAGCGAGTGAGCCAACACCACGGTTGTAATGCAAAAGCTGCGCTCACTCGCGTCACTGTGAGGCGCCGCGGAGCGCGCCGGGCCAACACAGCGAGTGAGCCAACGCCACGGTTGTAACGCCAAAACCGCGCTCACTCGCGTGCCCGTGAGGCGCCGCGAAGCGCGCCCAAGACAATCGTGGCAGGCCTGTGCCCCCATATCCTGACAAAAGGGTTAACCTCGGAAGTGACAGGCACGCATTCCACGACGGAAGGAGCGGGCATGGTTTACCTGCTCGCGGTGATCGGCGCACTGACCATCGCCGTACTGTTGTGGCGGTCGTTCGGCTCCGAGCGCGTCGGCGTGCCGACACGGCAGGCGCCGACCGCACCCGACGACGACCCGGATTTCCTCCGCAAACTCGCGGAGGAACAGCGTAAGCGGCGGCGCGAAGACGAGAAGTAGTGAGATCGGCAGGGTCTGGTGCCCTGCCGATCTTCGTCAGCGGACGGTGCGGTCGTTCGGGAATCCGTCGGCCACCGTCGCCGCCAGGTCCAGCAGCGCCAGTCTCGTGCCGGTGTCCAGGCGGTCCAGTTCGATCTCCGCGCCCTCTTCCAGGTGCGGATCAAACGGAATCTTGCACACTCCCCGCGTCCGGGCGCCGAAGTGTGCGGACAGCTTCTCGAGATCGACGGAGCCACCCTTCGGCCGCACCGAGTTGATCACCGCGACGGAGCGTTTCACCAGGTCGCCGTAACCATGCGCGTCGAGCCAGTCGAGGGTCGCAGAGGCGCTGCGGGCGCCGTCGACGGAACCCGAAGACACGATCACGAGCGCGTCGGCGACGTCGAGCACGCCCTTCATCGCTGAGTGCATCAGGCCGGTCCCGCAGTCGGTGAGCACGATGTTGTAGAAGTGCTCCAGCAGGTTGACCGTGCGCCGGTAGTCGTCCTCGGAGAACGCTTCCGACACCGCGGGGTCCTGTTCGCTGGCGAGGATCTCCAGCCTGCTCGCGCCCTGCGAGGTGTAGGAGCGGACGTCGCTGTATCGAGTGATCTTGTCCGCGTCCCGCAGCAGGTGCCGCACGGTGGCCGTGGTCTCGATCGGGATCTTCTGTGACAGCGTCCCCCGGTCGGGGTTGGCGTCGACAGCCACCACCCGGTCCCCCCGCAGCGAAGCGAAGGTGGAGCCGAGTGTGGTCGTGGTGGTCGTCTTGCCCACCCCGCCCTTGAGGCTGAGCATGGCGATCTTGTAGCACCCACGCAGCGGCTGGTTGACGCGTGAGATCAGCTCCCGCTTGCGCCGGTCCGCTGGACTCTCACCAGGATTGATCAGCCCACCCGTACCGACGAAGAGGGCCTTGCGCCAGCCCGTCTGCGGCCGCCGCTTCATCCGCTTGACCAGGTGCGCGGAGGTCAGGTCGCTGCCCCCGGCCAGGGCGTGCCTGCCGCCCTGTTGCTGTCCCGGCAGGGGCGGTGGCGGGCCGGGGTACTGACCCGGGTTCGGCGGCTGCTGCTGGTACTGCGGTGGGTGCAGCGGAGGCAGGTTCGGGTCGTAGCCGTGGTGATAGACGGGCTGCTGCTGCGGACCGGAGGGGGTGGCCTCGGTGTAGTAGGTGGGCTGCGCTGGGTCGGAAGAAGGTGGTGGCACCTGGTACGGCCCCGAGGTGCTCGGGTTTGCCGGCGCCTGGTGCTGACCCGGAGCCGAGGAGTTCGGTGCGGCGGGGTGCGGAGTCGAGTCGGTGCTCTCCTCAGAGAACGCCGCGGCACCCTCGGCCTGATCCGTCTGCGGGTTGTGCCACTGCGTGGGCGTCTCGGCGGCCAGCCCTTCCTGGTCCCCGGTATAGCCGTCAGCCGGCTCGTCGTTGGGTCCGGTCACCGCTCTGCATTCCTCCTGTGCTTGTCGCAGGACGCGCACGCCCCGGCGCCATCAGGGCCTGTCTGAGAACTCGGGTCCGCGATCGAATCCCCAGGGCTCTGGCACCCAGGCACTGTCCAGTTCTGCCGCGTGACGCCCTGCCGCCTCGATAGCGGGACTTCGTCGGCCGAGTTCCAGGAATCACTGTGACCTCGGAATCCGCACTCCAGACGCCCTGTCAGTAGCGACGGTAGTCGCAGGAAGGCCGGGGGTCGAACGCAGGTGCGTTACCCCACCCCGGCGTAGGAATGCAATCCCGTCGTGACGAGGTTGATGAAGAACAGGTTGAAGACGGTCATCGCGAAGCCGATCACGTTGATCACGGCGGCGCGGTTGCCCCGCCAGCCCGCCGTCGCCCGCGAGTGCAGGTAGGCGGCGTAGACCACCCAGGCGATGAAGGCGACGGTCTCCTTGGGGTCCCAGCCCCAGAACCGGCCCCACGCGGCCTCCGCCCACACGGCACCACACAGGACACCGAAGGTGAACACCGGGAACGCGAAGACCGTCGTGCGGTATGCGACCCGGTCGAGCACGTCGAGCGCGGGCAACCGGGCACCGAACCGCGCGAACTTCTGCGGGTTCTTCTCGTGCCGTGACCGAACCAGGTAAAGCAGGCTCGCCACACCGGGCACGAGGAACACCCCGGAGGACGCGGCAGCGGCCGAAACGTGGATGACCAACCAGTACGACTGCAGGGCGGGCTGCACTGGAGCGGATTCGCTGTAGAGCATCGTGCCGCCGATGAACATCAGAATCACGACCGGCAACAGCACGAACGCCGATAGATGCCGCAGCGGCGACCGGCGTAGCACGACGAGCCAGGTGACGACCGCGACCAGGCAGATCGCCATCGTGTACTCGTACATATTGCCCCACGGCACACGGCCGGCCGACAGACCGCGCAGCACCAGCGCGCTCAGGTGGAGCAAGACCGCCAGCACGGTCAAGGCGACACCCATTCGGCCGAACCGCTCGGCGCGGTTGCGTTCGGGCCTGGCGGAGGTCGTCCCGGTGTGCTCGGCAGGAGGCTCGACAGTGCTGGACGGTCCGCCCGCTCCGACGAGTTCGGCGGCACGCTCCCGGGTCCGCTGGGCAGCCTGCGCACCCTTATGTCCGAACGACTGCTCGACCAGGAAGAAGATCATCGCGACCACGTACACGACGACCGCGGTGGTGTAGGACCAGTCGCTGTACTGCGACAGTGTCTCGTTGACCGGCATCAGTGTTTCCTTGTCTCGCGCAGCAGTCCGGCTGCGATCCGGTTGAACTCTTCGCCGTACCCGGCCTGGTCAGTCCTGGCCAGACCGCCGATGTCCACAACGGTAAGTCGCTGACCGTCCGCACCCACCGCAGGGGTCACGCGCACCCACAGCCTGCGGCGCTTGACCAGCAGGGAACCGGCGAGGCCCAGCAGCATCGCGACGGCGAACCCGAGCACCCAGAGCTGGGTGGGGTCGTGCGAGACCTGCAGCGAGACCCACCGCTGCACCCCGTCGAAGCTGACGGTCGTGCCGTCGTCGAGGGTGATCCGCTCACCGAGCTCCAGGTTCTCCCTGGCCACCCGTTCCAGTCTGCCCTGGTCCACCATGCCCTGGTCGATCTCGAAGATCGACTGTGCCTTTCCGGAGTCGAGGCCGAGATCGCCCTTCATCACGTCCACCGCGACGGCGGGATCGTCGAGCTGGGGGCCGGCCGAACTGAGCACATTGCCGTGCAACAGCGAGGTCGGGGCGAACAGCCCGGTGATCGCCAACTGCTGCTCGCGGCGCTGCACGGGGTCGGTCACGCCGGGCGGGTCGAACTTGGTCGCCCCCTCGGACAGCAGGGTGGTCTGGTTCATCGGGCGCCACTGGATCGTCTGGGTCCGCACACTGCCGTCGGGGAAGGTGACGGTGAAGGTCGGGGAGAACCCGTGACCGAGCAGGTAGACCCGATCCCCCGCGGTACGCAGCGGTTCGTTGACCTCCAGGGTGTACGGCCGCCAGGTGCCGGTCTGCAGGTCCTTCCCGGACTGGTACTCGAGGTCGGCCTCGTAGTGCTCTGGCTGGTTGGCCTCGGTGTACTCGGCGGTGAAGCTGTTGACCCGCAGGCAGAAGGGGTTCAACTGGGTGCCGTCCACCTGAAGACCGGGGTTGAACGAGTCGTAGTTGAGGATGCCGGAGTTGCAGAACGGTTGTCCGTCCGCCTGCACGATGACCTGACCCTCGTAGGAGACCATCTTGCCCAGTGCGAACGCGACGATCAGCCCGAGCATGGCGAAGTGGAACACCAGATTGCCGGTCTCGCGCAGGTAGCCGCGTTCGGCGCTGATGCTGCGCGCGCCGTCGGGCTCCTCGCGCTCCGCCACCCGCCAGCCGCGTAGCCGGGTGCTGGTGGCCGCGAGCACCTCGGCGGGCTCGGCTGCCACCTCGGCGCGTTGGTGATGCGGCATCCGGCTCAGGTTGCGCGGGGTCAGTACCGGCTTCGCCCGCATCGACCGGACGTAGTCCCGGCTGCGCGGCGCGAGGCAGCCGACGAGCGACACCATCAGCAGCAGGTAGATCGCGGAGAACCAGACGCTGCTGTAGACGTCGAAGAACTGCAGCCGGTCCAGCAGTTCACCCCACCAGCCGTAGGCGGCGATGTACTCCTCGGTCTTCGGTGGGTTCAGCGACCGCTGCGGCAGCAGTGCGCCGGGCAGCGCGGCCAGCGCGAGCAGGAACAGCAGGATCAGCGCTGTGCGCATCGAGATGAGCCCGCGCCAGGTGTTTCGGACGAAGGCGAGCGCACGACGTATCGGCGTCTGCCGGTAGGGCCTGCGCGGCTGTGCGGGCGGGGCTTCGGTGGTTGTCACAGCGGCAGCTCCGTGTCAGCGATGAAAGCGTCGCGCATCCACGCCACCAGGTCGCCCCACAATCCAGTGACGAGCATGATTCCGACCAGCAACAGCAGACCGCCGCCGGCGAGCTGGACGCGCCTGCCGTTGCGGCGTAGCCAGTCGGTGGCGCGCACGGCCCAGCGGGCACCGAGGGCGATGAGCAGGAAGGGAAGTCCCAGCCCGAGGCAGTAGACGAGTACGAGCAGGAAGCCGCGTGCGCCGCTGCTTCCGCTGGCGCTCGCGATCGCGAGGACACCGGACAACGTCGGCCCGATGCAGGGCGTCCAGCCGAGGCCGAACACTGCCCCGAGCACGGGGGCGCCCCACAGTCCGCCGCGCGGCACGTGATGCCCGCGTACCTCGCGCTGCATGAACCGGAAGCGGCCGAGGAACACCAGTGCCATCGCGATCGTCAGCACCCCGCCGACGCGTTGCAGCACGTCCTGGTTCACCAGCAGGGCGTCGGCGAGCCAGACGAGGGTGCCGACCCCTGCGACAAAGACGACGGTGAAGCCGAGCACGAACAACCCGGTAGCGCCGACCACGGCGTACCTGCCCCGTTTGCGCTCCTCGTCCTCGCTAACGGCAGGCGCGTCCGCGCCGACCAGCGCGGCGAGGTAGGCGAGGTAGCCCGGCACGAGCGGCACCACGCACGGTGAAGCGAAGGAGATCGTCCCGGCGAGCAGCGCCACCCCGGCCGCGAGCAACAGCGGCCCTGAGGTCGCCAGCTCGGTCACGGGATCCACACGATCAGGGTAAGGAGTGTGAACGACGTGAGGCGCTGCGGGTGGCCACGAGCAGGAGCCCGGTCACAGCCGCCAATGCGGCGTTTGGGCAGTTGGAGTTCCCCAATGCCACATTGGGGACGTTAGATGTCCCGAATGCCACATTGGGGACGTTAGATGTCCCGAATGCCACATTGGGGAACTCCCGACGCGGCACCGCTCAGCGGCTCGGGGGCGCCGCCGCCGCCGCGGCTGGGGGGCGCTCGGCGGCGAGGCGCTCGACCACCGGCAGCAGGTCGCTCGCCAGCAGCGTGCGCAGGAAAACCGCGGCCACCCGGTGCTGGCGGTCCAGCACGATCGTCGAAGGCACGATGTTGCGCGGGTATCCGGACAGCTGTAGCAGGGTCCGCCCTGATGGGTCGTAGATGGACGGATAGGTCAGGTCCCGGTCGCGCATGAAGTCGATCGGGGCCTGCCGGTTCGGGTCCCGCAGGTCGATCCCCAGAACCATCACGCCGTCGTCCTTGGTCTGTTCGTAGACCTTCTGCAACTCCGGCGCCTCGGCCCGGCAGGGGTTACACCACTGGCCCCACAGGTTGATCACGATCACGTCATCGGGGAAGTCCGCCGTGGAGAGCTGTTGGCCCTCGTTGAACAGGTCCTCACCGGTGATTTCCAGCGACTGCCGGTCCGGATCGTCGTAGAAGATGTCGACCTTGCCGCCGGGTGAGACGAACTCGAACGTGCTGCCCTGGGACACGGCGTCGTCTCCCGACGTGCATCCCGCCAGTACCAGCACCGCCACACACAGTGCCGCGCCGGCCTTTCGCGCTCTTCTCGTATTCATGTCAGGCACCGGTCTTAGTCGGGTCGCTGGCTCCCGCGGGTTCGCTGTAGACGATGTCGGCCAGCGTTTCACCCTCGAAGACCAAACTGGTCAGCGACGCCAGTGAGCACTGCCGCCTGCGGGGGTCGTGCCACAGCGGACGCCCCTCCAGATACCGGCGCAGCGTCCAGACCGGGAGCTGGTGCGAAACGCAGAGCGCCTCGTGCCCCTCGGCCTTCGCGCGGGCCGCGTGCACGGCCCCGAGCATCCGTTGCGCGATCTCGGCGTAGGGCTCACCCCACGAGGGCTTCATCGGGTTGCACAACTTCGACCAGTGCTTCGGCTGACGCAGCACACCGTCACCCACCGAGACTCGAAGGCCTTCGAACTGGTTGTCCGCCTCGATCAGCCGGTCGTCGGTGTCGACGTCGAGCCGATGGGCGGCGGCGATCGGGGCCGCGGTTTCCTGCGCCCGCTGCAACGGGGACGCCACGACGTGCACCAGCTGGTGCCCGGACAGCGCCTCCGCTACGGACACTGCCTGTTTGCGTCCGGTCTCCGAGAGGCCGAAACCGGCGAGCCGCCCGTAGAGGATCCCGTCCGGGTTGTGCACCTCGCCGTGGCGCAGCACGTGCACGATGGTCGTTGTCATGCCTGCACGACCTGCGCCGCGGCGCGAGCCGCGAACGGCAGCGCGGCCTCGATGGCCTCGAACGCGTCGTCGTCCATGGCGGCGTTGACGAACCACGCCTCGAAGGCGCTCGGCGGGGCGTACACCCCACGTTCGAGCAGGGCGTGGAAGAACGGCGGGAAGCAGTCGGTACGGGCGGCGGCCGCGTCGTGGAAGTTGCGCACCGGCTCCTCGCGGAAGAACACACTCACCAGGTTGCCCGCGTACGCCACGTTGTGCGGGACACCCTCGGCGGTCAGCGCCTCTCCCAGCAGGGCGCCGAGGCGCTGGGAGTTGGCGTCCAGCGCGCGGTACACGGACTCGTCAGCGGCACGCAGCGTGGCCAGCCCCGCCGCGACCGCGACGGGATTTCCGGAGAGGGTGCCCGCCTGGTAGACCGGGCCGGTCGGGGCGAGCCTGGCCATGACGTCGGCGCGCCCGCCGAACGCGGCGGCAGGCAGTCCACCGGACATGACCTTGCCGAAGGTGTAGAGGTCACCGGCGACCCGTTCGAGACCGAACCAGCCACTGCGGGAGACCCGGAAGCCGGTCATCACCTCGTCCATGATCAGCAGCGCGCCGTGCTCGTGTGCGATGTCGCGTAGCGCGGCATTGAAGTCCGGGTCCGGCGCGACCGCACCCATGTTGCCCGCCGCGGCCTCGGTGATGATCGCCGCGATCGTGTCCGGCGCGTCCGCGAAGGTCTGCCGGACGGCCTCGATGTCGTTGTAGGGCAGGACGATGGTGTCCTCGGCCTGCGCGCCGGTGACGCCGGGCGAGGCCGGCAGGCCCAGTGTCGCCACTCCGGAACCGGCCTGTGCGAGCAGCGCGTCCACATGACCGTGGTAGCAGCCCGCGAACTTGATGATCTTCGAACGCTCGGTGAATCCCCTGGCCAGCCGGATGGCGCTCATCGTCGCCTCGGTACCGGAATTCACCAGCCGGACCTGCTCGACGGGATCCACCCGGTCGATGATCTCCTCGGCCAGCTCCACCTCGCCGACGGTCGGGGTGCCGAACGAGAGGCCTTCCGATGCGGCCGCCCGCGCGGCGGAGACGACCTGCGGGTGCGCGTGCCCGAGAATCATCGGCCCCCAGGACGAAACCAGGTCGACATACCGGTTGCCGTCCACATCGGTCAGGTAGGCGCCGTCACCGGCCGCCATGAACCGCGGGGTGCCGCCGACCGAGTTGAACGCCCGCACCGGCGAGTTGACCCCGCCGGGCGTGGCGACGCTCGCGCGCTCGAACCATGCCTTGGACTCATCAACTGGCTGTGTCACGACACCCAGTCTCGCAAATCGCGGCGGAGCTCCGCCCGGCAGCCGTCACGGGAGCTGGGCTGCCGGGCAAACGAGCCGCCGGTCACACCGGCGTGACCGGCTCCTGCAGCTCCGTGACCCACTCGTCCGGATCGGCGGGACACCCCAGGTAGACCTCGCGTGGAAAGCCGGTCGACCGGTACCCGTTGTCCTCGATCCAGCGGGCCATCGCCTGCCAGCTCGGCATGCAGTCGTCCATCGACCCCCGGTGCACGAGGACGGCCGCCTTGTCGGCTGCAGGCAGGGTCGTGATCGTCAGGCCGTTGGGGTCATCGACCGCACCGGTCACCGGGATCGCCGCGTGCACGACGACCTTGCCCTCCGCGTCGGACGTCCTCTCGTAATAGCAGGTCAGTGGCCCGGTTGGAGTGATCGTCGTGCCTTCCAGCCGCCGAAACAACTCCGCGCACAGCGGCTGGACGACCGGCGCGATGTCCTCGGGCCGGAAGTCGGCGGCGATGCCGGTCAGTTCGGCCACCGTGGCGGCCGGGATGCTTTTGAGTAGGACGTCGGCGGCGATCATGCTGCCCTCGCTCTCGATCGTTCGGAGCCTCGCCTCGACCTGGTTCAGTCGCGCCGTGTCGGCGGCCAGTGCCGCTTCGAGCTCTGCCCGGCGCAACGTGAGCATCCCGCGTAGTCGCTCGACGCTGAACTGCTCGTCGAGCATGTCCCGCACCTGCTCGAGGGTGAAGCCGAGACCCTTGAGCGCGACGATGCGGTTCAGCCGCGTCAGCTGAGCTGCCCCGTAGTAGCGGTAGCCGCTGTACTGGTCGACTCTGGCAGGGCGGAGCAGGCCGATCGCGTCGTAGTGCCGCAGCATCCGGACCGAAACCCCGCCGTGCCTGGCGAAATCTCCGATGGTGAACATGACGCCTCCGAGTGGACGGCCTCACACGGTGTCAGAGTCAAGGGACTCCCGCGCCGGATTCGCCACCACTGTCAACCGGTGGTGGCGTCCTTGCGGTGCTTTTTGCTCGGCCTGCGGCGTGCGCGCACGGCGAGCAGCAGCTGGCGCACGGCGTCCACCACCAGCAGGCAGGCCAGCGCGCCCAGGGCGATCGCACCCGCCACCCAGTCGCCCTCGTACCTGGTGGAGGTCAGCTCGGTGCCGTCGCCGAGGCGCAGGACCACCGGGACGACGACGTTCGACCAGCACAGCGTGGCGAACCAGAACGAAAGGCCGGCCAGGCCCAACTCGAACAGCGCGACGAACGCGCGCCACGGCTGGTGTAGCCGCTCGCTGGGCGGTGGCGGTTCCGCCGGCCACGCTGGGGAGCCGGCCGGTCCGGCGGCGACCTCGGTCATGCCGTGCATGATCTCATGTGCGCCGGGTCTCGTGCAGGGCAGCGCGTAGTGCCTCGACGTCCTTGGCCCACGCCACCACGACGGAGTCGTCGTCGAGCCGGAGCGGAAGCTCGTCGTACTTGCGGGGGACCGTCCAGCCACCACCGAGCACGGTGGCACCGACCGGCGCGCCGACGTCGTCCACCTCGACGATGCGCCGCACCGGCAGCGGTTCCCGTCCCTGCCAGAGGGTCGACGGGGTCAGCCGCACCGCGAGGAACCGGCGCCGCGCGTAGACCCACAGGGCGGTCATGGCAAGCAGGGCGAGGCCGATCAGCGTCCAGGGCACCGGGTGGGTCGGGCCGCCGAGCACCACCTCGGACAGGAATCCGACGAGCGCGAAAATCGGTCCCCACAACAGCGGAGCCAGACCGGAGCCCGGCTCGCGGTAGAGCACCGGCTCCTCGCCTGCCGTGGTCATGACAGTGACTTCGGGATCTTCGGGAAGTAGCCGGTGACGCTCGGCAGGTAGAGCAGCACGACGGCGATGGCCGCGAGCAGCGCGGAGAGGCTGCCGAACAGGCGATGACCGAACAACAGCAACTGGAAGAGCATCGTGATCACCGCGAGCACCGTGAGCACGGTGCGAGCCGAGCGCGTGCCCTCGCGCGCCTTGTAGGCGAACAGCGCGAACATCACGGCGAAGGCGATCGCTCCGACCAGCGCGGCCCAGAGGAAACTGGTGGTGCCGGAGGCGAGCTGCTCCTCGCTGATTTCGTTGTTGCCGGAGATCTCCAGCAGCTGGGCGACGATCTCGTCCTTGTTGACGAGCGTCACGACGTATCCGAGGACCATGGCTACACCCGACGCGATCCACAGGCCGAAGGAGACGTTCACCAGCTTGGGCGGATCCACCACCCTCGGTGCGTCCCCGGGCATCCGAGGCGCGGGCGGCAGACCGTCGGCCCGCCGCTGGTCGTCCGATTCGTCCGGAGTAGTCACGCAGAGCACCCTACCGGCGAGGAGCCGGGGTAACGCCGTCGACCGACCCGCGATTGACGGCCGTCCCCACCCCCGTAGTTGGCGCGTCTGCAAGTACGCCCAAGCAAGATCCATTTCGCTGTTTTCTACACCCAAGCTGACTCGGCTCGATCTCACTTGGTGGTAGTTAGCGACGGAGTTGATCTTGCTTGGGCGTACTTGCAGACACTCCTAGCTGGTGCGGGAGGGCTGGGGGGTGACCGGCGTCAGTCGGCGAGCCAGGTGGCGGCTTCGGCGGCCCAGTAGGTGAGGATCATGTCCGCTCCGGCCCTGCGCATCGACGTGAGCATTTCCAGGACCGTGCGTTCCCGATCCAGCCAGCCCTTCTCGGCGGCCGCCTCGACCATCGCGTACTCGCCGGAGATGTTGTAGGCGCCGACCGGAACCGGGGACGCCTCGGCGGCAGCCCGCACGACGTCCAGGTAGGCCAGCGCGGGCTTGACCATCACCATGTCCGCACCCTCGGCGACATCCAGTTCGATCTCCCGCAGCGCTTCCCGGGCATTGCCCGGGTCCTGCTGGTAGGTCTTGCGGTCGCCCTTGAGCTGGGAGTCCACTGCCTCGCGGAAGGGGCCGTAGAACGCACTGGCGTACTTGGCGGAGTAGGCGAAGATGCCGGTGTCGACGAAGCCGCCGTCGTCCAGCGCCCGGCGGATCACGCCGACCTGCCCGTCCATCATGCCGCTCGGCCCTAGCAGGTGCGCGCCCGCTTCGGCCTGCGCGAGCGCCATCTCGGCGTAGCGCTGCAGGGTGGCGTCGTTGTCCACTCGGCCCTGTGCGTCCAGCACACCGCAGTGCCCGTGGTCGGTGAACTCGTCCAGGCAGGTGTCGGCCATCAGCACCGTGCTGTCGCCGAGTTCGGCACGCAGGTCGCGCAGAGCGACATTGAGGATGCCGTGCTCGTCGAAGCCCCCCGAACCGGTGGCGTCGCGCGTGCTGGGGACGCCGAAGATCATCAAACCGCCGACGCCTGCTTCGACCGCCTCAACGGCGGCCTTACGCAGCGAGTCACGGGTGTGCTGCACGACGCCCGGCATGCTGGAGATGGGCCGGGGCGAATCGGCGCCCTCTGCGACGAACATGGGCAGAATCAGCTGGCGCGGCCGGAGGGTTGTCTCGCTGACCAGGCGCCGCATGGCTGGGGTGACCCGCAGACGCCGCGGGCGATGCTCGGGAAACACGTCAGCGACGGTACTCCGGCGGCCGCGGAGGCGGTGATGCCCCCAATGTGGCATTCGGGAACTTGGAGTTCCCCAATGTGGCATTCGGGACATCTAACGTCCCCAATGTGGCATTGGGGAACTCCAACGTCCCAAACGCCGCATTGGCGATGGGCGGGGACGTGGGAAGGGCCACCGTGGTCACTGGGAGGGGGTGCCTCGCCGGTGGCCACGGTGGCCCTTGATGCCGTGGATCAGGAACGGCGGGCGCGCTTGGCCTTGCGCGGCGGGGGCAGTGCGCCCTCGGCCCGCAGGCGGGCAGCGTGCTCGGCGAGCGCGTCGACCAGTGCGATGACGTTCGGCGTCTCCGGCTGGACGTCGACCCGCAGGCCGAACTCCGTCGCCGTCTCGGCCGTCTTCGGGCCGATGCAGGCTACGAGCGTCCGGGTGTGCGGCTTTCCGGCGATACCCACGAGGTTGCGGACCGTGGACGACGAGGTGAAGCACACCGCGTCGAACCCGCCAGTCTTGATCATCTCGCGGGTCTCGGCGGGTGGCGGCGCGGCACGCACCGTGCGGTACGCCGTCACGTCGTCGATCTCCCAGCCCCGGTCGCGCAGGCCCGCGGAGAGGGTCTCCGTGGCGATGTCGGCGCGGGGCAGCAGCACCCGGTCCACCGGGTCGAGCACGTCGTCGTAGGGCGGGAACTCCTCGAGCAGGCCCTCGCTGGACTGCTCACCGGAGGGCACGAGCTCCGGGATGATGCCGAAGGAACGCACCTTCTCAGCGGTGGCCTCGCCGACGCAGGCGATCTTCACACCGGAGAACGCGCGCGCGTCCAGGCCGAACTCCTCGAACTTCTCCCACACCGCGCGCACCGCGTTGGTGGAGGTGAAGACGATCCACTGGTAGCGGCCGTCGACGAGCCCCTTCACCGAGCGCTCCATCTGCGCAGGGCTGCGCGGCGGCTCGACGGAGATCGTCGGCACCTCGTGCGAGGTGGCGCCGTGGCTACGCAGCCGGTCGGCCATGTCGCCCGCCTGCTCCTTGGTGCGCGGAACGAGCACCTTCCAGCCGTACAGTGCGCGCGACTCCCACCAGGAGAGCTTCGAGCGGTTGCCCGCCTCCTGGCCGATGGTGACGACCAGCGGCCCGACGAGCTCGCCCGCGTCGGCGGACAGCGAAGCCAGCGTGCTGTCGACCGTGCGCTGGGTGTTGATCGTGCCGTTGGACGTGACCGCGACCGCGGTCTGGGCGGGAACACCCTTCTCCACCAGCGCGGACGCCGCCTCGGCGAGGTGGCTGGACGTCGCGTGCAGCACCAACGGGCCAGGTGTCGCCGCGAGCGCGCCCCAGTCCACTTCGGACCGAACGTCCACCTCGGTGTGCGTGCCACCGAGTGCGACACCCGCGTAGGCGGGAACCGCCGCGCCTGGCGACACTCCGGGCACCACGTCGAAGACGGCGCTGGTCTTGGACACGGCCTGCACCTCGGCCACCACCGCGGGCTGGGTCAGCGGGTCGCCCGCGATCAGCCGCAGCACCAGCCTGCCTGCCTTGGCCTCGGCGGCAAGGTCCTTGGCGACGTCGCCCGGTTCACCGACGGCGGGACGCACCTCGGCTTCCGGACCTGCGAACGTCAGCACTCCGGACGGCACGTCCGGATCGGTCACCACCAGGTCGGCCTTGGCCAGCAACTCCTGGGCGCGGACAGTAAGCAGTCCGGCGTCCCCGGGGCCCGAGCCCACGAAGGCGACTCGCCCCGTGGTCTTTCGTGCGCGGGTCATGTTTGTATTTCTCCTCATCAGCGGCCATGGCGATCACGTGCGGCCGTATCTCTACTGGGCGTGTTCGTCACTGTTGGCGGATGCGCGCGGACCTCACGCCTCGCACCAACCCTTCTCAGCGCGAGTTGTGCCCCGGACCGGACAGCATTCCGGCTCCGAGGTCAAGCAGCTCCGCGGCCAGATCCCGGCCGAGCTGCTCTGCCTCGCTCTTTTCGGCGACGGCCGATGCACGCAGGATCTCCACCGGGCTGGAGCCCGCCCCGATCCCGTCGAGCCCAGCGGCGGCGACCCCACGCAACGAGATTCGCTCCACAACGGAACCGTTCTCGTCGAGGTCCTCCACCACATCGGCCAGTGCGCCGACTGGTGCGCTGCAACCGGCTTCGAGCGCGGCCAGCATGGCGCGCTCCGCGGTCACGGCGACCCTCGTCACTTCGTCATCCACAATGGATTGAAGAAGATGTTCTATGTCCACCTCATCGACACGTGTCTCCACCGCCAGCGCACCCTGGGCCGGCGCGGGCAGCATCTGGATCGGGTCCAGCGTCTCGGTGATGTCGTGCAACCGGTCCACCCTGGACAGGCCGGCCCTGGCGAGCACGACCGCGTCGAGTTCGCCGCTGGTGACCTTGCCGATCCGGGTATCGATGTTTCCGCGAATCGGGGTGACCTCGAGGCCGAGACCGAGCGCGCGCAGCTGCGCGATCCGGCGTGGCGATCCGGTTCCCACGACCGAACCGGGAGGCAGTTCCCCGAGTGTCAGTCCGTCGCGGGCGATCAGGGCATCCCTCGGGTCGGCGCGGGGCGGGACGGCGGCCAGCACGATGCCGCTCTCCGGTGCCGTCGGCAGGTCCTTGTAGGAGTGCACCGCGACGTCGATCCGCTTCTCCAGCAGTGCCTCACGCAGCGCGGAGGTGAACACGCCGACACCGATCTCGGCGATCGGGGCGCTCGACCGGTCCCCCGGCGTGGACACCCTGACGATCTCGACCGGCTGCCCGGCATCCTCGAGCATCTTGGCGATGGTGCCGGTCTGGGCGAGGGCGAGCTTGCTGCCCCTGGTGCCGATCCGGATGGTCCGTGTCATCAGTTTTCACCGTCAGTCTCATCGGAAACGCGCGTCCGCCCGTCGTCCACATGCGACGGTCCATTACGGACACCGTGGATGTCGATCTGGTCGTGCTTGGCAGTCGCCGCGACACTGGACACGGCGGCGGGCGCCTGCGGGTCGAGCCCGAACAGTTCGCTCAGCGCGGTGGCGTAGTCGGTGCCCGCGGTCTCGGCGGCCAGCTGCTTGACCCGCACGGTCGGTGCGTGCAGCAGTTTGTCCACCACCCGGCGCACGGTGCGGCCCACTTCCTCGCGAACGTCGCCGTCGAGGTCGGGCAGGCGGTTGTTCAGACGCAGCAGTTCGGCGTCGACCACCTCGGCGGCACGCTTGCGCAAAGCCGTCACGGTCGGCGTGACCTCCGCGCTGCGCTGGCCGGCCAGGTACTCCCGCACCTCGTCCAGCACGATCCCCGCGGCCCGCGCGATCTGCTTCTCGGTATGCGCCCCTGCCTCGTTCATCCGGCGGCGGACCGTCTCGAGGTCCACCACCTCGACGCCGGCCACTCCTGCCACGGCGGCGTCGACGTCCCTCGGCAGCCCGAGGTCGCAGATCACCAGTGGCCGCTCCGGACGCTCGGTCACGTGCTCTGTGGTGAGCACGGCCTGCTGCGCCCCGGTGCAGCTGACCACGACGTCGGCCCGCGCGACGGCGCCCGCGAGGTCGCTCATCGGCACGGAAGTGGCCGGGATCCCGGACTCACTGACCGATGCGGCCAGCCTGACCGCGTTGCTCTCGGTTCGGTTGGCCACGGTGACCGAACCGATTCCACCCTTGCGCAGCTGGGAGGCCGCGAGCGCACCCATCGAGCCGGCTCCGATGACCAGCGCGTGACGGCCGGTCAGGTCGCCGGCCGCCGCGAGTGACTCGGAGACCACCGAAGCACCAAGTGCGTCCAGGCCGGTTTCGGAGTGCACCCGCTTGCCGACGCGCAGCGTGGTCTGGACGAGCTCGTGCAGCGCGCTGCCCACGGTTCCCGCCTCGCCCGCGGTGGCGTAGGCAGCACGGACCTGGCCGAGAATCTGCGTCTCGCCGACGACCATCGAGTCCAGGCCGGACGCGACCGAGAACACGTGCTCGACCGCCGCGCCCGCGTAGTGCACGTACAGGTTGTCGTAGAGCTGTGCGGGCTCCATGCCCGCCTGCCGGGCCAGTACGTCCGCCACATCGGCCAGGCCACCGTGGAAGGTCTCCACGATCGCGTAGACCTCGATGCGGTTGCAGGTCGAGACCAGCATCACCTCGGAGATGTGCTGCGCCTTCTGCAGCTCATGCAGCACCTTGCCGAGCTCGTCGGCGGATACGGCCGCCCGCTCGAGCAGCGTCAGGTCCGCCGTCCGATGCGAGAGCCCGATGGCCAGCACACTCATGTCTCTTGCCTCACAAATCCGTTGCCAAGGCCCAGCTTCGCCGTCGGTACTCGCGAGTCACTCGAGGCTCCGTTGGTCGCTGCCGCTGCCGACGCCGCCGCCTCCGCGATATCCGCGCGCCTGGCGACGTGGAAGGACAGGATCTGCAGCTCAACGGCCAGATCCACCTTCCGCACCTCCACATGCTCGGGCACCTGCAGAACCACAGGGGCGAAGTTCAGAATGCACTGCACCCCGCCCGCGACCAGGCGGTCACAGACCGACTGCGCCGCCGTCGGCGGGGTCGCGATGACTCCGATGGAGATCTGCCGCTCGGTGCACACCGCGGGAATGTCGTCCAGATGCGACACCGGCAGGCCACCGACCGGCACTCCGACCAGATCGGGGTCGACGTCGAACAACGCCTCGACCGGGAACCCGCGACCGGGGAAGCCACCGTAGTTGGCCAACGCGTGGCCCAGGTTTCCGATTCCCACCACGGCGACCTTGTGCTTGCGGGTCAGCCCCAGCGTGCGTTCGATCTGCCCGACCAGCACGGTCACGTCGTAACCCACGCCGCGCGTTCCGTAGGAGCCGAGGTACGAGAGGTCCTTGCGCAGCTTCGCGGAGTTCACCCCGGCGACGGCGGAGAGCTCCTCGCTGGAGACGGTCGTCGCGCCCTGGTCGGCCATGCCGGACAGCACCCGTAGATAGACGGCAAGGCGGGCGACCGCTGCCTCCGGGATGGCCTTGGCCCTGACGGCCTCGCCCTCTCCGGTCGCGCCGTTACCCGCGTCGACCGCGGGCATCTCCGCGGTCGGAGCGTTGTCGGCGTCGGGAGTGGCCCTGGCGGCTCCCCGGCCGCGCTTGTGCGCGGCCTGGGCCCCGTTTCGCCGGCCCCGCTCTGCCACCACGCTGGCTCTCCTCGTCAGCGGGCCGCATCCGGCCCGCCATCGGCGTACATACTTTCGTAGCTCAACTCTTGACCTTGCGAACGCAGGGGTGTTCGATATCCGGTCCGCGCGGGTCGATGGCAATACGGTAGCTATTTGTGAACGCAGGCACAAAGTGGCTGGTCCATGCCGTTGCCATCACCCCAGAATGCCTCGCGACCGGCCCCTGCCGCCATAACCGGTCGTACACGCCACACCCGGCCCCGAGCAGCACGAAGGCCCGCGCGACGGGTGTCGCACGGGCCTTCGAGTGCCGCGGGAGTTCAGTTCATCACTTGTTGGTACCCGGCATGAGCACCGAGTCGATCACGAAGACGGTCGCGTTCGCGGTCGGGACGTTGCCGCACAGCACCTTGGCGCCGTTGACGGTCATGTTCTCGCCCTCGCCCTCGATCTTCAGCTCGCCACCGGAGGTGTTCAGCGACTCGACGGTCCCGGCCTCAACCAGGCCCTCGCGGTCGAGGCGCTGCCCGACAACGTGGTACGTCAGGATCGGGGCCAGCTCGTCCGGCTTGCTGGCGAGCTCCTTGAACTTCTCCTCACCCAGCGCGTCGAAGGCCGGGTCGGCCGGCGCGAACACGGTCAGCGCCTCGGCGTTGTTCAGGGTGTCGCCAAGGTCGGCCGCACCGACGGCGGCGACCAGCTTGGTCAGCAGCGGGTTGTTGCTGGCCGCGGTGGCCACCGGGTCGTCGATCATGCCCTGGACGGAACCTTCGCCCTCGGTCGGGACCTGTGAACAGCCGGGTCCGTAGACGTCGGATGCGGTGGTCACACCGTCGCCACCGGCGGCGGCCTCGCTGCTGGGGGACTCCATCGCCGACGAGGCCGGCGCCTGCTCGGTTCCCTCGCTACCGGCTTCGTCGCCGTTTCCCTCGCTGCCACAAGCGGCGATGGACAGCATTGCCACCGCGGCGATACCGGCTCCTGCGAAGCGTCGCACGTTCCTCACTGAAATCACTCCATTCTGGGTCCGGACCTCCGACAGGGGCCGGATAAAACGAACTGGCTTGCTTGTCACCGGTAATTCGGGGCAGGTTGGGCGGCGGATTGCCACTCGTTCGAGTTATTCCGGTGAATTTCGGAACTAGGCCGTGTTGAACACGACTGTCGGCTGGCCCGTGGCACCGTCGGGCACGGTGCCGACCCGCTCCTCGGTCTGGGTGTAGCCGGACTCGTCCGTCGCGCGGGAGATCACCTTGTGATTGCCCGGCGGCACGTCCAGCGCGATCTGCCACATCCGCCAGGTCCTGTCGTTCACCACCGCGCCGAGTTCGGCCTCCTGCCACGGGCCGTCGTCCAGACGCACCTCGACCTTCGCGATACCGATGGTCTGCGCCCAGGCGATGCCGGCGACGACCACCTTTCCCGCGGACAGGTTGGCGAACCCCTTCGGCGCGTCGATCCTGGACATCGTCTTGATCGGCGCACGCTCGGCCCAGTCACGGTTGAGCCAGTAGGCGTTGCGCGCCTCCCAGGTGGTGATCTCCATGTCGCGTACCCACTTCGTGGCCGACACGTAGCCGTAGAGGCCGGGAATCACCATGCGCACGGGAAAACCGTGCTCCAGGGGCAACGGCTCGCCGTTCATGCCGATCGCGAGCATCGCGCCACGCGCGGGGTCCAGTGCGGCCTCCACCGGAGTGCCGCAAGTCCAGCCGTCCTCACTCGTGGAGAACAGCTGTTCCGCGCCCTGACGCACACCGGCCTCGTTGAGCACGTCGCGCAGTTCGATGCCGATGAAGTTGGCTGTGGAGATGTATTCACCGCCGACCGGATTGGACACGCAGGTCATGGTGATCGTGCGCTCGATCAGCGGCCTGTTTCGAATGTCATCGAAATCGAGAGTGATTTCCCGGTCCACCATTCCGTGGATGCGCAAAGACCAGTCCTCGGCCCGCACCTGCGGCACGACCAGTGCCGTGTCCACCCGGTAGAACTGGTTGTTCGGGGTGATGAACGGCGGAGTGCCGAGCTTCGGGAAAGCCGCGTCGGCCGGGATCGGCGGTGCCTTCTCGGCGAGTTCGAACGCGCCGATGGCAGCGCGGGAGGCGCTGGCGTCGCGCACACCGGAGACGAGCTGCCCGCCGAGGCCGACCACGCCCGCGCCGACGGCGACTCCACCCGCACCCACCAGGAACCTGCGGCGGTTGGGGTCACCGGACTCCTCCTGCCCCTCTTCGGTGCTCGCGTCGCGCTCGACAGCGGCGGCGCGCCGCATCGCCAGGCTGTGCAGCCAGCGGAACACCAGCACGCCGGCCACGAGGCTGGCCACCGGGGCGAGCAGGGAGAGCTGGCCGAGACCGGGCCGGTTGAACACCGCGACCATGCCGATCAGGCCGAACACGGCGATGAGCACCGTGCCGATCAGCGCGGACCTGCGGGACAGAACGCCCGCGATCGCGGCGAGTACCACCATCACCACGGCCATGGAGGCGAGGAGTACGAGTTTGTCCTTGTCCCCGAACGTCTCGATCGCGAAGTCCTTCAGCCAGGACGGCGTCAGGTCGATGGCCGAGTTACCCACGGCCAGGTACGGCGAGGCGTTCAGTCCGACAAAGGCGGCCACGAGGTGCCCGGCGGCCAGCGCCGAGGCCAGCGCGAGCACGCCGACCAGCGCGGCAACGGGCACCGACAGCCTGGGTTTGTGGTCTTGGGTGCCGTCAACGGCAGTCACATCGGTGCTCATGTCTCCATATTCGGAGCAGATGAGGGTTTTGATTGCCGCAGCCGACCTTACGGGTGACTTACGACCGCCGGTGCGTCTCCGTCACGCGAGTGCGCGGCGCAGGCGGTCCTCCTCGACGGACCAGTAGCCGTGTTCGTCGCCGTCGACGAGGATCACCGGTACCCGGTCACCGTACTCGGCCCGCCACTCGGTGTCGCTGTCCACGTCGAGGGCCGACCACTGCACGCCCAGCTCGCCGCAGATCCGCTCCACGTCCCGCTCGGCGCGCTCGCATGCGGAGCAGCCCTGCCTGGTCATCACGGTCACCTGGTGCATGAACAGCCCTCCTTGACTACCTGAGCTTCATCCGCCGTAGCTTGCCCGTCGCCGAATGCGGCAGCGAATCGGCGAACTCCACCGTGCGCGGAACCTTGTACGCGGCGAGTGCCCGCACGCACGCGTCCAGCACCTGCTGCTCCGACAGTGCCGCGCCCTGCTCGGGCACGATCACGGCCTTGACGGCCTCGCCGCTGCGCTCGTCGACGACGCCGACCACCGCCGACTCCGCCACCCCGGGAAGTGCGTTGATGACGCCCTCCACCTCGTTCGGGAAGACGTTGAACCCGTTGACGATGATCAGATCGTTGGCCCGGTCCACCAGGTGCAGATCGCCGTCGATGTCCAGGTAGCCCACGTCGCCGGTACGGAACCAGCCCTCCGCGTCCGGGCCGTGCGCGCCGTCGGGCCAGTAGCCGGAGAACAGGTTGGCCCCACGGATCGACACCAGGCCCGTGCCCATCGGCTGCCCGTCGTCCTCGGCGAACACGTCGTCCGGGTCCGCGGGGTCGAGCGGTACCGGGCCCACGGTGCCGTCGCTGTCCACGAGCCGCAGCTCGACCCCGGGTAGCGGCCTGCCGACAGAACCCGGCTTCGGGTATCCGGTGACCATCGTGGTGGTGACCACGGGGGCGGTCTCGGTCAGCCCGTACCCCTCGAACACACCGAGGCCGGTCGCTGCCCGGATCGCGGCCAGCACCTTCGGATGCAACGGGGCGGCGCCCGAGGTGAGCAGGCGGACCGTCGCGAGGCCCTCGCCCAGTTCGGCCGCGGGCAGTGCGGCGAGTTCCACGTACATCGTGGGCACCCCGAGCAGCGAGGTCACCCGGTACTCCGCGCAGGCCTGCAGCGCGGCGTGCACGTCGAACCGCTCGGCGAGCACCAGCGTCGCGCCCGCCGACGTGCCGGCCAGCAGGCCGGGGCCGAGACCGTAGACGTGGAACATCGGGATGGTGATCAGCACCCGGTCGCCGGGCTCGACCACCCGGACCTGGAGCTGTTCGAGCTGGGTGACGTTGGCCAGCAGCGCGCGATGCGACAGCATCACCCCGCGCGGCGCTCCGGTCGTTCCGGAGGTGTACGAGAGCACCGCGAGGTCCTCGCCCGCCCCGACCGGCTCCACCTGCTCGGGCCGCTGCTCACCCGCGGTGGCCGCCCGCAGCACCCGCACGCCGGCGGGAAGGTCGTCGGCATCGACCCCGGCATGGACATCGGCACCGATCAGCAGGCCCGCGCCACTGTGCTCGAGCAGGCCGGACAGCTCCGAGCCTGGGCCCTGCGGCGGGAGCGGCACGGCGACCCCGCCGGCACGCAGCACACCGAACAGCGCGATCACGAACGCCGCCGAGGTGGGCAGGCAGAGCACGACCCGGTCGCCCGGGGACAGTCCCGCGGCCCTGAGCTCGCGCGCCTGTGCATCCACCGCCGCGTCCACGTCCGCCCAGCTGAGCGTCACCGACGTCGCGGTGTCCACCAGCGCGGCCGCGTCTGGCCTCGCTGAAGCGGTGGCGGCGAGCAGATCGGCAACGTTGCCCACGTGTCCGGTCGCCCGGTCAGAGCTTGTCCGCGAACTCGGGTCCGCGATCGAACCGCCAGGGCCCTGACTCACAGCGTCCGTCTGGTTCTGCTGGCTGACGCCCTGCCGCGTCGATAGCGGGACTTCGCCGGCCGAGTTCCACGAATCACCATGACCTCGCGGTTCCCTGTTCTCAGACGCCCCGTCAGCGGTCACAGCGCAGCCCCTTTCGCTTCCGGATGAGAGATGCACAGTCTGGCATTGCCCTCCCCCGTCATGGGGAGGGTCGGCCGCCGTCTCCTCATCGCAATCGGAACACCACTACCTACTTTCGGGTAACTAGACGTATGCTGCGATACGCGCTCAGGTGGCGATGATCACGCGAGCGGCGAGACACGAGGCTGTTGGAGGTGCGACGGATGAGCCTGCAGTTTGCTGTTTCGGCAGGCCCTGCCCTGGTAGCGCGCCCAGCGGTGGCGCCGGTCAGCGCCCCCGTGCTGCCCGCGGTGCCGATGGCGCCGGCCGTACCCGACCCCGCGGAGATCGCCACAGCGGAGGCCTGGGAGCTGGTGCACCTCGCCCAGGAGGGCGACACCGGCGCGTTCGGCAAGCTGTACGACCGCTACGTCGACGTCGTTTACCGCTACATCCTCTTCCGGTTGGGCGACCGGGAACTTGCCGAGGACCTCACCAGCGAGACCTTCCTGCGCGCGCTGCGGCGCATCACCTCGGTCAGCTACCAGGGCCGCGACGTCGGCGCCTGGTTCGTCACGATCGCCCGCAACCTGGTGCTCGATCACGTGAAGTCCAGCCGATACCGGTTGGAGATCGTCACCGACGAGGTGAGTGACACCGGTACTGCGCGGTTCACCGGTATGCAGGCCCAGCCTGCTTCGGGTCCGGAGCAGCAGGTGCTCAGCAGGGCGATGAACGACGAGCTGTTCCGCTGCATCTCCGACCTCGGTGACGACCAGCGTGAGTGCATCGTCCTGCGGTTCCTGCAGGGCATGTCGGTCGCCGAGACCGCCGAGATCATGAACCGCAACGAGGGCGCGATAAAGGCGCTGCAGCATCGTGCGGTGCGCAGGCTCGCCCAGCTGTTACCGACCGGTCTGCGCTGACCAACGGTCGTCCTCCTCCTTTGCACGTTCTGTGCAAAAGACACGATAGGTTGACGTCGCGAGGTGCGACTTTCGACTGGCTCCCGGGCTGCCGCCGTAACCGGTGGCCCCTGCCATTCGTTGCTCTTGCACGAAGGGGTACCAAGTTGAACTCTGCCTGACGACGAGGATGTGTCGTGGACGTGCCTGGCCGGATCCCGCGGGAGCGGGGCGCGCGTGAGCGGTTCGCTCGTGCCGTCGACCAGGGTGCCAGCCACCTCGACGACCAGGAGTTCGCCGACGAACTGGCCGTCGTGTCCGCCCTGCGCAGCGCGGGCGCCGAAGGTGCACCGGACTCCCGGACTCGCGAGCGGATCGCCGCCAGGATCAGTGAGCCGGAACCGGCGAGCAGAGTGACGACGCTGAAGCCGGTCGGCACTTCCGGCACCGGGCTGGCCGAAGACGCCGAAGTCACCGTGCCCCGTCCCAGGAGTCCCGAGCCCGAACGGGAACGACCCAAGCCCCGGCTGGCCGCCATGGTGGCCGCGGCGTTCTGCCTTGTGCTCGCACTTGCCGGCATCGGCACGACCATGTCCAGCGACTCGCTTCCCGGCGATCTGCTGTACCAGGTGAAACGGGCTCAGGAGAGCGCCTCGCTGACCCTGACCCTCGACGAGGGGGACCGGGCACGCAAACGACTCGAGTACGCGGGCTACCGGCTGGTCGAACTGGCCCGCCTCGCGGACCGGGCCGAACCGGGAACCGACTACGACGGCTTCCGGGTCGCCCTGGCCGACTTCGGCAGCGACACCCGCGCCGGGGTCGCCCAGTTGACGACGATCGCGACCACCTCCGACGGCAGCCAGCTCACGCTGTTGCGCGAATGGGTGCGGACGCAGTCCGACCGGCTCGCCGACCTGCGCGTCGCGCTGCCCGCCGAAGTGGCCGCGGACCGGGCGCGGACGGCGATCCTGTTGCAGGAGGTCGACGCACGCGCGACCGCCCTGGCCGGGCGGATGAACTGCTACCAGATCACTTCTGGTGAGTCGGACGAACTCGGTGTCCTGCCCTCGCAGCAGGAATGCGGCACCGTGCCGGGCAACCGCGCTGCCGGCTCGGCAACACCATCCGCGTCGGCGGGGCCCAGCTCGCGCGACGGGGACACCAGCGGCACCGAAAGCCCGAAGGACACTGATCCGGCAGCGCCGAACGCCACCATGGTCGGCAGCCGGACGTCGCCGGATGAGCCGGCCACCATCCCGGACTCGCCGGAGACCGAGTCGGTGTCGGTTCCGGCGAATCCCGCCTACGTTCCGCGAGAGCGGCTACGCGCACCTGCTCCGACATCGGTCTCGCGGTCGAGAGTGCCGGACTCGACGCCCGAGCCGCCCGCGGTGGTGTCCGTGCCACCGCTGAGCCCGGAGATGCCGGACGTCGGCATCGGTTAGCTCGCCGGACCCACGCACGTCATCCACCGCGACACGGGCGGCGGGCATACTCGATACTGTGTTGCACGGGCTGCGGCCGCTCCGGCCGTAAGTCCATGGCCCGATGTGTCGCAGGTGTGGAGGCGGTGTGCGTGTCACGGTGGCGTGGCCGGAGTAAGGGCCAGGAACTCGAACGCCTCGCTGCGCTGGCCGGTGAGGCGTCGGCCGATGCCGCCGTAGCGATGGAGGCATCCTCGACGGCAGCATTGGCCGAGGCAGAGGTCATCGCCGAGGCCGCCGCGCCGGTGGCGGAACCAGAATTTGAATCCGAAACCGCACAACAGGACGACACCACCGAACCACCCGCACCGGCGCAACCGGATCTGACGGCGGCCGCCTTCTTCGACGTGGACAACACGATGATGATGGGCGCCTCGATCTTCCATTTCGCCCGCGGCCTCGCCTCCCGCAAGTACTTCACGAGCTCCGATCTGGCTGGTTTCGCCTGGCAACAGGTGAAGTTCCGAGTCGGCGGCAGGGAGAGTCCGGACACCATCAGGTCCAGTCGTGAGCAGGGTTTGTCCTTTGTGGCTGGTCGTACCGTCGAGGAGATGAACGCGGTCGGCGAGGAGATCTACGACGAGCTGATGGCCGACAAGATCTGGTCCGGCACGCGGGCGCTGGCCCAGATGCACCTGGACGCCGGACAGCGGGTGTGGCTGGTGACCGCGACGCCGGTGGAGCTGGCGGCGATCATCGCGCGCCGGCTCGGGCTCACCGGCGCACTCGGCACGGTGCTGGAGCAGGTCGACGGTGTCTACACCGGACGGCTGGTCGGCGACATGCTGCACGCGCACGCCAAGGCGCACGCCGTACGCGCGCTGGCCGCGCGGGAAGGCCTGAACCTGCGCCGGTGCACCGCCTACTCCGACTCGCAGAACGACGTGCCGATGCTCTCGGTCGTCGGCACCGCCGTCGCGGTGAACCCGGACGCCGGCCTGCGCGACGTCGCGCGGCAGCGGAACTGGGAGATCCGCGACTTCCGCACCGGACGCAAGGCCGCCAAGATCGGCGTGCCCTCGGTACTCGGCGCGGGCGCGGTGGCGGGCGCGGTCGCCGCGGGCCTGGCCTACCGCAAGCGCGCGGCCTGACGGCCTCAGCCGCGGAAGATGCTCCGGCGCTGGGCCAGCCTGCGGTAGAGCATCTGCTGGATGGACTCCCGCACCTGGTCGGTCAGGTTGAAGACCAGCATCGGGTCCTCCTCGGCATCCGGCTCGAACGAGTCGGTGCTGATCGGTTCACCGAACTCGATATGCCACTTCGTGGGCAACGGAACGGCTCCGAGCGGACCCAGTAGCGGAAAGAACGGCGTCACCGGGAAGTACGGCAGGCCGAGCAACCTGGCCAGCGGCTTGAGGTCACCGATCTTGGGATAGATCTCCTCCGCGCCGACGATGGCACACGGGATGATCGGCACTCCGCAGCGCAGTGCCGCCGAGACGAAGCCACCGCGGCCGAACCGCTGCAGTTTGTACCGCGAGGAGAACGGTTTGCCGACGCCCTTGAAGCCTTCCGGCCAGACTCCGACCAACTCTCCGCCGGAATCCCCCTGGCCGCGCAGCAGCCGTTCGGCGTCCGGCTGGCAGGCCAGGGTCTGCCCGGACTTGCGGGCCAGCGCCCCGACCATCGGGATCCGGAACACCAGGTCCGCGCCGAGCATCCGCAGGTGCCGGTGCCTTGGGTGCTCGTCGTGTACCGCGACAGCGGTCATCACCGAATCCAGCGGCAGAACGCCCGAGTGGTTGCAGACCACGAGCGCGCCACCGGTGTCCGGCAGGTTCGCCACACCCTCTGTGCTGACCCTGAACCATTTCTCGTACAGCAGCCGCAGCGGTGGCAGCAGCAGCGTGTCGGTGAGTTCGCGGTCGAAGCCGAACTCGTCGACCGTGTAGTCGCCGGTCAGCCGGTGGCGCAGGAAGTCGAGCGCGGCGCCCAGTCCCTCGGGCAGCCCGTCCGATCCCGCGTCGACCGCCTGTACGGACTCTGGGGCCTCCCGGCCGGGGAAGGTGAAGACCGGCGCATCGGCACGCTGCGGGTCCGCCGGTGGCGGTTCGGGATGCCTCGCCGCCTGCCCGCCCCGGTCGTGCTGCCCGTTGCCCCGCTCCGGCGCGTGCAGCGGGATGATCTGGGCCTCCGTGCCTTCCGTCACTGGTTCCGCCTCGCCTTCCCAGCGTCCGTACCCGTGTCCGTTCACCTGCTCGAGGCCTGTCCCGTCGCGGCGGCCACGGCGACCTTGCCCGCCAAACCGGCCAGCCGGTGTCCATCGAGCACCGGACGTAGCCCCCGTCCACGTACATAGTCGTCGAACGCGTCCCGCGTGTTCCATTTCGGCGTGTAGCCGAAAACCGTCTTCAGCCGAGTGGTGTCCACGACCCGGCCGAAGTTCAGCAACCGCACCTGGTCGGCCGAGAAGTCCACCACCCGCGCACCATGCAGCACCCTGCCGACCGAAGGCACAGCGCCGCGCGGCACCGGTAGCTCCAGCCTGCCCGCGCGGCGAATGGCTTGCGAGAGCGTGAGTACCCCGTCACTGCCCACGTTGAACACGCCAGGCTTGTCCTCGATCGTGGCATGCTCCAGCACGGCCAGCGCGTCGGCGGAGTGCAGTAGCTGCATGCGGGCGTCGTAGCCGAGGACCGTCGGTACCACCGGCAGGGCGAAGTAACGGCCGAGCACGGTGTCGATCTCGGGGCCGATGAGGTTGATGAAGCGGGCCATCGTGACGGTGATGTCCGGCCTCCGCCTGGCGAGCCCGCGCACGTAGCCCTCCATCTCCACCGCGTCCTTGGCGTAGCCGCCACTGGACGACGGGATGAGCTCGGAGTCCTCTGTGAACACCGCGGGCGAGCGGGCGCCCGCGCCATAGACCGCGGCGGTGGACTTGACCACCAGCTTGCGCACGAGCGGCGAGCGCTGGCAGGCCGCGAGCAGCCGCATGGTGCCGATGACGTTGACTTCCTTGATCACCGAGCGCCTGCCGGGTCCGGCAGGATGCGCGGTGGTGGAGGCGTGCACGACCGTGTCGACCTTGGCCGAGCTGATGACCTTCGCGATCAGTGGGTTACGGATGTCCGCACGGACGAATTCGGCTCTGCCCATCCGCTGCAGGACGGCCCTCCCTGGCGGCGTGGTGTCCACGCCGATCACCCGTTCGAGGCGCGAGTCGTTTCCCAGCCGGGCCAGTAACCGGCCGCCGAGTTCACTCCCGACGCCCGTGACGAGCACGATGTTGGACGGCATTCGACCCCCTGGGGCGGGTTGTGGCACTCGTATGGGGCCTGTGAGTACGGGATTCGCGAGTACGCGTCCCGGATGCTACCGCCAACTTGGTCAGCTCGAGGGCCCTCTTACCTGCTGTTAACCCAGGTCACACCGGTTCTACCGGTATGTCACCCAGATGGCGGCGGCCCGCCCGACAGATGTCGGACGGGCCGCGTCAAGACTGGTCGCCGCAGAGGTCACTTACCCTGCTTGCGACGCTGCACTCGCGTGCGGCGCAACAGCTTGCGGTGCTTTTTCTTGGACATGCGCTTGCGGCGCTTCTTGATCACCGAGCCCACAGGTGCTCCTTCACGTCGTTCGTTGGGGTCACGCGAGACAGCGCGTCGTCCAACTCCGAGCGCATCTGCCACGATCGGCCTACCAGGTTACCCGGCAGGTACCAGCGGCCTTTCCATGGGGCTTACCCCACGTCGAAGTACGCGCCCTCCAGGTAGGTGTGGACTGCCTTTTCGGGCACCCGGAACGACTTGCCGACTCGCACGGCGGGCAGCTCGCCCGAGTGGACGAGCCGGTAGACCGTCATCTTGGAGACACGCATCAGCGTGGCCACCTCGGCGACCGTCAGGAACTGGACCTGCCGTGGTCCTTGGGCTTCGTCTTTCTTGTTCGGCGGCATAGTTCACCGTGCCTTTTCCTGCACGTGTCGCGCCGCGCGGCTTCCCCACCGGCGGTACCGACACGCACGTGCTTCTATCGAGGGTAGCGGTGCGGGTGGGGCCAGTGCGACGCCTGGCGCGAAGTTCGCCCCCGACCAGCACCGATCGGCCTACCGTTGGTGGTACTTCACGCCGTAAACCGCCGACAGCCGTACCGGCGGGCCGGGCTCAGTGGTCCTCGTGGGCCTTGCCGAGTTCGACGGAGCGATCGCGGGCGGCCTCGATGGCGGCCAGCAGCGCCGCGCGCACGCCGTGCTTCTCCAGCTCGCGGATCGCGTTGATGGTCGTGCCAGCGGGTGAGGTGACGGCCTCGCGCAGGATCACTGGATGCTCGTCGGTGCGGTCCAGCATCTTGGCAGCGCCGACCGCCGACTGGATGATCAGTTTCTCGGCCACCGCACGCGGGAGCCCGAGCAGGATTCCGGCGTCGATCATGGCCTCGACCAGGTAGAAGAAGTACGCGGGCCCGGAGCCGGACAGCGCGGTGACCGCGTCCTGCTGCGCCTCGGGGACCTCGACCACACTGCCGACACAGGACAGCAGTTCGGATACGACTCGCACGTGCTCTGCCGTCGCGTGCCGCCCGGGAGATATCGCGCTCATCGCCTCACCGACGACCATCGGGGTGTTCGGCATGACCCGGACAACCGGGGTGCCCTCGGCGAGCCTGCGCTCGTACAGCGCGGTGGGCAGGCCGGCGCAGAGGGAGACCACGAGCGACCCCGAGCCGAGCAGCGGGGCGAGCTCGTCCAGCACGGGATCGATGTCCTGGGGCTTGACGGCCACCACGAGGACGTCGGCGCGCTTGGCGGCGTCGGCCACCTCGACGGCGGCGACGCCATAGCGTTCGGTCAGCTCAGCCGCACGCTCCGGATGCCGCTCGGTGAACAGCAGGTCCGCGGCGTTGCGGCCGCCCTGCAACAGGCCGGACAGCAGCGCCTCACCGATCTTTCCCGCGCCAAGTACCGCGATGGTGGTCATGGCAGAGAACGTACCTGCCTCCCCCATCGGGCCCATCGCCCACCAGCCCTCGCGCTTTCCCGGGAAAGTGCGAGAGGGACCAGCCCCGGCGGCTCGCACTTTCCCGGGAAAGTGCGACCTCGGGCAGCGCAAGGCGCAGGTCGGGGCGGCAAGGCTCCGCGCTTCCCGGGAAAGCGCGGGTAGGGCCGGCGCGCGCTCGTCTCGCGCTTTCCCGGGAAAGTGCGAGAGGGGGGCGGGTCAGCCTGCGGGGGCGAGGGCCAGCTGGCGCGCTTGGCAGACGAGCCTGCCCTGGGCATCGACGACCGTGGCATCGGAGTCGAACCACGCGTCGTGCACGGCCCGGCAGTCCACCTGCACCCGCAGCCAGCCGGGCGCGGGCCGGGTCCGCAGCAGCGCGGTCAACTGGGCCGTCGGCGCCCAGCCAGAGCGACCGAGGTTGAACACCACCGGGGGGTTGATGTCGCCAGCCAGCAGGGCGAAGTACGAGTCCGGCTCCCCCTCGCGGGGCCGCACCCACAACCGCATCCGCGGCGGGTCACCGGTCCGGCCACTGAGGTACCCCGCGCTGGCCGGGTCGAGCCGCACGTCGCAGCCCTTCGAGAGATTGAAAACTCCCTCGGCGGTGGCGCCGCTCAGCATGATCGCACCGGCAGGCGGCTCGGCAGGCATGGTCGGCACGTCGGACCACAGCGGCCTGCGTAACGGCAACCTGCCCACCGTCACCCTGGCCTCGACGCAGCTGCGGCCGCGCTGTTCGAGCGAAACAGCCACGACCGTGGCGCGTCTGCCGACCTTGCGCACATCGCTGCGCAGCAGCACCGGCCCGATCGCGGGCGGGCGCAGGAACTCCGCGCTCACGACAAGCGGATCGGCCGGTGGTTCACCACGTTCGGCGAGCGCGCCGATCGCGGTCCTGGCCAGCAGTGCCAGCAGGAAGCCTCCGTGTGGGTGGTTACCGATGGACCACTCGGGGCGCAGGTCGGCGGTGAATGTCCCGTCGCCGAGGGACCGGGGCGAGCACACCGTGCCGAACGGAACCGGCACGGGATCCGGGACGCTCACGAACGGCTGGCCAGCGAGCGGAGGAAGAAGGTCAGGTTCGCAGGGCGTTCGGCCAGCCTGCGCATCAGATAGCCGTACCACTGCTCCCCGTAGGGCACGTAGACACGAACGGTCTCACCTTCGGCGGCGAGCTTGCGCTGCTCGTCCGGCCTGATTCCGTGCAACATCTGGAACTCGTACCCACCCCGCTTGCGACCGAACCACCTGGCGCGCTCGGCGACCACGCTCACCAGCCGCGGATCGTGTGTGGCGAACATCGGATAACCGCCCCCTTCGAGCAGCGCATTCGCGCAGCGGACATAGTTCAGATCCACGTCGTGCCTGCCCTCGAACGCGACCTCGGGCGGCTCGGCGTAGGCCCCCTTGCACAACCTCACCCGGGAACCCGGCACCGCAAGCGCGGCGACATCATTCTCGGTTCGCCGCAGGTAAGACTGCAGTACGGCACCCACCCAGGGCCAGGTTCTGCGCAGTTCTGTCAGGGCGGTGAGTGTCGCGTCCGTGGTGGTGTGGTCCTCCATGTCCAGTGTCACGGTGGTTCCACACTGCTCGGCGGCAGCGCAGACCCGGTAGGCGTTGTTGACCGCGAATGCGGGGTCCAGCCGAAGGCCGACGGCGGAAAGCTTGATGCTCACCTCGCACCAGCCCGCGAGGCCCTCGGCGTGCAGCCGGTCGAGCACGGCGAGATATGCCTGCACGATGCGTTCGGCCTGCTCCGCATCGCCGGTGTCCTCACCGAGGTAGTCGAGGCTGGCGTGCAGTCCGTCGTCGGCGAGGCGGCGGACGGTGCGAACCGCGGCTTCCGTGGTCTCCCCTGCCACGAAGCGCCGGACGACGGATCGGGCAACCGGTGCGTTGGCGACAGCACGCTGGATCATCTCGTTGCCAGCGGCGGCCAGGATCAGCGAACGGAGCGGGTGCACAGTGAAACCCTACGTGTTCACTTCGCTCCTTTGGGGTAGATACGACGGGTGTCCGACGGACAAGTCGATCTTGAACGAGTCACTGCCCCAAATGCAGCCGCGCGAACAACAGTGCCTCCGCGAGTTCCCGTGCGCGTCGAGCGCGTTGTCCGGCACCCCTGGTGTTGACCTCAAGCACAACCTGCCCATCGAAACCGCTGGTCGCGAGCTTCTCCAGCAGTTCAGCACAGGGCTGGGTACCCCTGCCCGGCACGAGGTGCTCGTCCTTCGGCAACCCGGTTCCGTCCGCGAGGTGCAGGTGGGTCAGTCCAGGGCCCATTCGCTCCGCCAGGGCCATCGCGTCCGCGCCCGCCGCGGCGGTGTGGGAGAGGTCGAGGGTGTAGTTCGCGTAGCCCACGTCGGTCGGGTCGATCGAAGGACGAAACGCCGAGACACGGCTGTTGCGGCTCGCGCCTGGCGGACGGACCTTGAACATGTTCTCCACCGCGATCGCCACCCCGCTGGTGTACTCCAGTTCGGCCACGAGATCGGCGAAGGCGTCACCGTAGCGGCGCTGCCACCGAAACGGTGGGTGCACGACAACGGTCGGCGCCTCCAGCTCCAGTGCCGCATCCACCGTTCGCCGGAGCCGGATCTCCGGATCCGGCGACCACACCCGCTGCGTGATCAGCAGTGAGGGCGAGTGCACCGACAGGACCGGCATTCCGGTCTCCCTGGACAGCCTGTGCAGGGCCTGCACATCCTGACTGAGGGGATCGGCCCAGACCATCACCTCGACACCGTCGTAGCCGAGATCGGCGGCCAGTTCGAAACCGGCCGAGGCCCGCAGCGGCCAGACCGAGGCGGTGGAGAGCCCGACCGGAATCGCCATCGCGCTATTGGGAGACGAGGAGCAGGGCGGCTGGCGAAATCGTCACCACCAGGCCGACCAGCAGCGCGAGCACGGTGGTCTGGAGGTCCTCCGCCCGGCGCACCTTGCGCACGATCAGCACGAGGCCGACCGTGACGGCCAGCGCGGCGATCAGTGCCGCCGCGGGCAGTTCCACCCACAGCCAGTTGAAGCCGAGCCAGACCGCCGCACCACCGAGCGCACCGAGGGCGAGCTGGCCTGCCAGCATCATCCACTGTTTCGCGGGTGAGGCCTCCGTCGCCGGCTCGTCGTCGGCGAGGTCGTCGTCGGCGGCATCCCGGTCGTCGTCGTCGATCGCGTCGCCGAGCGGCTCGTCGTCGGCGTAGCCGTACTCGTCCGCCTCGTCGGCCTCGCCCTCCAGTTCGCCGACCGCACCGGCACGCAGGCCACCCTCGTGCAGCGGGTCGTCGTCGAAGGCCCCGAAGGACGGCCGGTCGTACCCGTCCAGGTCGTCGACCGCCGGCTGGTCACCGGTGTCGAATGACGGCGTGAACGCACCGGTGGCCGGGCCCGCCTCGACCGCGTCCTGCCCGGTCACCGGCGGCATGAGGCCGACCTCGGTGTCGTCCATCTGCGACTTGTCCCGCCGCTGCCGCCAACCGGCCAGCCCTGCGGGGGGCTCGTCGTGTTCCGGTGCGCCCTGCTGCTGTGCGGACTGTCCGGACTGTGCCGACGACGCGTCGGCCGGGACCGCCGGGAACTGCTCGGTATGCGGTTCCTGCACGGGCGGTGGCCCGGCGGGTCGGCGCAATGGCCTGCGACGCAGGCGGGGCGGCGGCGGCTGCGGCTGCGGCTGCGGCACCGGGTATCCGCCGGTGCCCATGGGCGAGCCCGCTGCCTCCTGATCGGTGCCGTTGTCCGGGCGGGCCGAGGGTGCCCCCTGCTGCGCAGGTGGCACCTGCATCGGCTGTGAGGGCTGTTGCCGCGGCCCAGGACGCGGACCGCGGCCCCGGCCGTAGGACTCCGGCTGCTGGGTCGGCTGGGCCGACTGGGCGGGCGCAGGAGGCGGCTGCTGCGACTGCTGTGCCGCCGGTGGCTGTTGTGCCGGCGGCGGCACGGGCCTGCGCGCCGGCATGCCACGGCGGGTCGGCGGTCCCGCCTCCTCCTGGGGCGGCGCGGCGCGGGGACGCCGCGGCGCCTGTGGCTCCTCGTGCTGTTCGTCGTGTGAACGGCCGTTGCGCCTGCTCGGCGCCTCTGGTGCGGCGCTGTCCGCTTGTACCCGGTTGATGATGGCCTGTGGTGCGGTGTCGCCGATGTCCGGACTGTCGTCCTCGGCCCGGCGTCGCCGACGGCGCGGGGCACCGTCGACCTGGCCGCCGTGCTGCGCGAGCAGCTCGGCCACGGTCTTCTGTGGCTGCTCGCCACCGCTCTCTCGACTCATCTAGCTGTATCCAAAACCCGAAGTAGTCATGACGACTTCGCGGACCCGGCTGGGAAGTAACAGCAATTCTGACATTCCGTCACCTCTCCACCGTGCCTGTCGCACGCGATTCACGTCCAGCTCCACGTCCGGTCTCACGTCCCCACCCGGTTACCACTGCAGTCTGGTCGTCCCCGTTGGAATGGTCCAGCCGCCGCAGAATCACTCCCTCGCGCAATGCCCACGGACAGATCTCCAGTTCGGTGAGTGACAACCCTCGCATGGTGGCCTGTGCCACGAGTGCGCCAGCCACCAGCTGGTGCGCCCTGCTCGCGCTCACGCCCTCCAGCTGCGCAAGGTCCGCCGACGGCATCCGGGAGATGAAGGCGATCAGTTGCCGCAGGGCGGTGTCGGTAAGTGTCCGCTGGACCCGGGGACCCGAGGCGGAGGGCGCCGCACCGGTCAGCCTCGCGAGCGAACGGAACGTCTTGGATGTGGCCACGATGCGGTCGGGAGTGCCGAGGCGGGCCACTTTCTTTGCCAGCCCGGAGAGCTGGTCCTCCAGCCAGGCCGAGGTGGCCACCAGCTCCGAGCGGGTCGGCGGATCGTGCGCGAACCGGGTACGCGTGGTGCGTCCAGCGCCAAGGGGCAGCGATTCCGCCAGTTCGGGCTCCTCGTCGATGCCCATGGCGACCTCGAGCGAGCCCCCACCGATGTCCAGTACCAGCAACTTCCCAGCCGACCAGCCGAACCAGCGGCGCACGGCGAGGAATGTCAGCCTGGCCTCGTCCACGCCGCTGAGCACCTGCAGCTGGACGCCGGTCTTCTCGGCCACGGTGTGCAGTACGTCCGCCGAGTTGCGGGCCTCGCGGACGGCAGAGGTGGCGAATGCCATGACGTCGCCGCAGCCCAGCCGGATCGCCGCGTCCTTGGCGGATTCGACGGCGCGGACGAGTTCGTCGGCACCCGCCGCGGTCAGCTCGCCGTCGCCGGTTATCTGCTCGGCCAGCCGCAGCACGGTCTTCTCCGAGTGCATCGGCGTGGGGTGCGCACCACGATGCGCGTCCACCACTAGCAGGTGGACGGTGTTGGAACCGACGTCGAGTACACCTAGGCGCACGAACGGCAACGGTACCCGGCCTCCCGGTGTGGCCGGTGGCCAACCGGACACCACGACGGAAATTGGCACCCAATGTCCGTTTTAATTCCCGACCCGGGCTAACGTGTCCGATCTCGTCGTGGAGGTGGAGACGACTATGACGACCGAGACGGAACGGGACATGACGCTGGCCACAGCGCGATCCGCCGAAGGCGAGCCGGTGCGGCTGCGCACGCTCGGCTGGGTGCTGTTCGGGGTCAGTGTCGTACTCAGCGTGGCGAGTATGGCCGTACCCGCGCTGATCGACCATCCGCTGACCAACGATCGCGGCGAGATCCAGGTGTACCTCGACGTCTTCGAGGAGGGGAATCTCCCGACCTGGTGGAGCACCGGCCTACTGGTGCTGGGCGCGTTGCTCTACGTCGTCGTCGGTCTTACGGGGCGTGCGTCGGGTGTTCGCGGCGCGTGGACCTGGTTCGTCGGTGCGGGTGTGTTGGGCGCGCTGTCGCTCGACGACCACACCGCGCTGCACGAACGCCTGGACCGGATCGGCAAGGACCTGGTCACCTTCGACGGTTTCCCGTTCTACTGGCTGCTGCCCGGCCTACTGGCCGGCGCTGCCGTACTGGCCGCGGTGCTGGTACTCGCCCGCAGGCTGGGCGGGATGGCGCGCTGGTGCCTGATCGGCGGATGCGGGCTGCTGCTCGCCTCGGCCATGGGCATGGAAGCGCTGCAGGGCGTGCTGATCGCCTCCGGCGAGAGCGGCCCGCTGTACGTGCTGACCTACCACGCGGAGGAGCTGGGCGAGAACTTCGGCGTGCTGCTGATGCTGGCCGCCGCGTTCCGTTCGCTGTCCATCCTCCGCCACCAGGACGGCCGCCTCACCCTGAGCTACCAGGGTCAGACGGCGTCCGGGGTGCGGTCGGATCAGGTTTCGAACTTGTAGCCGAGACCGCGCACCGTGACGAGGTGCCGCGGGGACCCCGGATCCGGCTCGATCTTCGAACGCAGCCGCTTCACGTGCACGTCCAGCGTCTTGGTGTCGCCGACGTAGTCCGCGCCCCACACCCGGTCGATCAGCTGCCCCCTGGTCAGCACCCGGCCGACGTTACGCAGCAGGTACTCCAGCAGGTCGAACTCCTTGAGCGGCAGCGAGACGTCCTCGCCATCGACGGTCACCACATGCCGCTCGACGTCCATCCGCACCGGACCCGCGGCCAGGACCAGCGGCGTGAGTTCGCCCTCGGTTCCCGGCTCGCCGCCGCGGCGCAGTACCGCGCGCACCCTGGCGATCAGTTCCCTGGCCGAGTACGGCTTGGTGACGTAGTCATCGGCGCCCAGTTCGAGGCCTACGACCTTGTCGATCTCGCTGTCGCGAGCGGTCACCATGATCACCGGCACCGCGGACCGCTGCCGGAGCTGCTTGCACACGTCGGTGCCACTCATTCCGGGCAGCATCAAGTCCAGCAGCACGATGTCGGCGCCGTTGCGGTCGTACTCCTCCAGGGCCTGCTGGCCGGTGGTGGCCACGGCTGCCGTGAAACCCTCTTTGCGTAGCAGGAAGGCCAGCGGGTCGGCGAAGGACTCCTCGTCCTCCACGATGAGCACTCTGGTCACGCTGTTCCTCCATGGTCGGTCCTGTCGGTTCCGGTCACAGCCAGCCGCGTCGGCCGCTCGGACGACGTGTCGTTCTGAGCGGCGGCCGGGTTGGTCCTGCCCGAGCCGGGTCGCCCCGGCTCGGCGTCGGCGGGGTCGCCGCCGAGGTGTGCGGGGATGCGCAAGGTGAAGGTGGAGCCGGTCCCCGGACTGCTCCACAGCCGCACCTCGCCGCCGTGGTTGGCGGCCACGTGTTTGACGATGGCCAGCCCGAGCCCGGTGCCCCCGGTGGCCCTGGATCGGGCCTTGTCCACCCGATAGAACCGCTCGAAGACGCGCTGCTGCTCCTCCTCCGCGATCCCGATCCCCCGATCGGTCACGGCGATCTCCACGCCGTCGTCCACCAGCCGCCTGCTGATCGACACCGGATTTCCCGGCGGGGAGTAGGCCACGGCGTTCTCGAGGAGGTTGGACAGCGCGGTGACCAGCAGGGTGCGGTCCCCCTCCACCAGTAGTCCGCTGGGTGCGTCGGTGGTGACGGTGATCTCGGCGGACTCGGCGGAGAGCTTCGTGCGCCCGAGCGATTCCCGGACGACTGCGTCAACCTCCACGACGTTGAGGTCCGGCAGCCGTTCGGCGCCCTGCAGCCGGGACAGCGCGATGAGCTCGGTGACCAGGGTGCCGAGGCGGGTCGATTCCCGAAGGATCTTGGCGCCGAAGCGGCGAACCTCCTCGGTGTCCTCTGCGGCATCCAGCACGGCCTCGGTGAGCAGGGCGATCGCGCCCACCGGGGTCTTGAGCTCGTGGCTGACGTTGGCGACGAAGTCGCGCCGCGTCGCTTCCAGGCGGACGGCCTCGGAGTGGTCGACGGCTTCGACCACGGTGAATCCGTCGCCGAGCGGACGGACTTCGGCCAGTACCGCCTCGGGCTGTCTGCCGCGCACCTCCAGCGGCGAGAGGTCGATCTCCAGCGGGTCGCCGTTCTCCACGACGTGCTCGGCGGCCTTACGCGCCCTGGGGTCGGCCTGGTTGTCCCGGACGAGGCCGAGCGCGACGGCCCTCGGGTTGTGCAGCACCATGTCGCCGAACTGGTTCAGCACGACGATGCCATTGTGCGAGGAGCCGATCAGCCGGCGCAGCAGCTCGGCGGCGGTCGGTCCCGTCGGCCCACGCTCGGCGTCGGCTCGGCGGACCCTGGCGATGAGGTATCCGATGAGGACACCGCCAACGCCCACCACCAGAGCGCCGATGGTCAGTGCGATCGATGCAGGCGCGGTCACGGGGGAATCGTAAGCGCGGTGGTAGCCCTCTGGCCTAGTCCTGGCCGCGTTCTCGTGACGGTCGTGACACCTACGGGCTACATATTTGCCCGCAAGTCGGTGTCTGTTCATGCAATTGTCGCTCTGCGTCGATCTTCCCCAAAATTCGCTTCATTCGATCGGGTAGCCCATCGCCGGGGGATGGAAGTTCCCCAATGTGGCATTCGGGACGTTGGAGTTCCCCAATGTGGCATTGGGGACGTTCAAGTTCCCGAACGCCACATTGGGGAACTTCTCACGCCGGGTGGTGCAGGTACGTCCGTTCCTGGGTGATCGGGTAGCCGGCTCTGGCGAAGGTGGCGGACATCGGGGTGTTGGTCACGTCGGTGGCTGCCCCGATTCGCGTCTCTCCCGCCTCGACCAGCCGGTGCGTGCACTCCACCAGCAGGTCGTAGGCGTATCCGTGGCCCCGCTGCTCCGGCACGACGCCGATGATCCCGACGACCGCGCCCGAGTGGTTGCGGCCCGGCGCGGTGATTCCCACCAACTCGCCATCGGGAGTGTGCGCGAGCAGCCACCACTGCCGAGGCGAGGGCATCCAGCGCAGGAACGCCAGTTCCGACTCCGCCGCGGCGTCGAGCCCGCCACGGTCGATGTCCAGTAGTGCGTGGACGTCGAGGGTGGCGGTGTGTATCCGGCACAGGACGTCGAAGATCACGTCGTCGTCGGGTTCGGGCCGGAAGCGCAGCCGCCCCGGCCGGAGCTGCAGTGGACGGTCAGGAGTCCAGGTGTAGCTCAGGCGATCGACCAGCCTGCGCATCCCGGCCTGCTCGGCCACGGCGATGCGGGCGCGGGTGGCCTCGGCGCGCGCCGGATCCCGTTGCCAGCCGGTCGGCAGCGCCAGGCAGTACTCCGCGCGGATCGGCGCCGAGCGCAGCAGGGCTACACCCGCCTCGACGTCGTGGCCGAAGTCGAACCAGTCCAGCGCTATCGGCTCGGCGTCGTCAGGGCCCGCCCACCAGGCAGCGCGGGCCACGACCCGCTCGCCGCGCAACGCGATCCAGGTCCACTCGGGACGATACTCGCCCTTCGCGAAGAGCGTGTCGAAGTCTTTGCCAGGCAAGGGAAAGCCGACTCGGGCGGCTTCGGGAAGAGCATGGAAGAGGTGCTGCTCGCCCGCACGCAGCGGGCGTACGACCAGATCGGTCACAGATAGATCCTTCCGGAAGGCTGCGCACTCCCGGCCGGGTCGTGGGGGACGCCCTAGTGGATCCGCCCGAGGCGGGAGCACGTGAACTCTGGCAACTGCACTGCTCTCACCTCCTTCGCCGATCGGCGGGCGTCGTGGGCGACCCTAGCCGGGCCGCCCACGACGGGCCAACGGATTTAGCGGCCCTGCTTCGCCACGGCAGCGGCGGCCTCGGCGGCCGCGTCCGGGTCGAGGTACGTACCGCCCGGGTTGAGCGGCTTCAGGTCCGCACCGAGGTCGTAGCGCAGCGGGATGCCGGTTGGGATATTCAGCCCGGCGATGCCGTCGTCGGAGATCCCGTCGAGGTGCTTCACCAGCGCACGCAGCGAGTTGCCGTGCGCGGCGACCAGGACGTTGCGCCCAGCCCGCAGGTCCGGCACGATCGCCGACTCCCAGTAGGGCAGCATCCTGGCGACCACGTCCTTGAGGCACTCGGTCAGCGGCGCCTCGTCCGCGTAACGCACGTCGGTGTCCTGACTGAACTCGCTACCTGGCTCGATCAGCGGCGGCGGGGTGTCGTAGGAGCGGCGCCAGAGCATGAACTGCTCCTCGCCGAACTCCTCCAGCGTCTGCTTCTTGTTCTTGCCCTGGAGCGCGCCGTAGTGCCGCTCGTTGAGCCGCCAGTCCCGGCGCACCTCGATCCAGTGCCGATCGGCGACGTCGAGCGCGAGGTTGGCGGTGGAGATCGCGCGGCGCAGCAGGGAGGTGTGCGCCACGTCGGGCAGCAGCCCGGACTCCGCGAGCAGTTCGCCGCCCCTTCGGGCCTCGGACTCGCCGAGCTCCGAAAGCGGAACGTCGACCCAGCCGGTGAACAGGTTTTCCGCATTCCACGTGCTCTGCCCGTGGCGCAGCAGTACGAGTGTCCCTAGTTCGGCCATATGGCAAGCCTGCCAGAGCCGAGACCGGCCGGAACAGCGGGTTAAGACCTGTCACGGAAAAGAATGAGAACCTACCCACAGTTTGTTGACTAGGCAGTAGTTAATCACTCCAACGTCCGGCACAGCGCCAATAAGATCTCGATCACGTCACGTTAGTTGCGTTCCGTTAACGTGCGAACACAAGTTCACTCGAATGGAGTAACCAGTAGTCTTGTGATTACGGTCCCGGTTCTGCCAAGTTGGCTAACGTCCCGCTCGGCTGGAAACCACGCACTCCCCAGCCGTGCGGACTACAGACGCAGCTCGTCTCCCCCCTGCCGAGCTGCGCCCGCCGGCCCCGTTGGCATCCCCCTCGTCACCGGGTCCATCGCGGCGGGAACGTCAGCGGGGCGGCTCGAGTTCGCGACTCCCCCCTCCCTCGAGCCGCTCCGCTCCCCGCGCGGGGGTCATTTCTGGAGCGCGGCGACCGTCCGCCGTCTGCGCAGCAGCCACCAGACGAGCAGCGCCACCGGCAACCCCAGCAGCACCAAGAACGGCAGCATCGCCGCCAGCACGGTCAGCGTCCCGGCACCGACGTCGAGAAACGCCTGCCAGCCGGCGGCGAGGCCACCGAGGATGCCGGTGCCGGAGTCCGCCGCGACGGGAGCGGCCGCCGGCCGGATGCTCACCGTGACGGTGGACATCGCGACGCTTCCCGCCAACGCTTCCTGACGCGACTTCAGCGACTCGAGCTCCGCTTCTCTGCTGGTCAGCTCCGCCTCCACCGAGGTGATCTCGCTGATCGAGTTCGCCCGATCCAGCAGTTCCCGCACGCGCGCCACGCTGGCCTGTTGCGTCTGCACCCTGGACCGCACGTCGACAACCTGTTCGGTGACGTCCCGCGCATGCTGCTCGCGCGCCACCACCTCACCGAGCGCGGAGAGCCGGTTCAGCGTCGCGTCCAACTCATCGCTGGGGACGACGACCTCGACCGTGGCCGAGTGCAGGTCGCTGCGCTCCTGCCCGGTATAGCCGCCCACCTCACCTGCGATGTCCCGGGCTCGCGCTACGGCGTCCGCCAGGTCCGCTGCCTCGATGTCCAGCCGGGCACTCCTGGCCAGCTGCCGGTCCTGCCCACCTACCCGGCCCAGCGGCACGGTCGCCTTCGCGCCCTGGTCCTCAGGCCGGATCTCCTGCGGCGCGACCCCGGCCTCGCTGCCGGCCGCATCAGGGGCGGCCGGCGCTCGCCCGGCGTACTCACCACCCGCCTGTCCGCTCGTGGCCGACCCCGCGTCGTCGCCGGTACAGCCCGACACCAGCACTGCCAGCACGCCGCACAGCAGAAACGTCGCCCACGCCCGCGTCCATCGTGATCTCATTCGCCCGCTCCCTCCAGTCGTATGCGCCGGAAGGACGGACTCGCAGGTCAGCGGCGTTGCATTGGTCCGATCACGATTCGGTCAGCGGGGTGTGCCCGTGCTCTGGCTCGATCAGGTGCTTGAACGCCTGCAGGTTCGCCAGCGACTCCCCGCGCGAGACCCGCCAGTCCCACTCGCGCTTGATCGAGCCGGCGAAACCGATCTCCAGCAGGGTGTTGAAGTCGCCGTCTGCGGCCTCCAGCACCTGCCCGAGCAGCCGGTCCAGTTCGGCCCGCGTCACCGACTCCAGGGCGAGCCTGCCGACCAGATAGATGTCGCCGACCTGGTCGATCGTGTAGTGCACGCCGTACAGCTTGGCGTTGCGTCGCAGGAGGTAGCGATAGACGTCCTCGTGCGCCTCGTCCGGCCTGCGGCAGACGAAGGCCTCCACGACGAAAGCATGCTCGGTGGCGATCAACCAGCAGTTGGTCTGCAGCTTCTTCGTGCCAGGCAAGGTGACGAAGTAGCGCCCAGCACCTCGGCGCTCGTACTTCAGCTCCGCCTCGTCCAGCACAACCCGCACCAGCTCGTCGACCCCAGCCCCAGCCGCCGGTTGCTCTGGCTTGCTCACACCGCCACCATCGGCCTCGCTCCGCTCCGCGTGCAAGGTGCTCGCACCCTCAGTCCCAGCCCCAGCCGCCGGCTGCTCTGGCTTGCTCACACCGCCACCATCGGCCTCGCTCCGCTCCGCGTGCAAGGTGCTCGCATCCTCAGTTCCAGCCCCAGCCGCCGGTTGCTCTGGCTTGCTCACACCGCCACCATCGGCCTCGCTCCGCTCCGCGTGCAAGGTGCTCGCACCCTCAGTCCCAGCCCCAGCCGCCGGCTGCTCTGGCTTGCTCACACCGCTACCTCCTCCTGCAACGCGCGCGCCACCGCGTCGCGGAACGCCGTGGCCGCCTCGGTGTATGTGGCCACCAGCGCGTCAGTGGTGCGCTCCCAGGAGAACCTGCGCGCATGCCGGACGGCGTTGGCTCCGAGCTCCGCGCGCCGCCCGGGGCGCAGGGCGACAGCGGCCAGCGCGTTCGCCCAGTCCTCCGCCCGGTGACCTGGCACCAGCATGCCGGAAACGCCGTGCGACACCGCGACCGGCAGCCCACCGACCTCGGCGGCCACAACGGGTGTGCCGCACGCCTGCGCCTCCAGTGCGACCAGGCCGAACGACTCGTTGTAACTCGGTACGGCTACCACGTCCGCGGCGCGGTACACGTCCACGAGCGCCTGGCCCGGTTGCGGCGGCAGGAACCGGGTCTGGCCCGCGATGCCGAGCGAGTCAGCCAGCTCGCGCAGCTCCCTCGGCTGCTCCATCCCACTGCCCGAAGGGCCACCGACGATCAGCACGACCAGCCGCTCCCGCAGCTCGGGCTGCCTGCGCAACAGGTTCGCCGCCGCGTGCAGCAGCACGTCCGGCGCCTTGAGTGGCTGGATCCGGCCCGCGAAAGCCAGCACCACCGCATCCTGCGGCAGTCCCAGCGCCGCGCGCGAGAAGACCTGTGAGCCGGGCGTGAACCGCTCCAGATCGACCCCGGGCGAGACCGTGCGTACGGCGGTGGGGTCGGCGTCGTACAAACCGACCAGCTCACGAGCCTCCACGGGCGTGTTGGCGACCAGCCTGTCCGCCTCGGCCACCACCTGCTCCTCGCCGATCACCCGCGTCCTCGGCTCGGGAACGTCCCCCTCCGCGAGCGCGGCGTTCTTGACCTTGGCAAGCGTGTGCGCGGTATGCACGAGCGGCACGCCCCAGCGATCCCGCGCCAGCCAGCCCACCTGCCCGGACAGCCAGTAGTGCGAGTGGATCACGTCGTAGTAGCCGGGCTCGTGGAACGCCTCGGCACGCAGCACTCCCGACGTGAAGGCGCACAGCTGCGCGGGCAGCTCGTCGCGGCCCAGCGGCTGGTAGGGCCCAGCGGGAATGTGCCGGACCAGCACCCCGGGCGCGAGTTCGGCGACCGGCGGCTGGTCCGAGGAGGTGGCTCTGGTGAAGACCTCGACACTGATGCCTCTGCGCGCCATCTCGGTGGCCGTCTCGCTGATGTACACATTCATGCCGCCCGCGTCGCCGGTGCCCGGTTGTTCCAGCGGCGAGGTGTGCACGGACACGACAGCGACCCGGCGCGGCGTGCGCACCGGGGGAAAGGGCAGGGTCATCTACCTGTTCACTCCTCGGTCAAGGTGCCGACCGCTCTTCGGCGAACCGCCGCAGGGCAGCGTTGAACTCCTCCGCCGCCTCGATGAACGGCAGATGGCCTACACCTTGGATCCAACGTCGAGTGGCCCCCGGAATCTTCCCTGCGGCGAATTCGCCCGCAGCCGGATCCACCACGAGATCCTCCGTGCCGTGCACGACGAGGGTGGGTACGTCGACCCCGGCCAGCACCTCGGCGCTGTCGACCGTGCGCCGGAACAGCGCTGCGCGCACCGCGGGCGGCACCGACAACGTCGCGCCGAGCAGCGCCTGTGCGAGTTCGCCGCGAACCGGGGAACCGGACATGCCCTCGTTGAGACCGACCAACGCGGGCAGGGCGACATCCGCGTCCTCGGACAGCGCGGCGGGCAGCGCGGCGCGCATCGCGGAACCGACCTGACCGCCGGAGCGGCCCCTGCCGATCTCGGTGATCGCCCCGACGAGCACGATCGCGCCCAGCCGTGCGGTTCCGTGCTCACGCACGTAGTCGGTGATCACCAAACCGCCGTAGGACCAGCCGGCGACGACCGCGGGTGCGCCTGCGAACTCGAGCACGGCGGCCAGGTCCCCCGCCCAAACCGCGGGGTCGTCATACCCCTCGGCCGGGACACCGGAGTTGCCATGCCCGCGCAGGTCCATCGCGATCAGCCGGAATCCGCTGGTCAGCTCCGGATCGGTGAGCTGCAGCGACCAGGCGCGCGCGGACTGCGCCCAGCCGTGCACGAGCACTATCGGCGGCAGGTGCGGCTCACCGGCGATCCGCAACCCGATCCGGACACCGTCAGCGCCGACGACCTCGGCGTGCTCCACGGCGTTCACAGCGCCGACTTCGACTGCCAGGTGGACCAGTCGAGTAACCAGTCCATCACGTCCGAGATCGTCGGGAACTTCACCTTCGAGCCGGTGACCTCCACCGGGTCGCCGATCAGCGCGGAGTCGAAGTAGTCCTTCGCGTCGGCCTCGAACAGGTTTACGCAGCCGTGCGAGGTGTTGCGTTTGCCGATATTGGCCCGGTTCTCCTCGTTCTCGTGGATGTACTCACCGTGGTTGGAGATCCGGCAGCACCACTTCTTCTTCAGATCGGTGTAGCCGTACCGCTCGTTGTCGAAGATCGAGGTCGGTTCCCTGGTCATCACGATGACCGTGCCGTTCGGCGTGTTCAGGTTTGGGTCGGCGTCCTTGCCGTTGCTGCACGGGTAGCTCTTGTACTGCGCACCGTCGCGGTAGACCCGCATCTCGTGGTCCGGGGTGTGGATCTTGACCACCTGATTGCGCCCGATGGTGAACTTCGTGGTCACGTCGGCCTTGCCGTACCTGCCGCCGCCGTAGTGCACCCCGTAGAGGTTCGCTGCGACATCGACCTCGGTGTTGGCCGGCCAGTACTCCTTGGGTCGCCAGTCGACCTGACGGTCCGACAGCCACGCCCAGGCACCCTCGACCTCCGTGGAGGTCGACACCTTCAGCGCCTTCTGCGCAGCCGCCCGGTCCGTGACGGCCTCATCGAACTTCACGCTGATCGGCATGCCAACACCGACCACGGCGTCGTCGATCGGGTTGAGCGTCGCCCTGATCACCTTGGCCGGCTTGACCGTGTCGAAGCTGCCGGTGAACTCGGCGTTCTTGCCGTCCGCACCACTCGCGGTGGCCGTGTAGGTGTAGGTCTTTCCGTAGCCAAGTGGCTCTGAACTGGTCCAGGTGGTCTTCGCCGAGTCCAGTTCACCCTTGACCGCGGTGCCTTCGCTGTTGGTCAGCGCGACCGCGGTCAGCGTGCCCTTGGTCACCGTGACCTGCACCGGCTCGGTGACCGAGACCTCCTTCGCCTTGGGCGCGGGCTCGGCGGTGATCGTGGCCTCCGGCGGGGTCTCGACGGGAGGCGGCTGGGTTTCCGGGCTCTGCCCGTCACCGGAACACGCGGTCAGCACGACCGCGCCACCTGCCGCGATCGCGGCCTTGAACATCGTCCGCCGTTCGATCACCGTCATCCTCCCATCGCACCGCCCGCTAGAGCCGCTGTCTGCTTAACCGCGGGCCACCGTCCGACGTTACGTCGCCACGGGGACTGGCAACATGCAGTCATGAGCAAGCGAACCGCTGTGATCACCGGGGCCAGCGCTGGTATCGGTGCCGCCACCGCCAGGGCGCTCGCCGCGGCGAACTTCCACGTCGTTCTGGGTGCCCGGCGGCTCGACCGCCTCACCCCACTGGCCGATGAGCTGTCCGGGACGGCCCACGTACTGGACGTCACCGACCCCGAATCGGTTGCGTCGTTTGTGCGCTATATCTCAGAATGCGACGTTCTGGTCAACAACGCGGGTGGAGCGCGCGGGATGGAGCGCATCGAGGCCGCCGACGAGGACAACTGGCGCTGGATGTGGGAGACCAACGTGCTGGGCACCTTGCGGCTGACGAAGGCGCTGCTGCCGAAACTGGTCGACTCCGGCGACGGGCACGTGCTGACCGTGACCTCGGTCGCGGGGCACGAGGTCTACGACGGTGGTGCGGGCTACACCTCGGCCAAGCACGCCCAGTCGGCGCTCCACCGGACGCTGCGCTCGGAGCACCTCGGCCAGCCGATCCGGTTCACCGAGATCGTTCCCGGCATGGTGGAGACGGAGTTCTCGCTGAACCGGTTCGAGGGCGACGCCGAGCGCGCCGAGGGTGTCTACCGAGGGCTGCGACCGCTGAGCGCGGAGGACGTCGCGGAGGTGATCGCGTTCGCGGCAACCCGGCCGCCGCACGTGAACCTGGACGAGATCGTGGTCAAACCCCGCGCCCAGTACAACGGCACCCGCGCACACCGGGAGTAGTCACCGGGCGTCGAGTGCGAGTGGGTGGGAGTTCCCCAATGTGGCATTCGGGAACTTGAGCGTCCCCAATGCCACATTGGGGAACCCCCACCCCGCGCCGAACGGTTACAGCGCGCAATCGATCAGCAGTGGCTCGGGGTGCAGTTCGACGCCGAAGCGGGTCCGGACGCCGTCGCGGACCTCACGGGCCAGCGCCAGCAGGTCGGCGGTGGCGGCCGTCCCCCGGTTGGTCAGGGCGAGGGTGTGTTTGTGCGACAGCGACACCCGCCCGCCGGGCCCCTGATGTCCCTTGACGAACCCGGCGCGCTCGATCAGCCACGCCGCGGAAAGCTTGACCCCGCCGTCGGCCGGGTACTGCGGCACGGCGACATCGGCGCCGACGACCTCGCCGATCCGCGCCAGCACCCCGGCCACCTCGGGCTCACCGATGATGGGGTTGGTGAAGAACGAGCCCGCACTCCACGTGTCGTGATCGGCCGCATCGAGCACCATGCCCTTGCCCGCGCGCAACCCGAGTACGGCCGCGCGTGCCTCGGCCGCCGGTACCCGCGCGCCCACCTCGACATCCAGCGTCCGCGCCAGCTCGGCGTAGCGGATCGGCTGGGACAGCCCGTCGGCCCGCAGCCGGAACCGCACGCTCAGCACCACACCGGCGTCGGTGCCCTTCAGCACGCTGGTCCGGTAGGCGAAGCCGAGGTCGGCCGCGGTCATCGGGTAAGTGGCGCCGGTGGCGCGGTCATAGCAGCGCACCGACTCCACGACGTCACTGATCTCGCAGCCGTACGCGCCGACGTTCTGGATCGGTGTCGCCCCGACCGAACCGGGAATGCCGGAAAGGCATTCCACTCCCCCGATGCCCTGCTCGACCATCGCGGCCACGAATGAGTCCCAGTTCTCCCCCGCCGCCACCTCGACCAGCAGCTCACCGGCCTGCTCCCGCTCCACGGTCCAGCCACTGGTGGCGATCCTGAGCACGGTGCCGTCGAATCCGGCGTCGGCGACCACCAGGTTCGATCCGCCGCCGAGCAGCAACAGCCGCTCACCCGCCCGGTCGGCCGCGTACACGGTGTCCACCAGGTCCTCGACGTTGTCCACGACGGCGAACGCCTTCGCCGGGCCGCCGAGACGCAGGGTGGTGTAGCTCGCGAGGGTCACCTCGGTGCCCGTTTCGACAGTGCTCACATTCCCGAACGGTACTTCAGCGGAGATGGCGACCGGACCGCACTATGCATCAGGAACAGACGACCCATAGAGACGTTTCCCGTCAAGTACTGTCTGCGGTCATGGCATCCCGAATCGAGCACCGGGCGGAGTTCCGCGAGGGCGTCGCAGACGTGTACCTCGCGCAGTCCGACGAAGGCGCGTTACGTGCCCGCCTCGCCGAGATCGGCGGTGCGCACGCACGCCTCGACGAGCACTCCGAGACCGGCGACGGGGTGCGGTTCACGCTGGTGCAGGGCGTCAGCGCCGACCGGCTGCCGCAGGCTGTCCGCACGATCCACAAGGGTGACCTGATCGTGCACAGGGAGCAGGTCTGGCGCCGCGACGGCGAGGGCTGGACCGGAACCGCGAAGGCCACCGTGGAGGGCGTGCCGGGCGAGATCAAAGCCCGCACCGAACTGCGGGTAGGTGGCACGGGCACCGAACTGCGCAGTACCGGCGAGGTGAAGGTCCGCATCCCGCTCGTGGGCGGCAAGCTGGAACGACTGATCGGCGAGCAGGTCACGAAGCTGCTGGAGCGGGAAGCGGAGTTCACCGCGAAATGGCTCGCCGAGCGCGGGTAACCCATCTCGGCGTTCCGACTCGCGGCACCACGAACCCGAACCGGCTGCGCCGGGTGGACCGCTGGCTCACCGGGTCCGCCGAGATCGCCCGCCTGCTCGGTTCGGCACCCGATCCGCTGGTCGTGGACCTCGGGTACGGCGCGTCCCCGGTCACGACGGTCGAGCTGGCACGGAGGCTGCGCACCGTGTACCCGAAGGTGCGCGTGCTCGGTCTGGAGATCGACCCGGTGCGCGTCGCGACAGCGCTGACCGCCGCCGATCCGCCTTGGCTGGACTTTCGGCGTGGTGGGTTCGAACTGGCCGGCACGACGCCGGTTCTGGTCCGCGCGTTCAACGTGCTGCGTCAGTACGACGAGGGCGAGGTCGCAGGCGCGTGGCAGGCGATGCTGGACCGGATCGCCCCAGGCGGCCTGCTCGTGGAGGGAACATGCAACGAGATCGGCAGGCTCTGTTCCTGGGTCACGGTGACTCATGATGGTCCCCGCTCGTTGACGTTGTCCTGCAACCCATCCGCGCTCGAACGACCGTCCACTGTGGCCGAACGCCTACCCAAGGCATTGATTCACCGGAACGTGAGCGGCGAACGCATCTACGCTCTACTGTCCACTCTGGACGCCTGCTGGGCCGCGGCAGCCCCGCTGAGCCCGTTCGGCCCCCGTGCCCGCTGGGTGGAGGCCGTGCGGCTGCTGGCCGAACGCGGCTGGCCGGTGATCGGCAGGCGTAGCCGGTGGCGGCTCGGCGAACTCACCGTGCCCTGGGACACCGTGTCCCCCCTGGACACCCCGGTCGGGGACACCCCTTAGTTCTCCCGGAGATTGCCGAAAGGCCATGGCCTGCGAGTACGCCGGGCTGACAGCATCGGCACAAGCGGTGCAAGAAGGGGCCGCCGAGCGGCAACTCGGCGGCCCCGGAGAACACGAGCACCCGCGCGTCATTCGCTGATCACGAGCCCGCGCGGAGCATTTCCGGATGAACGGAGAGACCCATGTCCTCGGCAACAACGGTACCCGCGGCGCTCGCCACCGCGACATACGCGACTTCCATCGCGGCCACACCCGAGCGGGTTCGCGCCGCTCAACGCCTGCGGCACGAAGTGTTCGCCGGCGAACTCGGCGCGACCGTGCACGGCGAGACCGGCCTGGACGTAGACGAGTTCGACGACCGGTGCGATCACCTGATCATCGAGTACCTCCCCACCCAGGAGATCGTCGGCACCTACCGGCTGCTGCCGCCAGGGCGGGGCGAGGCCCTCTACTCGGAGTCGGAGTTCGACCTGTCCGCGCTGACTCCCCTGCGGCCGTCCCTGCTGGAAGCGGGCCGCTCGTGCGTGCATCCGGACCACCGCACGGGCGCGGTGATCACCCTCATGTGGTCGGCACTGGCCCGCTACGCACTGCTGTCCGGGCACAGGTACCTCGCCGGGTGCGCCTCTGTCCCGCTGACCGACGGTGGGGCTGCCGCCTCGGCGGCCCGGCAGCTCACCGAGGCCCGCCACCTTTCGCCGCCGGACCTGCGGGTGCGCCCGCACCGGCCCTGGGTCCCCGCGGTGCCAGAGCGGCGCGGGGCGAACCAGTCCATGCTGCCGCCGCTGCTACGTGGCTACCTGCGCCTCGGCGCCTGGGTCTGCGGTCCGCCCGCGCACGACCCGGAGTTCGGTGTGGCCGACTTCTTCGTACTCCTGCAGCTCAATCGCATGGACGAGCGCTACCTGCGGTACTTCCTCGGCAACGAACGATGAATCCCTATGCGGTCTGTTCACCCTGTACCCCCCGATGCGTCACCCGTTCTCGACCTCCGGTCAGCAGACTGAAGACCGTGAAACGCTGGGGGCGGCTGGTGGGGGCGCTGGCTGCCGCCGCGCCTGCCTCGGCCCACGGCGAGAAGCTGGGCGGGCACGCCCGGCGGGTACTCGACGCTCTCGACGTCGGCCTGGAAACGCCGGAGCGCCGGCTGAGTGTGCCGGGCGCCACCGGCACACTGCTCGTCGCCAACCACATCTCCTGGCTGGACATCGTCGGGCTGCTGGCCGTCGAACCCGTGGGGTTCCTCGCCAAACGCGAGGTCGCGGACTGGCCGGTGTTCGGTTCGATGGCCACCCGAACGGGCACGATCTTCCTCGATCGCGAAGCACTGCGCGCCCTTCCCGGCGGAGTGGCTCGCCTCGCGTCGCTGCTGCGCTCGGGCCGCTCGGTGGTGGTGTTCCCCGAGGGCACCACGTGGTGCTCGGCGCCGGGCGGGCAGTTCCGCAGGGCTGCGTTCCAGGCGGCACTCGACGCGGGCGCCCCGATCAGGCCACTGACGATCTCCTACCGCGAGGGCGCGGTGCCGAGCACGATCGCGGCATTAGTCGGCGACGACACCCTGGCGGCGAGCCTGCACAGGGTGGCGTCGGCTCGCGAACTCACGCTGCGGATCGACGCGCACCCCGTGCTGCTCGCGGTGGGCGACCGGCGGGCGCTCGCCGAGGCGGCCAGGGGCGCGGTGACGGGAGATCGCGGCGGGCTGACCCGTGTTTGACCTGTTGCACCAGCTGACCACGACGTTGCAGGGTGCACTGGACTCCCCGTGGTTGTGGCTCATCGTCTTCGTGGTGTCCGGCCTGGACGCACTGCTGCCGTTCATGCCGAGCGAGACGACAGTGATCACCGTTGCCGTTCTGCTCGGTCCCGATCCGGCGGGGCTCGCCATGCTCGTCCTGGTCGCCGCGACGGGTGCGTTCGCGGGAGATTGCCTCGGCTACGGGCTCGGGCGGGCGGCCGGACCACGGGCGCTGCGGCGGTTGCAGCGGGGTGAGCGTGGCCGGGAACGCTACGAGTGGGCCAGCGCGAAGGTGCAACGACACGCTCCGACGCTGGTCATCGCCGGGCGCTACCTGCCTGGCGGGCGGGTGGCCTCCGCGCTGGCCACCGGGAGCCTGCGGTTCCCGTTCGCCCGGTTCGCCGCGCTGGACGCCATCGGCGTGAGCATCTGGGCGACCTACAGCGTCGCGATCGGGTTCGCCGGAGGCGTGGGGTTCACCGGTGAACCGGTGAAGGGACTGCTGCTTGCTTTCGTGCTCGGGCTGCTCACCGTCGCGGGTATCGAGGCTGGCAGGCGGATACAGTCGGCTCGTGCAGCACGCCGACATTCTGACCGCGCTGACCGACCACAGCGACGGGCTGCGGGCCGCGGCGACCGCGGCCGGGCCGGACGCGCCGGTATCGACGTGTCCGGACTGGACTGTGCACCGGCTCGTCCGGCACGTCGCCAGGGTGCAGTCGTGGGCACGTGCGAGCCTGGCCGACCCGAGCGGTGAACGCGCCGTCGCCGGTGACCCACCCCAGGACTGGGACGCGCTGCTGGCCTGGTGGGACGAACAACGCGGGGCGCTCGTCGACGAACTCGGCGACGATCCGGACGCACCTGCTTGGCTGCCCTTCGGCGAGTACCCGCCCACCGTCGGTTCGATGGCCCGGCGGCAGGCGCACGAGGCGGCGGTGCACCGTGTGGACGCGATCATCGCGGGCAGGGGCGGCATCGGCATGGTGACGTTCGAGCCCACCTTCGCCGCTGATGGTGTCGACGAGTTCCTGACGATGCTCCTGCCGAGCAGACGGACCGAGCATCAGTTCGAGGGGTCGGTGCTCGTGCACGCCACCGACGTCGACCGGCTGTGGTCGCTGCGCCTCGAACCGGGCACCCCGCTGCGCTCCGCCGACCCCGAGCAGCCGTTCGAACCGGACCTGAGCATCACCGGCGTCGCCGACCAGCTCTACCGGGCTTTGTGGGGACGCCCGCACCGCGCGGGCATCGTTGGCGAGCGAGCATTGCTGGAGCCGCTGCACGCGCCGTGACCCGGACCAGGGATGATGGCGAACCGTGCACGCTTCAGATCGCCGCTACGTCATTACCTTCGGCTGCCCGGACCGCACCGGGATCGTCGCCCGCGTGTCCTCGTTCCTCGCCGAGGTCGGCGGGTGGATCGTCGAAGCCGCCTACCACACGGACCCGGACACCGGCTGGTTCTTCACCCGCCAGGAGGTCCGCGCCGACTCGATCCCGTTCGACGTCGAGGAGTTGCGCGCCCGGTTCGCCGGGGTCGCACGCTCGCTGGGCAGCGAGACCGACTGGCGTATCGACGACACCGGCGAGCGCCGCCGTGCCGTGATCCTGGTGTCGAAGGAGGGACACTGCCTCTACGACCTGCTCGGCCGGGTCGCAGCCGGGGAACTGGACGCGGAAGTCTGCGCCGTGATCGGAAACCACGAGAACCTCGGCGACATCACCCGCGCGCATGGCATCCCGTTCCATCACGTGCCGTTCCCCGCGGGGGACCCAGAGGGCAAGGCCGCGGCCTTCGAACAGGTGCGCAAGCTCGTCGACGAGCACGATCCGCACGCGGTGGTGCTCGCGCGGTTCATGCAGGTGCTGCCTCCCGAACTGTGTGCGGCATGGGCGGGGCGCGCAGTGAACATCCACCACAGCTTCCTGCCGTCGTTCATCGGTGCCCGGCCGTATCACCAGGCGCACAAACGCGGGGTGAAGCTGGTCGGCGCGACCTGCCACTATGTGACGGCGGACCTGGACGCGGGACCGATCATCGAGCAGGACGTGATCCGCGTGGACCACGGCGACTCGGTTCGCGACATGGTGCGCAAGGGCCGCGACATCGAGAAGGTGACGCTGGCCCGTGGCCTGCGCTGGCATCTGGAGAACCGCGTCCTGGTCCACGGCAACCGCACAGTCGTCTTCTGACCCCCTCGCACTTTCCCGGGAAAGCGCGAGCCCGAGCCCCCTCACCTCCAGGGATGGGGCGTCTGCAAGTACCACCAAGCAAGATCAACACCGTCGCTAACTACCCCCAACCGCGCTTTCCCGGGAAAGTGCGATCCCTGGGGGGCGCGCAAAAAGCGGCACTTTCCCGGGAAAGTGCCGCTTTTATGGAACGTGCGGTGATTCAGAGGCGGACGAGCATCTTGCCGGTGTTGGCGCCGTTGAGCATGTCGAGGAATGCCTGGGGCGCGTTCCGCAGCCCCTCGACCACGGTCTCCGAGTACTTGATCTTTCCGTCCTGCACCAGCGGCGCGACCTCGGCGACAAACTTCGGCTGCAGGTCGAAATGGTCGGCCACGAGCATCCCGCGCATGGTGAACCGTTTGGCGATCACCTGACCCAGATTGCGCGGCGCGGGCGTCGGCTCGGTCGCGTTGTACTGCGAGATCATCCCGCAGACCACGATCCGGCCATACAGGTTCAGCGAATCGATCGCGGCTTCCAGGTGCTCGCCTCCGACGTTGTCGAAGTACACCTCGATGCCGTCCGGCGCCGCCGCCGCGAGCTGCTCGGTGACCGGCCCGTCCTTGTAGTTGAACGCCGCGTCGTAGCCGAGTTCCTCGGTCAGGTATCGAACCTTGGCCGCCGATCCGGCACTACCGATGACCCGCTTAGCGCCCTTGAGCTTCGCGAGCTGACCGACCAGCGAGCCGACGGCGCCGGCCGCACCGGACACGAACACGGTGTCGCCCTCCCGAAATCCCGCGACGTCGAACAGTCCGGCGTAGGCAGTCAGCCCGGGCATGCCAAGCACGCTCAGGTAGGCCGACATCGGCGCCGCTTCAGTGTCGATCTTCACCGCGTGCTTGGGGTCGAGGACGGCGTGCGAACGCCAGCCGAGCTGATGCAGCACGACGTCGCCGGGAGCCAGCGAGTCCACATCGGACTCCACGACCTCGCCGACCGCACCGCCCGTCATCACCTCGCCGACCTTGTACGGCTCGGCGTAGGACTTCGCGGTGCTCATCCGTCCGCGCATATACGGGTCCACACTGAGGAACACGTTGCGTACCAGCACCTGCCCCGGACCCGGTTTCGGAACTTCGACGTCCACAATGGAGAAATTTTCCAAGGTGGGCTCACCGTACGGGCGGTCCGCGAGCCGAATCTCCGTTGCCTGATCGGATGAAGTCAAGGCACCTGCTCCTGTCGTCGTGCGGGAGTGACGCACAACACGTCACTCCCGAAAGCAACCCCGGGAATGTGGCGGATATTCCCGCTGCGCTTCCCTCTGCGGTTCAGTAACGACCGTGTCTGTTGTTACGCCTCTTCGCGCGCGATGTCGTCGAGGTTGGTCAGCACGCCGTTGTAGATCCGCTTGAGCCCGCCCGGCGCGAAGGTCTTCTCGAAGAAGCCGCCGATCCCGCCCGCTCCGTCCCACGAGGTCTCGATCCGCACCATGCAGCCCGCACCGAGCTCGCGGATCGTCCAGGTCGTGACCATGCTGGAGTTCGCGTCGGTCTCCACCAGCATCCCCGGCTCCGGCTCGCTGACCGTGGCGGCGATGTCACGCACTCGCTTGGACGTGGCCTGCAGCTTCCACTTGGCGACGGTGCCCGCGCCCTTGCCGCCCTCGGTCACCTCGAAGTCGCGAAACTGCTCGGTGAGGATTTTCGGCCTGGTGTCGGTGTAGTCGGCGACGAGCGCGCGCACCTTCTCCGGTGATGCGTCGATCGAGCGTTCCGCTGTGGCCGTGACCTTGCCCATGACTCTCCCTGTCTGTGGTCGATTCCGCCAGCACTCACGATTCCACTCGTCGGCATCGGCTGACCGACCGCCCCTTGCCAGTCGAGAGTCTCGACTGTCCGCCTCTCGTCCTACTATCCGTGTCCACATGGTTTCGAGGGGTGATAGCCGGTGGGGTATCCACGCAAGCCGAACTTCCGTATGCGCCTGCTCGGCCGGACCCTGCGACGGCTGCGAGAGCAGAGCCGGATGACGCAGGAGGAGGTCGCCGCGCGGATGCGGTTCTCGACGGCGAAGATGAGCAGGCTGGAGCAGGGGCAGCTGCCGAACTACCACGAGTTCCTCGCCATGCTCGACCTCTACGGCGTGCTCGTCTCCGACTACGACGAGTACGTCCGCATGTTCGACCGCGCAAGGGAACGCGGCTGGTGGCACGCATACGGACTGGACGACAAAGGCTTCGTCAGCCTGGAAGCCGAGGCCAGCGAGGTGCGGAACTACGAACTGGGCTACATCCCCGGGCTACTGCAGACCGAGACGTACATGCGCGGCAGCTTCGTCGGCGCACGCCTCCCCTTACCCCGAGACAAGTTGGAGAACGAGGTCGCTGTGCGACTCCGTCGCCAACATCGGCTCACCAAAGAACCCCTGCTCATGCTGCACGCCATCGTGGACGAGTCCGTGTTGTGGCGGCCGATTCCAGACGCGAAGGGCTTCCGCGCCCAACTGCGTTTCCTGATCGAGCGAGCACAACTGCCCACAATCACCCTGCAAGTCGTTCCCCGCACGGTAGCCGCTCACCCTGGCCGCGCGGGGAGCTTCGTGATCCTGCGCTTCCCGGTTCCCGACGAGCCGGAGATTGGCTACGTCGAGCACGGGTTCGGCTCGTTCCAGACAGAGAAGGCCAGCGAGGTCCGCGCTGCTAGGCTCACTTTTCAGCACCTGGAAGGCCTGGCGCTGGATCAGACCGATTCCCTGGCGCTGATCGAGCGCGTAGCGGGCCAGATCTGACCGAGGAGCCGCCGTGCCCGCGCACATCATCTGGCGCAGAAGTAGCTACAGCGACAGCGAAGGCCAGGGCGGGAACTGCGTCGAGGTGGCTTTCGCCGAGACTAACGTCGGTATCCGGGACAGTAAGTCTCCCGATTCCGGGGCACTGCTGGTCTCGTTGGCGGCCTGGCGACGGTTTCTCGCCACGCAACTGCCAACTCGGGCCTCCTGAACTGCCAAGTCAGCCTTCGGAACTGCAAAGTCGGGCCCTGGAACTGCAAAGTCGGGGTCAGCCGACGGGCTTGGCCAGGTCCTCGATGATCTCGGCGCCGGGGAGGGCGGCCAGCTGGGCGCCGGTGACCAGGAGTTTGCTGCCACGGATGCCGCTGCCGATGATCAACTCGGGCGACTCGGCGACGGCCTTGTCCACCAGGATCGGCCAGCCTTCGGGCAGGCCGATAGGGGTGATGCCGCCGTACTCCATCCCGGTCAGCTCGACGGCCTCGGCCATCGGCGCGAAGGAGGCCTTGCGGACGTCGAGCCTGCGCTTGATCACGTTGTTCACGTCCGCACGCGTCGTGGCCAGGACCATCGCCGCCGCATACCGCACCTCGCCCGCGCGCTTGCCCGCGACGACCACGCAGTTGGCGGAGGCGGTCAGCGGGGAGGAGTAGGCGGCGCAGAACTCCGCGGTGTCCGCGAGTTCCGGATCGATGGCCGCGACCCCGACGCTCTCGGCTTCGGGAAGGGCGGCAAGCGCCTTGGCGACGGGCTCGGCCAGCAGCTCACTGCGCTGCGCTGCCGACTCAACGTTCAGGGTTCCGGCGATGGTCCAGGTACTCACGCCCCGAGCCTAACCCCCGTCCAGGGATGGAGCGTCTGCAAGTACCACCGAGCAAGATCAGAAACGCCACTAACCGCTACCAAAGCCGCTCAGCTTGGTAGCGGTTAGTGACGAAGTCGATCTTGCTTGGGGGTACTTGCAGACGCTCCAAGCCCCCACCTCGGGAGGTGAGGGGAGCAGCTACCAGTTCTGGCCGCCACGCTGGACTTCGATGAGTTTGGGGCGGACGTCGACGATGTAGACCAGCGAGGCGATCAGGCCGGCAAGCCAGAAGATCATCCCCGGGCCGAAGAAGCCGAACAGCGCCATCGCCACGGTGGAACCACCGGTGATGGCCAGCCAGATCGGCTTGGTCTTGCGGTCTGCGGCTGCGTAAGCGTCCGCGCGCTGCGTCAGGGCGTGCGCGAACGCGAAAAGGCCGGCGAGTACACCTGCCCAGCTGATGACCGTGACGATCAGATACGCGGGATACGGCACGTCCCCAGCCTACGGCAATCCGGATGAACGCCTCGGGCCCCGGCACCTGTGCAGGTGCCGGGGCCCGGAGGGGAACCGTCTTACTTGGTGCTCTTCGAGCTGGTGCCGGTGCTCTTCTTCGCCGCACCCGAGCCGTTCGACGTGCTCGAGGTGCCCGACGCCGAAGTGCTCGACCGGCGGGTGGTGCTCGCCGTACGCGGCGCGGTCTTGTTCGCGGCCTTGCGGCTCACGCTGCGCGTCTCCGAGGCCAGATCGTCACCGGCCTCCTCGACCTTCTCCGCCACCTCGCCCGCGACCTCCTTGACGGTGCGCGCGGTCTTCTCGCCGGTGGAACGGGTGCGCTTGGTGACCAGCGCCAGCACCTCGTCCACCCGACCACGGGTGTCCGACGCCACGTCCTCGGCCCGGTCCTGCGCGGTGGCCAGCGCCTCCTCGAGCTGCTCAAGGGCCCGCTTCACCTGCGGCTGCGCCACGAGCTTGTCCCAAGCCTGCTCGCCGGACTCGGCCAGCTTGTTGTACAGCTTCAGGGCGGCGTCGGTGTACTCGTCGATCGCCTTGCGCAGCTCGGCCGGGTCCAGCTTCCCGCGCAGGCTCTCCACGTCCGACGGAAGCTCCTCGATGTTCTTCCTGGCGGTCTCGCTGCCCTCGGTGACCCGCTCGCGGGTCTTGTTCACGGCGTCGACGACGGCCTGGCTGGCCAGGTTGCCCGCACCGAGCGCGGCGAGCATCGAGGTGCGAACCTGGTCCAGGGCAGAGTTCACCTGGTTGCGAGCCTTGTCGTTCTTCGGATCGGTCATGATCATCACTCCTGGGGTGCGGCGGTCTCGGCGGACCGCTCGATGCTGGTGGTCGTGCTGTTGCTTTGCGCTGCCTTGGCAGCGACGTTCTCTCGCCGGAAAGACTCGTAGACGTCGAGCAGGACCTGCTTCTGCCGCTCGGTCAGTTCGACATCAGCACGGACCGCGTCGGGCACCGGTCCGCCGGTCGGCAGGTCCAGAATTCCGGCCTGCACATAGAGGGCCTCGGCCGAAATCCGTAGTCCTTTGGCGATCTGCTGCAGGATCTCCGCGCTGGGTTTGCGCACCCCGCGCTCGATCTGACTCAGGTACGGATTCGACACACCAGCCAGTTTGGACAGTTGACGCAGCGAAATCTTCGCGCTGCTGCGCTGCTGCCGGATGTACTCGCCGATGTCCCGTCCGAGGTCGGTGACCTTGTCGATCGGGCCGTGCGGATCTGCGGCTCCGCTGCCGTTAGTGCCTGGATCCGTCACCTGCGTCACCTCCTCGCGACACCATCAACGGTACGCACAGGTGCTAGCAATTGCAAGCACCTTGCTTGCAACTATCGAGTGTGTTGTCGCTCACCAGGACTAGGCTTGGCGGATGTCCCTCTTAAGCCGGAAGCGGCGGCTGGTCGCCACCCTCCGCGCCGATCGGGCACTTCATGATCCACAGTGGATCGACGCTTTCGCGGAGGTGCCCAGGCACCTCTTCCTGCGCCGGTACTTCGTGCAGACCGGATACCGATGGCTGGCCGTGGAACAGGGCGACGCAGGCTGGATCGACCGCATCTACGCGGACACGGTGCTGGTGACCCAGCTCGACGACGACCCTGATTCATGGGTGCGCGCGCGACGCGAAGGACCGGTGATCGGAACGCCGACCAGTTCGTCCAGCATGCCGGGAATCATGGCGATCATGCTCGAGGAGCTCCGGGTGACCGACGCGGACCGGGTACTCGAAATCGGCACCGGCACCGGATACAACGCAGCGCTGCTCTGCCATCGGCTCGGCGACTCAAATGTCTCCACTGTGGACATCGACTCGACGCTGATCGCCAAGGCCCGTGCCGCACTCGCCGAGTGCGGCTACCACCCGTACTGCCTGCTCGACGACGGTGAACTCGGCTGTCCGGAAAATGCTCCCTACGACCGAATACTCGGAACCTGTGCCGTGTCGAGGATTCCGCCCGAATGGCTTGAGCAGACCAGAGCGGGTGGGCTCGTCGTCACCACGCTGAACCGGCCGATCGGTGCGGGACTCGTGCGCATCACCGCCGGGCATGGCGCGACCGGCACCGGCCGGGTGCTGGCCAGGGACGGCCGCTTCATGCCGATGCGCGCGCACCGATTACCGCCTATCCCCGAACTGCCCGAAGACGAGATGACGGAGCCGGGGCAGCCGACCAGCCTTTCGGTGACCGGCCTACTCACCCCGCCCAGTAGGTTCGAGTTCTTCGCGGGACTCGAACTGCCGGAGGTCTGCTCGCTGCACGGAGACGGGCCAGGTATCACCTGGCTCGCGCACCCCGACGGCTCCTGGGCTCGGCAGATCGACACGAGCGAAGGGTTTCTCGTGTGGCAGGGCGGACCCCAGCGCCTGTGGGACCGGGTCGAGGACGCACACGCGCGCTGGTTGGAGCTGGGTCAGCCGGAACGCTCGGACTTCGGCATCACGATCAACCGGGACCTGCAGGAATTCTGGCTGGAGTCGCCGGAGAGTGATCTGCGCTGGCCGTGGTGACCCCGGCGTCGGCGAGACCGTCGAGCACCCAGTCCCTGGCGACCGCGACCGCCTCGCCAAGGCTTGCATGGGTGGTGTCGAACAACCGCACGGGTGGCCGAAGGGATGCGGCCTCGGCGCGCAGCCAGTCGTTGAACTCGAGCATCTCCTCGATCCGCTCCGGCGACCACTCCCGCCAGGCAGGCCGCGCCCGCAGCCGCCGGTCCAGCGCCTCGGGTTCGGCGACCAGTGCCAGATAACGGATCTCGCTGAAGAACACCCGCTCCGGCAACGGTTCGAACTCGGGCGGAACCACGGTGCCGCAAAGCACGACGGGGCGGCCGTTCTGCTGGATCATCCCGGCCATCCGCAGCCAGGTGGAGCGGAACGCCGGATGACCGTCGACGTCCTCACGCAGTGCGCCGGTCCACAGCACGTCCTGTTCCAGCACCACGACGTGCTCGGCCAGCACCCGCGCCAGTTCGGGACCCACCGTGGATTTGCCCGCACCGCTCGGCCCGGTGAGCGCGAACATCGGCAGCCGCAGGAACGGCCGCCGATGCCCGCACACCTGGCAGACAAGCACCGGCTCGGGCTCTGCGACGACAGGCACCTCGGCCCGGTCGCCGCAGCCCGCACAGATCTTCAGATCGAGCATGCGCGCGAGAAGACCTCAGTCGAAGAGGTTCTCGAGGAAGCTGCGCTTACGACGAGGGTGACCGCCGTGTCCGCCGTGTCCGCCACCGTAGGGGCGTGGGGAGTCGCCGTAGCCCCCGTGTCCGCCCCGGTACGGCTTCGGCGAGTCCTTGTACCCGCCGCGCCCACCCCGGTAGGGCTTGGGTGAATCCTTGTAGCCACCGCCGTAGGGCCGCGGCGAGTCGGGCCTGCCGTAATGCCCTCCGGGCGCTGGCGCCCCCTGATACCCGGGTGGCGGCATCGGTGCACCACCCGCATACGGCGGCGGAGCGGCCTGCGCGTAGTAAGCGTTCTCGGCACCGACGATCTGTTCCAGCTCACCACGATCGAGGAAGATGCCGCGGCACCCCTCGCACTGCTCGATGTGGATGCCGTTCTTGTCGACGGTCTTCAGCACGTTCTGGCATTTCGGGCAGATCACGTATCTCAGCCTACGCATATTTCGATCCGCGGCGAGACCCAAGTCACTCGAATCGCCCTCAGCAGGCACAGAGGCAGAACGGGTGCCCTGCCGGGTCGCCGTAGACCTTGAACGACTCCGGGTTCAGGTCCAGCTCACGAGCGCCGAGACGCAACGCTCGCTCGTGCCCTGCGGCAAGATCCTCCACGGTCAGGTCTAAATGGAACTGCTGGGGACGCCGCACCGAGGGCCACTCGGGCGCCTGGTAGTCCGCCACGCGCTGGAACTCGATCGAAGGGCCGCCTGCCGGGTTGGCGAGGGTCATCCAGTCGCCGTCGCCCTTGGCGGCGGGCCATTCGAGCAGTTCCGCGTAGAACGCGGCGAGCGCTGCGGGGTCGGGGCAGTCGAGAACCACGGAGCCGAAGGTGGGAACCGCGGTCTTCACGGGTGCGGTCATGGGTACTCTCCCTCTCGTAGCTAACCAGTGAACAAAGTATGTTGGTTAGCGAATGAGTGCGCAACCCTCGTTGACCTACAGTGGAGATGTGGCGGCAGAGCCTGCGGACATCACCCTCGTGCTCGATTTCCTGAACACCCTGGACGTCGAGGACGACGTCGATGTGCTGCGCGAATCCGGAACCTGGCGGCAATGGGCGCAGGATCGTGGCCTGCGCGCGGGAGCACTGACGGCCGGGGTGCAGGCACGGGACGCGTTACGAGCGGCCGTCGGCGACCCGGCCGCCAGGCAGGAGCGAGTCAGGACCGCGATCCAGATCGAGTTGACGGGCGCGGGCCCGGAACTGACCTCCACCGACGCGGTCGGCGCGGTGCTGGCCGCCGCCGCTCGCCTCAACGTCCTTGGCGAGTGGGAACGGATGAAGATCTGCCCCGCCGACGACTGCAGGTGGGCGTTCTTCGACCACTCCCGCAACCGCTCCCGCACGTGGTGCTCGATGCAGGTGTGCGGCAACAGGGAGAAGGCTCGCGCCTGGCGTGAGCGCGCGGCCGCCGAGCAGGCAGGTCAGGGCGCGGCGATCGAATAGGCGATCAGGAACGGCACCGCGTACACCACGGCCCCGATTCCCAGGCCGGGCCAAGGCAGACGCGAACGGCCTGCGGCGATGACGGCGTAGACCACGGCGGACACGATCGCGAGTACCCATCCGGCCCACGGCAACCAGAACACGACCTGTTGCCCGTCGACCGAGCAGACGAAACGCCCGTGACTTCCACCGCACCCGGCGCTGGCCCCTACGAACAACACCCCGGAAACGATCGAGACGACCGCCCCGGCCAGCGCGACGACCCCCACGGTGATGGCGTAGCCGACCCGGTGTCCTGTCCAGTTCGGGTGCCGGTCGGGCATCGTTGTCACCGCTTTCATCGTTCAGGACACGGCGATCGAATAGGCGACAGCAAAGCCCACGGCATATGCTGCCGCACCGCTCCACAGGCTGGAGAACGGCGACCGGCCGGCCCGGATCGCGCTCCGGCCGAGGATCAGCGAGAGCACGATCGCGATCACCCAGGCCGCCCACGGCACCCAGATCCCCAGTTGCTCACCTGCAGTAGTGCAGACGAAGCCGGAATCTCCGTGGCCGCAGATGGCGCGGCCCATGGAGACCGTGAACGCGAGCGCCGCGTTGATCACCACGCCGAGCAGGGACAGCCCGACCAGCGCGGCGGTGAAGCCGAGCCAGCGGCGCATCGGCGGCGGGAGCGGGCGGTCGTCAGATGGCGTTGTCATCGCCGGTCACGCTACGGCCCGGCGCGCCCCAGGACGAGCGGGAAACTACTCATATCCCACTAGTCCGACGCAGAGCACTGGCACGCAACCAGCGTCTCCAGGCGCAGACACGACTGCACGCCGATGAGCGGTTGTCGGCTGGTCGAGCATCCGCGGTGGTGATGGATCGTGGGATCGGCGTGGTCACCTGAGTTCGTGGCTGGCGCGATGCGCGAGCAGTTCCGGCGCGAGGATCACGACGGCTCCCGGTTCGACCCGGACAAGACCGTCCGCGGCGAGCGTCCGGAGTGCGCGGTTGACCGAGACCCTGGTCGCCCCGATCGCCTCGGCCAGTCCGTGTTGGGCTCCAGGCAATACGATTCTGGTGCCTGTGTGACCGGCGGCGCGTAGGAGCCAGGCGGCGGTGCGGGTGGTGGTGTCGGCGAAGCTGGCGAGCACTAGGCCGTCCTGCTGGTCGCGCAGGCGTTGGGCGAGATGGGCCAGGACGTGGCGGCGTGCGGCGGGGACATCGTCGATGACGGCCAGCACGTCGCCCGCGGGCACGAGCCGCACCTGCGAGCGGATGGCCGCCAACCAGGTCGCGGTGTGTCCGCCCGCGTCGAGCACCGCAGCCTTGTCGACCGCACATGGCGCGGGAAACTCGCCCAGCCGCAGCCGTCGGCCATTGGCGGTGTCGAAAGTGGCGGTCAGCGTGCCGGACTCGACGACGATCAGATGGCTCGCGGGCTGCCCGCGCAGGGCCACCACGTGGCCGGTATCCACGATGCGCACCGTCGACCCGGCGGCCAGCCGGGCAAGGCGCTTGCCGTCGAGTGTCGCGAACAGTGGCACAGCCGCGAGGGTGTCGAGGTCGGGGACCATGAATGGCAGTATCACCCGATACAGCGCCGAACCCATTGACGGCTCTACCGTCGCGGCATGTTCGTACTGGAGTTGTCGTTCAACGATCACCCCCGCCGCCTGGCCGCGCGGGCAGCCCATCGTCAGCGGTTGGCGGCGCTGCGCGCGGCCGGGCAGCTGGTGATGGCGGGACCCTGGCAGGACGATTCCGGGGCGCTGCTGGTGTTTCGCGCCGACCGCGCTGGCATGGACACGATCATGGCCGCCGATCCCTACTACACCACACCTGGCGTGACCGTAACCGCCCTGCGGCAATGGAAGCCGATAGTCGGCGATGCCCCATAGCGGTGCCCGGGGCCTGCTCGGCCACGGTCCGGGTTCCCCGGAATGGGGACAAACACCGGACTGCCTGTGGATAACCCGGTGGATAACTCGAACGTGTGTGGATAACTCGGCAGCGCTACCGCTGAACGAGCGAATGCGGTTATCCGGAGTGACGACGTAGCGTTCCTACCTGCGGTTCATCAGAACAGCAGTTGCGCGATCCCGTAGATCGCCACTCCGGCCAGCGCGCCGACCACGGTGCCGTTGATCCGGATGAACTGCAGGTCCCTGCCCACCTGGAGTTCCACCTTCCGGGAAGTCTCGGTCGCGTCCCACCGCTCCACGGTGTCGGTGATGATCGTGGTGATCTCGCTGGAGTAGTTGGTCACCACGTATGCGGCTGCACCCTCCACCCAACCGTCCACCTTGGCCGCCAGCGAGGCGTCGTGCACCAGTCGGTCACCGAGTTCACGCAACCCGGCCCGCACCCGTTTGCGCAGCTCGCTCGACGGATCCTCGGCCGCGTTGAGCAACAGCTCCTTCGCCGTCGACCACGCCGAGCCGATCAGTTTCTGCACCTCGGGATGCTCGATCACCTGCTGCTTGACCTGCTCGGCCCTGGCCATCGTCTCCGGGTCCTTCTGCAGATCCTGGGCGAACTCGGAGAGGAACTTGTCCAGCGCGAGGCGCATCGGGTGGTTGACGTCGGTCTTCACCGCCCAGGCGAAGGACAGCACCTCGCCGTACACCTTGTCCGCGAGCATCTCGTCGACGAACTTCGGCGACCACGACGGCGCGCGATCGGACACCACCCGCAGCATCGACGTGTGGTTGTCGCGCACCCACTCGTACGCACGGTCACACATCAGATCGACCAGCTTGTGGTGCGCACCGTCGGTGAAGACCTGGTCGAGCAGCTTGCCCAGCGGCGGACCCCACGGCTTGTCGATGATCTGCCGCGCGACCGCGTGCTCCATCACCGCCTGGACGTCCTCATCGCGCAGCACCCGCACCGCCGCACGCACGACCGTCGCCAGTTCCGAAGTCACCCGCTCGGCGTTGTCCTCCTGCGCGAGCCAGCCGCCGAGCCTGCGGGATGTCTCCACGCTGCGCAGCTTTTCCCGGACCACGTCCTCGGCCAGGAAATTGCTGCCGACGAAGTCACCGAGGCTGCTGCCGAGCGCGTCCTTCTTGTTCGGGATGATCGCGGTGTGCGGGATCTTCAGGCCAAGCGGATGACGGAACAGCGCCGTGACCGCGAACCAGTCGGCCAGCCCGCCGATCATGCCCGCCTCGGCCGCCGCGCGCACGTATCCGACCCAACCGGGCCAGCCCGCCGACTCGGCCCAGCTCGCCAGCAGGAACACCACCAGCGCCCCGAGCAGGAAGGACAGCGCCACCAGCTTCATCTTGCGCAGGCCGCGCCGCTTGGCCTCCTCACCGGCCAGGCCGCCCGGCGGCTCGGCCGGAACGCGAGTCAGTTGCTTCACCCCACCATTGTCCGTGAGGATCTGCCGATATGCGCGAACCAGCCCTCGTCCCTCGCCTCCGCCCGTTCACCTCGACCATCTTCGCGGAGATGACCGCGCTGGCCACGCGCACCAGCGCGGTGAACCTCGGCCAAGGATTTCCGGACACCGACGGTCCTGCCGGGATGCTCGACGCGGCCAAGAACGCACTGTTCAACGGCGCGAACCAGTACCCACCCGGCCCCGGACGGCCCGAGCTGCGCGCCGCGATCGCCGGGCACCGCACCCGCTACGGGCTGGACTACGACCCGGACAGCGAGATCCTCGTCACCACCGGCGCCACCGAGGCCATCGCGGCCAGCCTGCTCGCATTGACCGAGGCCGGGGACGAGGTGCTGGTCATCGAGCCGTACTACGACTCCTACGCCGCGTCGGTCGCCATGTCCGGGGCGACGCGGCGCGTCGTTTCACTGACCGAGGACCCCGAGACCGGCCGGTTCCGCCTCGACGTCGAAGCGGTGCGTGCCGCGGTCACCCCGGCAACCCGGGCGATCCTGGTCAACTCCCCGCACAACCCCACCGGCACCGTCTTCACCCGTGCCGAACTGGAAGCGCTGGCCGCCGTCTGCGTCGATCACGACCTCATCGCGATCACCGACGAGGTCTACGAACACCTGGTCTTCGACGAAGCCGAGCACATCCCGCTGGCGACGCTGCCCGGCATGGCCGAGCGCACGGTCTCGATCTCCAGCGCGGGCAAGACGTTCAACTGCACGGGCTGGAAGATCGGCTGGGTGTGCGCAAGGCCCGAACTGGTGGCCGCGGTCAAGGCGGCCAAGCAGTTCCTGACCTTCGTTTCCGGTGGGCCGCTGCAGCCCGCCGTGGCCCACGCTCTGGACCACGAGCTGGACTGGGTCGAACGGCTGCGCACCGATCTTGCGGGTAAACGGGACCGGCTCTCCGCCGGTCTCGCCGAGGCGGGATTCGCGGTCCGGCCCAGCTCGGGGACGTACTTCGTCTGCGCCGACGTCCGGCCACTGGGCTTCACCGATGCCGCGGACCTGGCCTGGCAGCTCCCGGAACGGGTCGGCGTGGCCGCCGTACCAGTGCAGGTGTTCACCGACCGGCCCCAGGACTGGAAGCACATCCTGCGGTTCGCGTTCTGCAAACGGGACGAGGTGCTCGACGAGGCGATCGCCCGGTTGCACAAACTGGGCCCGCCCGTCTCCCACCACCACCCAGGCTGAGGCGCTTCGCGAATCACCCACTCGGCTCAGCGCACGTCGCCACCGTCGAATCCGTCGGCGAGCAGCCGGACGCGCATCCTGCCGAAGCACCTCGTCCGCATCGGTCCAACACTGCCCGGCGCGATACGGAGTTCGGCGGCCAGTTCCGCATGGCTGAGGTCCGGCCGGGTGACCAGCAGCCACAGCAACTGCCGATGCCGTTTCGGCAAGCCGGCGAGGGCGCGCCAGAAGGCCCTGCGGCACTCCTCGGACATCAGCAGCGCCTCCGGCGAACGGGCGAACCTGGCGTCTCCCGTCCTGTCGAGTCGCGGGCACAGGTCGTGGCGGCGGCGCAGCAGCACCTGGACGGCCTGCCTGCGCGCCGTCGTGACCAGCCACGCAGGCAGACCCGCCGGATCCCGCAGCGACGGCAGGCGGGTGGCGAGCGCCAGCCAGGTCGATTGGCAGACGTCCCACGCGTCGGCCTCGTCCAACCGGTGGGCCCTGGCGACGGCCAGCACAAGGCCCGTGCCGTGACGTACGAGCAGAGCCCAGGCTCGCTGGTCACCACCCGCTGCTCGCAGACACACCTCACGCAGGTTCATGGCTCCTACCGCCTGTCCGTCGGACGCGGCCTTTTTGGCCACGTACTGCGACTGAGACGGCACGCAAAGTTCCACGGATCCGTATTGGACGAGGTCAGGGGCTAGTCGAGTAGATCTACTCAGGACATGTCCACAGTGCTCGAACGCACGCCGACGGGTACCCTCCGTGACCAGCAAGGAACCTGGCGCCACCGGTGCCGGTACGACGATTCGGCCAACTGGGCTGGATCGAACGCTGCAGAGGTGAAACACTCCCCAGCGGTGCTAGAAAAAGGACAGCCCAGGTAGAGCTGCTACCAGGCCAGTTGTGTCCCGACGAAGCAGCAGCGGTGCTCGAACGAGCCGAGGCCCGGACGGTGGTGGTGGCGATGCTGAGCAGGGGATCGGTTCTCCCGCTCGACGCCGGCCGTGCGCGCGTCCTGGCCAGGGTGTCGCTGGTGGTGGGACTGGGGGTGGCTGGCTGGCTGCTCGCCGTCACGCTGAGTTCTCCCGCGCTGGCCAGCGACGACACGGCGAACAACGGACGGTCGGGCTCCGACAGTACGTCCACGGCGCCCACTCCGGCTCCGAATGACGAGCCCGCCGAACCTGCCGAGCCCGCCGAACCCGCAGAGCCCGCCGAACCTGCCGAGCCCGCCGAACCTGCCGAGCCCGCCGAACCGGCGGAGCCCGCGGAACCTGCCGAGCCCGCGGAACCTGCCGAGCCCGCGGAGCCCGCGGAACCCGCCGAACCAGCGGAACCCGCCGAGCCCGCCGAGCCCGCCGAACCTGCGGAACCAGCAGAGCCTGCCGAACCAGCAGAGCCCGCCGAGAACAGCGAGGACGTCTCCGCTCCCGTCGAGCAGGACCCGGCCAAGCCGGACGAGGACAGCGAGGCTCCCGCCACCGAACACGGGCAGCCCGCGGACGAGGACTCCGGCCAAAGCGAGGGCGACTCGCTGGAGCACCGGGAACGCAAGACCCCCTCGGTCACCTTCGCCACCACGGAGCCCGCAGCCCAGTACAGCGGCGGCCTGCTCGGCGTGGTCGGCGGGACCGTAAACGGGCTGATGGGCACGGTCAGTGGCACCGTCGACGGGCTGGTCCACAGTGCGGGTTCCGTCCTCGACCCGATCGCGGGAGTCGGCGGCTCGATCGGACTGCCCCTGCCGGACATCCGAGTCCTGCCCGACCTCCGGGACGAAAACCCGCCAGCCGCGCCCCCGCCGGCATCGCCTGGCGACGACCCGTCCGAGAGTGCACCGACGGTGCAACAGCCGGACTTCCCGCGAACTCCTCCGGCTCCGGCGCAACCGGTCCCGAAGACCACTCCCCCTGCTGGGCAGGAACGCCAGCCCGCCGCACCGACACGACATCACCTGGACAACTGGCTCGCACAAGTAGCCGAACCAGCGATCGATACCGACGACGCGGGCGACACGAACGCGTCGAAGGGGTCCGGCGGCAGTCCAGGTGACACGCCGTTCTCGCCCGCGCACACCGCTCCAGCGGGGCCGACCGGTCACGCGCACGCGGGCGCCGACAACTCCGCAGGCGGGCGCCAGCCGCTCGCCGTGCTCGGCTCGGCCGCGAACACCACGCAGCTGCGCATGTTGGGCACCAGCCGTGATCTCGCGGCCGAGGGCGCAAGCAGGGATGCCGCGCTGCCCACCACCTCCCCCGACTGACTTCCGCCCCGTTCAGCCGGGACCGCCGCGTCCAAACCAAGATCAACTTCTCTTGATCCGCCCGCGCGCAGCCGTTGTCAACAGCGCGAATCCGGGCGTAAGGGGCATTCATGAGTGACCGTCAGCGTGAGCTACTCGGGAACGACGCTGATCGATGTGCAGCCCGCCGGCGAGTGAGGCAAGAGGCATGAACACACACATCACACAACTTCCCGCCCGGCCGACCGCGCCAGGCCGGGTCGGGACCCGGTCCTGGCGTCGCGCTGCCCCCGCGACGCCAGGACCCACCACAGGCGCGTTTCGGACGTTCCTACTCACCGCGCCGAGCAGGAACACCAGTCCGATGCGCGTCTGAGTCGCAGGCGCTTGCCGGCGCGTCGAGGGGCTGCGCCGGTAAGCAGCCGCGACATACAGCCGGTGCGCTGGATGACCAGCCGTCTCACGTCCCTGGAGAGACGGACCGGTATCCAGCGCACCGGCTGTTTTCTGTCCGGATCAGGTGATCACGCCACCGGAGTGTCGATCGCGAGTTCTCCCGCGGCGGACGAACGCAACGACGCCGCCGCCGCACTCACCCGCCGCATCGCCTCGTACAGCTGGTCGACAGGCTGACTGAACGGCAGCCGGACCCAGCCCTCGAGACCGCCATCGGTACCGAAGCGCGGCCCCGGCGCGAGCTGTACCCCGTGGTTGACCGCGGCGACCGCGAGGCGGGTGCTCACCGGCTCCGGCAGCCGGCACCACAACGAGAGCCCACCGGACGGCAGGCGGAACGACCACTGCGGGCAGTACGTCGCAACCGCGTCGGCCAGCGCGTCCCGCCGGGCTCGCATCTCCTCCCTGCGCGTCCGGAGCACGGAGTCCGGAACGGTGAGCAGCTCCGCGAGGACCAGTTGCTCGAACACCGGGGAGCCGAGGTCGAGGGTGTACCTGGCCGCCGTGAGCCGGCCGAGCATCTCCTCGGAAGCCCGGATCCAGCCGAGCCGAAGCCCTCCCCAGTGCGACTTCGCCGCCGAGCCGACGGTGATGGCCCAGTCGCCCGCGAAGGCGGCCAGTGGCGGCGGACCCGAAACCGGATCCCCTTCCAGGTCCAGTTCGGCGTGGGTCTCATCCACGACGACCGGTGTACGGGCTTTGGCCAGCACGGAGCCGAGGCGCTGCCTGCCCGCAGCGTCGAGCCGGAGGCCGGTCGGGTTCTGGAAATCGACAAGCAGGTAGGCCAGCCGGGGGGCCGCCTGCCGGAGTGCGGCTTCGATCCCGTCGATGTCCCACCCGCCGTCCCTGCCGCTGGGGTCGACACCGACGGGAACCGCGAGGGCGTGGGCAGCGCGGATCGCTTCCAGGGCGTTCGGATAGCTGGGCCGGTCGACCAGCACCCGGTCTCCCGGACCAGTCAGGGTGCGCAGCGCCAGAACGAACGCATGGTGGGCACCGTTGGTCACCAGCACCTGCGCCGGGCTCGTCGGCAATCCCCTCGCGGTGTAGCGCTCGGCGATCCTGGCACGCAGGTCCGGTAGCCCGACGTCGCTGTAGCCATGCCCGGCGAGTTCGTCGCAGAGCCGTCGTCTGGCCACGTCGACGGCCGGCATCAGCCCGGCGACGGCGGGCGGGGAAGCTCGGGCAAGGTCGATCAGGCCTGTTCCCTCGGGCTGGACCGGATCGAGTCCGCTGCGGCGCGGCGTGGTGATCCACGACCCGGCGCCGCGCCGGCTCGCCACGAGTCCATCCGCACGCAGCCGGTCCAGCGCGGCTCCGACCAGTGTCCGGCTCACGCCGAGCGCGTCCGCCATCTCGCGTTCGGCAGGCAGCCGGGTGCCCGGGGTGAGTTGCCCGTCCAGTACCTGCATCTCTACGGCGGCGGCCAGATCGGCGGCACCACGCCGGGAGCCGCCGTTACGCCAGGAGCCCAGCACCATGGCCAAGCGGCGCCCTGATACCCGGCCACCCGGTGGAATGTCGCGGTTCATGAGACCAATTATTCAGAATTGGCTATGGTAAAGCCAGCCAATTCAGCAGATAGTAGTTCTCGTGGCTCAGGTTGATCTCTTCCCCGTTCGCGTGTCCGTCCACCCTTCGCGCAGGCTGACCCAGCTGGTACTCGGCCTCCTCCTGTACGGCGCGAGCGCGGGCATGCTCACCAGGGCCGACCTGGGCCTCGACCCGTGGAACGTGCTGCACGAGGGCCTCACGAAGCTGACCGGACTGACCTTCGGCACGATCATCGCGATCAGCTCGGTGGCCGTGCTGCTGTTGTGGATCCCGCTGCGTCAGCGGCCGGGGATCGGCACGGTCCTGAACGTCATCATCATTTCGGTGACGGTCGACCTGACCAGGGCGGTGCTGCCCGAGCAGCAGGTACTCGGCTGGCAGATCGTGCTGCTGGTCGGCGGCGTGGTGCTCAACGGCCTGGCTACGGCCGCGTACGTCGGCGCGCGGCTCGGCCCGGGACCTCGGGACGGCCTGATGACCGGACTCGCCGCTCGAACCGGCCGATCGGTGCGACTGGTGCGTACCGGCATCGAGGTCACCGTGCTGGCTACGGGCTGGCTACTCGGCGGAACGGTCGGCATCGGCACAGCGCTGTACGCACTGGCGATCGGGCCGCTGGTCCAGGCTTTCCTCCCGCTGGTGACCTACCGGTACCGACCGGTGGAAGCCGAACTCGGTTAGCCCGCGCGCTCACGGGCGAGCGCCTGACGCACGGCGGCATGGTCGGCGCCGTGCGCTTGCAGCAAGTCGGCGACGGGGCCCGGCATGGTCGTCAGCGCGAGCAACAGGTGCTCGACGCCGATGTGCTTGTGCCCGAGTTCCAGCGCTTCGGTCAGGGTGAGTTCCAGTGCTCGCTTCGTCTCGTCGGCGAACGGGATGTGCTCGGACCCGAACCAGCGTCGTTTACGCGGACGCCCGGCGCCCGCGAGCGCGTTCTCCCCGTGAACCCGCTCGACGCGCTCGACGATCCGCTCGACGTCGATGCCGAACTCCTCCAGCGCCGCGACGTCGGACTCGCTGATCCCGCCCCTGCGTCGATCCCGGGAGAGGTCCGCGGCCAGCACGTCCGGCTGGAGGTCGAGCTCGGCCAGTAGCCCGGCGTTGGTGTCGAGCAGCGCCAGCAGCAGGTGCTCGGGCTCGATCCGCTCGGCGAGCAGCCGGACGGCGTGGGTCTGGGCGTCGATCACGGCGACGCGTGCCTCTCGGGTGAATCTCTCGAACATCTGCCTACCTCCCGTACTTCTTGTGCACGGCCTGCCTGCTCACGCCCAGCTCCGTGGCGATCTCCTGCCACGACCAGCCGTTCACTCTGGCGCTGCGGACCTGCACCGCCTCCAGTTGCTCCAGCAGCCGCCGCAGCGCGGCGACCGCACGCAGGCCCACCCGGGGGTCACGGTCGCCGACCTGTGCGGCGAGATCGGTTACTTCGGTCATGGCTGTCAATTTAGGTTGACACCACTGACCTGTCAACCTCGGTTGACGCCAGCTAATGTCGAGAGGTGCCCGACATCGACATCGACATCGCCGAGCAGGCAGGCGTTGGTGCGGACGGCAGGCCGCGCCCTACCGAGGACCACGTGGTGGTGCTGGACAACGCCGTGGTCCTGCTCGACGGAGCGACCTCACCGTCACCCGACCTGCCCAGCGGCGGCTGGTACGCCGGGCTGCTCACCGAACGGCTCGCGGCGGGACTGCGCGCCGCGCCGGACGCCGACCTCGCACAACTGCTCTCGTCCGCGATCGCCGAGGTCGCCGACGAACACGAGTTGCGGATCGGCAACTCCCCTTCGAGCACAGTGGCGATGCTGCGGTGGACGGATATGCGGGTCGACGCGCTGGTACTGGCCGACAGCCCGATCGTCGCGTTCAGTGCGGCAGGCGTACATGTCGTCTCCGACAACCGGATCGCGGAACTTCGAGGAGGCGGGAAGCTTCGGACGGGCGCAGACGTGCGGGCGCAGCGCAACGCCAGCGGTGGTTTCTGGGTCGCCGAAGCCGACCCTGGCGCGGCCGAGCACGCGGTGCGGGCGAGTTGGCCGCGCGCCGAACTCGAAACCGTGCTGCTGGCCACCGACGGCGTGGCGGTCGGTGTGGACGAGTACCGCATCCTGGACTGGCCGCAGGTGCTGAAACTGGCACGGACACAGGGTGCGCGCGCCGTTCTCGACGCCGTGCGCGCGGCCGAGCTCGACGATCCACACGCGACTCGCTGGCCGCGGCCGAAGCGGCATGACGACCAGGCGCTGGCGTTGATCCACTTCCGCTGACCACGCCCCGTCGTGGGCATCGCACTTTCCCGGGAAAGCGCGAGCCGGGATCGTCGCTACGGGTGTTCTCAGGGGTGAATCAGGGACTTCCCGGATCACACGGATCACACTTTTCGCCAGGCTTGGCACATGAGCGACATGGGGGCGCGAAGAGCCGAGGTCATCAGTCAGGACACAAGCAGAACCCGGCCGTGGATCGTGACTTCGGCTTCGGCGATCGGCTGGGCGCTGTTCACGATGGTGATCCTGCATGTGGTGAGTTCGCACGATCCGGTGCTGGACACGATCAGCAGCTATGCCTTCACCGAACAGGGAAGCGGGCTACTGGAAGCCAGCGTGTTGTCCCTCGCGATCGGCTCACTCGCGCTGCTCGGCGCGCTGACAGCCGCCGGGGTGGCAGTGGGCCGGACGGGCGCGATCCTGTTGATCACCTGGTCGCTCGGCCTGGCCACGGCGGCGCTGTTTCCTGCGGACTTCGCCGACACCGTCGACGTGACGACCGGGCGCGTCCACCAGTACGCGAGCCTGCTCGCCTTCCTCAGCCTGCCCGGCGTGGGTTTCGCGATCGCGGATGGCCTGCGCGGTGCGACGGGCATGGCACGCTGCCGCGTACTGCTGCTGCGGGCCTCCTGGATCGGTGTCCTCAGCCTCGGCGTGTTCGGACTCAGCTACGTCCTCGACGCGATCGGCGAAGTCCCCGTCCTGTGGCAGCTCTCCGCGACCCTGCCCGTAGGCCTGGCCCAGCGCTTTGCCCTCCTCGCCGACCTGGCGCTCCTGGCCACCCTCATCCTGGTCGCCACCAGAGCACCGAGGGCGTCTGCAAGTACCCCCAAGCAAGATCCACAAGGTCGCTAGCTACCACCAAGCGACCGCTGGAGCACCAATCCTCAGCGTTGTTGGCCACGGATTTCTCCGAGAACGGTGAACGCGCTCGCCTGCAGCGCCGTAGACAGGGCCAAACCGTGAAGGAGGGGCGATGAGCCGACCGCGCCTGCGTGCTGTGAGAGCACACTCGGGGGAACAGGACCTGCGCCTCGAGGACGGGATCCGGGCTGCCTACGACGCTCACGGCGCGGAGTTGTACCGCTTCGCGGTTCGGCAGTTGCGCGACGAGGGCGCGGCACAGGACGTGGTGCAGGAGGTCTTCGTCCGCGCATGGCGCAATGCGGACACGTTCGACCCCGCGGTGGCGAGCCTGCGCGTCTGGCTGTTCGCCATCGCGCGGCACGCGGTGATCGACCAGGTGCGCCGGACGCGGGCGCGCGTGACTCTGGTGTCGGAGGATCATCTCGGCCAGGCGGGCGAGAGCACTCCGGGGTTCGACGAGGCGGTCATGACCGGCTGGCTGCTCGAGGAGGCACTGCGCAGGCTCACTCCGGAACACCGAGGCGCGGTGGTGCACACCTATCTACGCGGACGGTCATACGCGGAGGTGGCCGCCGAGCAGGGCGTTCCGGTGGGCACCTTACGCAGCCGGGTGTTCTACGGACTGAAGGCGTTACGGCTGGCGTTGGACGAGATGGGAGTCGAGCCATGAGCGAACGGAACCACCGCGCGCTGCGGGAGAGTCTGGGCGCCTATGTGCTGGATCAGCTTGATCCTGCTGAGCGCCTCGCCGTCGAGGCCCACCTCGACGGCTGCACCGACTGCCGCGCCGAACTGGCGGAACTTGCCCCACTCGCAACGCAACTGCGCACCGTCGATCCGGACCGGCTGGACAGCCTTCCCCAGCCACCCGCCGAACTACGGGAACAGGTGCTGGAGCGCATCCGCGCGGAGCCTCCGGCGCGCCGGAGTCGTCCACGATGGACGGTGCCAGCTGCGGCGGCCGCTGTCGCGCTGCTCCTTGGCGGTCTTGCGGGCTACGTCCTGGCGCCCGATCCGCCCTTCGTGCCGACCGAGGACGTTCGCGTCGTCACCAGCGCCCCCGGGCTCCAGGTTCAGGCGCAGGTCGTGCCACACACCTGGGGCGTCGAGGTGAAGCTGATCGGGACCGGATTCGAATCGGGATCAAGGTACGAGGTGGTCGTGCTCGACGAGTCGGGAACACCCCAGGATGCGGGTGAGTTCGTCGGCGTCGGTGCGCAAGAGATGCGCTGCAATCTCAACAGTGCCGTACTGCGCGCCGACGCCACCGGGTTGCAGGTGCGCGACGCCGCCGATCGCACGGTGCTGGCTGCCGAGTTCTGAACCAACTTCACCCCGGCGATGAACGGGGCGAACCCCGGCGACGTATCCAGCTTCGTCACGACATCGATACTCCCGAGAGGATCAGCACGATGCGTACCTCTGTTACCCGTGGGCTCGCCGGTTTACTCGCAGGCGGACTTGCCATGACCATGTCCGGCACGGCGATCGCCGCACCGGCATCGCAGTTGAGCACGGCGACCAACACCGGCACAACGAGCGGCTTCTTCGACCGCCTGCTCGACAACACACTGGGCGGCCTGCTCGGTGGCGGCTATCGCGTCAACACCACATCGGACAGCGCAGACGTAAGACCGGGTGACCGAATCTGCGCGGACGCCAGCGGACGCTGCTCGTTGCGGGCTGCGGTGCAAGAAGCCAATCACCGCAAGGGAGCGACGAAGATCACTTTGCGCGCACACACCACATACCGGCTCACCATTGCCGGGCCGGGGGAAGACGCGGCGGCGACCGGAGACCTCGACGTCATCGGACGACTGTCCATCAGGGGCAATGACGCGCGGGTCGACGCGGGCGGGCTGGACCGCGCCTTCGACGTGATCGGTGGCCGCCTCGACGTCGACGATCTGACGGTGACCGGCGGTACCCCGCCGGAGGGCGAAAGCGGCGGCGGGTTCCGTAGCACCGGCACGCTCAAGATCACCGACTCCGTGCTCCACGGCAACGTCGTCACCGGGACCGGCGCGTCCGGCGGCGGCGTCTTCAACGACCAGGGGGTGCTGAAGATCGAGCGCAGTACCCTGCACGACAACGCGGCGACCAGGGCGGGTGGTGGAATCGAGGCGAACGCGGGCGACACCCGGCTCAAGACGGTCACGTTGCGCGCGAACCGCACGGGAGCGGCTCCCGGCAACGGCGGCGGTCTGCATGTGACCGGGGCCGGAACGGTCACCGTTCATCGCAGCCTCGTCGAGGGCAACACCGCGGCCGCCGAGGGTGGCGGGCTCTGGAACTCCGCGACCGGCACCATGACCGTGACTTCGACGCGAATCACGGACAACTCCGCCCCCAAGGGTCCTGATGTGTTCAACGTCGGCGGGACGTTCACCATCGACGGCGAGGCGGTGCCGCCGACGACGTAGGTCACGCGGCGAGTCGCGGGGCCACTTCCGGTCCCGCGCCTCGCCAGTCAATCAGCGCAACACGGTCTCGCCGTGATCGGTGGCGATCCGCGATTCATTCTGGCCGGTGCGTCGGCGTCCGTCATCCGCCTGCAATCCGCCGCACTTGGTGGCACTTAGCGACGCTGTCGATCTTGCTTGGGGGTACTTGCAGGCCCTCCAGATGTCGGGGACGGTGGTATCGTTCGTTCGAACGAACGAGAGGCGTCGGGATGGGTATCGGGGTTGGGTTCGAGGGGTTGGCGGAGCAGGCGGGGATGCTGGCGGAGGGGCGGGTGTCCGCCGTTCGGCTCGCTACCGAGACTTTCGAACGGATCGAACGGGCGCAGCCGACGCTGAACGCGTTCCGGTTCCTGCGTCAGGAGCAGGCGATGGCGGAGGCTGCCTTGGCGGATCGGCGGCTGGCCGCGGGTGAGCGCGCGCCGTTGCTCGGGGTGCCCGTCGCGATCAAGGACGACGTGGACATCGCGGGCCTGCCGACTGCGTTCGGTTGCGCGGGCGATTTTCCCTTGCGGGACAACGACTCCGAGGTCGTCCGGCGACTCAAGGACGCCGGGGCGGTCATCGTCGGCAAGACGAACACACCGGAGATCGGCCAGTGGCCGTTCACCGAGGGCTCCGCCTTCGGCTCCACCCGCAACCCCTGGCACACCGGCTACTCCCCCGGCGGCTCGTCCGGTGGGTCAGCGGCTGCCGTGGCCGCCGGGCTCGTGCCCGCCGCGCTGGGCTCCGACGGCGCGGGCTCGGTGCGGATTCCGGCCGCCTGGAACAACCTCGTCGGTATCAAGACGCAACGCGGCCTCGTACCCAGCGCGCCGGAGCCGGAACTCTTCCACGGCCTGACCGTCATCGGTCCGCTGGCCAGAACCGTTGCCGACGCCGCATTGCTGCTCGACGTCGTCGCGGGCACCGGCCGCCGCCATCAGGATGCGGCGATGCGCAGGCCGGACCGTCTGCGCATCGGCCTGTCCACCCGAATCCCCTTCACCGCAACGAAAACGCGGCTCGATCCGGTGGTTCGCCGAGCGGTCGCCCGGCTCGCGGGAGCACTGACCGAACTCGGCCACGAGGTCGTCCCGGCCGAGCCACGCTACGGCCTGATCGGACTGGACTTCCTGCCGCGCTCACTCGCCGGGGTGCACGACTGGGTGGACCGCGTGCCCGACACGGCCGCGCTCGATCCGCGAACCAGGGCCAACGCCCGGACCGGATCCTGGCTCGGCGGTGCCGCATTGCGTTTGTCCCGCAAGGCGGAACCGTTGCTGCACCGACAGGTCGGCGCCGTCTTCCGCGACGTCGACGTGCTGCTCGCGCCGACCACCGCGACCCCGCCCCCACGCGTGGGCAGGTTCGACGGGCTCACCGGGTGGCAGACCGACCAGGCGATGATCGCCGCCTGCCCCTACGCCTGGCCGTGGAACGTGCTGGGCTGGCCGGGGGTCAACGTGCCCGCCGGCCTCACGCCCGACGGCCTGCCGCTCGGTGCGCAGTTACTCGGCCAGGAAGGCACCGAGGAACGGCTGATCTCGCTGGCCGCGGAACTGGAGGCCGGACAACGTTGGCACGAACGAAAGCCGACGTTGTGAGCACTCGGGCAACCATCCTTCGTTCGGCACTGCGGGTGATCGGCGAGCGGGGTGTGGCCGGATTGACCAACCGCCGGATCGCCGCCGAGGCCGGGGTTTCGCTCGGTTCACTGACCTACCACTTCCCGAGTCAGACCGAGTTGCTGCGTGCGGCGATGCTGCTTTTCGCCGAGGACGAGACCCGGCAGTTGGCCGGACTCGCGCAGGCGCAGCGTGGCGAGAACCTGTCCGTGCAGGAAGCCGCCGCGACGGTCGAGCGCGTGCTGGAGCAGATGACCTTCGGCACCGACGAGATCGCCCCACTGGAGTTGTACCTGCAGGCCGGGCGGGATCCCGCACTGCGCGATGCGACGCAGCGGTGTTTCGCGGCCTACGACGAACTGACGCTGACCATCCTGCGCACGCTCGGTGTGCCCGACGCCGAGCGGCTCGCAGGTCCGGTTGTGGCGCTGATTGCCGGGCTGCAGTTACGCAGGCTGGCGACCGGCACCACCAGCGCGACCCCGGCAGCGGACTCACTGCTCATGCTGATTCGGGGTGCGGCGACCGACTGAACCTTTCTCGGTTTGCATTGCAAACCGGTTTGAGTCGCTGTACGGTCGGCCTCTGTCAGTAATCCTGGGGAGGAATCGTGATCGACCGCGCCGAGCTGGAAAGAGTCCGCTTCGTCAGCGCACACTTCGAGTACCTGCAGGGACTCGCGGTCTTGCCGGTACTCAGCTGGATCAGCCTGTCGATGGCTTGGGCCGCCGGCTGGATCACCGGCTGGATCACCGGCTGGATCGTTCTGGCCACGATGCCGCTGTTCGCGGTCGCGACCACCGCGGCGCTCAGGCACTACCGCCGCACCTACGGTCAGGTGCGACAGCCCGAGAGCAAGGCACACAAAGGCGTGCTGCTCTGGCCCACCGCCGCCGTCATCGCCGCAATGCTCCTGGTGGGCAGCCTCGACCTCACGCTGCCGATCAGCATCGAGGGCGTCGTTCTGGCAGGCGCGACGCTGGCGGGAGCCTGGTTCCTGCGCCCGCTCGCCCCGGCGATGCTGCTGGTGGGCGTCGCGGCGCTGACCGTGAGCCTGTTCCCCCTCGGCGCCCCCGAAGGACCACATCCGTTGTCCCGCACCGAGATGTGGATCCTTGCGCTCTGCGTGACCGGTGCCGTGGTGCAGGTATGGGGTCACCTGCTGCTGCGGCGCACCCTGGGATCAAGGGAGGCCACGAGCGCGTGAGCGGACCGTTCGAGGAACTCGCCGGACTGGACAAACTGATCCACGAACCCGCCCGGCTGGCGATCACCACCGCGCTCAGCGCGTGCGAGCAGGCCGACTTCCTGTTCCTGCAACGACTCACGGGGCTGTCGAAGGGCAACCTGTCCGCGCATCTCAGCAAACTGGAGACGGGCGGGCTGGTGACGATCAGCAAGCGGTTCAGCGGCAAGCGCCCAGAGACATGGGTTCGGCTGACAGGTGAGGGCAGCAAGGCGTTGGCCGCACACTGGGAACGGCTCGACGCGCTGCACAAGCAGGCGCGCGACTGGACTAACGCACCTGGTCGAGAAGGGCATGCCAGGGCACCCGAGGCACGGTGAGGGCGCCGCCGGGCCGGTCCTTGGTGTCGCGGACCAGCACCTGGTCGGCACGGTGCCCGATCTCGACGCAGTCACCGCCGTTGGTGCTGTAGCTGCTGGTGCGCCAAGCGATGCCGTCCAGTTCACCCATGTTCATCGCAATCCTCTCCCGAGGGGTACAGCTCGGTTGCCAGGCTGGCAATGAGCTCCCGCGATTGTCCCTCATCCAGCGCCCTATTCGCGAGGCCGCGCAAAACGCGGCGGTAGGCGGCAATTTCCACGGGCTCCTCAAGGAAGAGGCAGGACGTCTCGGTGTCGAGATAGACCACGGGCTTGAACTCCGCGAACTCCATGAACTCGAACTGCCCGGCGATGGCGGGGTGCCCGCCGACTGCGGCGGGCACCACTCGAATGGCGACTTGTGGGCGTACCGACAATCGCAACAGGTGATGCAACTGATCCGACATCACAGCTCTGCCGCCTATGGGGAGACGAAGCACGAACTCATGGACGAAAAAGTCGAACTGCACTGGCGGCCTTCTGCTGATCAGGCTCTGCCTGGCCAGCCGCGCGGCAACCCTGTCCTCGATCTCATCAGCGGGCGCGTTACCGGTCTCGGTCATCAGCTCCCGCGCGTAGTCCCCGGTCTGCAGCAATCCGGGCACCACAACCGGTTGGAACTGTCCGATGCTCACCGCCTTGTCCTCGTGGTCGATGAGCGTGCGGAGTTGCTTCGGCAGGCGGTCTCCGTGCTGCTGCAACCAACCCGGCGTGGCCTGGTCGCGAGCAAGCCGGATCAGCCGTTCGCGCTCGTCCCCCTTCACCTCGCAGATGGCGAGGATGCTCACCACTTCCATTTCCGTTCCGCCACGTTTTCCGGTCAGAATCCGGGAAACCCGGCTCTGCGACCAGCCGAGTTTGCGGCCGATCTCGCTGCCGCTTACTCCAGCCCTGCGCATCACGGCACGCACCCCCTCACCTAGCTCCCGGCTGCGGACTGTGGTTTCGCGATCCTCCATACGGTCGAAAGTAGACCGCGCGCAAGTGGTGCCGTGGCGGCGCGCGGGCATATCCCCCGAAGAGGCGCGGGTATGTCCGCAGGACACAGGGTTTGCTTGTAGCGGGAGGCAAACCATGACCACAGTTCCCGCCGCACTGGCGGATGCCTACGCGTTGCTACGCGACGATCTGTACGACCATCTCGACCGCGCGGAGTTCCTCGCCATGCGGTGCACCCGCTGGGACGCCCAGGACACCGCGACGGCGCGCAGGCTCATCCCGGACCTCGTTGACGTCGTGCGTGCGGCGCTGGCAGAGCACGAAACAGGGCCGCACGGCCGTTGTCGAGGTTGTCATCAGGCCTGGCCGTGCGGCACCGTCCGGGAGATCCACCGCACGATCAAAGACACCGAGCGGGTAATCGTCACGTTGAGTGCGTCGTGACCCTCGTCTTCGCGCGACTCCTACGCGAACACGCGCGCGGCGAGAGCGAGCGAGTCGTACATCTGATCCGCCTGCCGGGCGACGGCGTCATCCCCTCGCACCTCGCCGCGCAATGCGGCGCACGCTTCGAGCCGTACGTTCTGGAAAGCCTCCCGCGTCCCGGCGGCGCCCCCTGTGTCCCCTGCTTGGCAGCGGCGCCGGGCGGGGATTCGTCAGCCGATCAGTTCATCATCTCGTCGAACATGCCGGGCTCGTAGGAACCACCCTTCTGGTGCACGATCACGGCGAGCCGGTTGGCCGCGTTGATCAGCGCGACCAGGGCGACCAGTGCCGCGATCTGGTCGTCGTCGTAGTGCTTACGGACGTGGCTCCAGGTCTCGTCGGACACGCCGTCATGGGCGTCGGCGAGCCGGGTGCCCTCTTCGGCGAGTGCCAGCGCGGCCTGCTCGGCCTCGGTGAACACAGTGGACTCCCGCCAGGCGGCGACCAGGTTGAGCCGGACCGAGGTTTCCCCGGCGGCCGCGGCCTCCTTGGTGTGTGCGTCGATGCACCACCCACAGCCGTTGATCTGGCTCGCACGCAGCGACACCAGTTCCTGCGTGGACTTCGGCAGCGGCGACTGGGTGATCACCGTTCCGGCATTGGCGAAACGCTTGGCGAACTTGAGAGCGATCTCGTTGTCGAACATGTTGAATCGGATGTCCATGATCTGGCCTCATTCCTGATGTCGCGTGAACGAACACCAGATGCCGGCCACCCGAGTGTTGTGACAACACGGGCACGTGACACACGACATAGACCGCGATGTCACGAAATGGGTGAACCCCGGGCTCGCACTTTCCCGGGAAAGTGCGAGGTCTAGGTGCCGGGGCGGAGATGGGCGCTGATCGGGACCACCAGCGGGGTTCCGGAGACCGGGTCGGGCAGGACCTTCGCGTTCAGGCCGAAGACGTCCGAAAGCAGCTCTTCGGTGAGCACTTCCCCCGGCGCACCCTGCGCGACGATCTGTCCGTCGCGCATGGCGACCAGCGTATCGGCGTAGCGGGCGGCGAGGTTCAGATCGTGCAGCACCATCACCACCGTGGTCCCCCGCTCGGAATGCAGGCTGTGCACCAGATCCAGTACGTCCACCTGGTGCGCGAGGTCGAGATAGGTGATCGGCTCGTCCAGCAGCAGCAGCGACGTGTCCTGCGCCAGCGTCATCGAGATCCACGCCCGCTGCCGCTGTCCGCCGGAGAGGTGATCCACCACCCGCTCAGCGTGGGCGTCCATCCCGGTCAGCGTGAGCGCCCGCCCAACGGCCTCCTCGTCGTCGCCCGACCACTGCCGGTACCAACTCTGGTGTGGGTGTCTGCCCCGCGTGACGAGGTCGGCGACAGTCAGCCCCTCCGGTGCGCTGGGCGCCTGCGGCAGCAGGCCGACGACCTTCGCGACCTCCTTGGTCGGCTGCCGGTCGATCCGCTTGCCGTCCAACAGGACCGCGCCCGCGCGCGGGCTGAGCAACCGGCCGAGCGCCCGCAGCAGCGTCGACTTGCCGCAGCCGTTCGGTCCGATGATCACCGTGATCGAACCGTCCACCACGTCCAGGTCGAGGTCGTCGACCACCACCCGCTCGCCGTATCCGAGGCGCACACCCTCGGCCTTCAGACGTGTCATGCGCGGGCCTCCCGACGGGATCGGACGAACAGAAAGATCAGGTACGGCGCGCCGAGGATCGCAGTGAGCACCCCGACCGGGAGGTCGGAGGCGCCGGGCGTGAGCCGCACGGCGAGGTCGGCGCTCACCGTGAGCAGCGCGCCGAGCACCAGCGAACCGGCCAGTGGCGGCTGCGCCGTGCGAGCCAGCCGCAGCGCGATCTGCGGAGTCGCCAGTGCGACGAACGTGATGGGTCCAGCCGCGGCCGTGGCCACCGCGGCCAGCGCGGCCGCCAGCAGGAGCAATGTCGCTCGCGCGCCGTCGACCCGGATTCCGAGGCCACGTGCGGTGTCGTCGCCGAACTGAAGCCCGCCGATCGTGTGCGCGCAGATCAGCACGGCGGGCACCAGCAGGACCAGCGCGATGGCGGTCGGGGTGACCGCCTCCCAGCCGACGTCGCTCAGGTTGCCGACGAGCCAGGTCGTCGCACGGGTGGCGTCCTCGACGTCACCGACCGTGAGCAGCCAGTTGACCACGTTGTAGCCGACCGCGGACAGGCCGATGCCGATCAGCACGAGCCGATAACCGTCGATTCCCTTGCGCCAGGACAGCAGATACAGCAGCACGCCGGTCAGCACTCCCCCCGCCAGCCCGGCCAGTGGGACGCCGACCTCGGCAGCCACCCCGCTGATCTGACCCCGGTATCCGCCGACCACGATCACCGCGACCGCGGCTGCACCCGCACCCCAGGTGATACCGAGGATGTCCGGGCTGGCGAGCGGATTGCGGGCGATGGACTGGAACACCGCGCCCGCGAGGCCGAGGCCCGCGCCGACCAGGATTCCGGCCAGGGTGCGCGGGAGCCGGAGGTCGAAGATGATGCCCTGTTCGCGGCGGTCGCCCCCACCGGCCAGCGTGCGCAGCACGTCGAGCACCTCGATATGGGAGCTGCCCCTGCCGATGTTCAGCGCGGCGACCAGCACGAGCAGGCCGAGGCCGATCAGCGGCACGGCCACCACCCTCGGGCGTACGGCGGCGGTGAACGGGCCGATCCGGACGGTTCTGCGCCCTGGCGCGGCGTCGATCTGGTCAGTGGAGGTCATAGCCGGGCCAGTCCCCTCCTGCGCACGAGGACGATGAAGACGGGCGCGCCGATGACCGCGAGCATGATGCCGACCTCGAAGCTGTCGCCGGAGACGATCCGGCCCAGGACGTCGGCGACCAGCAGCAGAACCGCGCCGAGCAGGGCGGCGAACGGCACCAGCCAGCGGTAGTCCGGTCCGGTCACGAAGCGAGCGACGTGCGGCACGATCAGGCCGAGGAACGCGATCGGCCCGCACGCGGCCACGGCCGCCCCGGTGAGCAGCGTGATCGCCAGCACCCCGACGACACGGGTGCGGCGCAGGTCGTGCCCGAGCGAGGTGGCCACGTCTTCGCCGAGTGAGAGCGTGTTCAATCCGGGGGCGTTCATCACCGCGAGCAGCAGTCCGATGAGCAGGAACGGCGCGATCTGTTCCGCGATGGCGAAGTCGCGCCCGGCGATCGATCCGACGTGCCAGAACCGGTAGGTCTCCATGCCCTGCCGGTTGCCGAGCACGATCGCCGAGATCACGCCGTAAAGCAGGGCGCTCACGGCGGCCCCGGCCAGCGCGAGCGTCACCGGCGTCGAACCGCGTCCGCCGACGGCGCCGAGGATGAACACCACGATCGCGGCGAGCATCGCCCCGGCGAACCCGAACCAGATGAACGACTCGAGCCCCTCCACCCCGAAAACCACGACGGCCAGCACGATCGCGAACGCGGCGCCCTGGTTGACCCCGAGCAGGCCGGGATCGGCGATGGGGTTGCGGGTGTGCCCCTGCATGAGTGCGCCCGCGACGCCGAGGGCCATCCCCACGAGCACGCCGATCACCGTGCGCGGAACGCGCAGTGACCGCACCACGATCGTGTCAGGGTCCTGGGCAGCACCAGCCGGATTCAGCAGCGCGTCCCAGACCGCGCCGGGCGGGATGGCCCGCGCGCCGAACGCCAGGCTCAGCGCGACCGCGACGACCAGCGCCAGCAGCAGCACCAAAAGGCCGGCGAGCCGTCGACGGCGCTGACCTGTGCGGACGACGGGTCGCCGGCTGCGCTGTCCGGCCGATCCGGCGATGGTCGCGGTCATTAGGGCAGCCTAACCCGCTGTTTTCGCCGCACTCGTCGGCGGGGCCGCTCTGCCGTGATCGTCTCCCCGCCTGCGGGATGTCCCCAATGTGGCATTGGGGACGTTGGAGTTCCCCAATGCCACATTGGGGAACTTCTCGGGCGGCGGATGGCGGTACTTAAGGGCGGCAGATGGGGTAGGGAGTGCACCCAAAAGGGGGTATGTGATTCGTGGCCGTACGCGCGGTCAGCCAGTAGTGTGACGCGCGCTACACAGCTAACGATCGCTCGCAGTCAGTTACGTCCACGGCGACGCTGCCGAATTCGGAGTCTCGATGGCCCATCCCACCACGCCCCCAGTTTCCGCGCCCGAGCCTGGCGTGGATCCGCCCGACGACACCGAACACGGCGGGAGCGGTCTCGGCCGCCGCCGCTTCCTCACCTTTCTGGTAGCGGCGCCCACCCTGACCATCGCGGCCAAGCTGGGCGGCGACACGCTCGCACCCGGTACCGCGCAGGCCCAGATTCCCAGTTTGCCTGCGCCCGCGGACGTCGTCGATCTCGGCGACATCTTGATCCTCGCTGCCGCGCCGACCTCGCATATGCTCGTGCTGGAGATCAGCGAGGACAACCGTGTCCGCGTCGAACTGCCGCGCGCGGAGGTCGGGCAGGGCATCAACACCGCGACGGCCATGCTGGTCGCGGAGGAGCTCGGTGTTCCGCTGGAGAACGTCGAGGTGACCCTCGCCGACGCCCGCCCCGAGCTGCTGTTCAACCAGCTCACCGGCGGTTCCAACACCATTCGTGCGATCTACACCCCGATGCGCAACGTCGCCGCTGCCGCTCGGACCAGGCTGCTGGCAGCCGCGGGTGAGCGATGGGACGTGCCCGCCGAGCGGCTCACGGCCCGCGGAGGTTCGGTGTTCGCACCGGACGGGCGTTCCGCGACGTTCGGGGCGCTCTCCGCGGCCGCGGCACGCGCGTCCCTGCCGGTCGGCACCGCCGCGCCCAAACCGGAGTCCGACCACACCCTGGTCGGCACGCCGACCTCGCGCATCGACGCACGCGGCATGGTCACCGGAGCCAAGCAGTACACGTTGGACATGGACATCCCCGGTGCCATGCCGACGATGGTCCGCCGCGCGCCGACGATCCATGGCACACCGAAGTCGGTGAACAACGAGGCCGCGATTCGCTCGATGCCCGGCGTGATCGACCTCGCGATGATCCCCACCGGTGTCGCGGTGATGGCCGAGACGTTCGGGCACGCACTCGAGGCGAAGGACGCCCTGGACGTCACGTGGAATCCCGGCACCGTCGACAACGAGAACAACGAGACGATCAAGGAGAAGCTGCGCGGGGCGGCACTCCCGTTCGCCGTACCGCCGGTGCTGGTCGAGCATGTGGACGCGGAGTTCGATTTCGCGTTCGCCAGTCACGCGCCGCTGGAGAGCAACTCCGCCGTCGCCGACGTGCGAGCCGACAGGGCGGAGATCTGGTCCGGGCTCAAATCGCCGATCGTCGCGAAGCAGACCATCGCGAGGGAGATCGGGCTTCCGGAGAACAAGGTCACCGTGCACGTCGTGCAGGGTGGCGGTTCCTTCGGTCGCAGGCTCTTCTTCGACGCCGCGCTGGAGGCCGCGCACGCCTCGAAGGCCATGGGCAAGCCGGTCAAGCTCATGTGGACCCGCATCGACGACATGCGTCACGGCAGGGCCCGGCCCGCCACCCACCACAAAGTGCGGACCACGTTCACCCTCGGCAACGTGCTCTCGTTCGAGCACCGGGTAGCCGCTGTGGAGACCGACTTCGGCCACGGGCTCGGCGAGATCCTCACCGCGCAGGCGGCCAATATCCCGGTCGGGGGCAACCTCAGCTTCGCGCAGACGGTCTTCCTGACCACGGTCAAGACGCCGTACAACTTCGGCGTCGTGACCAACCTGCTGGGCGAGATCCCGCTGAAGATGTACACCGGCAGCTGGCGCTCGGTGTACTCGGCGAACGCACGTGGTGTCGAGGAGATCATCGTCGACGAGATGGCCGCGAAACTGGGCAAGGATCCGCTGGAGTTCCGCCGGTCCTCCCTGAAGGACGACCGGCAGCGGGCCGTGCTCGACAAGGTCGCGGAGATCGGCGAGTGGGGCAGGGAGATGCCCGAAGGCTTCGCGCAGGGTGTCGCCTTCCACGAGGAGTACAAGTCCTGCACCGCATGTCTGGTGGAAATGGACGCGCGGGACCCGAAGCAGCCGAGGGTGACCAGGGCGAGCATCGTGGTCGACGTCGGGCGGCCGATCAACCCGCGTGGCCTGGAGGGCCAGATGCTGGGCGGGCTCACCGACGCGATCGCCACGACGTTGCGCGCGGGGCTGCACATCGAAAATGGCCTGCCGCTCGAGGGTTCCTACTCGCAGTTCCACTACCCACGGCAGAAGGATTCGCCGCCGCGGGTGGAGATCGTGGTCATGCCGATCACCACGGGCGAACCCGGTGGCGCTGGCGAGCTCGGGGTACCGGCGGCGGTCGGCGCGATCGCCAATGCCTATGCCAGGGCGACCGGCACCAAACCGCGCAGTTTCCCGATCAACTTCGACATCGACTTCGAGCCCTTCCCGCGCTGAGGTGGGAATGCGACACGACCATAATCGCTGCCGCCCGCCGAGGCGCGCTCCACGCGCCGCGACACGTCCTTCGTCGCGGTGCTGAACCAAACACCGCTGAGTCAAGGCCCCGCAAGGAGTTCCACCGTGCCCAACTACACCTTTTCCGTGAACGGGAAGGCCGTCACCGTCGACGCGCCCGCCGACCTCCCGCTGCTCTGGGTGCTTCGCGACAAGCTCGGCGTCAAGGGCCCGAAGTACGGGTGTGGCATCGACGTCTGCAAGGCGTGCACCAGCCACCTCGACGGGGCCGCGATCAACCCGTGCGTGACCCCGGTGGCCGAAGTGGAGGGTCGCGAGGTCACCACGATCGAGGGTCTCGCCGACGGCGACAAACTGCACCCGGTGCAGGAGGCCTGGCTGGAGATGGACGTGCCGCAGTGCGGTTACTGCCAGCCCGGCCAGATCATGGCCACCGTCGCCCTGCTGCGGAAGAATCCGGACCCGACGGACGAGGAGATCGACGCGATCGAGAACGTCTGCCGGTGCGGTACCTACTTCCGCATTCGGGAGGCGATCAAAAAGGTCGGTCGCTCGTAACCGGCGCGCGTTCCGCCGGGTGATTCGGCCGACCGCTACGGTGACCCCCAAGCGCGTGCTTCCGGGGCCGACGTATGTCCTCGGCGCGGAGGCAAGGGCCGAACGGCCCACCTAGGTGAGGAGGGGATGACGTCGTGAGCGACCGGCACCGCGAACAACTCGGGTACCGCACGGAGCGATGTGCGACCCGCCGGCAAGCGAGGCAAGGGACATGAGCACCTCACGACTGCGGCGACCGACCGCTGGCAAGTCGGGTGCGATCCTGGAGACCTTCACCCGCTACGTCGCCGAACGGGGTTACGACGGCACGAACTTCGGTGACATCGCCGACGAATTGGAGATCTCCAAGGGCACGATCGTGCACCACTACGGCACAAAGGACCAGTTGCTCGCCGCGCTGCACGAGTCCTATATGCAGCGCAGGCTGCGTGAGGCCCGCGAGATCGTCGAGCGCCTCGACTCACCGACCGAACGACTGGCCGGGTTGCTTTTCGCGTTCATGCTGTACCAGGTGCACGACCGGGCGGCGACCGTCGCCTTCCAGCGGGAGATCGCCCGGCTCGCCCGGCATGTCGCGCTGGCCGAGGGAGTACGGCTGCGAGCGGAGTACCTCTCGCTGGTTCGCTCCTTGCTGCGGGACGGCATCGCCTCCGGCGAGTTCCGGGACTGCGACGTACGAGTGCAGAGCCTGTTGTTCTTCGGCTCGGCGCACTGGGCGTGGACGTGGTTCGACCCGGAGGGCAGCGACACGGTCGAGCAGGTCGGCGCCAATCTGGTCGACCTCGTGCTGGGCAGCCTGCTCACCAGCCGGGACCGGTTGCCGGAGCTGACCAATCTGGACGGCCACGTGCTCGCGACCGTCCTCGCCTGTCTCACCAACGCAACAGGCACCGTGGACCCGGCCGATGGACCAGCCCGTCCGGTCAACGCCATCCCCTGACCAGCGGACTGAGGGCGTCACGGGTGGCTAGGTGGCGGCTACGGAGCGCATCATCAGGTGTGGACTGGCTGGAGTTGCTGACGGACCGATCGGCTCGTCGTTGGTTACGCCGGATGGAGGCACGCCTCGATTCGGGCTGGTCAGCCCTGTCCACGCGACCCGATGTGCAGCAGCAGTTCCGCGCGCACCTGGCGGCCGTGGCTGATGCGGTCCGCTGCGAGGACGAACTGGTGCCCCGGCCGGAGCCGGTCACCCCGCTGGTGCTGTTGGCAAGCCACGGCTTCGAGGTCATCCGGGAAGCGGACCGGCGGGGCTGGAAACCGCCGGAGCGGGAGGGCGACTGGACCCCCGACGAGTGGTACGGGCTGCGGTTTCTCGCCTGCTACTGGCTGGCCAGTGAGCTACGGCGGGGCCCGCCGATGCCCTCGCTCATCGCACTCGCCGCCCCCGAAGAGCGGGCGACTCTGCTGGGTCGGGGCCTGCCGCCGCCGACAGAGGGGGAGGGTCGGCGACGACAGGCTTAAGGGAGCGCGTACTGGGGGAGGTCGCGCTCCCGAAGGCAGTTTAGGAGACTTTTCCGCACCGCGCCGCGTTTAGGGCCAACTGCCGTAATCGACGCGCCACTGGTTTCACTCGGCCCGCGGGCGGATACTCCTCCCGCACGGCGGTGCCGGAAGGGAGCGGGGTGCGAAAGCGTGGCCGGATTGGACGAGTACCGGCGGAAAAGGGATTCCCGGCGCACCCCGGAACCGGTGCCGGAGGCGAACGATCTACCGCGCGGCAACGACGACGTCTTCGTGATCCAGGAGCACCACGCGCGGCGACTGCACTGGGATGTCCGGCTGGAGCGCGAAGGTGTGCTGGTCTCCTACGCCGTACCGAAGGGCCTGCCGCCTGAGCCGGGCACACCCCGGCTCGCGGTGCACACCGAGGACCATCCACTGGAGTACGCGAGTTTCGAGGGCGAGATCCCGGCCGGTGAGTACGGCGGCGGGAAGATGCTGATCTGGGACAACGGAAAGTACGAGACGCTGCACTGGTCCCGGCACAAGGTGGAGATCGTAGTACACGGGCAGCGGGTACGTGGGCGTTACGTGTTCGTCCAGCAGCACGGCACCGAGTCCGATCGCAACTGGCTCGTCCGCCGTGTCGACCCTGCCGAACGCGAATGGGCCTCACTTCCCGGTTTTCTCCCGCCGATGCGAACGCGGCAGGGCACCCTGCCGACGGCCGAAGCCGACGACGAATGGGCCTACGAGTTCGCCTGGCAGGGGCAGCGCACGATCGCCAGAGCCCAGGGCGGCCGGGTGCAACTGTTCGACGAGGCGGGTTCCGACGTGACCCGCCTCTTCCCCGAGTTACGGGGCATGGGTGAGGAACTCGGGGCCACGGAGGCGCTGCTCGACGGCGAGATCGTGGTGCTCGAACAGGGTGCGCCCAGTCCGGAAGCGCTCGGGCGTAGGCAGCAGGCGGCGGACACCCGGCAGGCGAACCGGTTCAGGACCAGCTTGCCGGCGGTGTACCTGGCCGTCGACCTGCTGCACCTGGACGGACGGTCCTGCCTCGAACTGCCGTACCTGGAGCGCAGGAAGCTGCTGAGCGAGCTGCGGCTGGCCGGGCCGAGCTGGCAGACACCTGAGCACTATGTGGGCGACGGCGGCTCCGTACTGCGGGCGGGCCGGGTGAACGGACTGCCCGGCGTGGTGGCGAAACGCACCGACGGCACCTATCGGCCGGGCCGGAAGAGTCCGGACTGGACGGTGGTGACCGGCGTTCGGGTGCAGGAAGTGGTGATCGGTGGTTGGCGTACCGGTGACGGGGATCGGTCCGGCTCGTTCGACTCCCTGTTGCTGGGCGTGCCACACGAGAACGCACTGCGGTACGTCGGCAACGTGGGTACCGGTTTCGACGCGGAGAACCTGCGCTCCCTCGCCGCGCGACTGCGGAAAGCGGAACGCAAGCGCAGCCCGTTCCACTCGCTGCCAGCGGGCAAGGACCGTAACGTGCACTGGGTACGGCCGGAGATCGTCGGCGAGGTCGTGTTCCGCGGCTGGACGAAGGCCGGCTGCCTGCGGTCCCCGCGCTGGCGGGGTCTGCGGCCGAACCGGAAGGCGAGCGAGGTGGACCTCGATGGCTGAGCAGCGGATCACCGTGCGAGTGGACGACCGCAACCTCAGTCTGTCCAATTTGCACAAAGTGCTCTACCCGGCGAGTGGCTTCACCAAGCGCGACGTGATCGACTACTACAGCCGGATCGCCCCGGTCATCCTGCCGTACCTGCACGACAGGGCCGCGACGTTCCTGCGCTATCCGGACGGGGTCGAGGGCGAACCCTTCTTCGAGAAGGACGTCTCGCGGCACGCCCCGGACTGGGTGCGCACAGCCAAGTTACGCTCCAGCTCCCGGAGCAGCGGTTCCCGTGACTCGGAGATCAACGAGTACCCGGTGATCAACGACCTGCCAACGCTGGTGTGGGCGGCGAATCTGGCCGCCCTGGAGTTACATATTCCACAGTGGACCGTGGGACCGCGTGGCGCTCGCCGCACCCCCGACCTGCTCGTGTTCGACCTCGACCCGGGTGCTCCCGCCGACATCGTGGACTGCTGCAGGGTCGCGGAGCTGCTGCGCACCGAGCTCGCCGAGGACGGTCTCACCGCTTGGGCGAAGACCAGTGGCTCCAAGGGAATGCAGCTCTACTGCGCCGTGCGCACCACGAAGGCCGAACAGACCTCGGCATACGCGAGGATGCTTGCCGAGAAGCTGGCGAAGGCACACCCGGAGGCGATCGTCGCGAAGATGGCCAAGGCGGCACGCCCGGGCAAGGTCTTCATCGACTGGAGTCAGAACAACCCGGCCAAGACCACGGTCGCACCGTACTCGCTGCGCGGCCGGGATCGGCCCACCGTGTCCACCCCCGTCACCTGGGACGAGGTCGAGTCCTGCCGAAGGGCCGCGGACCTCGTTTTCACCACCGACGACGTGCTGCAGCGCGTCGACGAGTTCGGTGACCTGTTCGAGGAGGTGCAGGATCGACCCGCGAAACTCCCCCGCGCGTAAGCGGATGGTGGTCACCGGCGCCACCGGCAACATCGGCACGGCGCTGCTGCGACGCTGCCAGGACCAGGAGAACTGGGACATCACCGGTGTGGCACGGCGCCTGCCCGATCGTGCGAGCGCTCCGTACGCCTCCGCGACCTGGTTCTCCTGTGACATAGGCGAGCCACGCGCCCCCGCGACACTCGCGGAGATCTTCACCGGGGCGGACGCCGTGGTGCACCTGGCGTGGGCGATCCACCCGCCCCGCTCGGACCCGCCGATGCGCCGGACGAACACCGACGGCAGCGCCGCGGTACTCGGCGCCGCAGCCGCGGCCGGAGTGCCACACATCGTCTGCGCGTCGTCGGTCGCCGCCTACTCACCCGCACAGCAATGGCAGCGGGTGCACGAGGACTGGCCCTGCGACGGCGTTCCCGGCAGCGCCTACAGCAGGGGGAAGGCGGAACTGGAACGCAATCTGGACGCGTTCTCGGCCGCGCGGCCTGAGGTCACACTGACCCGCATCCGGCCCTGTGCTGTCGCGCAACGGGATGCGGCAGGCGAGTTCGGCAGGTGGCTGACCAGTGCCCTCTTTCCGGAACGCATGCTCGGCTCGCGCTGGCTGCCCCTGCCGCTGTGGGACGACCTGCGCCTGCAACTGGTGCATGCGGAGGACGTCGCCGACGCCATCCGGCTGGCCCTGGACCAGGGGAAGCCCGGTGCGTTCAACCTGGCAGCCGAACCGGCCCTCGGAGCAGCCGACATCGCCAGGGCGGCGGGCAGCCCACGGCTTCCCGTACCCCGCGGCCTGGCCGGTGCGGCGGCGGGGATGAGCTGGCGGTTCGGGCTACAGCCCGTGCACCCCGGCTGGCTGACCCTTGCCGACCGGGCCGCGCACGTCGACACGACACGAGCGCGGGAACGGCTCGGCTGGGCACCCCGGTGGGACGCCATGAGCGCGTTGAAAGACCTGCTCGAGGGGATGCGGGCCAACGCGGGCGCCGCCAGTCCCCCGCTGGAACCCAGCGGGAGGACCGGCGTACTGACCCGGCTGCGGTCGGTCCCCTGGGGCCGGCCGGGAAGTCAGTCGCAGACCTGATCAGGAAGGAGGCCTGCGGTGAGTACCGAGGTCGTCGACGCGGTCGTGATCGGCGCGGGGCACAACGGCCTCGTCGCCGCGAACCTGCTGGCCGACGCGGGGTGGCAGGTCCTCGTGCTCGAGGAAGCCGACCAGCCGGGCGGAGCCGTGCACACGGCGGATATGGATGCTCCCGGGTTCTCCACCGACCTGTGCAGCGCCTTCTTCCCGCTCTCGGCCGCGTCCCCGGTGTTCGCCGGGCTGGAACTCGAGCGGCACGGCCTTCGCTGGCGGCACGCACCGGACGTGCTGGCGCACGTACTACCGGACGACCGGTGCGCCGTGCTCTCCCGCGACCTCCAGCGGACCGCCTCGTCATTGGCGGAGTTCGCGCCGCAGGACGCCGTCGCATGGGAGAGCATGTACGGCCAGTGGCAGCGGATCCGAGACGACGTGATGGAGGCGTTGCTGCGTCCGTTCCCCCCGGTTCGCCCCGCCACGCGACTGCTGCGTGAGCTCGGCACCGGGGAGGCACTGCGGCTCGCGCGGATGCTGGCGCTGCCCGCCCGCAAGCTGGTCGAGGAACGATTCGCCGGGGAGGGCGCGCGCCTGCTGCTGGCGGGAAACGCGATGCACGCCGATCTCGGCTCGGAGGAGCCGGGCAGTGGCGTGTTCGGCTGGCTGCTGGCGATGCTCGGTCAGGACGTCGGGTTTCCGGCGCCCGAAGGTGGCGCGGGGCGAATCGTCGACGCACTGCTGCACCGGCTCGCCGAACGCGGTGGTCAGGTGCAGTGCGGCCGGCCGGTCCGGCGGGTACTGACGGCCCGTGGTCGCGCGGTGGGCGTGCAGGACGCCTCGGGGGAGCTGGTCCGGGCCCGGTACGCCGTGCTCGCCGATGTGCCCGCCCCGTCGCTGTACCTCGATCTGGTCGGTCCCGAGCACCTGCCCGCGCGACTGCTGGAGGATCTGCGCGGCTTCCGGTGGGACGACGCGACGGTGAAGGTCGACTGGGCGCTTTCCGGTCCATTGCCGTGGACGGCGCCGGGGGCGGCCGAAGCCGGAACCGTGCACCTCGGCGCCGATCTCGACGGGCTCAGCAGGTTCAGCTCGGATCTGCAGCTACACAAAGTGCCGGAGGACCCGTTCCTGCTGCTGGGGCAGATGACGACGACCGACCCGACGCGCTCGCCGGAGGGAACCGCCTCGGTCTGGGCGTACACGCACGTCCCGCACGGCAGCTGCGACGACGAGCGGTCACTGGCCGAGCAGGTGCGGCGCATCGAGCGGACCGTGCAACGGCACGCTCCGGGCTTCACCGACCTGATCATCGACCGGCAGGTGCAGGGCCCGGTGCGGCTGGAGGCGTACAACTCCAATCTGGTCGGCGGGGCGATCAATGCCGGAACCGCGGCCATCTACCAGGAGCTGTTCTTCCGGCCGGTGCCCGGACTCGGCAGGGCGGACACCCCGGTGGACCGGCTGTACCTGGCGGGAGCGACCGCGCATCCGGGCGGTGCCGTGCACGGCGCACCCGGCGCGAACGCCGCCAGGGCAGCACTGGCTCGGCACGGGCTCGCGGGCGGCGTCTACGCACGCCTCATCCAGGGCCTGCACCAGCGCATCTACACCTGACATCGCACTTTCCCGGGAAAGCGCGGTACTTGCACACGCCAGACATCGCACTTTCCCGAGAAAGCGCGGTACTTGCACACGCCACCCATCGCACTTTCCCGGGAAAGTGCGGTAGTTGCGCGCGCCAGGTATCGCGCTTTCCCGGGAAAGTGCGGTAGTTGCGCGCGCCAGGTATCGCGCTTTCCCGAGAAAGTGCGGTAGTTGCGCGCGCCAGGTATCGCGCTTTCCCGGGAAAGCGCGAATCTCGGGGAGGTGCGGTCGCCGGTGAGTCAGGGGGTGCCGCCGCCGCGTCCGTCGGCCAGATCGGCGAGCCTGCCGAGCGCCTCCTGGTTCCTCGGCTTGAGCACGAGATCCTGCAGCGGCTTCGGCGCCAAGCTGACGGGGCCGCCGGTCGGATGCTCCTCCATCCGCACTTCGGTCTCCCGCTCGGACACCGCCAGGAGGGAAACGCGGATGCGCACGTCGCCCAGCACCCACAGCTTCGCCCGCAGCTCCAGCATCCGGTCCTGTTCCATCGCCAGGACAGTGGTCTTGTCCGCGACCTGAACCGGCCACGGGCCGGACTTGTGATGAATCCGCGAACCCACCGAGGGCCAGTCCGGGTCGACGTCCCGGATATGTGACGCGCCGACCACCCACCCGGCATAGGACCAGCCGTCCGCCAGCACCGCGAAGACGTCCTTCGCGGGTACGTTGACCGTGCGACAGACCTCGGTCATGCCTCCTCCTCCGGGTTCGTCAAGCTCCGAGACTGGATAGTTCGGTTCGCAACAGAGCCACCTGCTCGCGCAATTTGTCCTCGTCGGGGCCGTCCTGGGAGTCACCGAGGCGGTCGCGCAGCGTCGCGCGCGAAATGACCAGCAGCGCGCCCTTCGCCTCCTCGGTTCCGGATGGACCGGTGAGGACGTAGTCGCCCTCGCGCAGCATCAGTTGTGCACCCGGCCCCGCGTCCAGCAGGCGGCGTAGGTGCTCGACCTCCAGTGACATGAGCGGCTCCTCGACATCGTGCCCGCACGGTCGTCCTCCGGATGCCCAGGATCGCCGCGGCGAAACACTCGGCAGGAAGCGATCACCGGCGGGACAATCTCCGCAGAGGTACCCGAAGCACGAGGAGGTCCGATGACCATGCGACAGCACGGCAACGCGCCGATCGTCGTGGGGGTGGACGGATCGGAACGCGCGCTCGACGCGGTCCGCTGGGCGGCGCGGGAGGCCGAGGGCTGGAACGCGCCGCTGCACCTGGTGAGCGCGTCGGGGTATCCGGACCTCTACATCGGCGCCACGCTCCCACCGCCGGGCGGGCTGCTGGACGAGCTGGAGGAGCACGGGAACAACGTCGTGGCCGAGGCGGAGCAGGTGGCCGCGGCCGAGTCAGGCGTGGAGATCCACACGCAGGTCACTCCCGACTCCCCCATCCCGTTCCTGATCGAGATGTCGACGACGGCCCGGATGGTGGTGCTGGGCGCCTCGGGCCGTGGCGGTTTCGTCGGGCTGCTGGTCGGTTCCACCACGATCGCGCTGGCCGCACACGCCCACTGCCCCGTCGTGTCCGTACGCGGCACGCCCGCCGCCACCGGTCCGGTCGTGGTGGGCGTGGACGGCAGTGAGCTGAGCGAGGACGCGATCGAGTACGCCTTCGCGGAGGCCGCGCTGCGCGACACCGAGGTACTCGCTGTGCACACCTGGAGCGACGCGGACACCGAGGCGGTGTTCAGCGAGACCCGGCTGCAGTTCGAGTGGGAGCCGCTGGAGGAAGCCGAGCAGCGGGTGCTCGCCGAACGGCTCGCGGGCTGGCAGGAGCGCTACCCGGACGTGCGGGTCCGCCGGGTGGTCGAACGGGACAAGCCCCGCCACCAGCTGCTGGAGTGCAGCCGTGGCGCCCAGCTGATGGTGGTGGGTAGCCGGGGCAGGGGCGGGTTCCGCGGCATGCTGATGGGCTCGACCAGCCAGGCGCTCCTGCACCACGCCGAATGCCCGGTGATGGTGATCAGGAGGCAGCAGCCCGAGAGGGCGTGACGAGAACCGGGAATCGCGGGGCCGTGGTGATCTGAGTTCTCGGACAAGCGCCGAGCGATCACGGCAGCAGGCCGGCGCGCCTAGCGGCGATGACCGTCTCCAGCCGCCCGTGCGTGCCGAGCTTGCGCATGGCCTGCCGGAGGTAGCTCTTCACCGTCTCGGGGCGCAGGCCGAGCCTGCTCGCGGACTCGGCGTTGGTGCAGCCCGCGGCCACACACGCGAGTACGTCGAGTTCCCTCGGTGTCAGCGCGGCGGCCGGGAGCGGCGTGCCGGTGGGCCCTTGGGCCGCAGCGAGACGCTCACACACGCTCTGCAGTCGCGTGCGCAACTCGGCGTCCTCGGTGCGCTGGGCGAGCAGCCGCAGCTCCGTGTGGGCCTCGCGCACCTCCTCCCACTCGGCGGATGTCCAGGCCCCGCGTCCGGCATCGGCGACCTCGCGCACGCTCGCACGCCGTGCGTCCAGTTCGTCGCGGACGACGAGGTTCTGTTCCAGCGCACGAGCGGTGTCCACGGCAGCACCGAGGGCCCTGTCGCCTAGCGACGCCGTGCTGCGAGCGGCGCCGTAGAGCACTCCGCGCACGGTGCGGCGCACCACGACGGGAACCGCGATGATCGCTCGCAGTCCCTCCGCGCCGACGGCCGCGTCGTAGTCGTGCGTGATCCCCCGCGCACTGGGATAGTCATTCAGTGCCAGCACCCGGCCCAACGCCACGACCTTGCCACCCAGCCCGGATCCGGGTGCCACGGCCAGGCCCTGCAAGGAGTTGGTGACCGTGCCGACGAGTTCGGACAGCTGCAGCCGCCGCTCCCGCAGCACCGGGCCACCGAACGTCACGGGAAGACCCGTCTCCCTGCGCAGCTGGAGCAGCGCAGCACGGATCGCGACCCGGTCGTCGCGCAGGCGTGCCTCGCCCACCACGCGATCACCTCCATCGGCGATCAGCCACGTCACCCCCGATCGGGGGTGGTGCGGCGCCCTCGGCGGATCGCACGATCCTACTCATTGCCCGTCCGCACCTCGGGAGAGAACAACATGGCCGCTTCCGCTTCGAGCATTCAGGCGTTTCGCGACGCGCGCGAGTTCCTGCTGCGTCACCTGGAGGACTACGACACCGCCTACCGGGAGTTCCGGTGGCCGGAACTGGACGAGTTCAACTGGGCGCTGGACTGGTTCGACACTCTCGCGAGTGAGCCCGGCAGCGCCGACCGCGCCGCACTGTGGATCGTCGAGGAGGACGGCAGCGAGGGTCGCTGGACGTTCGCCGAACTGGCCGAGCGCTCCAACAAGGTGGCGAACTGGCTTGCCGGGCTCGGCGTGCGCCGCGGTGACCGGATCGTGCTCATGCTCGGCAACCAGGTCGAGCTGTGGGAGACGATGCTCGCGGCGATGAAGCTCGGCGCCGTGGTCATCCCCGCGACAACCCTGCTTGCCCCCGCCGACCTGGTCGACCGCATCGAGCGCGGCGGCGCGAAGCACGTCGTGGTCGGCTCAGCCGACGCGGAAAAGTTCGACGCGGTGCCCGGTGACTACACGCGCGTGGCGGTCGGCGAGCCGGTGTCCGGATGGCACAGCTACCGCGACGCGGACGCGCAGGGCGGCGAGTTCCGTCCCGACGGAACGACGAAGGCCACCGATCCACTGCTGCTGTACTTCACCTCCGGTACCACGGCGAAGCCGAAACTGGTGGAGCACACACACGCCTCCTACCCTGTCGGCCACCTGTCCACAATGTTCTGGATCGGTCTCGAGCCGGGCGACGTGCACCTCAACATCTCCTCCCCCGGCTGGGCCAAACACGCCTGGAGCAACGTCTTCGCACCGTGGAACGCGGGAGCGACGGTCTTCATTCACAACTACTCCCGCTTCGACGCCGACCGCTTGCTGTCCGAAATGGATCGTTGCGGGGTGAGTAGCTTCTGCGCGCCCCCGACGGTCTGGCGCATGCTCATCCAGGCAGACCTGACGAAGCTCGCGACGCCGCCGCGCAAGGTGGTCGGAGCAGGCGAACCGCTCAACCCCGAGGTGATCGAACAGGTGGAGAAGGCCTGGGGCATCACCATCCGGGACGGGTACGGCCAGACGGAGACCACCGTGCAGGTGGCGAACACCCCCGGCCAGCGGATCAAGCCGGGTTCGATGGGCCGCGCTACCCCCGGCTACGTGATCGCGCTCGTGGACCCGGCCACCGGTCAGCCGGGGCAGGACGGGGAGATCTGCATCGACCTGTCCCAGCGCCCCCTCGGGCTGATGGTCGGCTACCACGGTGATGACGAGCGCAATGCCGAGGTCATGCGCGACGGGTACTACCACACCGGTGACGTCGGATCCCGCGACGAGGACGGCTACATCACCTACGTCGGACGCACCGACGACGTGTTCAAGGCCTCGGACTACCGCATCTCCCCGTTCGAACTGGAGAGCGTGCTGCTCGAGCACGAGGCCGTTGCCGAGGCCGCCGTCGTTCCCTCGCCGGACCCGGTGCGCCTCGCCGTGCCGAAGGCCTACGTGGTGCTGGCCTCCGGCTGGGCCGAGGACGAGAACACCGCCGAGGCCATCCTGCGCTACGCCAGGGAGCACCTCGCGCCGTACAAGCGGATCCGGCGGCTGGAGTTCACCGAACTGCCGAAGACGATCTCCGGCAAGATCCGCCGGGTCGAGCTGCGGGCCCGCGAACAGGACGAGTCCACCGCCGAGCAGCGTGGCGCCCGCGAGTACCGCGACGACCAGTTCCGTTCCTGACGCTCCTGCCCGAGCCTCGCCTGAGCACGTGTGCGGCGGCGAGGCTCGGGTACCCGCTGGTTGGAGACAACCGGCGAGGAGGAGCGCATGCCTGATCCCGGAAGCCACAAGTACGACATCAAGCGCACTCGCCTGCGTGACGAGTACGACGCGGGCGAGGCGCCCGACCAGCACGCCGACCGGGCCGCGAACGCGGACCTGCAGCGGGAGAACCCGCCGCGCCCGCTCGGCGACCCGGAGCGCGCCGCCGGTCCACAGGGCACCAGGGGCACGAGCCAGGGCTCGCCCGGCATCGACGACCCGCCGCGCCCACTCTCGACCCAGGTGGAGCTGCGCAGTTCGGCGTTCAACGACCACACCCTGATTCCGGACCGTTACTCCTACTCGGGCGGCAACATGTCGCCACCGCTGGAGTGGGGCGGTATCCCGGACGGGACCAGGGAACTGGTGCTGCTGTGTGAGGACCCGGACGCACCGAACGGCACGTTCGTGCACTGGGTGGTCACCGGCATCGCTCCCGGCTCCACCGGCGTCGACGAGGGCGAGTCACCAGGTGGTTCCGCGGGCCGCAACGGTTTCGGTGAACTCGGCTGGGGTGGCCCCCAGCCGCCGGTCGGCGACGAACCACACCGCTACTTCTTCCGGCTGTGCGCTGTGGACGAGCCGCTCGGACTGATCGAGGCGCCGGGGGCCGAGCGAGTGCACGCGGCCATGGAGGGTCACGTCATCTCCAGCGGCAACCTCGTCGGGCTCTTCGGCCGCTGAGCCTCGAATCCAGAAAAGAAACGGGGTGGATCCCATGACACGCACGACGAGCAGAGGCCCCGTCTTCGCCGACCGCGGCGAGGCGGGCCGGGACCTGGCCGAGGTACTGGCGCACAGGCAGTGGTCCCGCCCGCTGGTGCTCGGCCTGGCCCGCGGCGGGGTTCCCGTGGCCGTGGAGATCGCCGACCGGCTCGGCGCTGCTCTCGACGTCGTGGTCGCCCGCAAGATCGGTGCTCCCGGCCGTCCGGAACTCGGCGTCGGCGCGATCACGGCGGACGGTCCTGCGACCTACGACGACATGCTCCTGGCCAAACTCGGACTCACCAGACAGCAGTTGTTCGACATCTGTGAGCGGGAGCAGGCGGAGGCGCGCCGCAGGGAGACGGTGTACCACGCGGACCGGTCGCCGGAGTCCCGCGACGATCGGGACGTGATCCTGGTCGACGACGGTCTCGCGACCGGCGCCACCGCCACCGCGGCGCTGCGCGCGCTGCGGGAGCAGCGGCCCGCGACTGTCACCCTCGCGGTGCCGGTCGCCTCGTCGCAGGCGGCCGCCGCGGTGCACGACGAGGCGGACGAGGTGATCTGCCTGTCCCAGCCGCACGAGTTCCAGTCGGTCGGTCAGTGGTATGGCGACTTCAGTCAGACCACCGACGAGGAGGTACTCGCGGCACTGGGCATGTCGAGGAGCCGATGACCACCACTACCCCGTTCGTTCGTGGTGGTTCCCCCTCGCACTTTCCCGGGAAAGTGCGAGGCCGACGAAGACGACAGCGACAACACGGGTGGGCGGTGAGCGATGACCGATGACGACACCGAGGTTCAGCAGGCACGAACGCAGGCGCTGCCGCTGCTGAGCCCGCAGGACCTCGATCCGCTGCTCGACCGGATCGGCGACGCGCGGTTTGTCCTGCTCGGCGAGGCCTCGCACGGTACCGCCGAGTTCTACCGCTGGCGATCCGAACTGACCAAACGGCTGATCGCCGAACGTGGGTTCTCCTTCGTGGCCGTGGAGGGCGACTGGCCGGACTGCCACCAGCTGCACTGCTGCGTCTCCGGCGTCGCGGGGGTGCCGAACGATCCGGAACAGGTGCTCTGGGGCTTCGAGCGCTGGCCGACCTGGATGTGGGCGAACGAGGAGGTCGTGGACTTCGCGCGATGGCTACGCGAGATGAACAAGACCCGCGAGCAGGATCCGCCCGTCGGCTTCCACGGCCTTGACATGTACAGCCTCTGGGAGTCGCTGCGCGCCATCCTCGACTACCTGCGGGAGCACCATCCCGACGACGTCGAGGCCGCACTGTCGGCATACCGGTGCTTCCAGCCCTACGACGAGGACCCCAAGTCGTACGCGGTCGCGACCTCGATGGTGCCGGAGGGCTGCCAGGACGAGGTGGTCGCGCTGCTGGCCGACCTGCGCGACCGGGCCAGCCTCAGCGCGACGCCGGGGCTGGGTCCCGCCTTCGTCGCCGAGCAGAACGCGGCGGTCGTGGTGGACGCGGAGCGCTACTACCGGGAGATGGTCCGGGGCGGTCCCCGTGCCTGGAACATCCGGGACATGCACATGACCGACACCCTGGACCGGCTGGCCGAGGCCTACGGTCCCGACTCGAAGGCGATCGTCTGGGCGCACAACACGCACGTCGGCGATGCCAGAGCCACGGACATGGCGGACGCGGGCATGGTGAACGTGGGGCAGCTGGTACGCCAGCGGCACGAGCGCGACGGGGCTGTCGCGGTCGGGTTCGGCACGTACTGCGGCAGCGTCATCGGGTCCCCGCACTGGGGCGGGCCGGTGCGCAGGGCAACCGTGCCGCCCGCGCAGCCGGGTAGCACCGAGGAGTTGCTCAACCAGGCGGCGCCGGACCGGGACAGCCTGTTCGTTTTCGACTCGGACGCGCCGCCCGCATGGGCCGAGCGGGAACGCGGGCACCGGGCGATCGGCGTTGTGTACGACCCGCAGCGGCAGCGAACTGGCGGGTACGTACCGACGGTGCTCTCGCAGCGATACGACGCGTTCGTGTACTGCGATCGGTCTAGTGCGTTGGTGCCTTTGCATCCATGGGAACCCGATGCGGGTGGTGAGGCGGAGACATACCCGAGCGGGCTGTAACGCTACGCTGCGGTACGTGTTCACCAGGGTCTGTTTCCGTTCCGATCTAGGATTAATCGACCTTCGCGATTATGCTGGCACTGGTTCGCGTGGGGGCGCGGCGACATTCGACTGCTACGCGGGGTGCCTGTGAACGTTGAGGGGGAAAGTCGGCGTGGCTCGGAGGGGTCGCGTCCGCTGATCGACGACGACCTGCCGCTCGCGCCGCGGCAGTCGTCCGGCGACCTGGCCCAGCAGGCCGCTCACGTATCCGAGCCGGAGACGGAACGAACCGGTCGTGGGCCGGTCCTCTCGGTAGCCGGGGTACTGGCGCTGGTTCTCGGCGTCGTGTTCCTGATCAGTTCGGTGGCCGGCCCAGACGACACGAACGCGTCGGCGGCGGCTCCGATGGGCGCCAAGGACCCGGGCTCCCGGGTAGACCGGCTGCTGGCCACCGGTACGAGCCTGCCGAGGGTGAGCTGCGACCTGCCCGAACTCGGCGGCGACCGGGAGGCGCTGCGCGCCTTCTACCTGGCCGAGATCGAATGTCTCGAACGAGCCTGGCGACCGGTGATCGAGGAGGCGGACCGGCCGTTCAGCGAGGTCGGCCTGAGGTTGTCCGACGATCCGGTCACCGAATGCGGCTTACTCCCGCCCTCGACGAAGGTCACCGCGCTGTACTGCGGCGCGAACGAAATGATCTACCTGCCGATCACCAGGGTGCTCGAAGGTCTTGACCTCAATCGCTCCGCACACCTGGCGACCCTCGCCCACGAGTACGGCCATCACGTGCAGCGGATGAGCGGCATCATGGACCGTGTGAACGCGGAGCTGGGCACGTTCGAGGCCGGCAGCAGCGGCGACCTCGAACTGGGCCGCCGGTTCGAACTGCAGGCCAACTGTTTCGCCGGCCTGTTCCTCGAGAGCGCGGCGGGACGCGGTTCGATCAGCGACACCGACGCGAAAGCCGCCGTGGAGGACTTCCACAACTGGGCCGACAGCCAGACCCATGGCACCAGGGAGAACCAGGCCGACTGGGCCCGCAAGGGTTTCGAGGAGGCCACCGTCTCGGCCTGCGACACTCGCTCGGCTGCCGCCCCCGAGGTCGGCTGAAGCCATGATGGATCACTGCCGGTAGGACTCGACCTCGTCGACCGGACGAACCGCCGGTTCCTCCGCGTTGTCCGGGAAGTCGTCGCGTGCGCGACGCTGACGCAGCAGGTCCCAGCACTGGTCAAGGCGCTCTTCCAGGTGCCGGAGGCGCTGGGAGTCCGAGTCGCTCAATCCGCTGCCGACAGCCCGGGAACGTAGCTCGCGTTCCTCGTCGACCAGCTGATCGATGCGGCCGAAGATGTCGTCGTCAGCCATGTCCTCACGGTACCGGCGCACCGCTCGTCCAGCGACCTGGCGAGAATCGCGGCGACCACGGAGTCGACTGTCACCGGAGGGGAGCGGATCCGGCGGGATGTCTGCCCACAGCGATGTCGACGTGCCCGTCCGCCCGGACGAACAGGACCGAGACCCCGAGGTCCGAAAGGCTGGACAGCGTGCTGTCGACCAGGTCCCTGTACGCGACCGAGTCGGGCAACGCCAGCGCGGTGTCGAGTTCGCCGGATTCGGCGGCTTCGCGGGACCGCATCGCGCCCAGCAGCGCGGCGGCGTATCCGTGCCGGACCCTCGCGGGCGTTGCCGCGGGGCCTGGCGAACCGACGACCTGGACGGCGAGTGTCCGGCCCGTACGCGAGGCCAGGACCTCGTCGGCCGCACGCAGGATCGTCCACCCGGCGGTGGTGAGGTAGCGGACCACGATGGCTCGCACCTGTGCTCCCGACAACCAGGCGTCAGGAGCGGGGCGCACGGGCTCCGCGTATCCGATCGCGCCCAGCACGCCCCTGGAGAACACGACCTGCTCGCCGGCCTGATCCACCATCTCGACATGCCATCCCGCGGCTCGCCAGGCTCGCGCCTCGATCTTCGAGTCGTTGGCCCACCAAGCCCGGTGTGACCGGGCCTCGGCAGGCAGTGCGCCGACCAGCTGCTCGATCTCGGTGAAGGTCATTCGCATCTCGGCGACGTCGTCCCGCCTCGCGGCGAGATGGTCGCGCAGCGGGTCGTACTTCCCCATGACGCACTCCTCCCGCGGCTCGTGCGCCTGGCTCGGCGGCCGCCCCAGGATCATCGGCCCCAGCCTGCCGGCGTTACTCCGCCACGCGGCCCAACAAGGTCCTCACCCGTACGTGCTCCACGAACGGCCGATGTTCTCGCAGTGCGGCATGCACCTGGCCGGCGAAGGCGGCCCGTTGCCCTGGGGCGGGAAGTCGGTCGACCGACATGGCCGAGAGGACACCGCCGACGATCTGCTCAAGATCGAGTTCACTGGAGTACTCCACGCTCTCCTCGCTCACCACGAATCCCGAATCCACCAGGCTTTCCCGGTACCGCTGCCTGGTCGCCTCGTCGGTGCCGCAGGTGCGAGTCAGTTCCGTGCCGAGCCAGTCCTCCAGCATGACGCGCAGCGCCTGCGACCATCCGGTGTCCTGCGACCACAAGGGGGTTCCGTTCGCCACGACGGCCACGCCGCCGCCCCCTCGAAGCAACGGGACGAGCGAGCGGAACAGCGCTTCGTGATCCATCCAGTGCAGTGCCTGACCGATGGTGACCGCGGCGATCGGTCTGCCCAGCAGGCGACCGAGCGCTGGAATGTCGGTGTCGGCGCCCAGCATCCACCCCACGTTGCCGGCGCCGCGCTCGATCGCGGTTGCTCTGGCCCGGAGCAGCATGTCCGGCTCCGGGTCCACGCCGAGGACATCCCCGACCCGCTCGGCCACAGGAAACGTGAGCTGCCCCGTGCCGCAACCGAGATCAAGCACGAGGTCGTCGCGGCTCAGGCCGAAGGTCCGCACGATCGCGTCGGGAACCGCATCGGGATAGCCGCGTCTGTACCGCTGGTAGTAGTCGCTGACCTCGCCGCCGAAACCAAGATCCATCACCTCAGTCTCGGCACGGCTCGGTTACCCGGCCACCGTTTTCGCTCGTAGCGTGCCGCTGCTCAGGCGTGGCCCTGCGATTCGGCGAGGAGTTGTTCGAACGGTGTCGGCTCGGCGGGTCCGGTATCCCGCCGCACGCGAGCCACCATCAGCGCGGCGAGTTCCTCCGCCGCCCTGTCGATCCTCGTGGCGAGCTCGCCGCCGCCCGTACCCGAGGAACCCCAGTCCGGGGACGCCGCGTACACGGCGGTGGGCACGACAACCGCTCGCAGGTAGGCGAACATCGGCCGGAGAGCGTGCTCCAGCGCGAGCGAGTGGCGCGGGGTGCCGCCGGTGGCCGCGGTGAGCACCGGCATGCCGGTCAGCGAGTCCGGGTCGAGGACGTCGAAAAAGAGCTTGAACAGTCCGCTGTAGGAGGCGTTGAAAACCGGGGTGACGGCGATCAGGCCGTCGGCGCCGGCAAGGGTGTCGATCGCCGCGCCGAGCCCACCCGTCGGCACGCCGGTCAGCAGATTGTTGGCGAGGTCGTGCGCGTGCTCACGCAGCTCGACCACCTCGACCTCGGCCTCGACGCCGTGAGCGGCAAGCGCGGGCCGGGTGGCCTCGGTGAGCCGGTCGGCCAGCAGCCGGGTCGACGACGGCTGGCTCAATCCGGCGGAGACGACCACGAGCTTGCGCGTGTTCACCGGCTCACCTCGGCCTTCTCGGAGTTCCGCGCTCCGGCGGCGGCCCGCAGGCTCTCGTGCGTCGGCGCCTCGGGGACGTGTGCGGGGCGCAGTGCGCCGAGTTCCTTGCGCAGCACCGGAACGACCTCCTCGCCGAGCAGGTCCAACTGCTCCAGCACGGTCTTCAGGGGCAGTCCGGCGTGGTCGACAAGGAAGAGCTGGCGCTGGTAGTCACCGAAGTTCTCACGGAAGGTCAGCGTCTTGTCGATCACTTCCTGCGGACTGCCGACGGTCAGCGGTGTCTGCTCGGTGAAGTCCTCGAGGGACGGGCCGTGTCCGTACACCGGCGCGTTGTCGAAGTACGGGCGGAACTCGCGCACGGCTTCCTGCGAGTTCTTCCGCATGAAGACCTGGCCGCCGAGCCCGACGATCGCCTGGTCGGCCTTGCCGTGTCCATAGTGCTCAAAGCGGGAACGGTAGAGGTTCACCAGGCGGATGAAGTGTTCCTTCGGCCAGAAGATGTGGTTGGCGAAGAAGCCGTCCCCGTAGTATGCGGCCTGCTCGGCGATCTCCGGGCTGCGGATGGAGCCGTGCCAGACGAACGGTGGCACCCCGTCGAGCGGGCGGGGTGTCGAGGTGAACCCCTGCAGCGGCGTACGCAGCTTGCCCTCCCAGTCGACGACGTCCTCACGCCACAGGCGCCGCAGCAGGTGGTAGTTCTCGATCGCCAGGGGAATGCCGTTACGGATGTCCTGACCGAACCAGGGGTAGACCGGCCCTGTGTTGCCCCGGCCCATCATCAGGTCGACCCGGCCGTCCGCGAGGTGCTGCAGCATCGCGTAGTCCTCGGCGATCTTGACCGGGTCGTTCGTGGTGATCAGCGTGGTCGACGTGGACAGGATGATCCGCTCGGTCAACGCCGCGATGTGGCCGAGCATGGTGGTCGGCGAGGACGGCACGAACGGCGGGTTGTGGTGCTCCCCCGTTGCGACGACGTCCAGCCCGACCTCCTCGGCCTTGAGCGCGATCCGCACCATGGCCTTGATTCGTTCGGCTTCGGTCGGGGTCCTGCCGGTGTTCGGGTCGGCGGTCACGTCCCCGACCGTGAAGATCCCAAACTGCATTTCCACTCCTCGACCCAGTTAGTTAAGTGTTCAACTACCCTAACGGTAGCCGGATACCGGGTATTCCTGGGCTCCATGGAAGCGCCCAGGAGGGAGCGGAACTTGGCGCATGACCTGGCGGAGACCGTCCTCGTCGAGGGCGGTCTCCGCGCTGTCGCGGCCAGTTAAGTTCAGCGGCGCTGGTTTCCGCCGCCGCGACGCCGGGTGTCGTCGTCGACCTCGAACTCCTCCCGGCGAACCTGCCCGGAGACGGGCTGGTCCTCGGTGACGGTCTCCTTCTCGAGCCGCACCTTCTCGACCGGCACGCTTTCCTTCTCGACGCGCGGTTGCTCGGCGTGCAGGGTGACCTCCTGCTCGGCCTCACCGATCTGGCCGCCCTCGCGCCGATCGGCCTCGCTGATCGGCTCGCGTTCGATGCGCACTTCCTCGTGCGAGACCGGCACGTTGACCTGCTGCTCCTCGGTCACCACGTGCTTGCGCAGCCGGACGTGCCCGCTCTCGACCGGCTCGGTACCGACCTTGAGCCGCTCCTCGGACCGGGTCATCGACTCGCCTGCCCTCGCCGAGGTGTCTCGCTCCTGGCGCTGCCCCTGCTTGGACTGGCCCTTGCCGCCCTGCCGGGGAATCGGCAAGTTGTAGTACTGGTAGAGCCGAGCGCTGTCCTGGTCGGACAAGTGGCCGTCGCCGTCGGACTGGGGCGCATCGGAGACCTGGTCCTTCGATACCTGCACGTGCAGGCCGTCGGACTCGCGACGAGCACCCTGGAGGGGAACGAAGCTCTCCTTCTGTCCGAACATGCCGGTCTTCACGGTCACCCATTCCGGCTGCGCGGTGTCGTCCGTGATGTACACGGTGCCGACCTTGCCGATCTTGCTGCCCTGCGCGTCGACGACCGTGTCATCGATGAGTTCCTCAGGACGAACAGTGGTAGCCACGGTTGTTGTCTCCTTCCACTCGGGAGCCACAGAGCCGGACTCGGAGTTCCGGCCGCCACCGTCCGCATTGCCGCCAGCCCGTAGGCGGAAACGATCGCGCGCCCGAATCACCCATGTGGGTAATCCAGAAGAAGTGCAGGTCGTGCGCTCTTCGAAAGGTGACTCACGCGCGGATGGCAATAAGTACACTCCGACCTCGGCCGCGAAACAGAATCTGCCCGGACAGGAGTTCGAGTGCGGCAAGAGCAACGCGTCTACACGCTGCCCGCCGGGTCGGTGCAGCAGCCGGGAAACCTGCCCGCGCACTGCGCACGGCACGGCAGGCCTGCGGTCAAACGCGTCGATTTCGCGCTGCAGTCAAAAGTGGAGATCGAGGGAAACCGGACGCTCAGCGGAAATGTGTTCAGCACTGCCGATCGGCTCAGCCGGCGGGCGGAGAAAGTCCGTGTCACACACGTCAAAGGGTGGCCGCTCTGCCGGGACTGCGTCCGGATCAGGACCGTCTGGCTGACGATCGCACTGATCATGTTCGTCGGCGGCCTGGTGGCCTTCGCCGGTTCGTTACTGGTGGGCATCGTTGCCGCCGAGTCCACGGTGCAGGCGTTCGCCGGCGTCGCGATCGGCGGCTTCGTGGTACTGGTCCTCTCGGCCTTCGCGTTACACCGAGCGGGCCTCGCCCGGCTGGTCGGTGCGGCGACAGCGGCCGACGGCCGGACCGTCCTCATCGTGAACCCCAGTGATGCGTTCGCCGCGGAGCTACCGCGACGGTGTGCCTAGCGGCGCCTTGCCCGGCGGAGGCGTGAGCGCAGCGTACGGATTCGCCCCTGCCGTACTTCCCCAGCGGCAGGTTGCTCGGACAACGAGCGCAACTGCTCGGCGGCTGCCTCCGCACGCGCGGCGGCGGCTTCGGCTCGCTCGGCATACTCACGCGCTTGCGACCGCCACTTCTTCACCTTCGCGCCGTCAGCCACCAGCGCCTCCTCGACTCCTGGCCACATCGCCCGACTGAGTGAGAGTTCCCGACTCCGCGCCCCTCAAACGGGTGAGGCAGCGGCGGCGCGCTAAGCCGGCGGCTCGTCGACCTTGTGTCCGCGCTCCGCGGTCGTGTCCTCCGGTTCGAGGTCCTGCTCGAATGCCGGTCGGTCCGGGTCCTCGTCGCGCTGCTGATCCTGGGGCTCGCCGAACATCCGGTCTTCCAAGGCGTCGACGGTCTGTTCCGGGCTGGTCTTCGGATTCTCCGGCATCGGCGTGCTCTCGTCCTCGCGCCGGTCACCGGTTGGTTCGTCAGCCATGTCGCTCCTTCCGGGGTGGTTCGTGCGCCAGCATGCCACCTGACCGGAAATCCGCAGCGGCACCGTGTTCAGCCGGACCGCGCAGGCTGTACGCGGTGGCCTCGGCACGGTTGGCCAGCCCAAGCTTGCGCAGAATGCTGCTCACGTGGTGCTCCACCGTCCGTTTGCTGAGGTAGAGCCGCCGAGCGATCTGCTCGTTCGTCAATCCCTCGGCGATGTGGACGAGCACCTCGGACTCGCGGCGGGTGAGTGCACCGGGAACGCGCGGCCTCGCCCGTCCTGGCTCGCCGAGCCCGCGCAGCTGGCTGGCCGCGGCATCGGCGTCGGCTCCGGCGGCGAGACCGTCGAACACGGCCAGGGCCGAGCGGGCCCCGGGCACGGCGATCTCCGGAGCGGACTGGGCGAGCAACCGCGAGATCGCGAGCCGGACCCTGGCCTCCTCCAACGGAAGTTCGGCTGCCGCGAAACCCGGTAGTGCGGCTTCGAAGTGCGCCAGCGCATCGGGATCCCCGGCAGCGGCGGCGATAATTCCCGCGGAGTACTGCGCGAGCGCACGGATGCGAGGCAGCTCGTTCTCCGCCGCCACGGTCGACAGCCGGGCGTACACGAGCCGCGCCTCGTCGATGCGGCCTGCCATCACTTCCACTTCGACCAGTAACGCAAGCTCCGGTGCCTGCAACGGATGCGCGCTGCCGCCGCCGAGCCAGCGCCGCAGCAGGCGCCGTGCCACGGCGTACTCACCACGCGCGAGATGCAGCCGGGCCATCGGCCGCACCGCGAAGGAATCGAACTCGAACCCGGCGAGCAGCCGCGCCGCCTCGGCATAACGCCCCTGTCGGACCCGCAGGTCCGCCAGTCGCACCATCGCGCTGGAGCGCAGTGCCGGATAGCTGGCTTCGTAGAGCGTGATCGAGGTCGCCAGCTGCCGCTCGGCATCGTTCCAGCGTCCGGCGGAGGTGAGGATTCCGCCGTAGTGCGTGCGGCAGATGGCCGGCACCCAGGGCGCGTTCGACCGGGTTCCGAAGGCGTCGCCGACCGCCATCCACTGTTGTGCCCTGCGTACGTCGAGGGTGAGTTCGCAGCAGAGCAGCATGTGGCAGTAGATCTCGCCTGCCGTGAGGTAGTCCTTCACCTCACCACTCGCCGCCGCGGTCGCCGCCTCGTCGACCAGCAGCATCCCGGCCGTGATCCGGCCGGCGAGGACCAAGGTGGTGCCCTCGTGGGCCAGCGCACCGAAGTGCAGGTCGGCGTCACCGAACCGGCGAGCGATATCGGCCGCGGTGCCGACATGCCTTTCCTTGGCTCCGGGGTCGTCGGTCATCAACGCGCACGCGAGTTCGACCCAACCGGCCTCGACACAGACGCCCGCCTCCTCCGCCAGCCGCCGCGCACGGGCCAGCCAGCCGCCGGAGACAGCCTCGTTGCCGTAGACGGCGATGTGCAGGAAGCTCAGCTCGCGACCCGCGATCAGCGCCGGCATCCGGGTCTCGCCGAGCTCTCGGTAGGCGACGAAGGCGCGCTCGTAGAGTTCGATGGCGTCGCGGTAGTCGGCACTCCACTCCGCCGCTCTGGCGAGTAGGTACAGCGTCTCCGCGGTCTCCGCGGTCTCTGCGGTCTCCTCGAGCGCGAGGGCGTTCGCCAGCAGCGACCGGGCCTGTTCCCAGTCGCCCCGGTCCAGGGCTGCCTTGCCTTCGCCAAGGAGGTGCGCGGCCGTTGGCTTCATGGTGTGGCCAGCATCCCACTTGTCGAGCACCACTGAAATACGTGCGGAACCAGGTACTCGCACCCATGTTCGCCGGGGCCGGATCGCCGAACTGAGTTGGTCGACCAACATCGGGAGCGTGAGATGAGTAGTTCGGAGACATTCCAGATTTCCCTCGAGGCGGCCGAAGTGTACGAGTCCCGCTTCGTTCCGGGCATCTTCGCCGAATGGGCGCCACTGGTGATCGAAGCGGCGAAGATTCGTCGAGGTGACGCCGTGCTCGATGTGGCGTGCGGGACCGGCATCGTCGCCCGCATAGCCGCCGAGCAGGTCGGCTCGGACGGCGTAGTCGTGGGGACCCACGTGAACGAGTCCATGCTCGCCGTCGCACGGCGAGTCCGGCCGGACCTCGAATGGCACCGGGGAGACGTGGCAGATCTGCCGTTCCCGAGTGAGGCGTTCGACGCCGTCCTGTGCCAGATGTCGCTGATGTTCTTTCCCGACCGGCTCCGCGCGCTCGCGGAGATGGCGCGGGTGACGACGACGGACGGCACAGTGGCCGCGGTGGTGCCTGCCGGTATCGGCGACCAGCCCGCGTACGGATTGCTCGTCGATGTCGTGACGAACGAGGCCGGGCCCGAAGCCGCCTCGCTCATGGAGGCCTACTGGTCATGCGGCGACCTGGATGAGCTGAGCGGATGGTTCACCGCGGCCGGACTGCGGGTCGTCTCCCGTAGAACTCACCTCGGCACGGCGAGATTCGGCTCGGTCGAGGAACTCGTGGCCACCGAGGTGGAAGGGGCACCACTGATCGACCGGATTGATGACGAGACGTATCGCCGCATCAGGGAAAGCGCCCGGACGGCGTTGCGACCGTTCGTGGGGGCCGGCGGCGCGGTGGCCGCCCCGCTGCGTGGGCACATCCTCGTCGCGAAGCCAATATGAGTGGGCGGCCGAACGGTTGTGATCGGGGCCTGCCGGACAACAGGAAACCCTGTTGCCCGGCAGGCGGAAGGTGAATTCACCCGCCGAGAATCCCGTTCGGCAGAATTTCGTTGAACATCTGCTGCGGAGCCGAAACCGAATCAGTGACGCCGCCGATACCCGGATTGCCGCCAACGCCGCCCAGCAGTCCACCGACAGAACCGGTGATCGCCCCGGCTCCGGACGTAACCGAATCCTCAAGCCCGACAGGCGAAGACTGGTGCTCCGCTGACGCACTCGGCGCCAGAACCACCAGGGCACCCAACGTCAACCCCGTAAACGCCAATCCCTGGCGCAACCGCTGCGTAAACACGCGACCATCCTCTACAATTGACTGCGAATTTACGCGTAAATTATCCCAGCTAAATGTGGCTGTCATTACCTCGACCGTGTCGAATATCGGCAACAACTCACCCGATCCGGTCCTCGCTTCCGCGCAATTTGCGAAACCACCCCGGACAGCAAGAAACCCCCTTTTTCCAGGGGGTTTCTTGGTCTTGCTGTCTCAACCAGACGTGCGCCCGAAGGGATTCGAACCCCTAACCTTCTGATCCGTAGTCAGATGCTCTATCCGTTGAGCTACGGGCGCGTGTTCAGTTGTTAGGCTAGCAAGCTAGCCCCGGCACCCGGCGAACCGGGTCCCAGCGGAGGCTCCGGGATTTGAACCCGGGAGGGGGGGTTACCCCCAACCGCATTAGCAGTGCGGCGCCATAGACCAGACTAGGCGAAGCCTCCAGGCCAACGACCACTGCCGAGATAGAGTACACAGCACCATCGCCCTCCGGCAAAGCACCCCCGGATGGGGCCGCTGACGTGCGAGGACCTTCGGGGGGTTCCCCAATGTGGCATTGGGGACGTTGAAGTTCCCCAATGCCACATTGGGGAACTCCCAGCGGGGCGCGAACGGGCCGTTCACGCCCCGACTGTGCCCGAAATCACCCTTCGGCCAGGGCCACGAACGGAGCCAGGGACTCCGGGTTGGCCAGCGCGTCACGACTGACGGCCTTGTCCGGCGCCACCCCGCGCAGGATCTTCTTCACCGGCACTTCGCACTTCTTGCCGTTGAGCGTTCGCGGCACCTCGTCGACGAGGATGAACCTGTCCGGCACGTGCCGGGGCGACAGCGCGGCGCGCAACTCCTTGCGTAACGTCGGCTCGACGTCCTCCAGCCTGGCTCCCGGTGCGAGTACCAGGAAGCACAGCAGTTCACCTTCCTCGTTCGCCGACGTGTCGATCACCAGCGAGTCGGCGATCTGCTCGAAGCCCTCGACGACCCGGTAGAACTCGGCCGTACCCATCCGGACGCCACCGCGGTTCAGCGTCGAGTCGCTGCGGCCGTAGATCACCGCCGACCCGCGTCCGGTGATCCGGATCCAGTCTCCGTGCCGCCATTTGCCCGGGTACTCCTCGAAGTACGCCTCCCGCAGCTTGCTGCCGTCCTCGTCGTTCCAGAAGAACACCGGCATCGACGGCATCGGCTTGGTGATCATCAGCTCGCCGACCTGCTCCACCACCGGTTGCCCGTGCTCGTCATAGGCCTCCACAGCCGCCCCGAGACACCGGCAGGACAGTTCCCCCAGCCATACCGGAACGTCCGGCGCAGCCCCGACGAACGCCGTGCACAGGTCGGTACCACCCGACACCGAACAGATCTGCACCCCGCTGCCGATCTCGTCCGCGATCCAGCGGAAACCGTCGTCGCTCAACGGAGCGCCGGTGGACCCGATCGCCCGCAATGCCGAAAGGTCGTAGTCCTGTGCCGGCTTCAGATGCGCTTTCAGACAGCTCTGCACGAACGGCGCCGACGTCCCGAAGTACGTCACCTTGTGCTCCTCGGCCAGTTGCCACAGCACGCTCAGGTCCGGATAGCCGGGGCTTCCGTCGAACAGCACGATCGTCGAGCCCACGAGCAGGCCGGAGACGAGGAAGTTCCACATCATCCAACCGGTGGTGGTGAACCAGAAGAATCGTTCGCCCGGCCCGAGGTCGCTCTGCAGCGCGAGCGCCTTCAAGTGCTCGACGGTGATCCCGCCGTGCCCCTGCACGATGCCCTTCGGCAACCCCGTCGTGCCCGACGAGTACAACACCCACAGCGGGTGGTCGAACTCCACCGCGTCGAACTCCAGCGCCGCACCTTCGTGTGCGCGCAGCAGCTCGTCCCAGTCGTGCGCGCCCTCGAGCGCGCCCTCACCCGCATAGTTCACCAGCACCGTCGCCGCCAGCGAGGGAATCTGACCACGCAGCTGATCCACTGTGGATCGAACATCGAAAGTGCGTCCATTGTAGACGTAGCCGTTGACCGCGATCAGCACCTTGGGTTCGATCTGGGTGAACCGGTCGGACACGGCCCGTACGCCGAAGTCCGGCGAGCACGAGGACCAGACGGCGCCGAGGCTTGCCGCAGCGAGGAACGCCACCAGCGTCTGCGGGCAGTTGGGTGCGAGCGCAACCACCCTGTCGCCCTTCGTCACCCCGAGTTCCCGCAGCGCCGCACGGGCTGCCGCCACCTGGGCACGCAAGTCGCCGTAGGTCAGGGCCCCACCGGCACCATCCTCGCGGTGGAAGATCACCGCGAGCTCGCTGTCGCCCTTCGCGGCCCCGGCCACGCCCCCGGCCAGCGCATGCTCGGCGTAGTTCAGCGTGCCGCCGGCAAACCACCGTGCACCCGGCATCTCGGTACCGGACAACACCTCCGTCGGCCGCTCGTGCCATCGCACGCCGAGAAACTCGGTCACCGAGTCCCAGAACTCGGCGATCGACTCGGTGGAGTACTCCCACAACTCGCGGTAGTCGGCGACCTCCACACCGCGCTCGGCCCGCAACCACCGGCGAAACGCTTCGATCTTGGAGTCGGCAACCTGGTCCGGCGCCGGGCGCCACAGCACTTCAGGAGCGTCAGCAGTCATGCCCAGCACCCTAACGCCCGGCCTATCGGGTTCAGCCCGGCAAATCTGCCAGCAGTTGCTCGCCCATCGCCCGCAGCCGCGGCCCGTCCACTGGAGTCGCCGTGACCCAGTCGGCCTTACGCTGCAAGGCGTACCGGCCGTCCTCGGTGTCCACCCAGCCCAGCACGGTCGTGGCACGTTGCCAGCGACCGTCACGCGCCCTGGCACTGCCGCCCAGCTGACCTCCCGCGACACGACCGGTCAGTGCCCTGCTGAACGCGTTCACCTCAGGCGGGCGCAGGCCTGCCGCGCGCAGTACGCCGGCGAACGCGGTAGTGCCCTCACGCTCGCCCGCGGCACAGGCGGCAAGGTAGTCGTCAACTCGCACATTGGCACCACTGCCGACCGCCGCGGGCAGGGGCGGAAGGATTTCCAGCATCGTCGCGACGAGGTTCGGTGTGCGTACCGGACCAAGGCGCACCTCGGTCCCGGCCACTCCGGCCGAAACGGCGCCCTGCCTGTTGACCGAACCGAACGCGGCGAACGAAAAGGTCTCGCCCTCGGTGTGCAGGTCCAGCCGGACACGCGGATCCGCGAGCCCGTACAACAGATCGGCGAGATCGCCAGCCGGATCGCGAACGGTGCCGAGGCCGCGCTCGGCCAGCGCCCGTCCCGCGGCCTCCACCAGCTCCTCCCGCTCAGCGGGCAGCCTGCCGATACGCGGCACCCGCAGGATCGCCGGCAACTCACCCAGCCCCAGCTCGGTCCACAACAGGGAGAACTCGCCCACGTGCAGCTGGATCCAGCCACTGGTCTCGTCGCGCACCTAGATCCCCCTGCGCCGGGGCTCCTCGCCGATCACCGGCGCCACCACCGGCACGTCGGGCCCCCACAGGTCCTCTTCCTCCTGCAGATACGAAGCCGACTTGTGCTCGCTGTCGGCCCCCGGCCTCGCACCCGCACCCGCGGCACCCATCGGCATCCCGCCGGCAGGCACCGGTCCGCGCCCGCCTGCCCCTGCGGCGGGTGCCGCCGCACCAGCCGCGGCGGGCGAACCACCGGGCATCCCCACACCGGCTCGCCCGCCTGGACCGAGCTGTTCCCCGCCAGGAGCGGCCATCCCGGCTCCGGCAAGAGAGCCAGGTGCAAGCGTTTGCGGACGACCTGACAGCACTCCGGCTCCACCACCGGCGCCGTCGACACCGCTGGCCGTGGTGCTGTCGTCCGCCCCCTCGGGGCTCGGTTGCGGCTCGGGCGGGCGAGGATCCTCGTACCGGACGCGAGGCGGCGGGAAGGTCGGGACCCTGCCGTACACCTCGCCGGAGTCGTACTGCAGCTGTCGCATCACCTCGGCGGCCTGCTGATGCCTGCCCGCGACGAGCTCCCGCTGGGCTCCGGTGTCGGCGACGAGTTCACCGCCCCGCGCGAAGCCACCTTCCCCGAAGGCCGAAACCTCCGGACGCTCCGGCAGCGCGGGCAGGATCGGCGCGGGCATGGTGTCCCTGGCCACCCGCACGTGGCCTGCCTGGTCGGCGACGAGGCCAGCCAACCCGTGCCCACGCCCCGCCGTTCCCTCAGACCAATGCACGAGCCCGGTCGCGGCCTCCCGCGCCTGCTCCGCCGCCTCCCCGCTCCAGCCGGACGACGAATTCCGCACCGCGCGGCGCAGATCCTCCGCGATCCGGTCGAGGGTGTCACCGAGGTCGCTCCACGTCTGCGCCACCCGGTCGGCACCGGCCAGATCCACCCCGTCCCGCACCATCGCGTGCAGTTCCTGATGGGAGTAGGCCGACCAATCGACAGGCAGCCCGAAGATGCCCGCGTCGGTCTCCGGCTCCTCGGGCGGCTGTGGCGGCCACGGCCGGGGAGGCCAGGGCACACACGGAACGTCGATATGGAACTCGGGGCGTTCCATCAAAGACCTCCGTCCAGCGCCTGGCCGATGTCCCGGGTGCTTTGCGCCGCGGTTTCGTCGGTCTCGGCATAGGTCCGGTCGGCCGCGCGCACGATGTCCTCCAGTTCGGCCACCACCTCGCTGAACTGCTCCAGCACCGGCAATACGGCACCCGGATCGCCGGCCGCGGCACTTCGCAACCGCTCGGCCATCGTGCGGCCGATGATGTTGTCGCCCAGCTTCATCGGGACGTCGAGGCCGTCCGCCACATCGACGATCAGCCGCCGGACCTGCGACTGCACCGAAGCGAGATCGGCCATCAGTTGTCGCGCCGCGTTGTCGTCGAGGGCGAGCCCTCCGGTTTGTACCTGCGCCTTGACCTGCTGCATCTGCCGGGCGACCGGAGCGAGCGCCGCTCCGGCCGGCTGGGCGAACGCCGCGACCGGCGTCGATTCGCCTTGGCTCGATTCGGTATCGACCACGATGTCATCCCACCCCTGTGTGACATTGGGATCGACACTGTACCGCTGGGCCGGCCGGTGCAGGAGCGGTTCGAGCCCGATTACCCCGGGAGGCTCACCGCAGGTGCGCGTCGAACCAGGCGAGTGTGCGTTGCCAGGCCTCTGCGGCGGCATCGGGGTCGGCGTCGAACCGATGATTGGCGCCGGGATAGCTCACCACGTTGGTCGCGACCTTGGCCGCCGACGCCGCTTCCCGCAGCCGTTCGATCTCGGCCTCGTCCGCGTCGTCGTCGGTACCGTGGATTCCCAGCCACGGGCTGATCACCGTGCCCGCGACGTCGACAAGTGCCGGCAGGTCGCTGGCAACGGGCTTGCTGATGCCGACCGGCGAAACGCTGACGGCGGCCCCGAGCGACCGGCGCGCGGCCACCACGAGCGCCGCTGTGCCGCCGAGGTCGAATCCGACCACTCCGAGCAGGTCCGCACTGATGTCGCGGTCGACCAGCCAGGCCAGTGTCACGTCCGTCGCGGCCAGTACTTCGGCGCAGCCCGGCTCGGCACCCGGCGACGTGATGTGCGGTGCGACGGCGAGCCAGCCCTCCTCCGCGAGCGCGGACACGAGCAACATCACCCCGTCGTTCACGCCGTCGGCCTCGTGCAGTACCACCAGCCCACCGCGCGTCACTCCGTCCGGTTCGGCAAAGGTGAGGCGGACCGCGCGGCCGTCCGACCGCTCGTAGTCCTCGGTGTGCGTCTGCGTCATGTACCCACTCAACCACCAAGGGGTGAACCCGAGTCAACATGACGAGCACGACCTCGGCCGTTCGCCGGAGTAGGGCCGCCCGATAACGTGGGTGACGCACCCCACGACCTGAGGAGCCACGAGAGATGACGTCCCCCGAGCCGTCCCCCGTCCACACCCGCGCCGACCTCGACTCATTGCCGAGCTACGTGCCTGGGCGCTCGGTGCCGGGCGCGATCAAGCTGGCCAGCAACGAGGTACCTGAGGGCCCGTTGCCCAGTGTCACCGAGGCGATCGCGCAGGCCGCCGCTCAGGTCAATCGTTATCCGGACATGGGTGCGTGGGCCCTGGTCGACCGCATCGCCCGTGAGCTGGATGTGCCCGCTGAGCAGATCGCTGTCGGCTGCGGTTCGGTGGCGTTGTGCCAGCAGCTGGTGCAGGCCCTCTGCGAGCCCGGCGACGAGGTGCTGTTCGCCTGGCGCTCGTTCGAGGCGTACCCGATCCTCACCCAGATCGCCGGGGCCACCCCCGTAACCGTCGCGCTCGATGCGACACACACCCACGACCTCGACGCCATGCTGGCCGCCATCACGCCACGGACCCGGCTCGTGTTCGTCTGCAATCCGAACAACCCCACCGGTACTGCCGTACGCCGGGAACAGCTGGCCCGGTTCCTCGACCAGGTGCCGCCCAACGTGCTGGTGGCCCTCGACGAGGCCTACCGGGAGTTCGTCACCGACGAGGAGGTGCCGGACGGGCTGGATTTCCTGCGGGAGCGGGAGAACGTGGCCGTGCTGCGTACCTTCTCCAAGGCATACGGGCTCGCCGGGTTGCGCGCCGGATACGCGGCCGGCCCCGCGAAGGTGATCGAGGCGCTGCGCAAGGTCTACGTGCCCTTCAGCCTCAACGCCCTGGCACAGTCGGCGGCGATCGCCTCGCTCGACGCCAAGGACGAGCTGATGGTCCGCTGCCGGGACATCGTCGCCGAGCGCGGGAGGGTCCGGGACGCGCTGCTGGCTTCCGGCTATGTCGTGCCGGAGACCCAGGCGAACTTCGTCTGGCTGCCGCTGGGTGAACGCGCCACGGAGTTCGCCGAGCACGCGCTGAACAGCAAGGTCGTCGTGCGGCCTTTCGCCGGCGACGGTGTCCGGGTCACCATCGGCACCCCCGAGGAAAACGACGTGTTCCTCGACGCCGCGGCCAGCTTCCAGCGCCGCGAATAGGACCCGGCATCACACTTTCCCGGGAAAGTGCGACTCACTCGACGGTGACGCTCTTGGCGAGGTTGCGGGGCTTGTCGATGTCGCGGCCGAGGCGCACTGCCAGGTGATAGGCGAACAGCTGCAACGGAATCGCGAACAGGAGCGGGTCCAGCTCCGGCTCCGACCTCGGCACGGTGAGAACCACATCGGCGAGCCCGTCGGGCAGCTCCGCGTTGGTGACCGCGATGACCGGGCCACCGCGCGCCTTGATCTGCTCGATGGTGCCGATGTTCTTGGCCAGCAGCTCATCGTCGGGCACGAGTACCACCGAGGGCATGTGCTCGTCGATCAGTGCCAGCGGCCCGTGCTTGAGCTCGGCGGCCTGGTAGGCCTCGGCGTGTACGTAGGAGATCTCCTTGAGCTTCTGCGCACCCTCCCGCGCCACCGGCCAGCCGCGCACCCGGCCGATGAAGAACATGTGCTCCGCCGAGCTGAACCGCTCTGCCGCGAGGATGATCTGTTCCTCGTCGGCGAGGATGGCCTCGACCTGGGCGGGTAGCTCGGCCATCGCCGTGACGAGCCTGCGCCCGTGCGCGACAGAGAGGTCCCGGACCCGGCCCAGCAGCAGCGCCAGCATCGCGAAGCAGACACTCATGTTCGTCACGGCTTTGGTGGAGGCCACCGACACCTCAGGCCCCGCGTGCAGGAAAACCCCGCTGTCACATTCGCGGGCGATGGCGCTGCCGACCACGTTCACCATGCCGATCACCCGGCCGCCCTTGCGCTTGAGCTCCTGAACGGCGGCGAGGGTGTCGATCGTCTCCCCGGACTGGCTGACCGCCACGTACAGGGTGTCGGGGTCGACGACCGGATTCCGGTAGCGGAACTCCGAGGCGGGCTCGGCATCGGCGGGCAGTCGCGCCCACTCCTCGACGAGGTTCGCACCGAGCTGCCCTGCGTAGTAGGCCGAGCCGCAACCAAGGAACTTCACCCGCCGGATCGAGCGCAACGCGTGTGGGTCGAGTTCGATTCCGCCGAGGTGGGCGGTGGCGAAGCGCTCGTCCAGCCTGCCCATGAGTGCGCGGCGGACCGCCTCCGGCTGCTCGTGCATCTCCTTGCGCATGAAGTCGGCGAATTCGCCGAGCTGGTAGTCGTCCTCGGCAACGTCCACCGTGGTCGGCGTCTTCGCGGTGCGCCGGGCCTGGAGTGTGCTGGTACGAAAGTCGCCCTTGGTGATCGTGGCCAGCTCGCCGTCGTCCAGGTAGACGACCCGCTGGGTGTGCCGGACCAGTGCGGCGACGTCGGACGCGACGAACATCTCGCCGTCACCGATACCCAGCACGATCGGGCTGCCGTTGCGGGCGACCACGAGCTCGTCAGGCTCCCGCAGATCGAGCACGACGATGCCGTAGGCGCCCTCGACCCCGCGCAGCGCGGCGCGCACGGCGTCCTCCAGCGTGTCCGCGACCTCCCGCTCAGCGGCGATGAGGTGCGCCAGCGCCTCGGTGTCGGTGTCGGAGACGAAGGCCACCCCGGATGCCTTCAGTTTCGTCCGCAGGGTCTCGGCATTCTCGATGATTCCGTTGTGCACCACGGCGATCCGCCCACTCGCGTCCACATGCGGATGGGCGTTGGCATCGGTCGGCTCGCCGTGCGTCGCCCAGCGGGTATGCGCGATGCCCACCGGCGATTCGGTGCCCTTGCCCACCAGCTCACGCAGCTCGTCCACCCGCACCGCGGCCTTGGTCACCTTGAGCCGGCCCCGGTGCACGACGGCGATCCCCGCCGAGTCGTACCCGCGGTACTCCAGCCGGTGCAGTCCCTCCAGCAGGATCGGCCCGGCGGGCCGGGAGCCTAGGTAACCAACGATTCCGCACATGATGTTTCCAATCCCTGACGCCGCGTCAGCCGTAGACGATGCGGCGAAGCTGCCGTTCGGTGAGCCGGTCCGCCACGACGGGCCGGGCCGCCAGCTCGGCGCCGAGCATCGTCCAGATCTGCGCGTTCCGGTGACCACGACGGTGCAGCTCGCCGTGCCGGCGCCGCACGAACTGTTCGGTGGTCTCGCCGAAGTAGGCGACGACGTCGGCGACCACGCGGGCCGCTGTGGGTACCGGCAACCCGGTGGATCCGGCGATATGGCGGACCAGATCGGGGTGCGGCACCTCCTCCATTCAGCTGACAGTGGCACCCCTCGTCGCAATCCGCAAATTTCCTGCCCGATTTCGGGCATGGACCTCGCATGGCCCCCGAACGCCGTGCGCACGCAGACCGCGCACTTTCCCGGGAAAGTGCGAGGGGGCGGGCCGGGGACGGACGCGAGAGCGGAGGCAGGAAAGGGCGAGGGG
>NZ_PQHZ01000059.1 GCF_003385185.1 Amycolatopsis palatopharyngis | reverse complement strand
ACGACGTCCTCGCCGGCCTGGTGGTCTTCTCCTCAGCGCTCACAACATCAGATGTCATCACTCACTGTGCCCATCCCGCCGGAACCAGTCCGGCGTGTCCGAGCCAAAGACACCGATCCTGAGACAGACCCCCCACGAGTTCAGTTGAATTCGGCAGCTCTGTTGATTTCGACGTTTGTGCAATAGCAATCTGTTGAACAGTAAGCGTCCTGCTGTCTCCGGCTCCCGGTGACGGGCGGAGGCAGACGAGGGAGGACCCAGAATGGCTGACGAACCTGCGGGGCACGCGCTGGTCCAGATCACCGCTCCCAACGGCGTGACGTGGACACGGCAACCTCGCGGTATATCCAGCGGACCCCAACTGCTTGAGGCACTGTCGGTCCTCATTCGTATGAACAGCGATATCGCACTCATATGGAACTGGTGGGAGGAAGACCGCCACGAGCGTGAACATGATCGAGTGTGGAGGATACTCGCGGAGTGGAATAACGGCGCAGGACAACGCGAACACACCGACGAAGAGCTCGAAGCGTTTGAACAGCGCTGGTGCAAGGAAGCCGATAGGAAGGTCGAGGAAGACAAGACCCGGCGAGCGGAACTCGTTGCGCAGGACTACGACGAGAAGCGAGCGGATTCCCGGCGGCAGCTACTCCGGAAAGAAGCTGACGCGGCCTTCTTCCAACATGTCATCGACGCGCCGGCCAGCGCCGCGCAGCTGAAGGAAGCTGCACGACGACGAGACGAGAGCCAGGCAGAGGCTCAGGAATTTCGTCGGCAGGTTGGCAACCCGGACGATGTGCTCGACAACAGAGGATACCTCCCCGCCGAGCGGCGAAAGCAGCATCTTGACGAGCACGTGCGCTACTGGCGGTATCCCATGCTGCGGGAACTACGCCAGAAGGATCGTCGCCGGTTCAAGACGTTACTCGAGATGCCGGTGCTCGACGCGACGCACATGTGCTCAGAGTGCCAAGCTCCAATAGAGTGGCACGAGTACGACCTGACGTTACAGCTCTTCCGAGCGCGACCGGCCCGAGGATCTGTCGCAGAGAAGCTGTCAGTGCTCATGCCCGGTTGGTGGGAACGATGTCCGGCCAGCACGGCCTATCAGATCAGCCACGTATGGGGTGGCGCGCACGCGTTGCCGGACTTCACTGGCGAGCAGTGGCGCGGCACGCTGCCACCGCTACTACGAGCGATCTTCGTGCCTTCTCCCACGGCGAAGAAATTCACACCGCCAAAGCCTCAGCCCCTCGCCACTGTTCCAACAGGTCCCATTGCTGATGTGATGGCCAAGCTTCAGGAACTGCAAGCTACGTATCCGACCGCCGAGGTCCGCCAAGGCGCCCACGGTCGATGGGAGCTTTGGCCAGCGGCAGACGAAGCCAAACCTTAAATCCTACGTCTGCTCCGGACTGATACCGCCGATGACTGTCGGCTGCCTCCACCTTGTGCACTTCGGTTTTTACGGAACAGCTGTCAGACGCCAGCCTTCTTCTTCCTCGGGGCCCGCTTGCGCACCGGTTTGGCCGGAGCCTCAACCGGCTCCGGCTCAACGGGCTGCGAGGCGGCTGGCTCGCCATTGTCGAATGCTTCGTAGATCTCTTTCGGGATGCGCCCGCGCTCAGCGATCGCGTAACCGTTCTCTGCTGCCCATGCGCGGACCTGCTGGTTGCGCTCGCGGTCGGCCGACGTGGTGGCGCGGCCGCTTCGGGCCACTGTCGACTGACCAGCCGCAACCCGGAGCTTGCGTCCGCCCGTGCGCAGGCCTGCATCGACGTAGCGCTCGAATGTGTCGCGCAGCGCCCGGGCGTTCTCGTCGGAGAGGTCGATCTCGTACTGAACTCCGTCAAGGGCGAAAGGCACCGTCTGCGTCGCTTCGCCGCCGTCGAGGTCATCGACGATTTCGACAAGAACCTTCTGAGCCATCAGTACAGCCTTTCACCAGGTCGAGCAGGGTGCCGCGTCAGCGGCACAGCAACGAGCCTATCGATAGTTCACCAGATCGGCGGTATGACGCTCGCGCTACAAGCACGGACTGCAGGGGGCCAAGCGTCAGCGGCTCAGCTCCGCGGCTTGGCCTCAAAGGGAAAGGGGTGCCCATCCGGGGCGATCTCTGCCAGCTTGCCGAGATTCTTCTCGGTAGTGCTGCCCACGTGTTCTTCTTAGCGGTCGCTCGACGCCTCCGACAGAGGTCCGAGAACACCACCAGGAGGTCTCGACGAGCGATCTTCCGTCATGCTCTCTTCTTTCCACAGGCAAATGATCACCGCAAAGCTGCGAAGCCCGCTTCTTGTCCGATGCCCAAGAAGGGCGAGTCCCCTCCCCCGCGGGCGACGATCAGCTGGATCAACCCTCGCTTCGGTAGTCAGCGACGGAGCCGTGAGATTTGCCTGCACTTACGACCACACCACCCACAACGACGACCTCAGCAAGGTTATGTGCGCACCGCAGACTGATACGTAGAGCCGGAAGCGGCACCAAGCACCTGACCGACAGCGAAGCCGAGAGAAAATAGCACACGAAACGCGACATAGTCGCATCGCAAGCTTTGGGTATTTGGTAGTGCGATGGAAGACCCGTGATCAGGTGCAGCGATCGGGACAGGATGGCATCGGTTGCTAGGGCATAGGCTTTCGCGTCTCCGGAGTTCCCGCCGCACGAAGCACCTCGGCCAACCACACCAAATGCCGAGTGGGAACCTCGTCAGTTCCATCGAGCAGCGCTTCTAGCTGCGCCCACGATTCCGATACCTGACCTACACCCAGTTCTGCAGGTTCGGCGTACACGTTGTACAAGGTGTCGTCGTCGATGGTCCAGAAGTAGTCACGTTCCAGGTCGACGACACCATTCTCTTTCTGCGCCAAGTGGTCCAGCAGCAGCGTGCAGGCTTGCCGCAGGCGTTCGACAGGGATTCGCACCGAGTCGCTCATCAACCGCCCCCTTGAATGTCGTCGATCTGCCGCTGAAAGATCTTTATTTCTGCTTCCAAGTGCCGAATTCTATCATTGATTATTCGTTGCCTGATCTCCAGCGTCGGCGCGTTCTTCAGTATGCTTTTGTTGTCGAACGCGTCCGGGTTGTCGCGGTATGCGGCGAGTTTGTCCTGGTGCTCACTGACCTGTTTCTCCAGAGAGCGGACCGCGCGCTGTTCCGACACGGTCAGGCCACCAGCCCCCGCACCCCGTTCTCCGGCCTTCGCGGCATCCCCGTCCTCGTCCACAGCATCAGCGGCGCGTTCCGCACCTTTCACGGCACCCCGGCCGGCGCGGATGGCGGCCACCGCCGGTACCGGCGGTGGCCGCGGCTGCGATGGCGTCGGGGATGAGGTGGCCAATGGCGCGTCCAGGGCTTTGTTTCCAGGTGTCGTAGTCGATCAGGGCTTTGCCGAACTCGGCGGGGTTCTGGACGGCGCCGACAAAGCCTTGCGCGAAAGTGCCCTGTCCCTCCTACATCTAGATAATTGATTCCGTGTAGCTGGTGTTAGTGGTCGAGCGCGATCAGTGACCTTTTGCTGGTCGCGCCGGTGGTCCAGTTGTGCCAGATCGCGGTCGCCATGGCCAGGAGGCGTTGTGCGACGCGGGTGAACACGCCGTGCGGGGTGCGTCCGCCGTGCGCTTCGAGGTCCAGTTGGCCCTTGAGGGTTTGGTTGACCGACTCGATCCGCTGCCGCACGCCGCCAAGGTTGCCGTTGCGGTAGGTCTCATCCTTGCGGTCCGGGCGGAGCAGGCGTAGCCCCATGGCGTCGACGAGCTGCTTGAAGTCTTTCCCGGTGAAACCTTTGTCCGCCAACAGGACTTGGCCGTCGCGGATGAGGTGATGGTTGAGCTCGAGCAGTGCGGCGAGCACCTCGCGCTCGCCGATCTTGGGGTTGACCAGGCACCACATACAAAACCTTCACGGAATCAACCATCTAGCTGCCTGTCTGTGCGGAGCGATCATCGACAGCACCGCACCGCAGGGGACTGTGTCGTGAGCGGCGCCTCTCTGGTCAAGAGAGGCACCGCTCGCGTTACGGTCCCACTGCTGCGGTCGCGGAAACACTGGCGGGTGAGGGAATCAGTGTTGAAGTGATCGACTTGCGAACGATCTCGCCATTGGATACCGAGACGGTGCTGCGGTCGCTGGCGAAGACGAACCGGCTGGTCATTTGTCCACCAGGCCGTGGGCAAGTTCGGTGTTGGCGCCGAGCTCGCTGCGGTCGCCGCGGAGGAAGGCGTCTGGAACCTGGACGCGCCGGTCATCCGAGTCGCGGCGGAGTACACCCCGGTGCCGTACGCGCCCTCACCGGAGCGCGTACGGCTGCCCGATCAGCAGCGAACCGCCGATGCTGTTCGCCGCAGCGTGCGGCCGTAGCATGCGAAAAACTCATAGTTCACGGTGGAACGCGTCGAGTGTGCAGCGCTCGTAGCGTTCCCGAAACCGTGCCACCCTCTCTTCGACGTCGCCGACGCCGTAGTCGGGCTTGCGGAAGCCGGATATCAGCGTGGCGCAGTACTCCCGGACAGGAAGGACCCCGCCCACTCGCCTCCGGGCCGACGCGAAGATTGGCCGGATCTACGAAGATACAAATCAGATAATCCGGACACTCATTGCCCGGTCCTACCTCGTTCGGGGATCTTGCCAGATGACCGCTACTACAGAGGGCCTCGGAGGGCGTCGTAAGGTTTACTCGTCGTACGGGAAATCGTGGTCAACGTCCTACTCCTCGACTATAGGTCGGCGGTGGGCGAGGTAGGAGCGTGCCGTACGGTCAGGGCGTTCGTTGGATCAGTGTGAGCGCTTCGTCTAGCCGGAGCACGTCGGCGTACTTCGCGCCGAGGTCGAGCAGGTTCGCCTCGTGCAGCCTGGGGTCCCGATCGCCGCAGGCGTCGGCGACTACCAGCGGGCGGAAACCGTGTTGCAGCGCGTCGGTGGCGCTGGCCCTGATGCACCCGCTGGTGGTCAGCCCGCAGATGAACAGCGTGTCGATCCCGGCTGTGGTGAGCGTCGCGGCGAGTGACGTGCCGTGGAACGCGCTTGCGTATTGCTTGCTGATCACCGGGTCGCCCTCGTTCGGTGCGGGGTCGGCTGTGAACGCACCCAGCGGGTTGCCTTCCTCGAACACTCGCAGCGACGGGATCTTTTGCCAGAACAGTCCCCCGTCGACACCGCCGGGTTGGTAGGTGACCCGGGTGAACAGTACCGGCAACCGGGCCGCTCGCGCGGAGGCCACGAGTCGCGCGGACGCGGCGACCGCAGCTTCCACCGGCGCGTGCAGGGGTGAGCCGGCGGTGAGGTAGGCCTGCACGAGGTCGACCGCTAGCACCGCCGGGCGGCGGCCGCAGCCAAGGCGGCCGCTGAACCCGGCGGCGCGGTAGTCGTCGACCAGGTCGGTCACGAGGGAACCACCCTGCGGATGTCGACTGGCGGTTTCGGCGCGGCTAGCCCCGTCTCGGCCTCGCAGCGGGCGAGGATATCCTCTATCGGCGGTCCCATGTCGAAGACGGTGAGCTCGTCGCGGTCGGCCCTGAGTCGCGCCCGTAACTGCTCGGTGGCCTCGGCGTCAACCTCGTTGTTAGCGGTATAGACCACGCCGTAGCCCTCGCGCACGCCCTCGACGGTGAGCAGCCCGCGCCGGACTTCCAGCGCCACGAGTTCGGGATCCCGTGCCAGCGGGTCACCCCAGCCACCTCCACCCCAGGTGACGAAATGCAGCACGTCTCCGAGGCCGACTGGGACATCGTGACACTTGCTTGGCAGCACGTCGACCTCGCCGGATGCACGCTTGATCCACTTGCGCCCCCGCGCACCCGGCTTGCCGCCGTTGACTCCCCAGGGATAGGTGAGCCAGCGGTCGTCGTGGATGGCGATGGTGCCGGGCTGCTCGAAGTGGTAGGCCACGTCTACGCCGTTGCCGCCGCGGTGCAGCCCGGCGCCACCGGAGTCGGGAATCGTCTCCCACCGGTCGATTCGCAGGGGGTAGTACGACTCCAGGTATTCACAGGGGATGTTGACGAACGACGGCCACAGCGAGTGCCCGTCCGGGCCGTCGCCCATCGGCCGCCCCGGCACACCGCCGAACCCGATGGAGTACAGCTGGAACCATTCGCCCTCCCTCGGCCCTGAGTCGTAGTGTCCGGAGTACATGAAGTGCGGCGAGGAGGAGAATCCCGCTGCGTTGAGGATCTCCGGGTTTGTCTGCCCGAGCAGGCCGCCGAACAGGTCGAACACCCGCCCGATCCCGTGGTTGCGGGCGTTGAGCGCGGCCGGGTAGCGCGGTTTCCAGAATGAGTCTTCGGGAATTGTGACGTCGATCAGCGGGTAGAACCCGTCGTTCCACAGGATCTGCGGGTCGGCCACTGTGATCACGTAGATGCCGAAGAACATCCGGACCAGGTTCTCGTTGATGAAATAGTTTACCGGCCCGACCGCCTGCGGCGCGGCCTCGCTGAAGTCCAGGTGCACCTTCTCGCCGTGGCGGGTGAGCTTGATCTTCAACTCGTACGGCCCGTAGCCGCAGCCGTCGTCGCAGATGTAGTCGCTGAACTCGAGCGTCTCGCCGTCGGTAAACAGGGTGGCGAGCAGGACCTTCATCGCCTGGTAGTTGCGTTCTAGCAGGGCGTCCAGCGCGGAGAGGTAGACCTCGACGCCGAAACGGTCGCACAGTTCGGTCACCCGGCGGGCCGCTGTAGTGCACGCGGCGACCAACCCGTTGAGGTCGGCGCGGTTCCAGTCCGGCATTCGAACCTGGTTCAGAATGATATCCAGTGCGGCGGTGTTGACCTCGCCGCCGTCGTAGAGCTTGAACGGCGGGATCACCACACCTTCCTCATAGATGGTGCGCGAGTCCGACGGCATCGAGCACGGTGTCTTGCCGCCGACGTCAGACATGTGCCCGAACATCGACGACCAGCCGACCACCCGTCCGCTGTGGTAGATGGGGACCACGAGCAGCCAGTCGTTGGCGTGACTGATCGCCGCACCGCACGCGTACGGATCGGAAGTGAGCAGGATGTCACCCTCGCCGACGGTGCCGGCGAAGTTATCCAGGAAGTCCGGAACGGACAGTCCGAACTGGCCGACGACCATCTTCCCGCTGGGATTGGCGATCAACGGGAACTCGTCGTGCTGCTCGCGGATTCCTGGCGAGAGAGCCGTACGGAAGAGCACCTCGTCCATCTCGTAACGGGCGTTGCGTAGCGCGTTCTCGATGATGTCCAGGGTGACCGGGTCGACATCGACCTTCGCGACCGGTTCGGTGTTGGTTTGCAGGATCTCGGCCATCATCCCTCCAAAGGACGAATCAGCAGGCTGCCACTGGTGTGGACGGTCGCGGCGTGGTCGGGAAGGACGAGGGTGGTCGAGTCCATCTCGACCACGATCGCCGGACCGGTGACGACATTGCCGGCGAGTAGCTTGTCGCGATCGTAGATGGCGGCCTTGATGTAGGCGCCGTCCATCCAAACCTCGGTGTCGCGAGTCAGTGCCTGGCTCGGATCGTCGGTGCCCTCGTCGAGCCGTTGCCAGGCGACATCGGGACGTGGTCCGCTCACCGTGACCCTGAAGTTGATCACCTCGCGCTCGTTGTCCAGCAGAAAAGAGAAGAGCCGCTTGTGCTCGGCGTCGAACGCCGCACCCAGCGCGGCCAGCAGGTCGCCACCGTCGAGCGTCTCCGGATCCAGTTCGACCGGTATTTCGAAACCCTGACCGTGATAGCGCAGGTCGACCTGGTAACGCGCGTTCTGCTGGTCCCGGGGCACCCCCTCGGTGGCCAACCGCTCGGCCGCCGAGTCGGCCAGTTCGCCGATCACTCCACGCAGCTCGTCATCGGTGGTGGCGGAGAACGCGCGGACTAGGGTTCGGGCGCTCTCGTCGCGCGCGCACGTCGTGGCGTCGCCGTAGGCACACAGCACGCCGGGCGAGGGCGGGACGATGACGGGCCACGAGCCGGTGAGCCTGCCGAGGGCGTTGGCATGCAGCGGGCCGGCGCCGCCGAAGGAGACCAGCGCGAAGTCCCGCGGGTCGAAGCCCTGCTGCACGCTGACCAGGCGCAGCGCGCCGAACATGTTCTCGTTGACGATGTCGACGATGCCTGCCGCGGCTGCCTCCACGCTGGGCAGCCCCATCGCGTCGGCAATGGTGGCGACCGCCGTGCGGCTGGCGTCGACGTCCAGCGAGATCTCTCCGCCGGCCAGCTCACTGGGCAGGTAGCCGAGCACAACGTTGGCGTCGGTCACGGTCGGCTCGGTGCCGCCCGTGCCGTAGGCCGCCGGCCCTGGTGCGGCGCCCGCCGACTGCGGACCCACACGCAGAGCCTTGGTGAGCTCCGGAACGTGAGAGATCGAGCCGCCACCGGCGCCGACGGTCCGCACGTCCACGCTCGTGGCTCGCACGGTCAGGTCACCGACCGCCGTTTCCCGGCCGACCCTGGGCTTGCCGTCCAGCACCAGCGCGACATCGGTGGACGTGCCGCCCATGTCGAAGGTGAGGAAATCGGGGAACCCCGCCTGCTCGGCGAACCAAACCGCGCCCGTCACACCGCCTGCAGGCCCGGACAGCAGCAGCGCGACCGGGTCCTCGGCGGCCTTGCTCGCCTCGGTGAGTCCGCCATCACTACGCAAAATGGACAGTGGGGCGGAAATTCCGTTCTCACATAAAGAGTTGTCCAGGTTGCGCACGTAGCGGGACACTTCCGGCTGCACGTAGCTGTTAGCCACCGTGGTGACGGTGCGCTCGTACTCCCGCATCTCCGGCAACACATGGCTGGACAGCGACACCGGAATGCCCGGCAGCTCCTCGGCGGCGATTTCGGCCACCCGGCGCTCGTGTTCGTCATTGGCATAAGAGTTGATCAGCGAGATCGTCAGGGCCTCGATCCCGGCGTCGGCGAGCGTGCGCAGGTTCGCTCGCGTCCGGTCCTCGTCCAAAGGTGTCACCACCGAGCCGTCTGCCGCGATGCGGCCGGGCACCTCGACCGTGTGTTCCAGCTTGGCGAGGGGTTCGGGTTTGGGCCAGATGATCCAGCCTGCCAACCCGCCGGGCACGTACGAGCGGGCGATCTGCAGCACCTGGCGGAACCCCTCGGTGGTTACGAGCCCGACGCGGGCGCCGCGACCCTGCAGGATCGCGTTGGTGGCGACGGTGGTGCCATGCAGCACCTGCGCGACGTCGGAGAGTTCGATCCCCGCGTCGGCGCAGACCTTCTGAATACCGCTGCACACGCCGATCGACTGATCCTGCGGCGTGGACGCGGTTTTCGCGCGGTAGCTTGTTCCGGTGTCCTCCTCGACGAGCAGCACGTCGGTGAACGTGCCTCCCACGTCGACACCGAGGCGGTAAGTCATCCTGCCTCCTCAAAGGTTTGGGTTAGATCACGCCGCGCTCGGAGAGCGCAGCGATGCCGGGCTCGTCGATTTCCAGCAGGCGGCCGTAGACGTCCGCGTTGTGCTCACCCAGCGCTGGGCCCGGGTGTCGTACACTGCCAGGGGTTTCGCTGAGCCGGGGGAAGGCGTTGTGCATCGGTAGTTCCCCGAAGTCAGGGTGTGCGAGCCGGACGATCGCCTCCCGCGCGGCGAAATGCGGGTCGGCGAACATGTCCCGCGCGGTGTAGATCCGGCCTGCGGGCACGCCGCCCTCATGCAGCGTGTCCAGCAGCTCGTCGCTGCCGAACTGCACGGACCACTCGCCGATCAACTCATCCAGCTCGGCCATGTTACGGCCGCGCGCGGCATGCGTGGCATACCGCTCGTCCTCGGCGAGCTCCGGACGCCCCATCACCGCCGCCATCCGGGCGAAGACGGTGTCCTGGTTGGCTGCCACGAGCACCATTTCGCCACCCTTGGTCGGGTAGACGTTGCTCGGTGACACGTTGGGCAACACCGAACCGGTACGTTCCCGCTGATAGCCGCCGACCGCCCATTCCGGCAGCAGTGACTCCATCATGCCCAGCACGGCTTCGTAGATCGCCGAGTCCACAACCTGGCCGCGTCCGGTCCGTTTGCGGTTGTGCACCGCGGCCAGCGCACCGATCGCCGCGAACACGGCGGCCAGCGAATCGCCCAGGGAGATCCCGGCGCGCGAGGGTGGGTTCGTCGGATCGCCGGTGACGTAGCGGATCCCGCCCATCGCCTCGCCGATCGAGCCGTACCCGGCCCGTGGCGCATAGGGGCCGGTCTGTCCGAACCCGGTGACCCGAACCAGGACCAGGCCAGGGTTGGTCTCGCGCAGCCGGTCGTAGTCCAGCCCCCAGCGCTCAAGTGTGCCTGGCCGGAAGTTCTCCACCACGATGTCGGCCTTGTCGATGATTCGTCGGGCGAGCTCCTGGCCTTCCGGGGCGCGCAGGTTGCATGTGACCGACTTCTTGTTCCGGGCGACCACCGGCCACCACAACGACTTGCCGTGTGATTTCTCCCGCCCCCACTGCCGCATGGGATCGCCCGCGCCCGGTGCCTCGAGCTTGATCACCTCTGCCCCAAAGTCACCGAGCAGTTGCCCGCAGAACGGGCCCGCCAACAGCTGGCCCATTTCCACGACGCGGAGATCCGCGAGCGGCCCCTCGGTTGGTGTGGTGTCGGTCGACATCTAGCCCTTCCTCGTCTCTCTCGTGTCAGCTGCGGCGCGCAGCAGGACGGATTTCGCGGCGAGCACGTGGGACCGCATCACCGATTCGGCCCACGCTCTGTCGCCGATTCGCAGCGCGGCGACCAGGTCCCGATGGTGCGCAGCGCTGCGGGCCAGGTCATCGAGGGAGTAGCGATGGAACGTGCGCACCACCAGCGGTAGCTGCACGACGGCGTTGAGCATCGTGACCAGGCGCGTGCTCGCGGCCGCCGAGCGGACGATCTCGTGGAACTCGGCGTTGCACTCGGCGACCCGATCGAGATCCTGGTGCGGGCCCGCGGCCGCGGCCTCCTCCATCAGCCCGCACAGCTCGTCCATCCGATCGATGTCCTTGGCCTTGATCCGGCTGGCCGCGCGGGCGGCCGCGTAACCCTCCAGCAGCGTGCGCAAGTCGTAGATTTCCTCGAGATCCTCCGCCGTCCACTCCGCAACGCGCGCCCCCCGGTGGGGGAGCACCTCGACGAGGCCCTCCATCTCCAGCTGCCGCAGCGCCTCCCGCACCGGGGTGCGGGAAGAGCCGGTGATTTCAGCCAGTTCTGCCTCGCCGAGCCGGGTGCCGGCGGTGTATCGGCCCTCCAGGATGCCGTCGCGAAGGGCCGAGTAAACGCGATCGACGGCACGAACCACAATGAACCTCCTCGAATTGCACGCAATGTAGCGCGAAGGTGAGGCTTGACACAAGCATTGTCGCTGTTCGACTCTGGAACTATCCAATGATTGCATGCAAGGGGTGTTCATGAGGGAGATCTCGGTTGTCGAGGTAGCACCGCGCGACGGATTGCAGAACGAGCCGACGGTCCTCGGTGTCGAGGACAAGATTCGCCTGGTGCAACGCAGCGTCGAGGCGGGTGCGCGCAGGATCGAGGCGGTCAGTTTCGTCCATCCCGGGCGGGTGCCGCAGATGGCCGACGCCGAGGCAGTGATGGCCGGGCTTTCGCGCACCGACGACGTCTCCTACTCTGGCCTGGTACTCAACCAGCGCGGGCTGGAGCGCGCACTGGCCGCCGGGGTCGATGAGATCAACGTCGTGGTCGTGGCCACCGACGAGTTCAGCAAACGCAACCAGGGCTGCACCGTCGACGAGGGCCTCGCCGTCTGGGAGCGGCTGGCCGCCGACGCCCGCGCGGCCGGAATCCCGCGAACCGTCACGATCGCGGCGGCGTTCGGCTGCCCGTTCGAGGGCGACGTGCCCGTCGCCACGGTACTCAACCTGATTCGCCGGGTGCTGCCGTCCGAACCCGACGAGATCGCGCTGGCCGACACTATCGGCGTCGGCGTGCCTACCCAGGTGCGCGAACTGCTAGCCGGTGCCACCAAGATCGCACCCGGAATCCAGTTGCGCTGCCATTTTCACAACACCCGCAACACCGGCTATGCCAACGCGATCGCCGCCATAGAGTGCGGGGCCGACGCGCTGGACGCCAGCATCGGCGGGTTCGGCGGCTGCCCCTTCGCCCCCGCAGCCACCGGCAACATCGCCACCGAGGACCTGCTGTACGCGCTGCACCGGATGGGCATCGACACCGGCATGCGGTTCGAGCAGGTCGCCGAGACCGCGGACTGGCTGGGCGAGCGTCTCCGCAAGCCAGTGCCCGCACTGCTCGGCAGGGCAGGTGCCTTTCCACTGTCCTAGACGGTATGGGTGACCGCTTGGTTGAGTGGTTGCGAGCCGGGGCCTCGCTCACAAGATTCGTGGGTTGCCGGGCAGGGGCCGCCTGCTCGGCCTATCCGACAGTTGTGGGAGGACCCGGTGTTTATCGAGCGTACGAGCGTGGGGCTCGACGTGCACGCTCGTACGCTCGATCGGTTGCGTCAGCAGCGATCAATGGCGTCACTGGCGAGTTGATCCAGGCGAGACTGGTCCCGTCACATAAGCACATTCGGTCCTGGATCGGGGACCTGCCGGGGCCGGTGGCGGTCACTTATGAAGCGGGCCCGACGGGGTTCGGGCTGGCTTGCGCGTTGACTGGGGTGGGCATCCGGTGTGTCGTGGCCGTGCCCTCGAAGTTGCAGTGGCCTTTGCGGTGATCGGGTCAAGACCGATGCCAAGGACGCGGTCCACTTGGCCAGGCTGCTGAGGCTGGACTCACGGTCAAAGCGCAGAGACCGACCCGCCGCCGCCCGGTCGCCGGATTCGGGATCAGCCCGAGCCTCCCGAAATCGACCTGAACCTCCTGGCCCGGCTTGCCATCGGCCACCCGCACCTTCGGCTGACGCCGACCGAATCCCAGCTCGGCAACGGCAAACCAGTGCAGCGTCCGACTCGCCGGGACACCGCCGCAACCGACGCGGCCTTAACGTAGAGACCGCGTACGTCGGGCGGCATGTCCTCGTGCGGCATCGCACCGAGCTGCGCCAACGGGTAGACCATTGACTCATCGCGCCATATCGAGGCTCCCGCGGTCCGGCTCAGACGGTCTGACGCTCGGGCCGGTCCACGGCCCGACCTCCTCCGCCGACCCAGGCCGCGGTCGCGGCGATCAGCGAGACGCCGAGGACGAGGAACGCGACACCGCTGCTGCCGAATCGATTGGCAAGCAGTGTGCCGACGGCCGGGGTGAACGCTCCGCCCACGAGTGTGGCGATGCCGATGGACAGCGAGGTCCCCGTGTAGCGGATTCGCACGTCGAACAATTCGGCGAAGAAGGCGCCTTGTACCCCGACGTAGAGGAAGAGGAAACCGCCGAGCAGCAGCATGCCCAGGAAGAGACTGACGGAGGACGCCTGGTCGATGAGGGCGAACGCCGGGAACGCAGCGACTCCGGCGCCGAGGGTGCCGACGACGTAGATGGAGCGCCTGCCGAACCGGTCGGACAGCGCACCGCCGGCGAGGCAGATGGCGAAGAAGATCGGCTGGGTCGCGAGCACCACGAACAGCACCGTCGTCCGTGGCATCTCCAGCGTGCCGATCGCGTATGCGATCAGGAAGGTGGTGAGGACGTAGTAGACGACCGTGACGCCGAGGTACATGCCGATCCCGCGCGCGGCCTGGAACCGGGCATCACGTATGAACACGCGTATCGGCATCTTCTCCTGTGTACTCTGCTGTCGCACGCGCTCGAACTCCGGACTCTCGTGGGTCTTCAACCGAACGAAAATCCCCACGCCCACCAGCACGCCGGTCAGCAGGAACGGAATGCGCCAACCCCAGTGGGTGAACTGTTGGTTCGACACCACGGCACTCATTATGACGAAGGCGCCAGTCGACATCGCGAGGCCGATCGGCGAGGCCGCCTGCGGCCAGCTCCCGAAGAAGCCTCGGCGTCCCCGGGGCGCGTGCTCCACACACATCAACTGCGCGCCCGGCAGCTCACCGCCGACCCCGAATCCTTGGGCGAGCCGGAGCAGGACGAGCAGGATCGGCGCCCAGATGCCGATGACGCTGTATGGCGGAAGCAGGCCGATGAGGAATGTCGCGATACCCATGACCAGCAGCGTTGCCACCAACATGGACTTGCGGCCGATTCGGTCGCCGTAATGCCCTGCAACGGCGGCACCAAGAGGACGAGCCAGAAATCCGGCGCCGAAGGCCGCGAACGACGCGAGAGTCCCCGCCGCAGGGCTGAAATCGGGGAAGAAGAGAGCTGGGAAGACCGTCGCCGCGGCCGTGCCGAAGATGAAGTAGTCGTAGTACTCGATCGCTGTTCCGATGGTGCTGGCGGCGACGACTTTTCGGGTGTCCTTTGTGGCCCGGCCGATGGGAGTCGTCGCTTCGACATCCTGTGGCGGTCGGGCACTCTCGAGCTCTGCGTCCACGCTGACGCTCCTCGGTCGTTTGTTCGTACGGGACCGCAGTGCTGACCTGGCAAGCGTCCTTAGTTCACAATTGGACGCTCGGGCAATTGGCCCCGGGGGCACGTACATCGTGCGTTGTGGCGCATTCCACATCCAATCCGATCTGCCTACCACCCCCATAACTGGTCCTTATAGCCAGCTGTCCGTCGCGATCGCGGTGAGCCGTCACAGTCCTGATGACACGGTGCGGATGAACGCTTGTGCGGCGTAGGACAGATGGTGCTGGGAGTAGAAGAGGTAGTAACGCCGGTTGATCGGTGGAGCGGGATGCTTGAGGAGCGATCCGGCCGCACGCAGGGCATCCGCCCTTTCGGCAGGCAGGATCGCGCCGCCGGCGCCGGCCGCGACCAGACTGGGTAGAGCGTCCATGAACGGCGATTCGACGGACACGGTGAGCGTGGCACCGATCCGGTCGAACGCCTCGACCAGAAGCCTTCGCATGGAGGTGTTCGGGGGCGCCACGACGAATGGGAGGTGGGCGATCTGGTCGAGCCGCACGGTAGGGCCCTCATCGACCGATGTTCCTGGCGGGAGCGCGACGACCATCTCTTGCGTGCCGCCCTCCACGCACCGCACCCGGTCGGCGCCAGGGGCACCCACGAACGCGACGAGAAGTTCGACCTCATGGCGGTCGAAGAAGGTGTCGACATTCTCGTCGCCGTAGTAGGAGAGCAGACGCACCACCACGTGCGGATAGCGGTCCCTGAAACGAGAAACCCAGGACGAGACCGGTGCCGAGGCCAGCGCCGGCATCACGGCGACCGTGAGCTCCCCGTGTGGAACGTCTACGCTTTCCTCGACGGCGGCGAGCGCCCGGATCGACGATTCGACCAGCCGCCGGGCGGGTTGAACCAGGGTCTCGCCCGCTGACGTGAGTGTCATTCCGCGGGTCGAGCGGGCGAACAGCTGGGCGCGCAACTCCCGCTCGAGTGCCACGATCGACTGCGACAGTGCCGGCTGGGTCATGTGGAGTTTCTTCGCGGCGCGTCCTGTCGTTCCGTGGTCGACGATGGCCAGGAAATGGCGAGCCTGTCGAACTTCCACGAAGTCTCCATCTGCCGGGGGAGGGATCGGTTGCCCGCCACCGTTCGGTCCTCTACGGCTAAGGCGTGCTCGTCCAAGCCGTCCTCGCCCGGGTGACTATAAGTGTTGCCTATGGCTGGTACAAGGATTGAGAGTTGGACCGATGCGGATTAGCCGGATTACGTTCGATTCGTCCCTTCGGAATTCACACGCACGCAAGAGGTATTCGCCCCTTTGGGGCGCCCGCCAGGTTCCGGTCCTGCTCCGAGAGTGATGAGCGACCCCGACGCACAGAGGTGATCAGTGATGACGAGATTGGCCGACAAGGTCGTGGTACTCACCGGCGGTGCCCGCGGGTTGGGGCAGTGCGTGACCGTCGCGCTCGCCGCCCAAGGTGCGCGGGTCGTGGTCACCGATATCGTCGAGCCGGTATACGACCTACCGGCGGGCGCTGAGTTCCATCGGCTCGACGTGACCTCGCCCCAGGACTGGAGTGAGCTTGCCCGGGCGCTTCGGGACCGGTACGGCCAGGTCCACGGGCTGGTAAACAACGCCGGAATCCTCCGGTCGCGGGGCCCGGCGGGGCGTCTGCAGCACGTAAGCCTGGAGGACTGGAACGCACTGCTGGCCGTGAACACGACGGGGCCGTTGCTGGGCATCCAGGCCGTCTCACCCCTGATGACCGAGGGCGGATCGATCATCAACATCAGCTCGGTCGCGGGCGCCGGGGCACATCTGGCAGCTGGCTACGGGGTCAGCAAGTGGGCACTGCGGGGTCTGTCGCGTATCGCGAGCATGGAGTTGGGTGGCGCGGGGATCCGGGTCAACAGCATCTTGCCCGGCTACGTCGAGACCCCGATGCAGACGCAGACGCCCGAACGTTTCGTCGACGCCTGGGTCAGCATCGTGCCGATGGGCAGGATTGGCGCTCCCGTCGACGTCGCGCCACTGGTGGCATTCCTGCTGTCCGACGAATCTGCCTGGATCACTGGCGCTGACATCCCGGTGGATGGAGGCGCTATGGGGCATGTGGGTCTCAAGGTGATTGCCGACGCGATGGCCGCGGAGGTCGGTGGGGCGTGAGCGGACGGCGTGCAATTCACGACAGCCCACCAGTCGCTCGCTCCGCAACGAGGAGAACAATGTCGACAGCAACCGAATCGCCCGCGTTTGTCCGCGAAACGGTCGTCTCGGCCCTTGAGGAAGGCGAACTGCCGTCCGAGCTCCTCGCCCTCGGCGAGCTCACCGGCGACCCGGACGTGCACCGATGGTCGCGCTACATCACCGGTCCGGCCCCCTGGGAGCACGACTTCCCGGCAGAGGTGGCGCGGTCCATTCGTGAGCGCCTCACCGATGCCATCCTCGCTAACAACGGCGCGGATGAATCGGAGGGGCTAGTACGGGAGTTGGCTTCATTGGCCGCCGGCTCTTCGACACCTTTCGGCCAAGAGGAGATGCTCCTTAAGGAGATGGGTCTGTCTACTGAGGACGAGGTCGGCTGGTCGGCCGAGCGGCCCGCCGGGGCGCAACACTTCCACGTAGTGATCATCGGTGGCGGGAGTTCGGGAATCACGGCCGCGCGTCGCTTGCGGCGTCTCGGAGTGCCTTTCACTGTTCTCGAAAGTGCTCAAGAGTTCGGCGGAACGTGGCTGCACAACTCCTACCCAGGGTGCGGCGTCGACATCGCGAGTCACTACTACTCGTTCTCGTTCGCACCCAACCCGCATTGGAGCCGGTACTACGCGAAACAACCCGAGATCCTCGCCTACCTCCAGACGGTAGCTCGGGACAGCGGCATCATGGAGAACACCTGGTTCGGTGCTCGGGTGTCCTCCGCGACGTACGACGAGACCGCTCACCATTGGGTGGTCCTCGGTACGGACGAGACGGGCAATCCGTTCCGGATCGTCGGTGACGTGGTCATCAGCGCGGTCGGGCTGCTCGGGATCCCGCACGTTCCCGACTACCCCGGCATGGAGAGCTTCACCGGAGAGATCGTGCACTCGGCACAGTGGCACGACGCGATCGAATTGGACGGGCGGCGCGTAGCCCTTGTCGGCACCGGGGCGAGCGCGAACCAAATCGGGCCCGCGGTCGCCGCGGACGTCGAGCAGCTGACCGTCTATCAGCGGACGGCGCACTGGAACATCAATGTAGACAACTACCTGAGTCGAGTGAGCGAGGGCGAGCGCTGGCTCCTGCAAAATGTTCCTGCCTACGCTCGTTGGTTCCGGGCCCGGACGCTGCTCTCCCAGAACGACGTCAACCGGTTGGCTCAACTGGTCGATCCGGAATGGACGGGTGAGCACGACACGATCAGTGCCGCCAACGAGCAGGCTCGGGAAGAGCTGACCGAGTACATCCGCACCGAACTCGGCGAACGCCAGGACCTGGTGCCTGCCGTCGTCCCTGACTACCCCCCGTTCTCCAAGCGAATGCTGCGGGACAACGGCTGGTACCGCATGCTGCGGCGGCCGAACGTGGAGCTGGTCCCGGGCACGAAGGATCTAGCGTTCGACGCGGAGAGCATCATCGGTCCGGACGGCGTGCGGCGACCGACCGACGTGTGCGTGCTGGCGACCGGCTTCCGGGCCAGCAGGATGCTGGCGTCCTACGAGGTCGTCGGCCGCGGAGGGCGGACGATCCGGGAGACCTGGGGCGAGGACGACCCACGGGCCCACCTGGGCATGACCGTTCCGGGCTACCCGAACTTCTTCGTGATGTACGGCCCGAACACGAACATCGCCACCGGCGGCAGCGTCATCTTTCAGGCCGAGACGTGGTCGCGCTACATCGTCGAGTCGATCAAGACCATGATCGAGCGCCGATGGTCGGAGCTTGAGGTCCGGCCGGAAGCGATGGAGCGCTACAACCGCCGGCTCGACGAACGTCTCGCGGAGATGGTGTGGAGCGTGACCTCGGCGGGGACGTGGTACCGCAACCGGCACGGTCGGGTGACCACGAACATGCCGTGGACGACCTTCGAGTACTGGGAGATGACCCGCCGGGTCGAATTCGCCGACTATGCCATCACCCCACGTACTGAACCGCCGCCGGTCGCGAACCCGTGAGGGTCGGCCCGGCGCCGCGGACGCGGGTCGAGATGCGAGATATCACCGCTCACCGCAGGGGTTCAAGTCGGTCGCAGGTCCTGGCGGGCGGCTGGGATCGATACCTCAAGCATCCGGCTCGCCCTTCGCGCGCTGGATCTGAGCCTCGACCGCCTCAGGCAACCTGTCCCACCGGTCATCCGTCTGCCGGGGACACGTGATCAGCTCATCGAGCAGATTGCTCGGCCGCGTCTGGCAGCACCTCCACAGTGCCTGGCCGGTTTTGTCGTCGAGAGCGATGCTGATGATCTCGCCGGGCTCGTCCTCGACATGCAGCAACGTGTTCCCGGTGACGCGCACGACGTCCAGCAACTAGCCCAGTGGCGTGCTAGATATGGAGACCGATTTGTCAAGTGGGCATGCGGCGTTCTTGGTCCAGATGAACGGCTTGGGGTCCTCGTTCCATGTCTTGATCCAGTCCCGGATGTCGTTTTCCAGGGCCGTCTGCGACGTGATCGCCATGCCTCATGGTCCCGAGTCGCCCAGGCCTGGGTGCTCCGGGACGGCAGCCAGGAGGCGACGGTCACCGTCGAGGAGCACAGCGGCTCCGTTGGCTGTGATCTGCGCGGGGACGATGATCGGTCCTTGGCCGTGGGGTTCGTAGGCTTGGGCGACGTCGCCGGTGAGGACGTTGTGGACCCGGACCGTTCCGTCTTCCCGGAGGTAGAGGAAGACACTTCCGAGAGCGGCGATGGTGGTCTCGGGGGCGACGGTGAGAGACCACAGGGGTTGGTCGTCGGTGTCGTAGGCGTGCAGACCTGTGTCGTCGAGGATGACCAGGGTTCCGGTGGTCGGGTCTACGGCGGCGTCTCGTGCGGTCTGACTCAGGATGGCGCCCTCCTGAAGGTCGATGAGCGCACTCGTGGAGTCAGACGTTGCGATGAGCGCGAGCCCGTCTCCCGACGGGGTGCTGGGGGAAGGCCCGATGGACGCTGCTGTCAATCCGTGCTCGGCGAGGGGGATGCGCCAGAGTTCCCCGTCGTCGGTCGTGTCGCGCGCGACAAGAGCGTCATCCTCCGTGAGCAGCACGATGCCGTGATACTCGCCGACGAGACGGATCTCGTCGGAGCTCGATTCGGTGGCGACAACGCGTCCGGTGGTGGGGTCGAGCGCTGTCCGCGGTCCGGAATCACCCATGAAGCCTTCGGGGGACGCTGCGAACACCAGGCCGGGACCTTGATGGGGGCCGGGCACCTCGACCGGAGCCCACACCTGCTCCCCGGTCGTCAGGTCGTACGCGGTGGCGGTGGTTGCGGCCAGCGCCTCGTCGGTGGTCTGAATATCGCCCAGGATCGCGAGGGCCCGGCCCTGCGCGTCAGTGGTGACAGCGAACCCACTGCAGCTGGCTGGGCGCTGCGCGGCCCACAGCACATCACCGTGGACATCCACGGCGGTGAACTCCAGGACGCTGTCGCGTTCACCGGCGGCGAGGTAGACGCCGTCCGCGTACTGATGGGTGGTGTCCCATCCTGGGTCCACGACTCGTAGTTCCTCGAACGAAGTCGGCAGCTGCATGCCCGCCGTGCCCACCTCGGGCAGCGGGTCCTGGACCGGATACGGGTTTCGGACAGGCTCCGGTTCGGACACCTCGCAGGCAGTCACAAGAAGCACCGTGACCGCCGCGAGAATTACGCCGGTGTGACGTGCATGGCGGTAGGTCATCGTTCTCCCGCGTCGTGTTCGGCCAGCTGCTTGTCTGCGCGAGCCCGGACGCGGCGCCGCCTCGCCCACAGCCAGAGGACGAGCCCCGCGAGGATGAGGACGGCGAGGATGTCCAGGACGGGGTTGGCCAGGATGGAGGCGCGTTCTTGCAACCATGCCTGGGCGTCGAGCGGGAGGAGTTCGGGGGCTCCGACGAGGCCGTTAGTGGTCCAGAACAGCACCCCGATGCCCAGGATCAGCACGCCGGTGACCACGGAGGTGGTGTGCAACTCACGGCCGAGGACGGTGAAGACGCGGCCGCGGAGGAAGCGACGCCCGCGGTTTCCGAGGCGCTGCCACAGCGCGGCGATCAGCAGCAACGGCACGACCATCCCCGTGCCGTAGACGGCGAGGAGGGCAGCCGCGGCGAAGGTGTCGCCGCGGGCGGCGGCCAGGGTGAGGACGGCGCCGAGGATGGGGCCGGCACAGAATCCGGCGATCCCGCTGGCAGCGCCGAGCAGGACGGTCTTGGCGATCCCTGTCTTGGATGCGGCCCGGGAGTGCAGGTCGGCCCCATCGGGGAGCAGGCGGGCCGGGTCGAACCCGAAGCCGAGGATCTGGGCAGCGCCGAGGACGATCAGGACCAGGGAGGCGATGAGCACGATCGCCTGCCGGTGGGTCACGAACAGCGCCCCAAGAGCACCGGCCCCGATGCCTATCGGGACCAGCACCACGAGCAGGCCGAGGTAGAACACGGCACCGTGCAGCAGCAGGCGCGGGCCGGTCCCGATCGTGGAGGCGAAGAACGCGGGCATCAACAAGGCTGCACACGGGCTCAGCAACGCGAGCGCCCCGCCGACGAAGGCGGTGATCAGTCCGATGTCCACGTCGGGCTACTCTGCCGCGTCGAGCGCGGTCTGGAACGCGTCCTGGAACACCTGGGTCGGCTGTGCGCCGACGATCGGCTGCCCACCCAGGATGAACACCGGGGTCGACTGAACGCCCAGGTCGAGCCCGAACTGCTGGTTGGCGGCGATCTGCTCCGCTGTCTCCTCGGAGGCCATGTCGGTGGCAAACTGCTCGGTGTCCAGCCCCAGGTCGGCGGCCAGGGCGCTGAGCGCCTCGTCGCTCAGGTCGGCTTCGGAGCGGCGGTGACCGTCGGCGAAGAGCGCGTCGTGGTACTCCCAGAACGCCCCCTGCAAGGCGGCGGCGTAGGACGCACGCGCGGCGCGTTCCGAGGCCGGGCCGAACACGTTGACGTCGCGCCACTCGATCCGCAGGTCACCGGCCTCGACATGCTCCATCATCGACGGCTGCGTCTCGGCACTCCACTTGGCGCAGAACGGGCACTGGTAGTCGGAGAACACCACCAGCACCACCGGGGCGTCCACCGGGCCGGCCACCAGCAGGTCCGCGTCATCGCGACTCTCGGCCTCGGAAAGGTCCGGCTGCTCGGGGCCCTGGACCTCGGTCGGCGCCTCCGCCCCCGACGGTGAGGTCCCCGACCCGTCCGCGGACGGGTCGTTCCCGCGGGCCAACGCCACGATGATGGCGATCAGGACAGCGGCGATGGCGAGTACCGCCACCGGCACCAGCCATGTGGATCTCGAACGACGAGTGGATTCGGTGGACATGGGCAATCTCCTCTTCGATCGCAGCGCTCTGCTCTTTACTATCTCAGATAGTCGACTATGCACGGTAGTCGAGTCATGTGACAATGGAGTAATGACGTCTTCCGTAGCCAGGTCAGGGCAGAGAATTGGTGCCAGTGTCGTGCTGGCGGTGCAGGCGCTTCGGGCGTGGACTGCTCGGCAGGTGTTGGTCGCGATCGCCGCTGGTGTGGGCGTGGCTGTCGTGGTGGGGGTGGCGACGGTGTTGATCCCGAACCCGGTGTTCGGCCGTGAAATCCCGCCGGTGTGGTGGAACTATCCGGTGTGGCTGGTCGCCTCGGCGTTGTCGGGGATGTTGGTGGCGACCTACGTGCGGGCGAAGACGGTAGACGGCCCTGCTGACGGGACTGGTGCCGCGGACACCGACATGGCTCGGGTTGAGCGTGAGGGAGGAGCGGTTGCGCGGCGCTCCAGCCGGATGGGGATGGCCGGCGGAATCTTGGCGTGGTTCGCAGTGGGCTGCCCGGTCTGCAACAAGCTCGCCCTGCTCGCTCTGGGGTACTCCGGAGCGATCACCTGGTTCGCGCCGGTGCAGCCGTTCCTCGCGCTCGGCGCACTGATCCTGACGGGTGTGGCGCTGGTGTGGCGGTTGCGGGGACAGGTCGCCTGCCCAGTGCGCCCTGAGCCGATGGTGGTGGCTCGATGAGCGGTATGGGTGAGCCGCAGGGAGACCTGCTGCGCCTGGGGGCACTGGAAGCGCAGGTCATGGACGTGCTGTGGGATCACGGTCCCGCGACGATCCGGGAGGTGATCGAGCACCTGCCCTCCGAGCCCGCCTACACGACGATCGCGACGGTGCTGAGCAACCTGGACCGCAAGCACCTTGTCACCATCACCCGGCAGAACCGCTCGACGCGGTACACCGCACGCACGAACAGGCACGAACACGCCGCCCAGCTGATGGAACAGGTGCTGCAGGCCAGCCGCGACCGTGCCGCCTCGATCCTGCAATTCGTCGACTCGATGCCCGAGAATGACCTGGACCTGCTGCGCGACTATCTGAAGCGCCGTGACGAGGGGCAGGTGCCATGACACCCGGCATGCTGACCATTGTGCTGGGGGCCGGGCTGATTGCCCTGGCGCTGGTCGGCCCGTGGCTGCTACGCCAGGCGGCGCCCGCGCTCGTCCGAGTTCCGCGCCTGGCGATCGCCGTGCTCAGTGGCGGCATCATCATTTGGCTCGGCACACTGCTCGCGATCGGCCCGGTACTAGCATGGGCGGGGTCCGGCCCCGCGCTGCTGCCCGAAGGCGCGGCCGCGGTCTGTCAGCGGTGCCTTGCCGCCGCCAACCCGTTCTCTGGCGGCACCACCACCGACACGGCGATCCCCGCTGTGCTGCTGCTTGCACTGCCCGCCGCGCTCACCCTCGCGCTCGGTGTCGGAATCACCCGGCAGATGATGCGGCGCGTACGATGTTCCCGAGAAGCAGCGCGCCAGCTGCTGCGCGGTGCGCAGCAGCGCCGCCTGCATGGACACGGCGTGTCGGTGGTCGAGGTGGAGCACCCGTTCGCGCTCACGTTCCCCGCACGCCACGGCGGGATCGTGCTGTCCACCGGTGCCGTGCACGCGCTGGACGACGACGAGCTCGCCGCCGTGCTGGCGCACGAGCACGCCCACCTGCGCCAACGCCACCACCTGGTCTCCGCCCTGGTGGCCAGCGTTGCGGTCTTCCTGCGGTGGGTGCCGCTCGTCGCAGCGGCAGCAGACGCCCTGCCGCACTATCTGGAGATCGCCGCGGACAACCAGGCGCGCCGAAATGCCGGCACCCCGGCGTTGGTGAGCGCACTGGTGAAGCTCGGCGAGCGCGCTCACCCTGACCTGCATGGGCAGGCGTGCGCGGAGGCGCTGCACGCGGCTGGTCCCGAACGCATCCGCCAGCTCGTGCGCCCCAGCGCGGGCCTGACCGGTGCTGTCCCTGCGGTGGCGATTACGGCCTATCTCGTGGCTCTGGCCCTCGTCAGCGCGGCCGTGCACCTGCCTTATGCCTCCGCAGCCCTGACCGGCTGCGCGTGACCAGCTTTCGAAGGGAGAGCAGAGATATGGACGAACAGAGTGCTCGCGAGGTGATCTTGCACGTCTCCGATGATCCCGCCGACGTTCAGCGAGCGTTGGACGCGGCCGCAGGACTGCAGACCGCCGGCCTGGGCGTAGACGTGCGCGTAATCGTCAACGGCGCGGCGTTGACCGGCCTGACCGAGACGGACGCCGTCGACGTGCCCGAGCACACACAAGTCGCCGCGTGCAGTGTCGGGCTGGGACGGCGCGGCATCGACCCCGAGGATCTGCGGCCCGCCGTGCTGACCGTCCCCTCCGCAGTGGTGGCGATCGTCGAGGCACAGCTGGCCGGTGCTGCCTACGTGCGCATCTGACGAGCCACCGCCTTGGGTCACGCTCGTCGGCGCTGGAGGAGCAGCACTCCAACGACCAGCTCCTCAATCTCCCCGGAAGGGCTGGAAGCGGAACAGTCCGCGTCTCGGCGGTGATGACCAGCCACTCGCGCTCGCCCAGTTCCAGCTTCACAAACTCCTGCACCGGGCTGACGAATCGGTGTCCAGGATGCTCGCCGAGGTCGATCCACGGCGGGGGCGCCACGTGCGAGACGACTAGAAGGTGACCGCCGAGGTTCACCTGGGCGGCAGCCCGACGCAGGATCGCGATGCGCGGGACCTCCACGGGCGAGTACAGGAAGCGGGACTGTGTCGTGAGCGGCGTCTCTCTGGTCAAGTTGATCTTGGATAGGGGTTGTATGGTTGCTGTTGGCGGGTTCGGGAAGTGACTTGTCCGAAGAGCTGATGTGCGCGCCGGGCGGCGATGGCCGGGCCGCAAGCCGTTCGCGAGTCAATCCCACAGGTGACAGGTGCTGCCCGAGCAAGGCCCGGCCACCGCCTGAGGAGATCATGGCTGCAGACCACACTCCCTGCCGGTATTGAACAAGTTGGTATTTCCGGCGTGGCCGGTTCGCCCGTATAGGGGTGAGCGCTGGCCCACCTCCTTCTTGTCAACGTTCAGCAGATCGTCGAGGTCTGCTACCCGACCATGCGTGCGGCCAACCACCGCCTGCTCGACCTGTTCAAATGGCGCGTCGTCGACCGCTTCCAGCCGTTCGTCAGCTCCGGCACCGCCCCGATGCACTACGTGCTCGACATCGCCGGCGCGATCGTGTCCGGGTACGAGGACGGTCTCGACCCCAATCAACTCGGCTACCGCCACGAAGACGCCATCGGCATCGCCCACTCCCTGCGCCTCGCGCACACCGTTGGCGTCAACGGATTCTTCACCACACTCGTCGCGCTTAGCCGACAGCCCGGCGCCCGCGGACGGCTGACCGCGTGGTGGTCCAAGCTGCGCTGCGGCCGGCTCTTCGGCGACATGGTCCGCCCCGACGCCTACAGCCGATGGCGCGAAAACGGCCACCAGATCGAGTTCTTCCTCGAATCCGACTTCGGCACCGAAGACCTCGGCAAGCTCGGACGCAAACTCCACGGCTACGAAAAGCTCGGCACCGCAACAGGAATCACCACACCCGCCTGGTGTGGCTGCCCACCCACCGGCACGAAACCGCCGCGCGCAGGGCGCTCGCTGACGCACTGTCCCAGTTGGACCGCCCCCGCCCCGTGCTCGTGCCCACAGCTACCAGCGCCGCGGGCATAGCCGGCGAGAACAACCCCGCGCCACCCGGTGGCTGCCGATCTCCGGCCCGGCGCCGCGACGGCCAGGCCGGCTGCGGCTCGCCGAGTTCTCGCCTCACACCGACCCGCCCACCACGGCGCCGCGGTCGATCACGGCCCAGGCCCAGCAGACGCCCGCGAACCTGACCGCGCCGGACCCACTCCCGCCACCAGCCACTTCCGGAGGTGATGGCTGAGTTTTGTACCGCTACTGCGCCAGATCGGACAATTGGGTTTCGAGAGCGCGAAGCCTCCGAAGTACTAGCACGTTGGTGACGACGAGGGCAGCGATCATCCCAATGGGCAGTAGTGGCATCAACGGAAATCCGGGAGGTTTCATGGTCATACTCCACGTTCCGGCTGCCCTTGACGGCAGCACAATGGCTGGGGATCGGTTGATTGATGGGCTCAGTTCAGGTCGGTTCGTCGGCTGCGGTACTCCTGCTCGTCGATCTCGCCGCGGGCATATCGCTCGTCGAGGATCCGGTGCGCGGAGGAGGGGTCCTCTTGGGCGCCGCCGTGTCGGTCCTGCACGGGCCGGTAGATCAGGTAGCCCAGCAGGGCTAGTCCGATCAGCAGGAGTACTGGCCAGAGCCAGAACCAGCCCATCATGGAACCGTCCATCATGGTCATCACACTCCAGTCGCCCATGCTCGCTTCGCCTGCTCGGGTTTCACGGGTCTGAGGCACCGCTAAACGCTGCGGTGGGCCAGAGCGTCGAGGGCAGTGTTGATGCGTTGTCCGGCGTCGTCGGCGATGGGCTGGAGTTGGTCGAGTTCGGGCACGGTGACCATGACCTGGGGATCGAGGGCCTGGACCACGGTCTGGTTGTCCCCAGCGGCGCGAACCACGACGTTACAGGGCAGCAGCAGTCCGATCTGCCGGTCGATGTCGAGGGCGCGGTGCGCGAGCTGGGGATTGCAAGCGCCGAGGATGATGTAAGGCTCCACATCGGCGTCGAGCTTGTTTTTCAGCGTGGCCTGCACATCGATCTCGGTGAGCATGCCGAATCCCTGCGCCTGAAACGCCTCCTTCACCGTCGGCACGGCCTGTTCGTACGGTAGATCAAGCGTGATCGTCCGGGCGTAATCCATGATGATCCTCCTTGACGTGTGGATTGCTTAACGCTGTCATGCTGAGCTCGGTTGCGCTGGTCATGGCCAATGCCAGTGGGTAACGCCGTTAGCGCGTCGCCGCACTGTGCTGGGCAGCAGCCCGGAAAGGGGCGCCGGTTGCGGCAGCCCGGTCAATGTCGTCGTCAATCACGACGACGCGGCGACCAGCAGCGGCCAGAATGGAGGCGGCGATGGAGGCACGGTAGCCGGAGCGGCAATGCACCCATACCTCGCCGGAGGGGACGTCGGTAAGCCGGTCGAGCAGGTCGTGCAGCGGGATGTGTACGGCACCGTCCAGGTGGCCAATGGCCCATTCCTGGTTGCGGCGCACGTCGAGGACCACGACCGGGCGGTGGTGGAGCACTGTGGCCAGGTCGGCGAAGTCCGCGACCGCCAACGACTCCAGGGGCGTGTCGCCGGACCACTTGTGTGGGTCTCCGGTGGCCGCGGCTTCGATGCGGTCGAGGCCGATGCGCACCAGTTCACGCTGCGCCTCGGCGACCTGCTCGATGGTGTCGCCCAACAGTGTCAAGGGGGTGCCCCAGGGGATCAGCCAGCCGAGGTAGGTGACGAAGTTGCCGTCGGCGCCGAAGTTGAGGGTGCCGGGGACGTGGCCGGCCGCGAATGCGGTCCGGGTGCGCAGGTCCACCACCCATTCGCCGGACTCGAGGCGTCGGCGCAGCTCGGGGGCGTCGGCCTGCTCCGGCGGGGACAGGTCCGGCGCCGGTGGCCCAGCAGTGTTGAGCGACATCATGTGGGTGTAGTAGGCCGGGTAGTCATCCAGGCCCTGCAGCAGGGAGTGGACGTAGTCCTGCTCGTCCTGTGTCAGGGCGGGGTTGGTCTGCTTTTCCTGGCCGATCGTGGATTGCTCGCCCTGTGCCTGCGTGGCCGAGCAGAAGCTGCCGAACCCGTGGGTCGGGTAGATTTCCGCATCTTCGGGGAGTTCGGTGGCCAACCTCCGTGCCGAGCCGTACTGAGCGTGCGCGAGTTCTTCGGTGTGCACGGCCCCCAACAGATCCGGCCGCCCGGTCGAGCCATAGAGCAGCGAACCGCCGGTGAACACCGCCGGCGGGCGGCCGGGGACGTCCAGCACATAGGACAGATGCGTGAAGGTGTGGCCCGGTGTGGTCAAGGCGCGCACCCGCATCGCCGGGCCGATCTGTACCTCTTCCCCGTCATTGATCGGCTGGCGATCGAAGGACACGGTGTCAGCCGCGTTGACGTGGTAAGCCGCTCCGGTGGCCTGCGCCAGCGCCAACCCTCCGGTCACGTAGTCGTTGTGAATGTGCGTTTCGAACACGTCGGTGACACGCACGCCACGCTGCTCGGCGAGCGTGAGGAATCGGTCGATGTCGCGCTGCGGGTCCACCACGAACGCCACGTCGCCATCGGTGACCAGGTAGCTGCGGTCGCCCAGTGTGGGCGTGTCGAGTGCGATGATGTCTACCATCTTGTTTCTCCTCGTCTCACAATCTCCAGCTCAGGCGTTGTCGGGTCGCAGGCCCCGCTCCGCGGGATTCGGGTACTCGGCGTCTGCGCTGACGATCTGGATCATCACTGTCACTGTTCGGCGAGTTTTTGCCGAACCTGGTCCATATCGACCTCGCGGGCCTTCGCGATCAGGTCCTCGAGCGCACTCTCCGGGAGCGCACCGGGCTGTGCGTACAGCACCACGCCATCACGCGCGACCATCAAGGTGGGAATCGAGGAGATACCGAACCGCGCCGCCAGTCCCTGTTGCGCCTCGGTGTCCACTTTGCCGAACCGGACATCCTCGTGACGCTCGGACGCGCGCTCGAACACCGGCGCGAACTGTCGACAGGGCCCGCACCACGCCGCCCAGAAGTCGACCAGCACTATGCCGTCCGCACCGATGACCTCGTTGAAAGTGTCGTTCGCCAGCTCGATTGTTGCCATCATGCACCTCCTTCTCATACCCCCCTGGGTATCATAACAGTCCTGCAGTGGCTGGCATTCCCACACATCGACCGCGCGGCCGTTCAGCTGGCGGCGACATACCCCGGGGCGTACAACAGTGGTATGGGACAGGATGCGCAAGCAAGAAGCAGGAAAGAGCAGGCCCGTGACCTGCTCGACGCGGCAGACGCCGTGCTCGCGGTGGTCGCGCACCCGGACGACGAATCGTTCGGACTTGGCGCGGTGCTCGACCATGTGGCCGCTGCGGGAACGTCGGTGACGGTGCTATGTTTCACCCACGGTGAGGCCTCCACTTTGGGCGGAGAGCACGCCGATCTGGGCGCATTACGGGCTGACGAGCTGGATGCGGCGGCCACAGTACTGGGTGTCAAGCGCAGCGTTCTGCTGGACTACCCCGACGGGGGCCTGGCCGACGTGTCCGTGGACGAACTCGCCGGTCACGTCGAGTCGCTGGCCGCCGAGGTGAGACCGACCTATCTGCTGGCGTTCGACACCACCGGCGTGACGTCCCATCCCGACCACGTCCGTGCCACCGAGGCTGCTCTGGCCACCGCCGACCATCTGGGTCTGCCCGTCCTCGGCTGGACGTTACCGGCCCAGGTCGCCGACCAGCTCAATGCGGAGTTCGGCAGCCCCCTGGTTGGCTCACCGCCTGACTTGGTCGACCTCGCCCTGCTCGTCTCCCGGACACGTCATCATCAAGCCATCGCCTGCCACCGTAGCCAGTCCACCGACAATCCACTCCTGCACCGGCGCCTGGACCTGCTCGGTGACACCGAACACCTCCGCCTGCTCCGACCGGCTCCGCGTGCCGAGCTGTGACACGGGGCCCGCAGCCGTGGGTGGACGGCACGCTGCACGCGGAGATCCATGCCGCAGCCCTCCCCGGCGTCGTGCTGTCTCAGCACTTGTCGGAAAAGTGGGCCTGACGTTATCTAGCTGCCTGGCTGCGCGGAGCGACGATGATCGATAGCACCGCACCTGCCGGGGCACGCTGGGAACCTGGCTGTCTGGGATGGTGGCGTCCCTGCGGATGCGACGAGCGGGTTTCCGTGACGGGCCGGGTTGCCCTGGTTCGCCTCACCCGCTGGAGGCTACTAAGTAGGTCTGCATTCGGCGGATCTCGGCTGATTGGTCGGCGATGATGTCGCGGGCCAGTCGCTTGAGGTTGGGGTGTTCAGCTCGAGTGAGGGCCTGGCGAGCCATGTCGATGGCGAGGCGATGGTGGGGAATCATCATTTGCAGGAACATCACCTCGCGTTGCTCACCCGATGCGCCCATCATGCTGTCCATCCCGCCCATGGGCTCGTCAGGCATCCCGCCGAAGGTACTGGGCGCGTGGGGGTACCACTGCTGACGCCAGGTTCGCATCTGGCGTACCTGCGCGGTTTGCTCGGTGACGATCTCGTCGGCCAGTGTACGCAGCTCCGGGCGTGCGGAGCCCGCGATCATGTTGGCGGCAGAGACAATGGCTCCTTGGTGGTGCGTTGTCATCTGGTCGATGAACTGGCGGTCGAAAGGCTCGTCAGAGTTGAACGAGCCCATCGGCTGATTGCCCATCATCCCGTCTGGCGAGCCGGGTGTCATCGAGGGCATGTTCGTGGAGCCGGGCCCAGGACTGAAGACGGCGTAGCCGATGCCCAGGCCGAGAGCGAGCGCTCCTGCCACCACCACCGTGGCGAGGGTGGTGAATGTGCGTCGATTCATGGGCTTCATCCGTGCCATCCCGGGTGCTCCCGTTGTTGCGTCAGCCCGGATGGTTGCGTCATCTGCGCCATCTCGGGCATGCATTGCTGGTGGCATGCGGGGCAGGATCGACGGAGGCGATGTGGTCTGCGGCCTTGTGCGCGGCGCCGGCCAGGGGCCCGCGCCGCGAGCTGGCCGACCCCACCAGTACAGCCACGCCGAAATGGGGTATCTGCTCCCGTTTTATGGTCGTGCCTTGAATCCTTCCTGTTGCTGATTGGGGGTGTGGCAGCGAGGGGTGGTGTGCGTGGGCGTTCGCGGGTCAGGTTGGGGTGGCGTCGAGCCAGTTGCGGAGCCGTTCGGCCTCGAACGCGTGTTTTCGCGTGAAGGTGTCGGTGTCTGGTTCGGCCATGCGCACGTCTGGTTTGGGCTCGGCGAAGAAGTTGCCCTCCAGGGTGGCGGCTCGTTGCTCAGGGAATTCCAGGAAGCAGTAGCCGGTGCCGTCGAACCGGTCGCCCTGACCGCCGTCGACCTCGGCGGCGATGTTGCGTGCGGCGACACGGGCCATGCCCTCGGCGAAGATGCCCGCCTTCGGCGGGGGTGACGCGGTGCAGTCGCCGACCGCGTAGACCCGGTCGAAGTCGGTGCGGCGGGTCTCGCGATCGGGGTGGATCCACCCTCCTTCACCGGCCAGTGGGCTGTCGGCGACGACTTGGGGTGCGACCGCCTGGGGCACCGCCAAAAGCAGTGTGTACGGCAGCCGGTCACCGTCGGCAAACAACACGGTGCGGGCGTCGGGGTCGATGGTCTGCACGCTCTGTTCGGTGCGCAGCTGAATGCCGCGATCGGTGAGCGCGTCGGCGACGAAAGTGCTGACCTCGGACCCGGCACCGGGCATGGTCATGGGCTGGGGCGTGGTGACCAGCAGCTGGACCTGATCGCGCACCCCCCGGCCACGGAGGTAGTCGTCGAGCAGGAATGCGGCCTCGTAGGGGGCCGGGGGGCACTTGTAGGGGGTACCGAGCACCGGGACCACGAGTGTCCCGCTATCCAGGCGAGCGAGGTCGGTGCGCATCGCCGGTAATGCGTCGGCGCTGTAAAGGTCGTGCGCCGATCCCCGCAGTTGCGCGGTTTGCTCGGGTGGGGTGTTCGCGCCGAGCGCGATCACAAGGAAGTCGGCGCTGAGCGGACCGGCCTCGGTCTCGACCCGACAGTGGGCGGGGTCGATCGCGGTGATGCGCGTGTGGACGAACCGGATGCCGTGCCGGTGCAGGGCCGAGAGGCTGGCGGTGCCCTGCTCCAGCGGCCGCGCCCCGACAAGGTCCCACGTCTTGGCGAAACCGTTGTAGAAATGGTCCTCGGCGGCGACCACGGTCACCTCGTGCTCCGGGAGCCGCGCCCGCAGCTCGTGGGCTGCGGCGAGGCCACCGAACCCCCCGCCCAGAATCAGTGTGCTGGTCATGATCAAACCTTCCTACCGGTTGGGCAACTGGTGATGCCTCTTGGCGGTCGCCGTGCGGCGTTCTCGTCGTTCAATTTCCATTGCGCATCAGGTAGACGCCGCCGAGTACGAGCAGGACACCATCAGCATTCCGACATTGCGGGCATTGCAGTGTTCATCCCGTGGGCGTGATGGCGCTCCTCCTGCAGGGGTGGTGGCAGACGTGTGTCATTGTCGTGCAGGACTTGTCGTTTCTCGTGATGTGTGGTGTGGCTACCCCGTTCGCTGGATCTCATGTACCCCGAGCCTGTCGTCGTCCACTTAGGAATCGCCCCGGGCAGCAGCATGAACTGGGCCAAGGCCGAACGCAGCCGTTCGGGCAGTAACCGGGCCGACTGTCGGTCAACCGGCGTTCCATCCGACGGATCCAACCGGATCAGCATGAGAGCGCGCCGTGTCAGGTGGTGGTCGGGTACCGGGCACGCTGCCACGCGGTCATCCCACCGGCGACGTTGATCACCGGGATGTCGCGTTCTCGCGCGAGCAGGCTGGCGGCGACCGACGAGCGGTAGCCGCTGCCGCACGTGACGGCGACGGGTTTGTCCGCGGGGACCTCGTCGAGCCGGTCGGGTAGTTCGGCGCCGGTGATGAACGTGGCGCCGGTGACGTGGCCGGCGGCCCACTCGGCGGGCTGGCGCACGTCGAGCAGGGTGATCGCGTCCTCGTCGAGTCTGCGTTTCAGCTCGTCCACCGTGATCTGCGGGGTGTGGTCGATCGGTCGTGCCGAGGTGCGCCAGGCGCTCATGCCCCCGGCTAGCCACCCGACGGGCATGCGGTAGCCGATGCGCAGCAGTTGCCAGACCGTCTCCCACAGATCCCCGGGCCGGTCGAGCACGAGCAGGATCTCCGCGTCGGCGGGGAGCACGGTGCCGGCCCAGGTGGCGAAGGACGAGCCGAGGCCCACGTTGACGGCGCCGGGGATGTGGCCACCGCCGAAGGCTTCCGGCGAGCGGGTGTCGAGCACGACGACGCCACCGTCGACGGCGTTGGCGACGTCATCGGGTGGTAGTGCCGGTGGCTCGGTGAGTACGCCGAGGGGGTCGACGCCGGCCATGTTCTGGGAGCGCATACGCCGCCAGTACGGGGGCACGGCGGGGAGGTTGTCCAGCCGGATGCATTGCCGCACGAATTCGTCTTTCCCGGCGACCTCGGCCAGGGTCGCGTTCGTGCGTTTCTCGTATCCGAGTGTCGTCGACAGCCGGGACCCGATGTTGCCGCCGCACAGTGATCCGGCCACGTGTGTGGGGAACACTTCGACGTGGTCGGGCAGCGTGAGCAGCTTGGTCTGGATCGTGTCGCAGTAGACCTCGGCGTGGCGGCGGGCCTGCTCCTGGCCACCGAGCAGGTCGGGGCGGGCGAGGTCACCGACAAGCAGCGCCCCACCGGAGAGCAACAATGCCGGGGTATCGGCGCTGGCGGAGCGATCGTAGACGAGCAGGCTGATGTGCTCGGGGGTGTGCCCGGGCGTGTGCATCACTTCGATTCCGACGTCGCCGAACTCGATCTGCTCGCCGTCGGCGATCGGCCGGTGTGCGTAACTCAGCTCGCCCGCGGCCGAACCCCACACCTGCGGCGGGTGCGCGGATCCAGCCAATTCGCCCAACCCGGACAGGTAGTCGTTGTGCCCGTGGGAGTCACACGCGTAGGTGATCCGAAACCCCCGGTCGCGAGCCGTCTGTCGATAGACCTCCACATCGCGGCGGGGGTCGAACACCAGCGCCTGACCAGTCTTCTCGTCCCCGATCAGATAGGAGGCGTGTCCGAGACTGTTGAGGTAGAACTGCTGGAACCACATGGTTCACGCCACCCTTCCCGGCTTGCCGTCAGGGGTGGTGAAGGGGAGCGCGGCCTCCTGCCATGCCTGCATCCCACCGTCGGTGTTCTCCGCGGAATAACCCTGTTGCCGCAGGAATTCGGCTGCCTGTTCACTGCGGTGACCGCTGCGGCACACGGTCACCACGGGCCGCGTGGTGTCGAGCTCGGTGAGCCGGGTGGGCACCTCGTCCATCGGAATGTGCCGGGCGCTCTCGATGCGGCCGGCCTGCCATTCCTCGAGCTCGCGCACGTCCACCAGCTGTACCTCGTTTCGTCGCCGGTAGAGCTCCTCGACCTGCATCCTGCACTCCTTCCTTTCCGTGATTTCTCATGTCAGCGCGCTGGGGTTGAGCAGGGCCTGAACCGCGACGAACACCGCGACCGCGATCACCAGGTAGGCGAACCAGCGGCGCAAACTGTCGGCGTCCACGCGGCCGGCAAGCCTGCCCGAGGCCACCGACGCCGCGAGGGCGGCGATCGTGAAGGCCGCGACCACTGAATAGTCCAGTTCGGTCACCGCGTCCCAGTGAGCCGCCAGTCCGGCG
>NZ_PQHZ01000058.1 GCF_003385185.1 Amycolatopsis palatopharyngis | reverse complement strand
GGGTGGGATGGGGTGGACACAGTGAAGGCCACCTCGCGAGCGTTGTACGCACGCGAGGTGGCCTTGACGGTTCAGCGCTGTTCCGGCCCTACGAGGTCAGGCGACCGGCCGGACGTTGGAGGACACCAGTGCCGCGAGGCGGTCACCGATCGACTGGGTGGCCCCCGGCGAGGACTGGTCCCGCGTCGCGAGATCGAACGCCACCGAAGCCTCGATACGGCGCGCCGCCTCCTTCTGACCGAGGTGGTCGAGCAGCAACGACACCGACAGCACGGCCGCGGTCGGGTCGGCGAGGCTCTGCCCGGCGATGTCGGGCGCACTGCCGTGCACCGGCTCGAACATGCTCGGATTGCGGCGGGTGATGTCCAGGTTCCCGCTCGCGGCGAGTCCGATACCGCCGGTCACCGCGGCCGCGAGGTCGGTGACGATGTCGCCGAACAGGTTGTCGGTGACGACGACGTCGAACCGGGACGGATCGGTCACCAGGTGGATCGTCGCCGCATCCACATGCGAATAGGCCACGGTGACGTCCGGGTGCTCGAGCGAGGCCTCCTCGACGATCCGCGACCACAGCGAACCCGCGTACTCCAGCACGTTGGTCTTGTGCAGCAGCGTGAGGTGCTTGCGCGGACGCTCCTCGGCGCGCCGGAACGCGTCGTTGACCACACGCCGGACACCGAAGGCCGTGTTCACGCTGACCTCGGTGGCGATCTCGTTCTCGGTGTCCTTACGCAGCAGACCGCCGTTGCCCGCATACGGACCCTCGGTCCCCTCCCGGACGACCACCATGTCGATCTCGGAGTTGTCGGCGAGCGGGCCGCGCACCCCCGGGTAGAGCCTGGCGGGCCGCAGGTTCACGTGATGGTCGAGTTCGAACCGCAGACGCAGCAACAGTCCCCGCTCGAGAATGCCGCTGGGAACCGAAGGGTCCCCCACCGCACCGAGCAGGATCGCGTCGTGCTGCCGAAGCTCGCCCAGCACCGACTCGGGGAGGAGTTCCCCGGTGGAATGCCACCGGGCCGCACCGAGGTCGTAGTTGGTGATCTCTGCGGCCGGAACGACTTCACCGAGCACCTTGAGCGCCTCGGTGACCACTTCGGGCCCGATCCCGTCACCTGGGATCACCGCGAGCCGCATCCACACACCTCCGTCGATCGGGGACCGGAGCCCCGGATGCCCCATCTGCAACAAAACTCCAGCCCCGGCAGGTTACCGGCCGTCGACATCCGACCGAAGCACTACCACCCTTACGCCGGAGTATCCCGCTCCCCGAGACACCCGAACGGGGCATAGGACTACCCACCGCGCGGGGTTCGTCCTCGAGGAGCAGGGCCGGCCTGCGAGCGCGTCAGTCGAACTCGACGGCCCTGATCAGGCGCGCACCCACCGACGCCCCGATGGGCTCCAGCACGTGCGTGTCGACCGAGCGGTCGACACGCAGCAGCATGACGGCGTCCGTCCTGTCCGTCGTCTGGCTGATCTGCGCGGCCTCGATGTTGATCCCGGCCTCGCCGAGCAGGGTGCCGACCCGGCCCATGATTCCCGGCCGGTCCGGGTACTCCAGCAGCAGCACGTTGCCCTCGGCGCGCAGGTCGAAGTGCCTGCCGTTGACCTCCACCAGCTTCTGCACCTCGTCCTTGCCGGTCACGGTGCCGGAGACCGAGAGGGTCGTACCGTCGGCGTGCACCGCCCGCACGGTGACCAGGCTGCGGTGGTTGGGGCTCTCCGGCTCCGAGACGAGCTCCACCGTCACGCCGAGCTCCTCCGCGAGCCGGGGCGCGTTCACGAAGGTGACCTGGTCCTCGACGACACCGGAGAACACACCGCGCATGGCGGCCAGCTGCAAGACGCCGACGTCCTCGGCGGACAGCTCGCCGCGCACGACCACGGTGACCGACGAGGGCGCCTTCGCGCTGAAGGCCGAGACGACCGTGCCCAGCTTCTGCGTGAGAGGCAGGTAGGGCCGCACCTCCTCGCCGACCGTGCCGCCGCCCGCGACGTTGACCGCGTCCGGCACGAAGTCGCCGCGCAGTGCGAGCAGCGTCGAGCGCGCGACGTCGGTGCCCGCCCGGTCCTGCGCCTCCGCGGTGGACGCACCGAGATGCGGCGTCACGACGACGTTGGGCAGCTCGAACAGCGGGCTGGAGGTGGTGGGCTCGGAGACGAAGACGTCGATGCCCGCACCCCCGACGTGCCCGGCGCGGATGGAGTCGGCGAGCGCGTCCTCGTCCACGAGGCCGCCACGGGCCGCGTTGACGATGATGACGCCCTTCTTGGTCTTGGCCAGGGCGGCAGCGTCGAGCAGTCCCTTGGTCTCCGGGGTCTTCGGCAGGTGGATGGAGATCGCGTCGGCCCGCTCGAGCAGTTCGTCCAGCGACACCAGCTCGATACCCAGCTGCGCGGCGCGGGCCGCGGAGACGTAGGGGTCGTAGGCGATCAGCTCGGTGTCGAACGCCGCGAGACGCTGCGCGAACAGCTGGCCGATCTTGCCGAGGCCGACCACACCCACGGTCTTGCCGTTGAGTTCGATGCCCGAGTAGGAGCTGCGCTTCCACTCGCCGCCACGCAGGCTCTGATCGGCGGCGGGGACCCGGCGGGCGACGGCGAGCAGCAACGCGACGGCGTGCTCGGCGGCGGAGACGATGTTCGACGTGGGCGCGTTGACCACCAGAACACCTCGCTCGGTGGCCGCGGGCACCTCGACGTTGTCCAGGCCGACCCCGGCGCGCGCCACGACCTTCAGCCTGCTGGATGCGCCGAGCACCTCGGCATCGACCTTGGTTGCCGAGCGCACCAGGAGCGCGTCCGCTTCCTGCACCTCCTTGAGGAGGGCGGCGCGGTCGGTGCCGTCCACGTGCCGGACCTCGACCTCGTCGCCGAACACGCTCACCACGGACGGCGCGAGCTTCTCGGCGATGAGTACGACGGGCTGGCTGGGCTTGCTCACGATGCGGCTCCCACTGCTCGGTGTCTGTGTTCAACGAATGCTCGGGTGCCAGCGCCCTCGTGGGCGGCACAATGAAGGGCCGCGGTCAGCCGACATGCCCAACTCGGGAGCGAAACACCCCACCTACGGTGACCGGCCACCGCACTGTGGCCGGATGGCGCAGTTTAACCCCGATGAGGCCCACTCGAATGGGTACCCGCCAATCGTCCACACCATGGGACGATCCCGGCCACTACACTCGTGTCCAGCGCGGCAGGGGCCGCGTCCCGTCCGCGGAAAGGGCCGAGCCCACCCCGTGCACCATCGTTTCCGGCCGCACCCTTCTTTCCTGCCCGGAACCGCGGACAGCCAGGGCGTCGTGGAAGGAAGTGGCATGGAATCGTCAATTCCGCCGTTCGCCAGTGTCGAACAGTTGCGCAAACGAGCGAAGGACCTGCTCCGCGAAGCCAGGGCCGGTGATCCGGCCGCGCTGGCCAGGATCACCGCACACCGCCGGCACGATCGCGAGCGGCCGACGCTCAGCGACGCACAGCTGAGTATCGCCCGCGAGCACGGATTTCCGGCCTGGGCTCGCTTGCGGTCCTATGTAGAACGCCTGCGCGGACACGGACCCGACCTCGAACACGCGTATCGCAGCGATCCCGAGTACTACGAGGACAGAGCGGCCGGGCTGCTCGCCTCGGCAGGGGACGGCACCGCCGAGGCGGTGGCCGCGTTCGAGCGGGTACGCGCACCGATCACCCTGAGCGGAGCGCGGCTGGTGCTGGCCCGGCAGCACGGCTTCGGACGGTGGGCCGAACTTCGCGAGCACGTGCGTGCCCTTGCCGGCAGCGGAGAACCGTTCGCCCGCGCCTATCAGGCGATCGAGCAGCAGGACGTGACCGCGCTGGCGGCGCTCGCCGACCGGTTTCCCGAGCTGGTCAGGGCGCGCGGCACGAACGGCAACGACCTGCTGGGGATGTCGGCCGCCACCTGCGACGAGCGGCTGGTGCGGGTGTTGCTGGACCGCGGTGCGGATCCGGCGCGAACCAACGCCCACGGCTGGACGCCGTTGCACCAGGCGGCGTACGCGGGTCTCCCGCACCTGGCGGCGACACTGCTCGCCGCCGGTGCGCCGGCCGGGGCGTCCGCGCGCGGAGACGGCGGTACGCCCCTTGCGGTCGCGTTGTTCTGGGGACGCCGGGAGACCGCCGAACTGCTGGCCGAGCAGGCGGTGGTGCCGGAGAACCTGCGTATCGCGGCCGGCCTTGGCAGGCTGGACCTGATCGGCTCGCTGCTCGCGCCGGACGGCACCCTGGCAGCCGCGGCCGGTCGCCATCGCGGCTTCTACCGGCCGCACAGCGGTTTCCCGGCCTGGCGACCGTCGACGGCGACGGCGGAGATCCGGGACGAGGCGCTGTCGTGGGCGGCGCGCAACGATCGGGCGGAGGCCGTGGAACTGCTGGTGCGACACGGCGCGGACCTCGATGCCGACGTGTACCGGGGAACCGCGCTCACCTGGGCGGCAGCATGCGGACGGGTAGCCGCGGTACGACGGCTGCTCGCGCTCGAGGCCGACCCGGACCGCCGTGGCACCTTCGGCGGGCCCAGCCACGGCGAGGGGGTCACTGCCCTACACCTCGCCGCGCAGCATGGCGCCGTCGATGTGATCGAGGCACTGCTCGAGGCGGGAGCCGACCGGACGATCCGGGACGAGCTGCACGACGGCGACGCCGCGAGCTGGGCCGAGCACTTCCACCAACCGGCCGCGCGCAAGTTGTTGAATACTTGAACACCAGGTCCGAAAGTCGCCGGTAACCGACTCCTTTCTCCCGTTTCCTGGAAGACGTGAGACAACACGGACAACGGGAGGAAGCAGCGATGGCACGCGCACTCGACGGCAAGGTCGCACTGGTCACGGGGGGCAGCCGAGGCATCGGCGCCGCGATCGCCATCCGGCTGGCCGAGCAGGGGGCCGACGTGGTGATCACCTACCAGCGCAGTGCGGATCAGGCCGGCAACGTCGTGGATTCGGTCAAGGCATACGGCAGGCGAGCACTGGCGGTACAGGCTGACAACGCCGACGCGGAGGCGGTGGCAGGCTCGGTACGGGCCACCGTGGGCGAGTTCGGCAGGCTCGACATCCTGGTGAACAACGCCGGTGTCGGGCACTACGGCACGATCGAGGACATCTCACTGGGCGAACTCGACCACGTCGTCGCCGTGAACGTGCGCGCACCGTTCCTGGCCAGCCAGGCCGCGGTGCCGCATATGACCGAGGGCGGGCGGATCATCACGATCGGCAGTACCGCGGCCGATCGCGCCGCCGTGGCGGGTTTCAGCCTCTACGGCCTGAGCAAGGCGGCACTGACCGGTCTGACGAAGGCCCTTGGCAGGGAACTCGGCCCACGCGGTATCACGGTCAATCTCGTGCAGCCGGGACCGATCGACACGGAACTCAATCCGGCTGACGGCCCCGGGGCGGACGGGCAGCGGGAGTTCGTCGCGTTGGGTACCTATGGGCGGCCGGAGGACATCGACGCGACGGTCGCCCACCTCGCGGGCGAGACCGGCCGGTACATCACCGGAACGGCGCTCGCGGTGGATGGCGGTCACGCCGCCTGAAGTCTCGCACTTTCCCGGGAAAGTGCGACGCTGGAAACTGTCACCCCAGGTCACGCGCTTGCCCTCTTGCACTTTCCCGGGAAAGCGCGGCAGCGCTACCAGGGTTCGTCGAACTCGCCGTCCTTGACGCCCTTCACGAAGGCGTCCCACTCCGACGGTGTGAAGACGAGGATCACCCCGTCCGGCTTCGAGGACTGGCGCATCGCCACATAGGTGACGCCGTCGGTATGTGGAACGAAGGCGTACTCGACGGCGTCCTCGAGCGTCTCCCCCTCGGGCTCGGCCCGGATCCACTCGGCCTTGCTCAGATCCAGCTCGTGGCGGATGTGCGCCTTGTCGTCGACGGGCTGCGACGGTTGCTCGCTCATGCCGCCACGGTAGCGGTTCACCGAGAGGCCACCATGGCCACCTTGGGGCGTCACATCCCCGAGGTGGCCATGGTGGGCAACCGAACTACGCCGTCTCGGTGATGGGGCGATCCACCCACGACATCAGGTCGCGCAGCTTCTTGCCGGTCTCCTCGATCGGGTGCTTCTCGCCCGCGGCCTGCAGCTCGCGGTACTTCGGCCTGCCCGCCTCGTCCTCGGCGACCCACTCACGGGCGAACGTGCCGTCCTGGATCTCGCCCAGGATCTTCTTCATGTTCTCCTTGACCTCCGGCGTGATGACCCGCGGTCCACGGGTCAGGTCGCCGTACTCCGCGGTGTCGGAGATCGAGTAGCGCTGCCGGGCGATGCCGCCCTCGTACATGAGGTCGACGATCAGCTTGAGCTCGTGCAGCACCTCGAAGTAGGCGATCTCCGGGGCATAGCCCGCCTCGGTCAGCACCTCGAAACCGGTCTGCACCAACGCGGACGCGCCACCGCAGAGCACGGTCTGCTCGCCGAACAGGTCGGTCTCGGTCTCCTCGGTGAAGGTCGTCTTGATGACCCCGGCCCGCGCGGCACCGATCGCCGCGGCGTAGGAGAGGGCGAGCGCCTGAGCGTTGCCGCTCGGGTCCTGCTCGACGGCGATGAGGGCGGGAACGCCCTTGCCGTCCACGAACTGGCGGCGGACCAGGTGCCCAGGGCCCTTCGGGGCCACCATCGCGACGTCCACATTGGCCGGCGGCTTGATGAGGTCGTAGCGGATGTTGAAGCCGTGGCCGAAGAACAGCGCGTCGCCGTCCTTCAGGTTCGGCTCGATGTCCTCGCTGTAGATGAAGCGCTGCTTCGTGTCCGGCGCGAGGATCATGATGAGGTCGGCTTCCTTCGCCGCCTCCGCGGGGGTCTGGACCTTCAGGCCCTCGTCCTCGGCCTTCGCCCGCGACTTCGACCCCTCGGGAAGACCGATGCGGACGTCGACGCCGGAGTCACGCAGGCTCAGCGCGTGCGCGTGGCCCTGGCTGCCGTACCCGATCACGGCGACCTTGCGTCCCTGGATGATGCTCAGGTCGGCATCGTCGTCGTAGAAGATTTCGACTGACATGAGGGGTACTTACTTCCTTTCGGATTCTGACATTCTCAGTATGTGGCGGTATCGGTGCCGGGGAAGCGCCGGACGCCTCAGCGCGTGCCGGTGGCGGTGATCGACCGGGCACCCCGGCCGACCGCGACCATGCCGGACTGCACGAGCTCGCGGACCCCGTAGGGCTCGAGCATGCGCAGCAGAGCGTTGATCTTGTCGCCGGTGCCGGTCGCCTCGATCGTCAACGCCTCCGGCGAGACGTCCACCACCTTGGCACGGAACAAGTGCACGGTCTCCAGCACCTGGCTGCGCACCGTCGCATCTGCCCTGACCTTCACCAGCAGCAACTCGCGTCGCACCGCGGTGGTCGGTTCGAGTTCCACGATCTTGATGACATTGACCAGCTTGTTGAGCTGTTTGGTCACCTGTTCGAGCGGTAGCTCCTCAACGGCGACCACGATCGTCATCCGGGACACCTCGGGGTTCTCCGTGGGCCCGACTGCGAGGGACTCGATGTTGAATCCGCGGCGGGAGAACAATCCCGAGACGCGGGCGAGGACACCTGGGACATTCTCCACCAGGACGCTCAGAGTGTGATTCGTCATCAGATCTCATCCTCGTCGAAGAGCGGGCGGATGCCCCGCGCGGCCATGATCTCGTCGTTGCCGGTGCCCGCGGCCACCATCGGCCACACCTGGGCATCCTTGCCGACCACGAAGTCGATCACTACGGGGCGGTCGTTGATGGCCATCGCGCGCTGGATGACGTCGTCGACCTCCTCCTTGCTCTCGCAGCGCAGCCCGGCACAACCGAGTGCCTCGGCGAGCAGGGTGAAATCGGGAATCCGGTGCTTGTGCGTGCCGAGGTCGGTGTTGGAGTACCGCTCCGAGTAGAAGAGGTTCTGCCACTGCCGGACCATGCCGAGGTTGCCGTTGTTGATCACGGCGACCTTGATCGGCGCGCCCTCGATCGCGCAGGTCGCGAGTTCCTGGTTGGTCATCTGGAAGCAGCCGTCGCCGTCGATCGCCCAGACCTGCTTGTCCGGGCAGCCGAACTGCGCACCCATCGCCGCCGGGACCGCGAAGCCCATCGTGCCGAGGCCGCCGGAGTTGATCCAGGTGGCCGGGTGCTCGTACTTGATGAACTGAGCTGCCCACATCTGGTGCTGCCCGACACCCGCCGTGTAGACCGCGTCCGGCCCGACGAGCTGCCCGATGCGTTCGATGACGTACTGCGGCGAGAGCGCACCGTCGTCCGGCCACTCGTAACCCGCGGGGAACGTGTCCCGCCACGAGTTCAGCTGCACCCACCACGCGTCGAGGTCGGGCCCGCCGGACTGCTCGGCCTCACTGCGCACGGCACCGATCAGGTCGTTGATGATCTCCGCGCAGTCACCGACGATCGGCACATCGGCCTTGCGGTTCTTGGAGATCTCCGCGGGGTCGATGTCGGCGTGGACGATGGTAGCTTCCGGCGCGAAGGAGCTGAGCTGACCAGTGACGCGGTCGTCGAACCGAGCGCCGAGAGCGATCAGCAGGTCCGAACGCTGCATCGCGGCGACAGCGGCCACAGAACCGTGCATTCCCGGCATTCCGAGATGCTGCCGGTGCGAGTCCGGGAAGGCACCGCGCGCCATCAGCGTCGTGACGACGGGGATTCCCGTTGCCTCCGCGAGTTCGAGCAACTGCGCGGACGCCTTCGCCTTGATCACGCCGCCCCCGACGTAGAGCACCGGCCTGCGGGACTCCGAGATCAGCCTGGCCGCCTCCCGAACCTGCTTACCGTGCGGGCGCAGGGTGGGCCGGTAGCCCGGCAGCCGCATCTCGGTCGGCCAGGAGAAGGAGGTCAGCTCCTGCAGGACGTCCTTGGGGATGTCCACCAGCACCGGGCCCGGCCTGCCGGTGGAGGCCAGGTGGAAGGCCTCCGCGATCACCCTGGGGATCTCGGCGGGATCGGTGACCAGGAAGTTGTGCTTCGTGATCGGCATCGTGATGCCGCAGATGTCGGCTTCCTGGAAGGCGTCGGTACCGATCAGCGCACGGCTCTGCTGGCCGGTGATGGCCACGACGGGAACCGAGTCCATATTGGCGTCCGCGAGGGGGGTCACCAGGTTGGTCGCCCCTGGACCCGAGGTCGCCATGCACACCCCGACCTTGCCGGTGGCCTGCGCGTAACCGGTCGCGGCGTGTCCCGCCCCCTGCTCGTGGCGCACCAGCACGTGGCGAACCTTCGTGGAGTCGAGCAGTGGATCGTAGGCAGGCAGAATCGTGCCGCCGGGAATACCGAAGACGACCTCGGCACCTACCGCCTCGAGGGACCGCACGAGCGACTGCGCACCGGTCACCCGGACGGGGGTGCCTGCCGGTGGCGCGGGCTTCGGGCGGGAGTCGGGCTGGTTGGGCGACGCGGCGGGAGTTCCACCCGCAGGCGTCGACCCGGCGTTCGTGTCCGATCGCGAGGTGGCGCTTGTCATCGGTTCTGCCTCGTGGGTCTCGGTGCTACTCGGGTTAGCTGTCGCGGTGTAACTGTGTCTTACTCAATAGTCGGGCTATTCAGGTCCGTAGCGAGCCTCACCAATGCTGCGGGCCGCCCGGCCGGTTCTGAATAACCCTCCTGGTTCACTCGTTCAGGTCAGCAGGTTCAGACATCAAAAAACCCCCGCCGACCGAAGAGGTCGCACGAGGGTCGCGCGTCAACGCAGAGGCTGTTCCCTAAGCGTCGACGCGCTTGGGAAGTACGAGGCCGGTCTGCGGTGTCACGCCCACGACGTTAATCGCTGGCTGTCAAGAGTGTCAACTCTGCGGGATCGTGATTCCGGATACTGGACACTCGATCGGACCCGCAACCCCGCTCACCAGTGTCGAATCCGTTCGGTGCACCATCACAGGGTGAACCAGGAAGCGGAGAACTCGCAGCGTAAGGCCCCGGCCGAGGGCCGGAAGGCCATCTTCCGAATCCCTGCCACCGCGATGCTGGCCGTGGCGTTCCTGACGATTTGTGTGACGCCCGCCGCATTCGCGCTGCCGGGCCTGCAGGCGCTCTACCTCGTCCCGATCGCGCTGGCCGTCTGGGTGATCCGCACGAGGACGACCGCGACGACCGAGGGCCTCACCGTGCGAACCGTGTTCGGCGAGCGCGAGCTGCCCTGGTCCGAACTGCGGGGGCTGGCCATGAAGAAGGGCGCGAAGGTGAAGGCCGTGACCGTCGACGGAACCGAAGTGGCCCTGCCCGCGGTCCGTGCCCGGCATCTTCCGGTGCTGTCACTGGTCAGCGGCGGAACCGTGCCCGATCCCACCGGCATCACCGAGGAGATCACCGAGCAGGACCTGCGCACCGGGCCCAAGAAGGAAGGCGGCGGCGAGGAGTAATCTCGAAGTACCGCCACCGGGCCGCAGGCGCCTACCCCACGCCGGCCGTTTCGACATCAGGTACTCGGGAGGGTTGTTCACAAGCCGGCAGACGGGGCCGTCCGGAGAGGGCCCTGACAGCACTGGGCCGTGAACAGCCCGACTCTTGAATAAGCACCGGCCTTCGGCCGCATCGAATAAGACACTAGGTGAGTTCATGCCTGCGCTGCGCTCTCGCACCACCACTCACGGCCGCAACGCCGCGGGGGCTCGTTCCCTCTGGCGCGCCACCGGAATGACCGACAGCGACTTCGGCAAGCCGATCGTCGCCATCGCCAACTCCTACACCCAGTTCGTGCCCGGCCACGTGCACCTCAAGGACCTCGGCGAAATCGTCGCCGAAGGCGTCCGGGAGGCGGGCGGAGTCGCCAGGGAGTTCCACACCATCGCCGTCGACGACGGAATCGCGATGGGACACAGCGGGATGCTCTACTCGCTGCCCTCGCGCGAGATCATCGCGGATTCCGTCGAGTACATGGTCAACGCGCACCAGGCGGACGCGCTGGTGTGCATCTCCAACTGCGACAAGATCACCCCCGGCATGCTCAACGCGGCGATGCGGCTGAACATCCCGGTGGTGTTCGTGTCCGGCGGCCCCATGGAGGCCGGCAAGGCCGTGGTGCTGGACGGTGTCGCCCACCCATCCACCGACCTGATCACCGCGATCTCGGCCTCGGCCAACTCGGCCGTCGACGAGGCAGGGCTGTCCGAGGTGGAGCGTTCGGCGTGCCCGACCTGCGGCTCCTGCTCCGGCATGTTCACCGCGAACTCGATGAACTGCCTCACCGAGGCACTCGGGCTCTCGCTGCCCGGCAACGGTTCCACGCTCGCCACTCATGCCGCACGACGAACCCTGTTCAGCGACGCGGGCCGGACGGTGGTCGAGCTTTGCAGGCGCTGGTACGGCGAGGACGACGACAGCGCGCTGCCCCGCTCCATCGCGAACAAGCACGCGTTCAACAACGCGATGGCGCTCGACATGGCCATGGGCGGGTCCACCAACACGGTGTTGCACATCCTCGCCGCCGCACAGGAGGGCGAGATCGACTTCACGATCTCCGATATCGACGAGATCGGCCGCCGCGTGCCCTGCTTGTCCAAAGTGGCACCCAACTCGGACTACCACATGGAGGACGTGCACAGGGCGGGCGGCATTCCCGCCATCCTCGGTGAGCTGTACCGGGGCGGGCTGTTGCACTCCGATGTCACCTCCGTGCACACGCCGACCCTCCAGGAGTGGTTGTCCACCTGGGACATCCGGGCCGAGTCCCCCTCGGAGACCGCCCTGGAACTGTTCCATGCCGCGCCGGGAGGAGTGCGCACGACGGAGGCGTTCTCCACCGAGAACCGCTGGTCCTCTCTGGACACCGACGCCGAGAACGGGTGCATCCGTAACGTCGAGCACGCCTACACCGTGGACGGCGGGCTCGCCATCCTGCGCGGAAACCTCGCCGAGAACGGGGCGGTCATCAAGTCGGCCGGTATCGACGAGTCTCTGTGGCGGTTCCAGGGCCCGGCACGGGTGCTGGAAAGCCAGGAGGAGGCCGTTTCGGCGATTCTGGGCAAGAAGATCCAGCCCGGTGAGGTGCTGGTGATTCGCTACGAGGGGCCTGCCGGTGGACCGGGTATGCAGGAAATGCTGCATCCGACGGCGTTCCTCAAAGGCTCTGGTCTCGGGAAGAAGTGCGCGTTGATCACCGACGGCCGGTTCTCCGGTGGCTCATCCGGGATCTCGGTGGGCCACATCTCTCCCGAGGCGGCGGCAGGCGGCTTGATCGGGCTCGTGCAGGACGGCGACGAGATCCTGCTCGACGTCCACGAGCGCACGCTGGAGTTGCTCGTGGACCCGCAGGTGCTCACCGAACGCAGGGCCAAGATGGAGGCCAGCGAGCGGCCGTGGCAGCCGGTGGACCGGCAACGGCCGATCACCGCCGCATTACGCGCGTACGCCCGCATGGCCACTTCGGCAGACACCGGAGCGGTTCGCGACCCCAGCAAGTAGCGGTGGTACGGCGAACGCCCTGTCATCCGCCTCGGCCGGTGGGTGACAGGGCGTTCGCGCTACGGGGTCGTTCAGCGGAAAACGACCAGCACCACGACCGAGGCGGCCGCGGCGGCCAGCAGTCCCAGGATCGCGAACGGCATCGGCTTACGGCGCCACGGGGTGTTCTTGTCCACCGCGATCCGGCCCGACCCGGTGAACAGCAGTGCCAGCGCGCCGGCCCCGATCAACAGCTCGTACTCGAAACCTTGCTGCGGCCCCATGAAGAACCCGTTGCCGAACTTCACGAAGACGATGCTCGCCGCGACACCGAGGATCCCGGCGGCACCGATCGGCGTGAAAAGCCCGAACACCAGCAGCAGTCCGCCGACCAGTTCGGTCAGCGCCGTGATCCAGGACAGCAGGGTCGTCTGGCTGGTGAAGCCGAAGCCGCCGAGTGCGTCCGCGAACCCGTTGATGCCGGGGCCGTCGAAAGCGCCGAACAGCTTCTGCAGCCCGTGTGCGGCCATTGTTCCGCCGAGTACGAGGCGCAGGACCAGCAGCCCGAAATCGAGACCGCCGTGCCATCGGGTCGCCTGGTCTCGCGCATCTCCGGTCGTACTGTCCTCGTCGATGTCGGACAGCAAGCTGGTCCGGCCCTGGTCGTCGACAGCGGGAATGGACGTGGTCCTGGACTCGTCATCAGGAGTACTCACGGGCGCAGACTAGGGCATTCCAACAGCACTCGCGAGTCGCTCGTCCGGGCCCGATAGCGGTCCCAGTAGCGGTTACCGCCCGCCCATCATGGACACGTCCATGAACAGGAACGACCACTGGTGCCCGTCCAGGTCCCGGAAACCCCGCATGTACATGAAACCCTGATCCTCGGCCTCCCCCAACGCTTCTCCGCCATGGGCGACGACCTTTCCGACCAGCTCGTCCACCTGCTCCCTGCTCTCGGCCGAAAGCCCGATGATCACCTCGCTGCTCGTCGAGGTATCGGTGATGTCCCTGTTGGTGAATCCGCGGAAGTAGGGCTCCGACTGCAGCAGGACGGAGACATCGTCGCTGACAACCATGTAGGCGGCGTTCTCGTCCGAGAACTGCTGGTTCATCGAAAGACCGATCGCGCTGAAAAGATCGACCGACTTGGCCAGGTCTTTGACGGGTAGGTTGATGAATGTCTTCGTGGACATGGTTATCTCCAGTTCCCAGGTAAACGAATTGCGCTCAGTGTGACTACCGCAGCTGACCGGTGTTCAGTCCTCGAGAAAACTCTTCAGTGCCGAAAGGCGATCACGCCAGTGCGCCTTCATCCGGGCGGCGGACTCAGCCTCGGTCAACTTGTCGTGCGAGAGTGCGACCAGGGCCTTCGTCTCACCTTTCGACAGGAAGGTGACCACGATCCGCGTCGATCCGTCCTCCCAGTCGGCCCTGAAGGACTTGGGCGCGGTGGCCGTGCGCACGGACAACGTCGCACCCGGCAGCCACTGTTCCCGCAACTCGGTTTCGGCGAACGCCTGGAACAATCGATCGACCGGAACCGCGATCGTCTTGGTCACGCCCGCCGAGAAGTATCCGTCGCTCTTCTGTCCCGGCGCTCGCATACCTCGCGCCTGCTCGTACGCCACGGTGATGCTCTGCGACCACCATCCGTCGACCTGGTGCTGCTCCACGAGCCAGCGGGCGATCTCGGTGTGCGTGTGTCGCGTGCCGCCCCAGGCATCGAGCAACGAGAACCATTCGTCCTGTCCCCTGCCGGTGCGCTCCCGGAGTGCGCCGTCGGGAAGCTTCTGCGCCTGGACCGGTTCCGCGGGTGGGTCGGCTGGCGCGGCGGCGGGTACGTCGGGCTCCGGTTGCTGCCGTCCGGTCACGGCCTTTTCGAGCAGCCGCCGCCGGGCTGCGGTGTAGCTCTCGCCGGTCTTGTCCATCCGGGCCCGAACACCGGACTTGAACGACTTCTGCCTGGTCATGACATGCTCCCTGTCAACAGCGCGGCCACAGAACTCACGCTCCTGTCGACCGGCGCCGGATAGGGCATGCTGCCGGCATCCCGAGAACTCGCGGTTCCCTTTGCCCTCTCGAGCCCGATGGCGTGAGCACCGGATATGAGGGTGAGGCGCAGGATTACGCCGAAACCCAGATTACCCGGCCGCGCTGTTCAGCCGCAAGAACCACGGCTTCTTGACGGTGCTCAGTACTCGCCGTGCACGAGGTTGTCCGGCAACTCCCCGTTGACCCAGCGCTCGATCTCGGCGGCGGCCACGGCATAGGAACGCCGCTGCACACCCCGCGCCGCACCCGCGACATGCGGGGTCAGCACCAGACCGGGCGCCGACCAGAGTGGGTGCTGCTCCGGCAGTGGTTCGGGATCGGTGACATCCAGGGCCGCACGAATACGTCCGGTCTCCAGCTCCGCGAGCAATGCGGGGGTGTTCACCACGGCGCCACGAGCCGCGTTCACCAGAATCGCGCCGTCAGGCAGGGCAGCGAGAAACTCGGCATTCACCATTCCGCGCGTCCGCGAGGTCAGCGGCACCATCAGCACCACCACATCGTGCTCGCCGAGCAGGTCCGCCAGTTCGTCGACGGCGTGCACGCCGTCGCGAGCCGACATACCCACCATCGTCACCCTGGTGTCGAATGGTTCCAGGCGGGAGCGCAGCTGCCTGCCGAGATCACCGGCGCCGACGATCAGCACCCGCTTACCCTGCAGGGTGTCCGTGGTGCGCCGGGCCCACCTGTGCGCCTCCTGCGCGGCGGTGAACTCCCGCAGTTCGCGGTACATCAACAGCAGTACTCCGACCACCCATTCCGCGGTGCTGCCGCCGTGCGCACCCCGGCAGGTGGAGAGCAAAATGCCGTCGGGCAGGCCGCCGACCCAATCCTCCGCGCCCGCGGAGAGCAACTGGATCAGTTTCAGCCGTGGCAGGCCCGCGAAGAACTCGTCGGTCGTCTCCGAAAGCTGGAACTTGGGTATCAGCACCTCCGCCTCGCGCGCCTGTGCGGGCAGTGGCTCTCCCCACTGGTAACGCACCGGCTGGACACCGGCGACCTCGGACAGGGCATTCACCCCGTCCTCGTCGGGGACAAGCACCGTAACCGTCATGATCACCACGGTAGCCACGTCAGGTGAACCGCGTCCTCCCGGCGCCCGTGACCGCTTACCGGAGGCTCACGGGCGGCGACCTACCCTCGATGTCGTGCGCCCCCGCTCCAGGAGATTCCCGGCGTGGCCGCTGGCCCTGTTCGCCAGCGGCGCCCTCGCGCTGAGCGGTTGCGCGAACTTCGACGACTCCGCGGCGGGACAGACGTGGGAGCCCGCACCTGATCTGACCCCACAGGCCGGGCCCCAACCCCAGCTTCCCGAAGCAGGCGGCAGCAGAGCGGGTCCACCGAAGGCGCCACCGCGGACACCGGTGCCCCCACCGGACGGGTGCAAGGACTTCAACAAGGCGGTCATCGCCACCTGTCTCGACACGGTTTCCGCGGTGGCCGCACTACCGGTGGCGGGCTCGACGATCGGTGCGCTCGCGGCCGAACGCGTCAGTGGCAGGGTGCTCCGGGTCTCCAGCGAGCCGAAGACCGAACCCAGTGAGATCGCCACCTTCGACGTCGACGCCACCGGGGACGGCGGACTCACCGGGCTGGCGCTGTCGCCCACCTATGCCGAGGACCGCCTGGTGTTCGCGTACCTGACCACCGAAAAGGACAATCGGGTCGTCCGGTTCGCCGAAGGACAGCCGCCGAAACCCGTGCTCACCGGCATCCCGAAGGGGCCGGAGGGCAACCGCGGAGTGCTGCTCGCCGATTCGGCGGGCGCGCTGCTGGTCGCCACCGGCGACGCGGGCGACCCAGCCGCGGCGGCGGACCCGAAGTCGCTCGCGGGCAAGGTGTTGCGAATCGACACATCCGGCGGGCCCGCCAAGGGCAATCCGACGGCGGGCTCACGAGTGCTCACCAGCGGTCTGCAGGCGCCGGGTGGAATCTGCGAATCCGCCGACGGCTCCCGCACCTGGGTCACGGATCGGACCGAGGGGAAGGACGTCGTGTACCGGATCGAGCCGGGGACGGCCCTGTCCACCCCGGTCTGGACCTGGCCCGACCGGCCTGGCGTCGCGGGTTGCACCGACTGGTCGGACGTCCTGATCGTGGCCACCTCGAAGGCGGGCAACCTGCAGAACCTCCCGGTCACCGAGGAGGGCGCCATCAGTGGTCAGCCATCGGTCACGATGGACGGCGAGAACGGGAGCAGCTTCGGCAGGCTCACCGGAATGGACGTCGTGAACCCCGACTTCGTGGTGGCGGGCACGGCGAACAAGGACGGCGGCGAACCGGTGTCGAGTGATGATCGCGTTGTGCTGATCTCCCGGCAGCAGAGCCCGGCCGGCAACGGCAGAGACTGAAACCGCCGCGGGGGTTCCGGTTCGGGAAGTTCCCCAGTGTGGCATTAGGGAACTTCAACGTCCCCAATGCCACATTGGGGACATCCTGCGTGCGCGCACGCGAGCGGGCTTGCCTGCCCGGAGGTCGAGGACGGCGGCGAGCAACGACGCCGCGCCTGCCACCGTCGCCAGTACCCGCCCGGCTCCCGGCCCGATGGTGATTCCGGCATCCGCCAGCAACGCACGCTGTTCGACGCCGAACTGCCAGCCCAGGGTGAACCAGCCGATCACCAGCAGCGCCAGTGCCACCACTGCCGCGACCAGCCACAACTGCGGCAGGCCTGCCACTCGCACCGCGCGGACCTGCCCGAACAGGGCGACCGCCAGCCCGGCGAGCAGCAGCACGAGCGGAGGGAACCAGGCGAAGAACCCGGCCTTCCAGACGTCACGGACGACATCTTCGCGGGGCAACTCCGCCAGCACCGAGGTCAGCTCGGGATCCGTCGCTTCGAGGACGGTCCAGGGCAACAACAGCGATACGAGCGCGAGCAGCCCCGCAGCAAGACCGAGCCACTCACGCCAGGTCACCGCGGCCGGGCGGAAGCGGGGCAGATTCAACTGCCGTTGACCCGTTCCAGGATCAGCTCACGGACTCGTTTGGCGTCGGCCTGACCCTTGGTCGCCTTCATCACCGCGCCGACGATGGCCCCGGCGGCCTGCACCTTGCCGCCGCGGATCTTGTCCGCGACATCGGGCGCCCCGGCCAGGGCCTCGTCCACCGCTGTGAGCAGGGCGGAGTCGTCCGAAACCACCTTGAGGCCACGCTTGTCCACGACCTCGTCCGGCTCGCCTTCCCCGTCCAGTACGCCCTGGACGACCTCGCGGCCCATCTTGTTGGTCAGCTCACCGGAGCCCACCAGTTCGATCACCCGCGCGACCTGGGCCGGCTTGATCGGCAGTTCCGCCAGTTCGACCTCACGAGTGTTGGCCTGCTGGGTCAGGTACTGCACCCACCAGCTCCTGGCCTCCCCTGGCGCGGCTCCCGCGTCCACCGTGGCAGCGACCAGATCGGCCGCGCCGGTGTTGATCAGATCGCGCAGCTCCTCGTCGGTGAGGCCCCACTCGTCCTTGATTCGCTTGCGCCGCTCCCACGGCAGCTCCGGCAGCGTCTGGCGCAGTTGTTCGACCCATTCGCGGGTCGGCGCGATCGGCACCAGGTCCGGCTCCGGGAAGTAGCGGTAGTCCTCGGCGGTTTCCTTCGTCCGCCCGGGCGAGGTGCTGCCGTCGGACTCCTGGAAGTGCCGCGTCTCCTGCTTGATGGTGCCGCCGCCAACCAGCACCGCACCCTGGCGGGTCATCTCGTAGCGCACGGCCCGTTCGACACTGCGCAGAGAGTTGACGTTCTTCGTCTCGGTGCGGGTGCCGAACTCGCTCGCGGTCTTCTCCATCAGCGAGATGTTCGCGTCGCAACGCAGCGATCCCTGGTCCATCCGCACGTCGGAGACGTCCAGCGCCCGCAGCAGGTCGCGCAGGGCGGTCACGTACGCGCGGGCGACCTCCGGAGCGCGTGCTCCCATACCGGTGATCGGCTTCGTGACGATCTCGATCAGCGGCACGCCGGCGCGGTTGTAGTCCAGCAGCGAGTGCTCGGCCCCGTGGATTCGGCCGGTCGCGCCGCCCACGTGCAGCGACTTGCCGGTGTCCTCCTCCATATGCGCGCGCTCGATCTCGACCCGCACGACCTCGCCGTCGTCCAGCGGGACGTCGAGGTAGCCGTTGAAGGCGATCGGCTCGTCGTACTGCGAGGTCTGGAAGTTCTTCGGCATGTCCGGATAGAAGTAGTTCTTCCTCGCGAACCTGCACCAGGACGCGATCTCGCAGTTCAGCGCGAGCCCGATCCGCATCGCCGACTCGACGGCCTTGCCGTTGACCACCGGAAGCGCTCCCGGCATTCCGAGACAGGTCGGGCAGACGTGGGTGTTCGGCTCGCCGCCGAACCGGTTCACACAGCCGCAGAACATCTTCGTCGCGGTGGACATCTCGACGTGCACCTCGAGCCCGAGTACCGGGTCGAATCGGGAGATGACCTCGTCGTAGTCCAGCAGTTCGACCAGCGCGGTCACAGTGCCGCTCCCTTCAACTCCGGCACGCGGTTCAGCAGCGGACCCTCGGCGGCTTCGCGGGCCGTCTCGTAGGCCGCGCCCACCCGGTATAGCCGGTCATCTGCCAGCGCGGGGGCCATGATCTGCAGCCCGACCGGCAGGCCGTCGTCGGCGGAGAGGCCACTGGGCACGCTCATCGCGGCGTTTCCCGCCAGGTTGGACGGGATGGTGCAGAGGTCCGCGAGGTACATCGCCATCGGGTCGTCCGCCCGCTCGCCGATCTTGAACGCCGTGGTCGGCGTCGTCGGCGAGACCAGCACGTCGACCCGCTCGAACGCCGAGTCGAAGTCCCGGGAGATGAGCGTGCGCACCTTCTGGGCCGAGCCGTAGTAGGCGTCGTAGTAGCCCGAGGACAACGCGTAGGTACCGAGCATGATCCGGCGCTTGACCTCGGCGCCGAAGCCGGCCTCGCGGGTCAGCGACATGACCTCCTCGGCACTGCGCGTGCCGTCGTCGCCCACCCGCAGGCCGTAACGCATGGCGTCGAAACGCGCGAGGTTCGAGGAGCACTCACTCGGCGCGATCAGGTAGTAGGCGGGCAACGCCAGATTGAAGTTGGGGCAGGACACCTCGACGACCTCGGCACCCAGCTCACGCAGCTGCTGTACGGCGGCTTCGAAGGAGGCCAGCACACCCGGCTGGTAGCCCTCGCCGGCGAACTCCTTGACCACACCGACCCGGACCCCCTTGAGGTCGCCGTTGGCGCCCTCCCTGGCGGCCGCGACAACCGGCGGCACCGGCGCGTCGATCGAGGTCGCGTCGAGCGGGTCGTGCCCGCCGATCACCTCGTGCAACAAGGCGGCGTCCAGCACGGTCCGCGCGCAGGGACCCGCCTGGTCCAGCGAGGACGAGAACGCCACGAGGCCGTAGCGGGACACACCACCGTAGGTCGGCTTGACCCCGACCGTGCCGGTGACGGAACCGGGCTGGCGGATCGAGCCACCGGTGTCGGTACCGATCGCCAGCGGCGCCTCGAAGGCGGCCAGGGAGGCCGAGGAGCCGCCGCCGGAGCCGCCGGGGATGCGATCGCGGTCCCAGGGGTTGTGGGTGGGCCCGAAAGCGGAGTTCTCCGTGGATGAGCCCATCGCGAACTCGTCCATATTGGTCTTGCCGAGGATCGGCACACCGGCCTCGCGCAGCCTGCGGGTGACGGTGGCGTCGTATGGCGGCAGCCAGCCCTCGAGAGTCTTGGAACCACAGGTGGTGGGCATACCGTCGGTGGTGAGCACGTCCTTCAGCGCCAGCGGCACACCGGCCAACGGGGAAGCGGGCCGATCGCCCGAAGCGATCCGCGTGTCCACCGCACGAGCGGCGTCGAGCGCGCCCTCGGCGTCGACGTGCAGGAACGCGTGTACGGCGCCGTCGACCTCGCCGATACGGTCCAGGTGCGCCTGCGTCACCTCGACCGAGGACACCTCGCCGGAGTGGATGCGGCCCGCGAGCTCGGCCGCGGTAAGCCTGGTCAGCTCGCTCATAGTTCTTGCCTCACTCGCCGGCGGGCTGCACATCGCTCAGTGCCGTACCCGCTTCGGTCACGGTGCCGGTCGCTCATGTCCCCTGCCTCACTCGCCGGCGGGCTGCACATCGCTCAGTGCCGTACCCGCAACGGTCACGGTGCCGGTCGCTCATTCCTCATCCCCCAGAATCTGCGGCACCCGGAACCGGCCTTCCTCGGCCGCGGGCGCCCCGGAGAGCGCCTGCTCCTGCGTGAGCCCAGGCCGCACGACATCGTCGCGGAACACGTTGGTCAGCGGCACGGCGTGCGAGGTCGGCGGGATGTCGGAGTTCGCGACCTCGCCCACCTTCGCCACCGCGTCCAGGATCTGGTCGAGCTGCCCGGCGAAGGTGTTCAGTTCCTCGTCGGTGACGGCGAGCCTGGCCAGCTTGGCGAGATGCGCGACTTCGTCGCGGGAAATATTGGGCACGCGGGTGTCTCCCGGGGTGTGCTGGTCGGGTGCGGGTTCGAAGAACCAATTCTATGGCGAGGCCTTACCGAGACTCGACCGGGTTACCGTGCAGGCTGTGTCCGCACGACCGGCGCAAGAGTGACGGTGTGCGGGCACAAGACGATCTCGCTGGACGGACGGCAGTCCCGGTCATGGGGCCCGTCTGCCACAATCGGCGGCCGGTGCGAGCAACCATGGCGGCCGGCGGCAGTAGCGCCCTCCACGGCAAGGCTGGAGGGCAGACCCGAGAGGGGTTCGCGTTGTCCTTCCTGATCCGGGTACAACTCCCGGACAGCCCGGGGACCCTCGGCGCCGTGGCCACGGCACTCGGCACGGTCGGCGCGGACATCCTCAGCGTCGACGTGGTGGAACGTGGGTCCGGTGTGGCGATCGACGACCTGGTCGTCGAGCTGCCCTCCGGCAGGCTGCCCGACGCGCTGATCACCGCCGCCGAGAGTGTCGAGGGCGTTGAGGTCGACGCCGTCCGCCCGTACGCGGGGGTCCTGGACACTCATCGCGAGCTGGAACTCGTCGAGGAGATCGCGGCACAGCCCTCCACCGGGCTGACCGTGCTGGCCGAGGGCGTACCGAAGATCATCCGTGCGGGGTGGGCGCTGGTTCTGCACTACGCCGACGACGGGGTGCACCGCCTCGCGGCGTCCAGCGCGGCTCCGGAGGCCTCGGTCACCGATTTGCCCTGGCTGCCGCTCGAGCGCGCCACCGTGCTCGACGGCGAGGACACCTGGGTCCCCGACACCTGGCAGGAGCTCGGCACGGAACTCGCGGCGACACCGCTCGGCAAGCCGGACCGGACCCTGCTGGTCGGGCGGCCCGGCGGCCCGATGTTCCGGGCCGCCGAAGTAGCCCGGCTGGCCCATTTCGCCGGCATCGTGGCAGTAGTGCTGGACAGCTGAAGCCGCCCGGGCACTGTGCCCGGGACAGCGACGTGGCGATATGGGTGAGGACGAGGACCAGAACGAAACCGAACGCGACTCCCGTGCCGAGCGGATGGAGGAGCGGCTGGCGATTCCGGTTCTGATCGCCGCACTGGTGTCGGTGCCCGCGGTGTTCCTCACCACCACCGGTGACGAGACGACCATTGTCGTCGGCAAGGTGCTGAACTGGGCCTCGCTCGTGGTTCTGCTCAGCGAGTCGCTGGTACTGCTCTGGTTCAGCAGGGATATCGTGGCGTGGGTCCGCACGCACCGGTGGAAGCTACTCGTGACGGTGGCCGCCGTCCCCGCAGTGGTCTTTCTCGTCGGCCCGGTGCAGATCGTGCGGCTGATCCTCTCCATCGGCGCGTTGCGCGTGCTACGCGCCGGCCGAATACTCCGGGCGGGGCGGGTCATCCGCAGGCGCGCGGGGTTGACCGGCAGACGTGGTCACTGGCTACTCGGCGGCGTGACCGTGCTGGCAGCCGTGTTCGTCACCCTCGTGCTGGCCGACCCGACCTCCCGAAGCAGGCAGCTGACGGACCGCATCCTCGACCAGTTCGGCATCCTCCCGGCGATCGTCGCCGGCCTCATCGTGGCCGCCTCGATCCTCGTCCTCCGCCACCAACGCCGCCGCCGAACCAACAAACCCGACGACTGAGTTCGCAGATCCCGGGCGCGAATTGGCAGATCCCGGGCGCGAATTGGCAGATCCCGGGCGCGAGTTCGCAGATCCGGTGGGCGAGTTGGCAGATCCCGGGCGCGAGTTGGCAGATCCGGGTCAGGCGGTGAGGTCGAGCCCGAAGGTGAGGAGCCGGACATCCGGCGCTGGCTTCCAGTCCCGCTCCGGCAGCCTCCGGAAACCGAGCCGTTCGTAGAGCCGGTGGGCGGTGTACATCACGTCCAGGCTGCACAGCACGATCCGGTGCACGCCCAGCGCATGTCCCCGGTCGATCACCGCCTGGGCCAGCGCCGCGCCGACCCCGCGTCCCCTGGCAGCCGGCGCGACGGCCAGCATCCGGAACTCCAGCTCGCCGTCCACCGAGATCTCGGCGAATCTCGATCCTGGTCGCACGACGGTCACCGAGCCGAGCAGGCTGTCGTCGGCGTCCACCGCGACCAACAGCTCCGCGTGCTCGGCCCGCAAGGCCGCGTCTCGCAACTGCGCCGCGTACCCGTCCTGAACCGCGTCGCCGACGTGACCGTCCGCCCGGTATGCCCCGACGGTCAGCTCACCGATCTCGGCGAGTTCTCCCGCCCGTGCTCCGCGGACGAAAATGTCCCCCATCGCGCTACTCCCCAGCCGTAGTATCGGAATCTGCCGGAAGCGCCACCTCTGCCGCCGCATCGGGACCACGATCGAGCAGCACCCGGAAGCCGTCCTCGTCCAGCACCGGCACCTTCAGCTGGACCGCCTTCTCGTACTTCGAACCGGGGGCGTCGCCGACCACGACGAACGCCGTCTTCTTGGACACCGAGCTCGCGGCCTTCCCGCCCCGGGACATGATCGCCTCCTTGGCCTCGTCCCTGGAGAACCCGGGCAGTGAGCCGGTGACCACAATGGATAGCCCCTCCAGATGCCGGGGTACCGATGTATCCCGCTCCTCCTCCATCCGGACGCCGGCCGCCCGCCACTTCTGCACCACCTCGCGATGCCAGTCGACCTCGAACCACTCCTGCACCGCATGAGCGATCGTCGGCCCCACGCCATCCACATCGGACAGTTCCTGCTCGCTCGCGTTCTCGATCCGTTCCAGCGAGCCGAACTCCCTCGCGAGCGCCTGTGCCGCGGTGGGGCCCACGTGCCGGATGGACAGGCCGACGATCACCTTCCACAGCGGACGATCCTTGGCGTTGCCGAGGTTCTTCAGCAACCGCTCACCGTTGGCCGAGAGCGCTCCGGCCTTGGTCCGGAAGAGGTCGGTGGCCAGCAGCTGCTCCTCGTCGAGATCGAAGATGTCACCCTCGTCGGCCAGCACGCCCGAGGACAACAGCGCCGAAGCCGCCTCGTAACCGAGTACCTCGATGTCGAAAGCGCCGCGCCCGGCCAGGTGGAACAACCGCTCCCGTAACTGCGCCGGGCAGGACCGCGAGTTCGGGCAGCGAATATCGACATCGCCCTCTTTCTGGTAGGCCAGCGAGGTGTGGCATTCCGGGCAGCGTGTCGGCATCACGAACTCGCGTTCCTCGCCGGTACGCGCATCCACCACCGGTCCCAGCACCTCGGGGATGACGTCGCCCGCCTTGCGGATCACCACCCGGTCCCCGATCAGGACACCCTTGCGCTTGACCTCCTCGCCGTTGTGCAGCGTGGCCATGGCGACGGTGGAACCCGCCACCTTGACCGGCTCCATCACGGCGAAAGGAGTGACGCGGCCGGTCCTGCCGACGTTGACCTGAATGTCCAGAAGGGTGGTCGTCGCCTCTTCTGGCGCGTACTTGTAGGCGATGGCCCAGCGCGGCGCCCTGGAGGTGCTCCCGAGCCTGCGCTGCAGCGAGACCTGGTCGACCTTGATCACTACGCCGTCGATCTCGTGTTCGGCGTCGTGCCGGTGTTCTCCCCAGTACTCGACGTGCTCGGCCAGCCCTTTCGCCGACTCGATCACCTTGCCGTGCGCGGAAACGGGCAATCCCCAGGCGGCAAGGGCGTCGTAGGCCTCGGACTGCCGGACCGGCTCGAACCCCTCCCGCCTGCCGAGCCCGTGGCAGATCAGCCGCAGCTTGCGGGACCTGGTGACCCTAGGGTCCTTCTGCCGCAGTGAACCCGCGGCCGTGTTGCGGGGGTTGGCGAACGGTGGCTTGCCCGCCTCGACCAGGCGTGCGTTGAGTTCAAGGAAATCCTCCTCGCGGAAGAAAACCTCCCCGCGCACCTCCACGAGCACTGGGACGGGGAACTCGTCGGTTCCGGTGAGGGTGTCAGGGACCTGGTCCAGGGTGCGCACATTGAGCGTGACGTCCTCGCCCGTTCGCCCATCCCCCCTGGTCAGCGCGCGAGTGAGCTTCCCGTTCTGGTAAAGGAGGTTGATCGCCAGCCCGTCGATCTTCAGCTCGCAGAGGTACTGCGTCGACCCGACCTCGCGCTCGACCCGGTCCACCCAGGCCAGTAGCTCGTCGGTATCGAACGCGTTGTCCAGGCTGAGCATCCGCTCGAGATGGTCATGTGCGGTGAAGTCCGTGGAGAACGTGCCGCCGACCTGCTGGGTCGGCGAGTCGGGCGTCGCGAGGCCCGGATGCCGCGCCTCGAGCTTCTGCAGTTCCTGGAACAAGGTGTCGAACTCGCCATCGGAGATGGTCGGCGAGTCCAGCAGGTAGTACCGGAACTGATGCCCCCGGACTTCCTCGGCGAGGGCGGCATGGCGCTCCCGCACCTCGGCAGGCACGTCGCCGATGTCCTCGGCGACGGCTACATCGATCTGGTCCTCGGGGAGTTCCTCGCTGCTCACAGGGGGTGAGCCTAGTGGTGTGCACCGACAATCTCAGTGCCTGTCCAACAACGCGCCCCCGCGATCATCTGCCAGCCTCATCGCCAGAGCCCAGGCCACGAACCAGTTCGCGCAGCTCCAGCAGTGAGATGGCGCCCTCGGGTTCCAGGTCGGCGGTCTCGACCCGGCGCAGCCGCTCGGCGGCCAGTCGCTCGCCGAGGGTGGCGTCGAGCGGCAGGAAGGTCAGCGCGGAACGGGCGGGCCCGCCCAGGCCAGCCAGAGCCGGATGGTGCACGGCTACATCAACGACCTGTTCCACCTGATCGACCTGCGCGGCCACCCTGACCTCGGCGAGCGCCAACCGGGTCGCCCCCAGATTCACCGTCACCTCGGTCGGATCCGGCACCGGTGGTACCGAATCGTGGTACTCCCACATCCCGTCCTCCGCAGGAGCGGCGGCCTTCCAGGCGTCGGTGAACGGCCGCAGGGCCGGATCCTCCTGTCCCGTGACGACCAGCGCGTAGATCGCCCGCTGCCCGCGTTCCAGGGAGAAGTGCAGGTCCGGATGCACGAGCGCGACCGCTCGGCAGAGTTCGTGCTCGACGCGCTGCGGCTCCCCGTCGCCCAGTGCCGCGCTGATCTGCGGCAGCAGATCGAACCAGCTCTCCCAGAACAGTCGCGCGGCGGCCCTCGGGTCCTCCGGCACCGGCTGATCCGGCCACCGCGTACGCGGATCGACCGGCTCGTCCCGCCTGGTCCTCGACAGCAGTCCGCGGAGAAATCGCACCACGCCTGCCTACCAGCTTTCGGGCGGCTCGACGAAGGCCTTCCCGAGCTCGCGGGTCAGCGACAACGCCCTGCGCGTCCACTCCCCGGTAGCCCCCGCCAGCCCGCAGACGGGAGTGGCGACCGCACGCTCGGCAAGGATCGACCGGTTGAAGCCCAGCCGGTCCACCAGCCGCAACGCGGGACCTGCGGCCTCCTTCAGGCTGGGCCACCGCTGCGGTTCCATACCTGGCACGAGGCCGAGCAGCAGTTCGGTACCCGAGTCCCAGGTCTCGCCGATCTCGTCGAGCAGCGCGGCGGGCGCGCCGTCGAGGGTCGTGGCGTCGAAGGAGATGGCTCCCGCGCCGGTCGAGTGCAGCAACGCCATCGGCGGTCGCGGCGCGCAGCAGTGCAGCACCACTGGATTCCCGGTGGCCCGCTCCATCGCCTGAACGACCTTCACCAGCAGGTCCCGAGCCTCCGGTGCCCGGACGGCGGACACCGTGTCGTAGCCGGAGGCGGTCGGCAGGGAACCGGCGAGGACCTCGGGCAGGGTCGGCTCGTCGAACTGCACGATGACGGCCGCGCCGGTGCGTTCCCGCAGTTCGCCCACGTGCGCGGCGAGGCCTTCGATGAGCGACTCGGTGAACTCGCGGACAGCGCCGTGGTCGGTGAGGACCCGATGCCCTCGGGCGGTCTCGACGTTCGCGGTCAGAGTCCACGGCCCCGCCACCTGTGTCTTGATCAGCCGGGGATGCGCACCGGCCCGTTGCCGGGCGTCCTCGAGGGCGTCGAGGTCCCAGCGCATGAGATCCACGGCTCGGCGGTAGTGCCGTCCTGGCCTGCTCGCGACCCGGTAGCCGCTCGGCACGACCTCGACCGCGAGGTCGACCAGCAGGCCGCAGCTCCGGCCGATCAGGTCGGCCCCGACACCGCGTTCGGGCAGTTCCGGCAGATACGGCAGGTCGGGCAGCTCGCCGAGGACGATCGCCGCGGTTTCCGCCGCGTCCGTACCTGGCATCGATCCGATACCGGTGCCGGCACCGCGCGGCCACTTCACTTCCTGGGCTGACTCTTCGTGCACAACGACAGTGTGGCCCATCGAGCCGGCGGTGTTGTCACGCCGTGCGCGGCGAGCCCACACTCCGCCGCGCATGATCGTGCCGGGATACCGGTCGGTCTGTGGGTGACGCGCGTCTCAACTGCCTCCTGCCGAGGCCTGTTCCCTGGTCGAATCGAGAACTCAGCCGGTAAACGCCAACAGACAACGAGGTCATCGTGGAACCGCTTCCGGAGACCAGCAGCAACGACTGGACCGAGCCGGGCATCTACACCGTCGCACCCGGCGTGTACCGGATCCCCCTGCCGCTGCCGAACGACGGCCTGAAGGCGGTCAACGTCTACGCCGTGACCAACGGTGCCGGCCTGGTGCTGATCGACTCCGGCTGGGCACTGGACGAGGCGCGGACGTTGCTGCGTACCGCGCTGCGCGCGATCGGGGCGGACCTCGGCGACATCGGCGAGTTCCTGATCACGCACATGCACCGCGACCACTACACGCAGGCGATCGCCCTGCGCCGCGAGTTCGGCGGCACTGTCGCGCTCGGCAAACTCGAGGAGCCTTCGGTGCAGGCCTCGGCCAACCCCGACACCCGGGTGATGCACGCGCAGGGCAGGCTACTGATCAACTCCGGTGCCGAGGTACTGCTCGACGAACTGGCGAGCACGTTCGGCGCGTCCCCCCAAGGTGCCCGGGACTATGAACTGCCGGACGAATGGCTCGTCCCTGGCTCCCGCGAGGTGTTGCCCGGCCGCGATCTGGAGATCGTGCACACGCCAGGACACACCGCGGGGCATGTCGTCTTCGACGATCCGAACGCGGGCCTGCTCTTCTCCGGCGACCACGTACTGCCGCACATCACTCCGTCGATCGGCTTCCAGCCGGAGCCGGTCGAGCTGCCGTTGCGCGATTACCTGGACTCGCTGCGGCTCATCCGCGAACGACCCGACCGGATGCTGCTGCCCGCACACGGCCCGGTCACCACCAGCGCCCATGCCCGGGTGGACGAATTGCTGGCGCACCACGACGAACGGCTGACCGCCACCGCCGAGACCGTGGCGGCTGGCGCGAGCACGGCCTTCGAGTCAGCTGGCGCACTCGGCTGGACCAGGAGGAAACGGGCGCTGGCCGACCTCGACATCTTCAACCGCACGCTGGCCGTGCTCGAAACCGCGGCACACCTCGACGTTCTGGTACTGAAGGGACAGTTGAGCGCGACGGAGACCGATGGTGTGCGGCACTACTCGACGGTCTGATCGGCGCCGAACTTGTCGCGCAACTCGCGTTTGAGGATCTTGCCGGACGCGTTGCGCGGAAGGTCCTCGACGAAGTGCACGGCCTTCGGCACCTTGAACGGGGACAGCCGCGCCCGCAGGTGCTCGAGGAGCTGCTGCTCCGTCACCACAGCTTCGGAGTCCGGTTTGGACACGATCACGGCCGTGATGGCCTCCACCCACTTGTCGTCGGGCAGACCGATGACAGCCACCTCGCCGACCGCGGGATGTGTGTAGAGCGCGTCCTCGACCTCGCGTGAGGCCACCAGGACTCCGCCGGTGTTGATCACGTCCTTGATCCGGTCCACGACGTAGATATAGCCCTCGTCGTCGATCCGCACCAGATCGCCCGAGTGGAACCAGCCATCACGGAATGCTTCCGCGGTCTCCTCCGGCTTGTCCCAGTAACCAAGGCACAGTTGCGGCGACCGGTAGACGACTTCGCCCAGCTCGCCGGGGGCCACATCGGCGCCGGTGTCGTCCACGACCCGCAACTCCACGAAGAGGGCCGCACGACCGGCCGATTCGGGCCGCTGCTCGTGTTCCTCCGGCCGCAGGATCGTCGCCAACGGCGCGATCTCCGACTGCCCGAAACAGTTGTAGAACCCGAGCTCCGGCATCGCCTTCCGCAGTCGCTGCAGTACCGGGCCCGGCATGATCGAGGCACCGTAGTAGGCCTTGCGCAACGAGCCGAGGTCCAGTCCGGCGAAGTCGGGGTGGTTCGCGAGCGCGACCCAGAGCGTCGGCGCGGCGAAGAACGCACCGTGGCGATCCTCCGCGATACGCCGCAGGATCTCGGCCGGATCCGGCACCTCGAGCAACTGGTTGGTCGCGCCGACAGCGAGCCAGGGCAACAGGAACACGTGCATCTGCGCACTGTGGTAGAGCGGCATGACGTGCAACGGCTCGTCGCGCTCGGTCAGGTCCAGACCGACGACGCAGGACAGATACTCGTGTACCAGCGCGCGGTGCGTCATCATCGCGCCCTTCGGCCGCGACGTCGTCCCCGAGGTGTACAGCAGCTGCACGAGATCCGTCTCGGCGATCTCGACGTCGAGTTCGGGCACCGGCCCGGACCTGGCCGCGTCGAGCAGCGAGTCCGCCGCGTCGCGCAACGGCAGCACCTGCCGGAGTCCGGACCGCTCACCAACCGCGTCGACGTGCCCACGTAACAGCGGGTCGACGAGCGCGACCGTACTGCCGGACTGCTCGATCAGGTAAGCCAGCTCGTCCCCGATGAGGTTGTAGTTGACCGGGACGTGGACCAGTCCCGCCCGTGCACAAGCGAGAAAGCCGATCAGGAACGCGTCGGAGTTCTTGCCGTACGCGGCGACCCGGTCGCCTTTGCGTAGCCCGAGCGACAGCAACCGGTCCGCGGCCCTGCTCACCGCCGCGTCGAGCTCGGCGTAGGTCCACTCGCGATCGGCGAACCGCAGGGCCACCCGCTGGGGCACCCGTGCCGCGCTGCGCCGTAACACGTCGGCGACGGTGCTGGATCGCAGAGCCACATTGCTCGTCATCGGCGTCCTCCGGAGACAATCAGCTTGTGAGATCCCGATTAGATCTCCTGTGCCTGCGGATGTCGAGCCCTCGGTTTCGAGGCGACGCCCAAAACGGGACCCGCACCGTGGCTGACTCGGGTACGGCAGCGAGCGTGGTACGGCCGCACAGGCGAATGAGGCTGAGAAGCCGGATTCAAGCCGCGGTTGTGCTGGCGATCTTGGCGCTGCCGAGGACCAGGTCACCCGCGTCATCGATGCGATACAGCACGACGACCTGCCCCGGCGCCACCCCGCGCAGGGACTCACCGAGCCGGATACTCACCTGACCGTCCACCACCTCGGCCACCGCGGGTGCGGTGCCACCGTGCGCCCGCACCTGTGCGAGGCACTCGGTCGGCCCGTCCAGGGGACGGTCCGGCCACACCGGCCGGTCGGCCTGGATCTCGCGGACACCGAGGTCGTTCGCCGAGCCGACCTTCACGGTGCCCGATACCGGCTCCAGCGACAGGACGTACCTCGGTTTCCCGTCGGCGGCTGGGGCGTCGATGCCGAGCCCCTTCCGCTGTCCGACGGTGAACCCGTGCACCCCGGTGTGCTCGCCGAGTACCGCACCGGTCTCGGCGTCCACCAGTTCACCCGGCCTGCTGCCCAGCCGCGACTCGAGGAACTTCTTGGTGTCCCCATCTGGAATGAAGCAGATGTCATGGCTGTCCGGCTTGTTCGCCACCGCGAGCCCGCGCCGCTCCGCCTCGGCCCGTACCTCGGACTTGTGCGAGTCACCGAGCGGGAACAACGAGTGCCGCAACTGCTCGGGCGTCAGCGAGGCGAGCACATAGGACTGGTCCTTGTCCTCGTCGGCGCTGCGCCGCAACTGCGGGACATCGTCCTCGACGGACAGTCGGGCATAGTGGCCCGTGCAAACCGCGTCGAAACCGAGCGCCATCGCCTTGTCGAGCAACGCCTCGAACTTGATCTTCTCGTTGCAGGTGACACACGGATTCGGCGTACGCCCCGCCGCATACTCGCCGACGAAGGTCTCCACGACCTCCTCGCTGAACCGCTCAGCGAAATCCCATACGTAGAACGGAATCTCCAGCAGGTCCGCCGCCCTGCGCGCGTCGTGGGAATCCTCGATCGTGCAGCAACCCCGCGAGCCCGTACGCAGTGTGCCCGGCTTCGCCGAGAGCGCGAGATGCACCCCGACGACCTCGTGGCCCGCGTCCACCGCGCGTGCGGCGGCCACCGCGGAGTCCACCCCTCCGCTCATCGCGGCCAGTACCCGCATCAGTCACACCTCAGCCTTCTGCTTACGCATTCCTGCCAGCCCTGCCTGCCTGGCCCTTGCCACCACGCCGCCGATCGCACCCGCGAGCGCCTCCACATCGTCCTGAGTGGACGTATGCCCGAGGGAGAACCGGAGCGAACCCCGGGCCGAAGCGGCATCCGCACCCATCGCGAGCAGGACGTGACTCGGCTCCGCGACCCCTGCCGTGCAGGCCGAGCCGGTCGAGCACTCGATTCCCTTGGCGTCGAGCAGCATCAGGAGACTGTCGCCCGCGCAGCCGGGGAAGGTGAAATGTGCGTTGCCGGGCAGCCGTCCCGGCGTCGCCGCCGAACCGAGCGTCTCTCCGGTCGGTGCCCCGTTCAGGCGTGCGTCCGGTACCTCGCGCAGCACCGCCTCGACCAGGTCGTCACGCAGCCGAGTCAGTGTGCGCACGCTCTCCCCCAGGTCGGCCGTCGCGGCCCGGATCGCGGCGGCGAACGCGTGGATCGCGGGCACGTCCAAGGTGCCCGAGCGAACGTTGCGTTCCTGGCCGCCGCCGTGCTGCAGCGACTCGCACGGAGTGTCCCTCGCCAGCAGCAGGGCGCCGACGCCGTACGGCCCGCCGACCTTGTGCCCGGTCAGTGTCAACGCGCTCGCACCACTCGCGGCGAAATCGACCGGCACACTGCCGATCGCCTGTACCGCGTCGGTGTGCAGCGGGATGTCGTGCTCGGCGCAGATCGCCGCCAGTTCCGGGATCGGGTTGACGGTGCCGACCTCGTTGTTGGCCCACATCACTGTGGCCAACGCCACATCTTCCGGGGATGCCCCGATCGCATCCTTGAGGACCTCCGGATGCACGCGCCCGGCGGCGTCGACCTCGAGCCAGGTGATCTCCGCATCCGCGTTGTCGGCCAGCCACTGCACGGTGTCGAGTACGGCGTGATGCTCAACGGCTCCAGCCAGGACCCTGCGGCGGGCGGGGCTCGCCTTCCTGCGGGCCCAGTAGATGCCCTTGACCGCGAGGTTGTCACTCTCGGTCCCACCAGCGGTGAAGACGACCTCGGAAGGTTTGGCGCCGAGTGCGCGCGCGATCACCTCTCTGGCCTCCTCCACCACGCGCCGTGCGCGTCGTCCCGAGGAGTGCAACGAGGAGGCGTTGCCCACTACGGGCAGCGCCTCGGTCATGGCGGCAACGGCTTCCGGCAGCATCGGTGTCGTGGCCGCATGGTCTAGATAGGTCATCGCCTGTCCAGGGTAGCCCTGCCTGATGCTGACCTTCGAGCTCACTCCGCCGTCGGCCACCGCCGGCTCACCACCGCGCCGGTCAGCGCGACAGTCGCCATCAGGACCGCGAGCACGCCCATCGCGGCAGATGGCTGGGCCGCGGACGCGAGCGCCGCGAGCAGCACACCACCGAGACCGATCGTCAGGGCTGATCCCATCCAGTCGCCGAGCTGCATCGCCGAGGTGTTGAATCCCCGTTCCCGCTCAACGGAGAACCGCAGCAACAACAACGAGATCGCGGGCATCGCGACGCCCATTCCCGCTCCGGCGAGCAGGCTGACGACATAGACCGGCCAGCCGGGCGACCACGGCTGCGAAACCACCGCGAACAGGCCCAGTGCCGCCGCGACCAGGAAGAATCCCGACCGAAGCAGCCGCTCGCGGGACCAATCGGGGTAGCGGCCCTGCAGTATCGAACCGGCCGTCCAGCCGATCGCAGCAACGGTCAGCGGCAGCCCGGCCGCCGCGGCGCCGAACCCGTGGACGGTGCTCATCGTCAGCGGAATGAACGCCTCGATACCGGCGAACGAGGCGGCGATCAGCGCCCGGGACGCCACCACGGTCGGCAGGCCAGGCCGGGCGAGCAGGGTGCCTGACGGCAGCAGACCACGCAGGGCCACCCCGAGAGCGAGCAGGCCTGCGAGGCCGTATCCCAGCGCCTCCGGCGAGGGATCCTGGGCGGCCCAGGTGAGCGCGGTGACCCCGCCCGCGGCCGCGAATGCCGCGAGGACACCAGCCCTGCGCGCGCCTGGGCTTGCCGGCGCGGGCGAACCCAGCCTGCGCACGACCGCGACCAGCAGCCCCGCGCCGAGCAGAACCAGCGGGGTGAGGCCGAGGAAGACCCACCGCCAGCCGACTCGTTCGGTGAGCAACCCGGCGATCGGTGGCCCCAGTACCGCTGGCAGCACCCAGGCCGCCGCGTTGGCGGCATAGACCACCGGGCGTTCGCGGTCGGTGTAGATCAACGCGATCACCAGCGACACGGCCACCAGCAGCGTCCCCGTGCCGATGCCCTGCAGCGCCCGTCCGGCCAGGAGCATGGGCATGCTGCCTGCCGTCCCGGCCACGAGCAGACCGGCCAGGAAGATCATCGGACCGATCAGCAGGGACGGTTTCGGACCGTGGCGGTCACAGGCCCTGCCGGACAGGACCGTGGCCACGACACTGGCGATGAGGAAGGCCAGGAACGGCCACGCGTAGAGGGCCTCGCCGTGCAGTTCGGCCACCATCGTCGGCATCGCGGTTGCGACGCCCATGCTCTCGAAAGCGACGAGCGTGACCACGAGCACGAGCCCAGCACTCGCGGTGCGATGTTCGGGCGTCCACAGCACCCCGGTGCCACGGGAGGATGCGGCCTTCGCCGCAGTCGGCGTCATACGCACAAGCCTGCAACTTCGACCTAGCTAGAGGTCCAGCACGAGTTCGCGCCACCCCCACCGCGTCACCCCCGATGTCACCAGACGGGTGACCCCTATCCGGACTCCGCAGGTCGTGAGCAGGTGACCGCGCACGGGGCGTTAGGGTGCCCCGGTGACTGATCGCCTTGTCTGGATCGACTGCGAGATGACGGGGCTCGACCTCGCCAAGGACGCGCTGATCGAAATCGCCGTGCTGGTGACCGACGCCGAGCTGACCGTGCTCGGCGAGGGACTCGACCTCGTCATCCACGCCGAAGACGACGTGCTGGCGACGATGCCGGACGTCGTCAGGGAAATGCACGCCCACTCCGGGCTGACCGAGGAGGTCAGGCGGTCCGAGATCACCCTTGCCGAGGCAGAGCAGCGCGTGCTCGACTACGTACGCGAGTACGTGCCCGAACCGCGCAACGCGCCACTGGCGGGCAACTCGATCGCCACCGACCGCGGGTTCATCAGCAGGGACATGCCCGCCCTTGACGAACACCTGCACTACCGGATGGTCGACGTCTCGTCGGTGAAGGAACTCGTCCGCCGCTGGTATCCGCGGATCTACTACGCCAAGCCGGAGAAGGGCCTCGCCCACCGCGCACTGGCCGACATCCGCGAATCCATCGGCGAACTGGACTACTACCGCAGGACGGCGTTCGTCCCCCAGCCCGGCCCCAGCAGTGACCAGGCAAGGGCCGCCGCGGCCCTCGTCCTCGGCACCGAGAGCGAGTAATCACCGAACCCGGTGCGAGCCGCTCCGCACCGCACGCTACGATGTTCCAGCCGAGGTACCGCAAGCCGGTTCCTCGCCATGGTGGGTGTAGCTCAGTTGGTAGAGCACCTGGTTGTGGTCCAGGAAGTCGCGGGTTCAAGTCCCGTCACTCACCCCATCAGCCCCACCCTGCTTGCCGCTTCGCGGCTTCGCGGGGTGGGGTTTCGTCATTGCACCCGGGGGCCGAGCCCCCGGACCCCCACGGTGCGTTGGGCACCTTGGGTACGTCTCCCGTGGTTTGCGGGGGGCTCGGCGCTTCGCGCCATCGGGGTGAGGGGCGGTGGCGGCGGGGGGTGGATGTCCCCAATGTGGCATTGGGG
>NZ_PQHZ01000057.1 GCF_003385185.1 Amycolatopsis palatopharyngis | reverse complement strand
GTTCCGTGTGCCGGAAAATGCCTTGGGGGCAGGGTGATCGCCGGCGGACAGGTCAACGTGAGGCTGGCCCACCCCGAAGGGGGTCGGGCGGGTTCGGGGGAGGATCCGCCTGGGGTGGGTGGGGACGCCGGCCGGGCCGACACTGTCGGCGCCGGTCGGCAACCCCAGAACAACTACAACTACTGCTCCGAACGAGTGAGAGATGCATTCAGGTTGCCTTTTGGTGCTCACTGAGCGCGATACGACCGGGATACTGCGACCGCCGACATCAACAGCAGTCGACCGAAGTGGGGCACATACGGTGGCCGATGCGCAGACCGTGGAGGCAGACCCTCCGTGGGAGGGCCTGCAGGGCAACGAGCTGTACGCGGCATGCCTGCATGCCGCGCGGGCAGGCGACCGTGCCGCGATGAACCGGCTTGTCGCGGAGTTGAGTCCACTGCTGTGGCATGTCGCCCGCAGTAACGGACTCGACCGGCACGCCGCCGAAGACGTGGTGCAGACCGTGTGGCTGGCGTTGTTCAGTCATCTGCAGCAGCTGAAGGACCCGAGGGCGCTCGCCGCGTGGCTGATCACGACAGCCCGGCGAGAAGCACAGCGGGTGCACGGCCGGAAGATCCCACCGGTGCCGCTGACGGATGAACTCGCTGAGAACATGCCCTCCGACCAGCCGACACCTGATGGTGAAGCACTCAGGTCCGATCGCGATCGCCGACTCTGGTCCGCCTTCACCAAACTGCCGCAGCGCTGCCAGGAGCTGCTCAAGCTGACCGTGCTCGCCGGGCGCACCGAATACCGTCTGGTCGCGGACGCCTTACGCATGCCCCACGGCAGCATCGGACCAACACGTGGACGCTGCCTGATCATGATGCGCGGCCTCCTCGAACGCGAAGGGGGCACGGCATGAACGAGACCTCGCAGGAACGCAGCGCGTTTCCGGACGACGAGACGCTGCTTGCCGACCTGGACCGGTTGATCGACAGTGTCGATCCGGTTCCCGACGGTCTGATCGAACGCGTGCAGTTCGCGATCGCGCTGGAGAACCTGGACGTGGAAGTGGCTCGCTGGGAGCGCGCCGACGCGCTGACCGGGGTACGCGGAACCGACGAGGGCACGATCACGTTCACCGTCAGCGACCTCACCGTGATGATCAACCTCACGCGCGTGGGGATGCACCACCGGATCGACGGCTGGCTGGTGCCGGCGGGGGAGTTCGGAGTGGAGGTCCGCGTCTCGGAGCACGGCTCGTCCTGCACCGTCGCGGACGAGGGCGGACGGTTCGTGCTCGATCACGTTCCCCGGGGCACCACCCAGATCGTGGTCACAGTCGGCGGTAGCGCCTCTGGGCGTACTGTCGTCACGCCGACAGTCATTCTTTAGTCGGCCGGACGGCAGGTGGAATTGCGAGGTGTGCTCCTATTGGTCCCGTGCGCGGTTCACCACCTGATCCAGCCACCGTCGTCCGAGCGCGCCGACTGTACGAGCGCGCGGCCCGCGCGGCCGCCGACCAGCGCCCCGCCGAGGCCGCACGACTGCTGACCCAGGGGCTTCGACAGCTCGATGCCCGGCATCGCGACGACAGCGACATCGAGATTCTGGTGCTGCGCGCGCGCAGCATGATCAGCCTTGCCTCCGCGATCGCGGAGACCGTGTCCACGAAGGCAGGGCTGGCTCACCTCGCTCGCGCCGACCGAGTGCTGGAGCAGTTGCCCGATGGCCAACGCCGTGAGTCGCTGACCGCGGTGAGAGGCCTGCAGCACGCCGTGATCATGTTCCGCACGGGGCGGCTTCGCGAGGCGCTCGACCTGCTCGACGTCATCCTGCCCACGTTGGACGAGCGCATACCGGAGAACCGGCTGCTTCTGACGCGCAATCTGCTCAACCGCTCGCATGTCCACCTGCTGATGAATCATCCGGACGCCGCACTCGCCGATCTCAGGAGAAGCCTGACCCTGGCGGTGAACCACGGCTATCGCCTGCTCGAAGCGAAAATCCGGCACAACCTCGGCGATCAGGCGCACCTGGTCGGAGATGTTCCCGCGGCCCTGGACCACTACGAACAGGCCGCCCGCATCTTCGCGGAGGAGGGACCCGGTTCGCTGCCGAAGATTCAACTCGACCAGGCCAAGGCCTTACTGACAGCGGGACTGGCCGAAGAGGCAGCGAAACACCTTGACGAGGCGCTGACGGAACTGCAGCGCAACGGCGTGGTCCAGGACGTCGCCGAGGCCCAGGTGGCCCGTGCCGCCGCGGCCATCCTGCTGGGCGATCTCGACACGGCCGTGCAATTGGCGCGGGAGGCCCGCCGTAGTTTTCTGCGGCGGGGCCACCACTCCTGGGCCGAGGTCGCCATGCTCACTCGGCTGCGTGCCGAAACCCTCGTGATTCTCGACGGCCCGCTGGCCCGGTCCCCTGCCCGGCTGGTCAGCGACCTAGGCGATCTCGCCGACCGGCTCGCCGGGCTGGGACTACGGGACGAGTCCGCCGTCGCCCGGTTGCTCGCGGTCCGGCTGCTGATCCGCCGTGGCTCACTCGATGCCGCCGCGAAGGGACTCGCGCGCGTCCCACGGCCACACCGCACCACCCCGGTCGACCACCGGATGTTGTTGCGGCTGTGCACGGCGGAGCTGGCGGTGGCCACAGGCAGGCACCGTTCCGCACTCGCCCAGGCGCGGGCCGGGCTGACGGAACTGGGCTGGGCGCGCGACCGGATGGGCGGGCTCGACCTGCTCTGCGGAACCGCCGTGCACGGTCAGGAACTGGGCAGCCTCGCGGTCCGGCTGCTGCTGGAGAAGGCCCGCGGTCAGGCTGGCGCTCGCCGGGTCCTCGCCTGGCAGGAACGAACCAGGGCACAGGTGTACCGGTACGAGCCGCTACCCGCCGTCGAAGACCCGGTGCTGGCCAAGCACATCAACGAAATGCGTCACGTGCAACGAACGGTGCAGCAGCACCGGCTCGAGGGTAAGCCGGTCGGCTCGCTCGAACAGCGCTACGCCTGGCTGCAACGGGAAGCCAGCAGGCTCGGCTGGTACACCAGCCAATGGGGCAAACCGCGTCCCGTGTGCGCTCCCGAGGAGATCACCCGCCGGCTCGGCGACCGCGTGCTGGTCAGTCTCGCCGCCAGCGAAGGCGAACTGTTCGCCGTCGTGGCCCGCGACGGCGGGTTCCGGCTCGTACGCCTGGGTTCGCTGGCCGAGACGGAGGAAACGGCCCGGCAACTGCACGCCGACCTCGACGCCCTCGCCCCCGACCACCTCCCGTCGGCACTCGCCGACGCCGTGGCGAATTCCGCACGCAGGCGCGCCGACCTCCTGGACCGGCTCCTGGTCCAGCCACTGCTGGAGTTGATAGGCGACCGGGAACTCGTGGTCGTGCCGATCGGTCCCCTCTACTCGCTGCCGTGGTCGGTACTGCCCTCACTGCGTGCCCGGCCCGTTTCGGTGGTTCCCTCGGCGACGGCCGGGGTGGCGGCCGCGGACCGGAAGGAGCCCGGCACTTCGAGTCCGGTCGTGCTCGTCGGTGGACCAGGGGTGCCCGGGGCGATCGGCGAGGTACGCCAGCTGCGCTCGGTGTACCCGCAGGCCGGAGTGGTCGACGGCGAACACGCGACCAGCTCAGCGGTGCTGGCCGCGCTCGACGGTTCCCGGCTGGCGCACCTCGTCGCGCACGGCACCCACGAACCGGCGAACGCACTGTTCTCCCGGCTCGATCTCGTTGACGGCCCCATCTTCGCCCACGAGACAACCCGGCTCGGCGCACCACCGGAACACGTCGTGCTCGCCGCGTGCGAGTTGGCGATGAGTCACATCCGGCCGGGGGAGGAGGCGCTCGGCTTCGCCGGAACCCTGTTGGCCAGCGGTGCGAGAACCGTGGTCGGAGCGGTGGCCAGGGTGGGTGATCAGGCCGCGGCCGAGACGATGTCCGCCCTGCACGAGCGGCTGGCGTCGGGAGTGTCCCCCGCGCTGGCGCTGGCGGAGGCGAACGCGGTGGATCCGCTGCGCCGGCCGTTCCTGTGCCTCGGCTGCGGCTGACGGGACGGCCTCGCTTCGCAGGCTCCGCTCCGCGTGCGCCTCGCTGCGCCGGGGCACCCGGGCACCTCGGCAGTCACCTACCGTCTCCGGCTACGCACAGCGCCCATCGGCCTCGCTCCGCAGGCTCCGCTCCGCGTGCGCCTCGCTACGCCGGGGCACCCGGGCACCTCGGCAGTCACCTACCGTCTCCGGCTACGCTCGGGCCATGTCGCGTCGCTCTCTTCACACTCCCGCCCCTGACGTCGCGAGCCTGCGTGCCCGCCTTGACCGCGCCCGTGATGCGGCGGCGAACGCGGACACCGACGCGCTGCTGATCGCTCCGGGCTCCGATCTGCGGTACCTGATCGGCCAGGCTGGCGGCTCGTTCGAGCGCCTGACCACTCTCGTCGTTCCCGCGGGCGATGCCCCGCCCGCGCTCGTGCTGCCCAAGCTCGAGGCTCCCGGCTACGCGGACGTTCCCATGGACGAACTCGGTATCGAGGTCGTGACCTGGGTCGACGGCGAGGACCCCTACCGGCTGGTGTCTGACCGGCTCGGCACGCCCGGGCGGGTGGCTGTCAGCGACACCATGGTCGCCCTGCACGTCCTCGCGCTGCGCGGTGCGCTGGGCTCGGCGGAGCAGACACTCGCTGGACCAGTGGTGCGAGAACTGCGGATGCGCAAGGACGAGGCCGAGATCGCGGCGCTGCGCAAGGCCGGTGCCGCGATCGACCGAGTGCACGCCAGGATGGGCGAGTGGCTGCGCCCCGGCCGCACCGAGGCCGAGGTGGGCGCCGACATCGCGGCCGCGATCGTCGACGAGGGCCACACCGGGGCCGAGTTCGTCATCGTCGGTTCGGGAGCCAACGGCGCCAGCCCGCACCACGACGTCTCCGACCGGGTGATCGAGCGCGGGGACGTCGTCGTGGTCGACATCGGCGGCCCGATTCCCGAGGGCTACAACTCGGACTCCACCCGTACCTACGCGCTCGGATCGCCGAAGGGCAGCGACGTCGAAGACACCTACGCCGTCCTGCTCGCGGCCCAGCGCGCGGCCGTGGAGATCGTGCGCCCCGGCGTGACCGCGGCCCAAATCGACGGCGCCGCCAGGGACGTCATCGCCGACGCCGGGTTCGGCGAGTTCTTCATCCACCGCACCGGCCACGGCATCGGCCTGGACGTGCACGAGGAGCCCTACATCATGGGCGGCAACGACCTGCCCGTCGAAGAGGGCATGGCGTTCAGCATCGAGCCGGGGATCTACCAGGCAGGCCGGTGGGGCGCGCGCATCGAGGACATCGTCGTCGTCACAGCCGACGGGGTGGAGCCGCTGAACAACCGGCCGCACGAACTCGTCGTGCTCGACGCATGACCGCCGGCCCTCTGGAACCTCTCGACCAGGCGATCGCCAGGGAACTCGCCGCCGATGGACGGCGCAGTTTCACCGATCTCGCCGAACGGGTCGGGCTCTCGGTGTCGGCGGTGCACCAGCGGGTCCGGCGACTGGAACAGCGCGGTGTCATTCGCGGTTACACCGCACGCCTGGACGGCGAGCAGATCGGGCTTCCGCTGACCGCGCTCATCTCGCTGACCCCCAACGATCCGGCCGCACCCGACGATTATCCGCAGCGGCTGGAACACATCACCGAGATCGAGTCGTGCTACTCCGTGGCCGGGGACGAGTCCTACATCCTGCTGGTCAGGGTCGCGTCGCCGCTCGGTCTGGAGGACCTGCTGCGGCGGATTCGCGAGGTCGCCAAGGTGTCCACCCGGACAACCGTCGTACTGTCCACGCCGTTCGAGGGGCGCTCGCCGACGCTGTAACCCCGGCGATGTGCCGGATTGGGCGGAGTGCCGCGGGTTACGGGAGTTGAACGGCTGGCTTCGCCCGCTGTAGCGCGGCGGATCACGCGACGAACAACCCGCCCCGCACCCCCGCCGTTATGTACACTTGTACATGTCGGTTTCCGCACGATGAGCGACAGGGTGGTACGGATGAGCTGGGTGTTCCTGATCAGTGCGATCCTCACCGAGGTCTTCGCGACCACCTGCATGAAACTGTCGGAAGGCTTCACCCGCCTGTGGCCGAGTGTCGGGATGGCGGTCGGCTACCTTGCCGCGTTCGCCTTCCTGACCTTCGCCCTCAAATCCTTCGAGGTCGGCACCGCGTACGCGCTGTGGGCCGGACTGGGTACGGCGCTCGTCGCGATCATCGGCGTGCTGCTGCTCGGAGAGGCGTTCACCTGGACGAAGGTGGCCGGGATCGTGCTGGTCATCGGGGGAGTGGTGGTGCTCAATCTCGGTGGTGCGCACTGATGTCGCGCCCGGCTGAGACACGACGCGGGCAGCCACGGCGTGCCCGGCGACACGACCCCCATCGGCGCGAGCGTATCGCCGACGCCGCCGAAGCGGTGATCGCCGAACTCGGCATCGAGGCGTTGACGCACAGGGCGGTCGCGCAACGCGCCGATGTTCCGCTCGGATCGACGACGTATCACTTCGCCTCCCGTGACGATCTGATCCAAGTGGCGCTGGAACGGGCGACCGACCGGTTTCTGGCGCACGAGGCCGGCTGGTTGCCGTCCGGGAAACAGGAAGCCGATCTCGAGGGCATGCTGGCCGATCGCGTGCTCGACTACTGTTTCGGCGATTGGCGCACCCGGTCGATCGTCTGTTATGAGCTGTACCTGGCCGCGTTGCGCCGACCGGCGCTACGGGCGACGGCGAACCGATACAACGACGCCGTCGCCGCAACGCTGGCCGGGCTCGTCGGTCCTGTCCGCGCATCGGCCCTCACCGCCCTGCTCGACGGGCTGAGCCTGCGTTGCCTGCTCGCCGACCGCGCCCCGGACCGTCGCGAGCTGCGCGACCTCATCGCCTGTGTACTGCCTGGATGACGATCGCGGCCACGTGCCCGGGCGGTCACGGCCAGCTCAGTTCAGCGGTCCTGCCACCGTCGCGGCATGCAGCCGGCCGTCGTCGCCTTCGAGGCAGGCCGCGGCTGGGTCGGCCGTGCCGAGGAACTCGGTGACACACCTCGCGAACTGTGCGTGTCCCGCGGCGTTGGGGTGAAAGGAATCCTGGATCGCGTGCCCCGCACGATCGGCGTCGGTGAGGTCGGTCCACTGCACGGTGAGCCTGCTGAACCACTCCGAGCTCGGGTCGTCGCCGCCGCTGCAGGCCTCGTGCCCGTAGCCGGCGGAGGAGAAGTCGAGGAACCGGGCCGAGGTCTGCGCGGCGGCCTCCCGTAAACCCGCGGCGAGGGTCTTGACGGCCTCCTGCTTGACCCATCGCAGATCCTCGATCCGGAATGGACAGCCGTTGAGTGAGCGGTACTCCTCGGGAATGTCCGGCCCGATCGGTGCCGCGTAGGACTGCAGGACCAGCTGATAGTCCTCGGTGTCATACCCGGCGCGGCGCAGGACTTTGCGGATGTCCTCGACCGCTCCGACGACCTTCGGCACCATCGCGTCGACTCGCCGCTGCCAGTCGGCCTTGACGCGGTCGCTGCAGGGCGGAACACGATCGCTGAACCATGCGCGGAAGCACTCCGAGATCAGACCGGAGAAATGTGGGTCGTCGTTCGCGCCGAGGGCGACGACGACGGCGGAAACACGGTGGGTCTTTGTCAGCTCGGCGAGTCGCTGGGCCTGCGACGGTTCGGTCCACTGCCTGATGTCGCCGAGGGCGACCTGGGCCGACGGCGCCCCGGAGCAGGCCAGGTTGATCGTCTCCTCCGGGCCGGGCAGATCGATCTTGTGCACGGAGGCGTTGGGCGAGCGATGACACCAGTTCCCGTTCAACCCGTTGGTCTCCGGCAGGTAGTTTCCCGCCCCTTCACCGGACAGCGTGCTGTCTCCCATGGCCACGACGGTGAGCGGTCCGGTGCCAGGCGGGCCGGGTAGATCGTCCTGCGGGCCCGGTGACTGCCGCCCGAGAAGTGCGAACACCGCGACGAGGACGACGACCGCCGTCAGCGCCAGCCCCCCGAACCACCACCTGTACCGTCGCATCACTGTTGATACTACGGAAGCGCGGCGGCATCCCAGATCACATGTCGATCAGGACTCCTTCTCGGAGCCCGACCCTGCGATCGGCGATCCGGTGCACGGCTTCGTCATGTGTCGCCACGATCAGCGCCGCGCCTTCGTCGGCGCACCTGCGCAGCATCCGCAGCACGGCGGGAGTGCTGCCGGCGTCGAGATGCGCGGTCGGTTCGTCGATGAGCAGCACGGCCGGCCTGCCACTGACCGCTCTGGCCAGCGCCACCCGTTGCTGTTGCCCGAAGGAGACCTCCAGCGGGTAACGCTCGCCCAGCTCACCCACCCCCAGCTCGGTGAGCAGTTCGCGCACCCTGTCGGTGATCGCCGCGGCGCTGAGCCGAAGGTCGGGGCGGAGCCGCAGCGGCAAGGCGACGTTCTCGGCCACGGTCAGCTCGGTGGCGAGTCCGAGCGCCTGGGGCAGAACCGCGCAGGTGTGCCAGGAAGGTGCCCCGTTCATCGGCTCTCCGTCGAGCAGGACCGTGCCCGAGTCTGGTGAGTCGAACCCGCAGAGCAGGGCCAGCAGGGAACTCTTGCCCGAACCGGATCTGCCGGACACGGTCACCAGTTCTCCCCGCGACACCCGCAACTCCAGGCCCCGCAGTACCGATACCGCGCCGCTCGGATGTGGGAACCGCCGGTGCAGATCGACGGCGTGCACGGCAGGATGTGCCAGTTCGGTCATGGGTCCCCGTTCTCGTCCACTCGTCCCGCGGTCAGCCGGACCACCCGCGTACCCAGCTCGATCAGTCGCTCGTCGTGCGAGGTGACGACCAGCGCGACGTCGTGGCGGGCCAGGTCGCGCAAGGTGTCGAGCACCAGATCGGCCGACTGCTCGTCCAGTTGTGACGTCGGTTCGTCCGCGAGGATCACCGAGGACCCGCGCGCGAGTGCGCAACCGAACGCCAGCCGTTGCTGCTGCCCGCCGGACAACGCGGTTACCGGCCACGAAGCCGTTCCGCCGAGCCCGAGCTGATCGAGAAGTGCCTCGGAGTCGCAATCCCGGTTCGCGGATTCGGCTGCCGCCCGCAGGTTCTTGCCGGCACTGAGATAGTCCAGCAGGTTGTCGGTCGGGTTCTGGAACACCTGACTGAGGTCGCGGCGACGGATGGCCCTGCGTCCCGCGTGGCCGAGGCCGCCGACGTCGGTCCCCCGAAAGCACAGGCGGCCCCTTGCGGGCTGTTCGAACAGGCCCAGCACCCGCAGCAGCGTGGATTTCCCCGAGCCGGACGGGCCGGCCAGTACCGTGATGCCGGCCGAGGGCACGGCGAGCGTGACGTCGTGCACTCCGCTCACGACGCCCGCGGGGGTGACGTAGTCGACGCCGACCTCGTGCAGGTCGAAGACGTGTTCCGGGCTAGGCACGTAGCAACTCCGCGGTCCGGGCGGTGCGCACCGAGCGCATCGCGAGCCAACCGGCGAGGGCCACGACGATGGCGCCGGCCGCGAACACACCCAGCACGAACGGGGTGAGGTCGGGCAGTTCCGACCGCGGGGCCAGCCACCCGGCAGGATCGAACCGGGGCACCGAGATCCCGGCGACGGCCGCTCCGCAAACGACGCCGGTCAGCACGGCGAGTCCGGCGAGCGCACCCACTTCCAGGATGTAGCTGCCGAGCAGGGCACGTGGGCGCAACCCCATCCGCAACACGAGTGCACCCGCGAGGGCGTTCTGTCTCCTGCGTACCTCGACGGCCACGAGCAGGGCCAGTGCCGCGACGAGGCCGAGTACGGCCCCGAGCATGGTGACGTAGGCGAAGCTCCACTCCACGACGTAGAACGGCAACGCGTCGAGCGCGGTCGCGCGGCTCATCGGGTTCAGCTGGAGGATTCCCCCATCGGCCAGTGCCACGGACAAATCGTCCAGCGACCACGAGGACAGGATGCTCCAGCGCGGTACGGAGTCGAGTTGGTCCGGCGTGAGCGCGTCCCGGGAGATGACATATCCGGGCTGCGAGCCGATGATCGGGAACACCGGCACGTCCGCGACGGGGTTGGCGTCGGGAAGGCCGGGAAGCGCGGCCGACTGTTCCGGCGTGTGCCCCACCCGGATGGCGGGAGTGCCGGGGCCGGTGGCCCCGTCGAGCGTTCGCAACAGTGCTCCGGCGTCCGGGACTCCGTCCAGCCAAGCCACCGAGCCGATCTTGGCGGGTTCGACGACCAGCACGACGCTGCCGGTACCGGTCAGCTCACCGACCACGGTGCTGCTGTCGCGAAGTGGCGCGGGCAGCGGGGTTTCACCCAGCCCTACCGGTTGCTCGGTGTCCACGCGTGAGTTGGCGCCGACGAACGTGCCGGACTTGGTGTCGAGTGACTGCCGTTGCGCGTCCGCGATCGCGTTTCCCGCCGACAGCGTGCCGATGGCGACGACACCGATCGTCAGTACGGCGACCACTGGAGCCCGTGCGCTGGCCATTCGCCGGATCGCCAGTTGCAGGGTGGGCCGGGACCAGAACACGGCGCGAGGGGAGAGGCGCAGTATCAGCCAGGCCAGTCGCGCGGCGATCAGCGCGGCCGTGAGGACGACGAATACCGGGTAGGTCAGGGCGATCGGGTCCACCTGGGGCAGGGGGTTGAGCGATCCGGACGACTGGCGGTAGCGCACGAGCCGGAGCCAGCCGATCAGTGCAAGGGCCGCGGTCACCAGTTCCCAGGGGATCCAGAGCAGGATCCGGCCACGGCCCGTTCCGTGCAGGCGGCCGAGTTGGAACTCACGGTGGGTGCGACGCGCTACTACCGCCGCGAGTAGTCCGAGTGCGAACAGCAGGACGGCCCCGGCCGCCCCGGCGGCGGTCGCCGCCGCGGTTGCGCTCGCGGAGCCCGGCGGGCCGTAGCTGTCGAGCAGTAGCCACGCGAGAGCCGATCCGGACACACCGCCCGCCACCAGAGGCAGACCGAGTTCGGCCACGGCGAGAAGGCCGATACCCGCCGGGCTCGTACCGCGCGCGGCGAGCAGCCGAGCCACACTGTGTCGTCGCTGGTACCACTGCAGACCGACGGTGCCGACTCCGGCGATGGCGACCAGGACGCTGATCAGCGCCAGCGGAAGGATGGAGCCGAGCACGTTCGTCTGCGCCTTCTGCGCGATCTCCACAGAACGTGCGAACGGCACGCCGGCATTGATCCCGCCGGCCAGGTCAAGACGTTCCAGTTCCGCCCGGGTTTCGCCGACCGCGGCCTCGGACCTGCGCGCCTGGTCGTAGGCCTCGTCCAGCGTGCGCGGTGCGGGCCCGGGGAAGGTTATGTTGAGCCACTCGACTCCGTCGGAACCCGCCGCACGCGCGGCGGCGACGAAATCCTCCCTGTTGTTGGCGAAGACCACCGCACCACCGGGCGGATCGATGATTCGCTGCTGTACGGCCATGTCTCGTTGCGAACACCACCAGCGCGGCACGGGTTCTTCGAGATCGGTGTGCAGGCTGACGATCGGCGGCATCGAACCGCGCTGGCCCCTGGTGCCGACCGGAATCTGCTCCTGCAGTGCGAGATTGCCACCCATCGACAGTCCAGGACGGCCTGGATCACCGTTGATGATCTGGAGACGCTCGATGCCGCCGTCGGTGTAACCGAGTCTGGTCTTGTAACTCGTGCCGCCGAACTCGACGTTCGGCAGATTCGGGGTGTACATGGCGATCTGCGGCGTGCCGAAACCGTGCTCGGCGGCGTTTCGCCGAACCGTGTCGGCGATACGGGGAATGTCCTCGAAATAGATCGCCCGGCCGGTGACGGTTGGTCCGTGCGCGTCGGGGCAGGCGCTTTCCGACTGGTAGTCGACGGCGGCTCCGCTTGCGGCCGAGGCGTGCAGCACGGTGGCAGAGGCCAGAAAGCACGCCAGTAACGCGGTCACGGTGGCGGCGACCAAGGTCAGAGGGCTTGCCAGCGCCGCCCGGGGAGCCGCCCGCCACGGCAGTCTTCGCATACCGCCGAACGCTACCCAAACGAAGGACGGCGTGGTGGTGACTTGGCGGAACCGGCCTGCAGAAACCTGCTCCGTTTCGCGAGCCGGAGAACTCGTCGCGGCAGTTCGCGCAGATCAGGATTTGTTACGTGTCGTGCAGACGCAACCGCGCCGATACGAACCGGCGGTGGTGGCGCGGCAGAAGCGGTTCGCGATCTGGTCGTGCGTACTCAGTGGGTGATCGCAGGCCGCGCACCCGTTCGTGCGGTACTCGCCGGTGCTGGAGGCGCTTGGATTCGCGTCGGTCGTGGGCATACCGCTCCCGTTCGTGCTTGTGCTCGAAATCAAGCGGTGCGAATGGCACCGGGAGACCGTGGCGATAGTTTCGCGCTCTTTCAGGCTACACCTGACCAGGTGTCGCGGACGGCCGCACACCGCCGCGCCCCGTGCGTCCGCCGGAGTCGGCGCCGCCCGCGCGTGGCCGTCCGGCGAGTTCGCGGTCTCCGCCGACGGCAGCGATGCGATAACCGGTGGACACGCCAGGTTCAGCGGGGGAGTGCAGGGTAGCGGGCTACCGCTGCACCGCGACCAACTCGACGAACTCGCGTAGTCCTTCGAGGCCGAGTTCGCGACCGATGCCCGACTGCTTGAGGCCACCGAACGGGGCCCGCAGGGTGGCGGCGGCACCGTTCACGTCGACCTGACCGGTCCGCATCCGCCGCGCGAGGTCCGCCGCTCGTTCAGGCTCACCCCAGACCGCGCCATGTAACCCATACCGCGTTCCGGTGGCGATTCGCAGTGCTTCGACCTCGGTGCGGTAGGGCAGCACCACGAGCACGGGCCCGAACACCTCCTCCTGCGCGATCTCCCAGTCCGGAGCGGAATCCGCGACAACGAGCGGGGAACAGTAGTGCCCGTACCCGGGCAGGTCGCCGCGCCGCCCGAGTACCCGGGCCCCGCTCGCCTCCGCTCTGCTGACGAAGCCGGCCACCCGCTCCCGCTGGTCGGCCGAAACCAACGGCCCGTTCTCAGTCCCCGCATCGCGGGGATCGCCCACGCGCACCGCTCGCATTCCTGCCTCGGCCTGCTCCAGCACCATGGAGTAGTGGTGCTCCGGCACGACCAGCCGGGTCCACGCACTACACGTCTGCCCGGAGTTCAGAGTGGCCGAGGCGACCGTCGCGGCCACCGCTTCCTCGATGTCCGCCTCCGGCAGCACGACGCTGGCGGACTTGCCGCCGAGTTCGAGGCAGACCCGCTTGACCGAACCCGCGGCCGCGGCCATCACCTGCGTGCCCACCGCTGTGGAGCCGGTGAAGGAGACCACGTCGACGTCCGGGTGCGCCGCCAGCGCCGCACCGACGACGCGACCGGAACCGGGTACCAGGTTGAACACACCGGGTGGCAACGCGGTCTCGGAGATCGCCTCGGCGAACAGGTACGCGCTCAACGGAGTCAGCTCGGCAGGCTTGGCGACGACCGTGCAGCCTGCCGCGAGTGCCGGGGCCACCTTGGCCGCCAGCTGGTACAGCGGGTAGTTCCACGGCGTGATCGTGGCGACCACACCGGCGGGCACCTCATGCAGTACCGAGTTGGCCACCTCCTCGCGCCCCGTCCTGGTGCGAACGAGTGCGGCGTAGTGCTCCACCACCTCGATCGCCACGTCCACCTGGAACTCGGCGGTGACGGTGACCGGGCAACCGACCTCGGCGACCACCGTGTCGATCAACTCCGCACGCCGCTCCCGCAACCGGCCCGCCAGATCCGCGAGCACGGCCGCGCGCGCCGGGTACGGCACCTCCGCCCATACTGGCAACTGCCGTGCCGCGGCGGCGACCGCCCGGTCGGCGTCCCCGGCCCCGGCGTCCGCGGCGTGGCCGACGACGGCTCCGGTCGCGGGATCGTGCACCGCGACCTTCGCCGGGACCGGCCGCCAGACGCCGTCGACGAACACGTCTCCCTGGTACTCAGCGCCGATCATCGCCAGCCTCCCGCAACTGCGCCAGTGGGGTGCCGTAGACCTGTTTGCCGAGCCATTGGCCGCCGTCCACGGTCAGTACCTCGCCGGTGATGTAGGCGGCGCGATCGTCCAGCAGGAAAGCCGCGGCCTCGGCGATCTCGCCGGTGCCCGCCGTCCTGGCCTGCGGCACGCTCGCGAGCACCCGCTCGCGACTGGCGGGCTCGGCCCACAGTGCCGCGCCCGCGCCCGCCGTCTCCGTGGGACCGGGAGCGATGCAGTTCAGCCGGACTCCACGGTCCGCCCACTCCACGGCCAGGGTTCGGGTCATGGCGAGCACTCCCGCCTTGGCTGCCGCGCTGTGCACCGTGCCGGGATGACCGTGCCAGGCATAGCTGGCGATAACCGAGAGCACGCTGCCGGAGCCTTGCCCGAGCATCGTGTCCGCCGCGGCCCGCGTGCAGTGAAACGTCCCGTTCAACACGATGTCGATGACGGCTCGCCAGCCGCCGGGACTGAGCTTCTCGCCGGGGCAGACGAAGTTGCCCGCGGCGTTGTTGACGAGTGCGTCGATTCGCCCGTGCCGCTCACGAACGGTCGCGAACGCGGTGGCGACGGCGTCGGCGTCCCGCACATCGAGGACGACGGCATCGGCCTCCCCGCCCGCGGCCCTGATCTGTTCGGCGGTCTCCTGCAACGGCTCTCGGCGCCGCCCGCAGACGACCACGGTGCCGCCACCGGCGCCGTAGCGGGTCGCGACGGCCCTGCCGATACCGGAACCACCGCCGGTGACGACGGCGACGCGTCCGGAGAAGGGGCTGGCGGGGTCGGTCATCGGTACATCTCCTCTGTCATACCGTTCCACGTCAGCAGTGCGTCCACGGCGACAACGCCGTCGGGCGCCACTCGCAGTGGGTTGATCTCGCAGGCCGCGACGTGCGGCTCGGCCCGCGGAATGCGGGACACCGCCGCGACACATCGGGCGAGGGCGGCCAGATCCGTGCCGGGAGCGCCGCGCCACCCGAGCAGCAGCGGGTAGCCGCGCAGCCGGGTGAGCATCCGTGCGGCCTGCTCTTCGGTCACCGGGGCCAGTTCGAGAGCGGTGTCCCGCCACAGTTCCGCGGTGACCCCACCCGTGCCGACGACGATCACCGGGCCGAACACCGGGTCGCGCCTGACTCCGACGAGCATCTCCACGACCCCGGGGCGCTCGTCCATGCGCTCCACGACCAGGCTGGGCACCGCGAGACGATGGGTCAGTTCGCGGTAGGCCGCCGCGACCTCCTCCTCGGTCCGCAGGCCCAACACCACGCCGCCGACCTCGGTCTTGTGTGCCAGCTCCGCGACTTTCAACACGGTCCGGCCCGGCCAGCGTCTGCTGATCTCGACCGCCTCGGCGGCGGAGTTCGCCGTGGCCGCGTCGGCCATCGGCACACCGGCCCGCATCAGCACCTCACGGGCGGCGAGGTAGGACGCGTCACCGCCGGGCGGGGGAGTGGCTGCCGGCACCGGCGGCAACGCGCGTGGCCGTGCTCCGGTCCACTCCGCACTGCCCGCGAGGGCGAGCAGGGTGGTCCGCACATCGGCGAACACCGGAACACCGCCCCCGGTGAGGGTTCCTGTCGTGATCGGTTCGTCCGCCATGCTGTGCACGAGGACGGGGACCTTCGTGGTGAGCCGAGTGAGCCGTTCGGCGACCAGGCGCTCGGCGTCCGCCAGACTCGGACTGTCCTCTCCGAACCGTCCGAAGTAGCCGGTGAGCAGCACGGCGTCCACACTGTCCGCGACCGCCTCGGCCGCACGGGCGTACACGGTCATGTCCTGCTCACCCGCGCCCGCGAGATCGATCGGGTTGGACTGTGCGGCGTCCGGCAGCAGTGTGCGGACTCGTTCGCCGGCTTCGGCGTCCAGTGGTGCCACGGTGAGCCCGGCCGTGGCCGCGACGTCCGCGGCCAGTGCCGCCTGCCCGCCCGAGTCGGAGATCACCGCGATCCGCCTGCCCTGTGGACGGGTACCGAGCGCCAACGCGTGTGCCAGTGCCGCGGCGTGCGCCGGTGTGCCGGCACGGACCGCGCCCGCCGCCCGGCATGCGGCATCGAGCACGTCGATACTGCCGGTGAGCGCACCGGTGTGCGACCGCGCCGCGGCGCTACCCGCGGCGCTCGTACCGGCGGCCAGCACGACGAGGGGTTTACCCGCCGCGCGCAGTGCGGTGGCGGCCTCCAGGAAGGCTCTCGGATCGCGCACGTCCTCCAGGTAGGTCAGGACGGCGCGGGTCGGCTCATCGGTCACGAGGGACGCGAGCAGTTCCTCGGTGGTGACGTCGACCTGTCTGCCGACCGAGGCGAACCGGGAGACCCCGGATCCGTGCCTGGCCAGCATCGCGGCGAGTTCGGAGCCCACCTGCCCGCTCTGGGTCACCACCGCGACCGGTCCCTGGACGAACCGGCCCCAGGCCAGCTGCAGCCGGGCGGCGGTGTCGGCGATGCCCAGTGAGCTCGGCCCCACGAGCCGGACACCTGCCGCGCGGGCCCGCTCCGCCAGTTCGTCGGCCAGATCGGGCCGCCGGGGTAGCCGGTGCAGCCCGTCGGTGATCACCAGCAGCGCCCGTGCACCCGTGTCGAGGGCCGCATCGACCGCGTCCGCCACGGCCGGTACGGGCACGGCGATCACGGCGAGGTCCACCGGGCCGCCGACCTCGCGGAGACTTCGAACCGTGGGTGTTCCGCACACCCGGGTCCCGTTGTGGTTCACCAGGTGGACCCGGCGCAGCTCTCGCCCGGACAGGGCACCGGAGGCGAGCCAGTGTCCCCATTTCGCCGGATCGTCACTGGCGCCGACGACCGCGACCGATCCAGGACGCCACAGCTGATCGAGGCCTTTCGCGCCGACGTTGTCCACAACAGACTCAAGCGCGGTCATCGAGGCTCCGGGAGATGATCAGGCGCTGGATGTCGGAGGTGCCTTCCTCGATCTCCTCCAGCTTGGCGTCGCGCATCCACTTCTCCACCAGGAACTCCCGGGAGTAACCCCAGCCGCCCAGGGTCTGGACGGCGGCCCAGGTGGCGTACATCGCGGTCTCGGACGCGACGAGTTTGGCCATCGCGGACTCCCGCGCGGCGGGTAGGCCCGCATCGATCCGCTTGGCGGCGCGCCAGGTCATCAGCCGGGAGGACTCGACGCGGGTGGCCATCTCGGCGAGGCGGAAGGCGACGGCCTGGTGTTCGATGATCGGTTTGCCGAACTGCTTGCGCTGCTGCGCGTACTCGGTCGCGTATTCGGTGGCCGCACGGGCGACGCCGGTGGCGGCAGCGGCGAGGATCGTCCTGGACCGGTCGAAGGTGTGCATCAGCCCGGCGAAGCCTGCACCCTCGTCACCGAGGCGATCGTCCGCGCCGACCTCGACTTCGTCCAGCACGACCTCCGCGTTGATCAGGGCCCGCTGGCCCATCTTGGGCCATGGCGCGGAGACGGAGAGACCGGGCGTGTCCTTTTGCACCACGAACGCGGTCACCCCCCGGGAGCGCAGTCGCGGATCGACGGTGGCGAAGACGACGTAGTACTCCGAGGCTCCGGCGTTGGAGATCCACGCCTTCCTGCCGGAGAGCACGTAACGATCACCCTTTGCCACGGCGCGGGTGCTCAGCCCGGCGGCGTCGGAACCCGTGTCCGGCTCGGTGACCGCCACCGAGGTCATGGGCGGGCGCTGCCGGGTCAGCGGCGTGAGGAACCGGGTTCTCTGTTCCGCGGTACCGAGTTCCAGCACCGGATGGGCGAAGAACCCGTTGGCGGTGAGCAGGTTGCCGATGGCGAGGTCGCCGGTGCAGAGCTCTTCCTGCACGAGGCACTGCGTGAAGACATCGGTGTAGCCGCCGCCACCGTATGACTCGGGCAGCATGAACGAGGTCAGCCCGACGTCAGCGGCGGCGTACCAGATGTTCCACGGAACTTCGGTGTCCGCCTCGTCGACCGCGCGGGCGATCGGCCGGATCTGCTCCGTGGCGAACGTGCGGCAGAGATCGAGGATGTCGTTCTGTTCTGAGCTGAGGTCGATCAGCTCGGTGGGAAGGCGCACGGCGACTCCTGGGTCGAGGGCTACTGGTCGGACAGCGATGACGAGCGCGAGGCGCGCTGAACTGCAATCTATTGATAACTGACGCGTCAGTCAATATTGAAGTCATGATTCGGCGCGAGGAAGCGCGGCAAGCCGCAGGGGAGCGATCAGGCGGGAAGGACGACCTTGTCGATGAACGACTGGCACGTGGCGCGCATCCGGGAAAGGGTCATGTTCCGGGAGCCGGCGAGCACCTGTAGTGCCAGCCCGTCGAGTACCGCGACGAGCAGGTTGGCGATCTCCACCGCGTCGGTGTCGCCGACCTGACCGGCGGCCTGCCCGTCGCGCACGATGCCCGCCACGAGACGCCGCCACTCGCCGTACGCGCGGTCGTTGAGTTCCTGCAGATCCGCGTCGTGGATCGCCTCGGCCCACAGTTCGGCCCATACGTGCCAGGCCTCCACGGTCTCGTCGTCCTGTGGCAGATAGGCGTCGACCAGTCGGCGTAGCTTGCTCACCGGATCTTCGTCCGACTCGAGGATGGCCGTCCTGCGCTCGAGTGAATGGGTGAAGTTCTGCTCGAACGCGGCCCGCACCAGCTCGCGCTTGTTCGCGAAGTAGTAGTGCACGATCCCGGAGGACAAGCCCGCCTCCTTGGCGACGTCCGCGACGCGCAACGCGCGGAAACCGCGCCCCGCGATCACCGCGCACGCGGCGTGCAGGATCTGTGCGCGTCGCTCCGTCTCGACACTGGGCCGCGGCATGGACACTCCTTCTCGCCGGTGGCTTACCGCGGCCCACTCTAGCGGAGTTGACTCATTGGTCAGTCAACTGTGATCGCGGCACCGGCTTCTCCTCCGCCGTCTCCTGCCGGTATCCACCCTTGTTCAGGGGCACCACGATCCACCGGGTGAGCGTGTAGTGCAGCACGCCGGCCACGACCACGGCGGGCAGCGACGCGGTGAGGAACACGAACATGGAGGCTGGTTCGTAGGTGACCGGGTCGAGCAGCGCCGCATAGGTCACCGCTCCTGCCGCGACCGCGACGAACGCGACGACATTGAATCCGTACCAGAACCCGTATCGCGAACGGTGTGCGGGCAGGTAGATGTCGCGCAGGCGAAGACGTTGCTTGCGCAGGATGAAGTAGTCGACGAACTGCACCGAACACAACGGAGCCACCAGGATCGCACCCCATGAGACGAACCGGGAGTAGTTGCCGTAGACGGCGGCCGGGAAGAACACCAGCACGGCAGCCGGGGCCAGGATCGCCGCGGCCAGTACGGGCCAGGGCACCCGGCGCAGCAGCCGGCCACCGCCACCCTTCAGGGCGACCATCGAGGAGTAGCCCTGGGCGACCACGCTGGTGACGTTGGCGAATCCGACGAAACCCAGTGCCACCATGCCGAGCACCACGCCCCCGAGCGGGATCATCCACATTGTCGGGTCCTCGGAGGACAGTGCCAGCGCCGCGAACGCGCCGACCACGGCGGCGATGACCGAGGTGAGGAACAGTCCCATCATGTTGGGCCAGAACGCGGCACGGGGACTCTTGGTCAAGCGGGCCAGATTGCCGACGTTGGGCCACCAGGCGAACCCGCCGGCGATGTTCAGTTCGACCGCGAGCATGAAGTCGAGGTGTGGGTCGCCGGTCGAATACAACGGTGCGATCGCGGCCAGTTCCGACCAGGAGGTACTCAGAAAGATCAGCACGAGCATCCCGACCGTGACCACGACGAGTCCGGGCGCGACGATGCGATTGATCCACTCAACGGAAACCGGCCCGCGCGAGAGAATCAGCCAGGACAGCACCACCGCCGCCAGCGCGATGAGGCTGACCGCCACACCGGAATCGCTGAACTCGGCGCCGAAAGCCTGGTTGGCGACATTGCGTAACGCATGTCCGAACATGATCGCGAGCACCGCGGACCAGGCGGCGGCCAGTAGTGCGGACATCGTGATCATGAGGACGCGGGCGCCGCTCGGGCCGAACACTGTGCGCAGGGCGACGAACTGCTCGAGGCCGTACTTCGCGGACGGGATACAGGGGACAAGGGCGACGAGCAGCACGCTGATGCCGTAACCGACGACGATACTCGCGATGGCCGCCTCGGCACCGACGTAGAGGGCGACGGCACCGCCCTGCAGGAACGCCCAGGTGGCGATGGAAAGTCCTACGTTGACCGAGGAGTAGCCCCAGAATCCCCAGATTCGTTCCTTGCCGAGCAGCGGCAGTTCGTTGAGTGTGGCGTCGCTTCCCGAGGTGGCGGGAGTGGCGTTGTCGCTCGCTGGTGCGCTCACGCTGGGTACCCCCAGATGATCAGTGCGGCGCTGAGGACGGCGACAGCCAGCACGGCCAGCCAGATGTCGCGCGCGGGCAGGTCCGGCAGGACGGACTCGCCGCTGTCGGGCGCTTCGAGTAGCGCGATCCTGCGCTCCAGTTCGGCCTCGAAGGTGGTGTCATGCATGACCACGTCTCCTATAGTTAACTGACGAATTAGTTATAGGAGTCTGTGACGTGGCCTACATGCATGTCAAGATGTTCTGTCATGAAGCCAGGATTCAGATCCCCGAGCTCGCCGTAGATCGTAAGTTGACTGACGAATCAGAAATGACGAGGATGTCGTCATGCTCAGGTCGACACCACCGCAGCCTGCTCTGCCCACGTTCGTCCCCGTTGTCGTGATCGGTGCCGGTTACGCCGGGCTCTCCGCGGCGCTGGCCCTGCACGACCACGGTGTCCCCGTGCTTGTGCTGGAAGGTGCCGACCGGGTGGGGGGCCGGATCTGGTCACAACGGACTCCGGCAGGAGTGCTGATCGACCATGGCGGCCAGTGGGTCGGTCCGACTCAGCACAAGCTGCTGGCCCTGGCCGGCCGCTTCGACTGCGCCACGTTCCCCACCTGGGACGCCGGTGAGCATCTCGAGGCATGGCAGGACGGCACTGTGCGCAGGTACCGAGGTGACGGGCCGGACGACGCGCCGGGCGCGGCCGAGTACCACGAGGCCATGGCCCGGATCGACGCCATGGCCAAGGAGGTGGACCTGTCGGACCCGGGGTCCGGGCCCACAGCCGGGGACAGGGACAGCGAGACCGTGCACTCGTACTTCCGCCGGACCGTCGCCTGCCCTGCCGCGCGAGTCCGGCTGGACCTGGCCGTGCAGGGTGTGCTGGCGATGGAACCGAGGGAGGTTTCCGTTCTGCACCTGGCGTTCTACGTCGCGAGTGCGGGTGGGTTCGCCCAGTTGATGGAGACCAGGGGTGCGGCGCAGGACGCCCGCTTCACCGGGGGAGCGCAGGCGCCGGCTCGGGCCATCGCGGAACACCTCGGGGATTCCGTCCACCTCGGTGTACCGGTCACGGCGGTCGAACAGCGATCGGACCTCGTAGAGGTGCGGACCGGGGCAGGGGTCGTGCGGGCCCGCCATGTGGTGGTGGCGACGCCGCCACCGGCGACGGCAGCCATTCGGTTCCTTCCCGCACTGCCCGCCGCGCGGGCGCGATGGATCCAGCGCAGCGTGATGGGGGACGTGGCCAAGGTGCACGTGGTCTACCCCCGCCCGTTCTGGCGTGCCGCCGGGCTCTCCGGCGTCGCATCTGTGTACGACGAATCCACGTTCGGAGTCGTGTTCGACAACTCTCCGCCGAACGCGGACCGGGGAGTGCTCGTGGCGTTCAGCTACGGGGACCGGCTGCGGCGATGGTCCGCACTGGGGCCGGGGGAGCGGCGGGCCGACGTGCTGAGGACGCTCGCGCGGCTGTTCGGGCCCGCGGCCCGCGAACCCATCGACTATCTCGAGAAGATCTGGCCGGAGGATCCGTGGGCACGGGGCGGCTACGCGGCCAATCCCGCCCCCGGCTCATGGCTGGCGCACGGACGAACGGGGTGGCGCGAGCCGTGCGGGCGGATCCACTGGGCCGGCGCCGAGACGGCAAGCAGGTGGAACGGCTATATGGACGGCGCGATCTCCTCCGGCGAGCGGGCCGCCGGCGAGATTCTGCTCGCGCTTGCCGAGCGGGCGTCCCGGTCGGGCTAGGCTCAGCCGCATGACCCCTGCCGCGCTGAAAAAGGTGTGCCTGGGACTTCCTGGCGCCAAGGAGGAGTTCCCGTTCGACGCGTCGACCAGCGTGTTCAAGGTCGCGGGAAAGATCTTCGCGCTCAGTGCGCTGGCGGGCGACCCGCTGGGAGTGAGCCTCAAGTGCGATCCCGATATCGCGATCCAGCTGCGCACGAGCTACCCGGCGATCACCCCCGGCTACCACCTGAACAAGCGGCACTGGAACACCGTCGTCCTGGACGGCACGGTGCCGGACCAGTTGGTGCGGGAGATGATCGAGGACTCCTACGACCTCGTCGTCGCCGGACTGTCCAAGCGGCAGCAGGAGAAACTGCACTGGATAGGCCTAACCCGCAACCTCTGACCCCCACCCCTTACAAGCTTGGGTTGTCTGCAAGTACGCCCAAGCAAGATCAACAAGGCCGTTTTCCGCTACCCACTGCCGGTGGGTTGATGCCGGGGTCGGTAGCGGTTGGCGACGCTTCTGATCTTGCTTGGTGGTACTTGCAGACACCCCAGCCCTGGAGGTGAGGCGGGCTCAGGCTTGACCGATGTAGCTCATGACGTGCTTCACCCGGGTGTACTCCTCGAAGCTGTAGGAGGAGAGGTCCTTGCCGTAGCCGGAGTGCTTGAAACCGCCGTGCGGCATTTCCGCGGTGAGCGGGATGTGGGTGTTGATCCACACGCACCCGAAGTCCAGCCGCCGCGACACCCGCAGCGCACGGGCGTGATCGCGCGTCCACACGCTGGACGCGAGGCCGTACTCGACCGAGTTCGCCCACTGCACGGCCGTTTCCTCCGCGTCGAATCGCTGCACGGTGATGACCGGTCCGAAGATCTCGTCGGTGACCATCTCATCGCCCTGGCGCAGTCCGGACACAACCGTCGGGGCGAAGAAGAAGCCGCGCTCGCCGACCCGGGAGCCGCCCGCGACCACCTCGGCGTGTGCTGGGGCGCGGTCGAGGAAGCCACTGACCTTCTCCAGCTGGGCAGCGCTGTTCAGTGGTCCGTAGTCGGCGCCGGGGTTGTCCGGGCCCGCGGTGACCGTCTTCGCCGCCTGCTCGGCGAGCGCGGCCACCAGTTCGTCGTGGATACCTGAAGCGGCCAGTACCCGGGTGGCGGCGGTGCAGTCCTGCCCGGCGTTGAAGAACCCCGCCGCGGCGATACCTTCCGCGGCCTTCTCGACGTCGGCGTCGTCGAACACCACGACGGGTGCCTTACCGCCGAGCTCCAGGTGCAGCCGTTTGAGGTCGGCCGACCCCGATTTGGCGACCTCGAGACCCGCTCGCGTGGAACCGGTCAGGGAGATGAGCCGGGGGATCTTGTGCTCGACCAGTGCCCTGCCGGTGTCGCGGTCGCCGGCCACGACGTTGAGTACCCCGGGCGGCAGGAACTCCGCGGCGATCTCGGCGAGCAGCAAAGTGGACATCGGTGTCGTGTCCGCGGGCTTGAGGACGACGGTGTTTCCCGCTGCCAGCGCCGGCCCGATCTTCCAGGCGGCCATCGCCATCGGATAGTTCCACGGGGTGATCTGCCCGACGGGCCCGATGGGTTCGCGGCGCACCCAGGACGTGTGGTCGGCCATGTACTCACCTGCCGCCTTGCCCTCCAGATGACGTGTGGCGCCGGCGAAGAACCGGAGCGCGTCGAGGACCTGGAAGATCTCCTCGTCCTTGGTGAGCGCGGCCGGCTTGCCGCAGTTCTCGACCTCGGCCGCCACCAGGTCGTCGGCGCGGTCCTCGACGGCGTCGGCGAACTTGTTCAACGCGATCTGCCGCTCGGCGGGCGTGGTGTCGCGCCAGCCGTCCTCGAAGGCCGAGGCGGCGGCCTTGAACGCGTCGTCGATGTCGGCGGCGGCGGACACCGGCGCCTGCGCGAACACCTCGCCCGTCGCCGGGTTGACGATATCGGCGGTGCGGCCGTCGGCGGCATCGACGTAGTCGCCGTTGACGAAGTTGCGCAGGTGCCGGTTCTGCTGGTTCGGAGTGGGCATTGGGTTGCTCTCCTTCGGATCGTGCCGCACGGGGCTGGTTGGCGGCGTCTGGGAACGGCGGGGTCGCGGCATCGTGGTCATCGGCGCGGATCTGCCGAGGAGGATCCCGCCGCCGAGTCGTCGCCGGGCAACTCTGGTTACAGGTGTGCCCAGCCGTCGGTGAGCGCGGTGCGCAGGATCTGTTCGATCTCGTCGAAGTGGGACTGCTCGCAGATCAGCGGCGGCGACAGCTGGATGACCGGTTCGCCGCGGTCGTCCGCCCTGCAGTACAGGCCGTTGTCGAACAGGCTTTGTGAGACGCGGCCGCGCAACACCCGCTCGGATTCCTCTGCCGTGAACGATTCCTTGGTCACCTTGTCCTTGACCAGTTCGATGCCGTAGAAGAAGCCGGCTCCTCGGACGTCGCCGACGATCGGGAGGTCGGTCAACTTATCCAAGGTGGACCGGAACGCCTGCTCGTTGGCCAGCACGTGGCCGTAGATCCCGTCGCGTTCCATGATGTCCAGGTTGGCGAGGGCGACCGCGCAGGAGACGGGGTGCCCGCCGTAGGTGGAGCCGTGCATGAAGGTGTTGGTGCCACGCCGGAAGGGCTCGGCCAGCCGGTCGCTGACCATGACCGCGCCGAGCGGGGCGTAACCGGAGGTGAGCCCCTTGGCGGTGGTGATCATGTCGGGCTGGTAACCGTAGCGCTTGGCGCCGAAGTCGTGGCCGAGCCTGCCGAAGGCGCAGATCACCTCGTCGGACACGAGCAGCACGTCGTAGGTGTCGCAGATTTCGCGGACCCGCTCGAAGTATCCGGGCGGCGGCGGGAAGCAACCGCCGGTGTTCTGCAGCGGCTCCAGGAACACCGCGGCCACGGTGTCCGGGCCCTCGAACTCGATGGCCTGCGCGATCTGGTCGGCGGCCCACCTGCCGAACGCCTCGTAGTCGTCGCTGTGCTCGGGAGCGCGGTAGAAGTTGGTGTTGGGGACCTTCAGCGCACTGGGCACCAGTGGCTCGAAGTCCTGCTTCGCGCCGGGGAGTCCGGTGATGGACAACGCGCCGGCCGAGGTCCCGTGGTAAGCCAGCGAACGGCTCACGACCTTGTGCTTCGTGGGCTTGCCGGTGAGTTTGAAGTACTGCTTGGCGAGCTTCCACGCCGTCTCGACCGACTCGCCGCCACTGACCGTGAAGAACACCTTGTTCAGGTCACCAGGGGCGTCGTTGGCCAGCCGCTCGGCCAGTTCGATGGCGGTGGGGTGGGCATGTCCCCACAGCGGGAAGTAGGCCAGCTCGCGAGTCTGCTTGGCCGCGGCCTCGGCGAGTTCCTCGCGCCCGTGCCCCACCTGCACGGCGAACAGTCCGGCGAGGCCGTCGAGGTAGCGCTTGCCCGTCGAGTCCCAGACGTAGGCGCCTTCGCCGCGCACCATCACCGGGATGTCCTCGGCGACGTCCGCGTGTCGCGAGAAGTGCATCCACAGATGCTCGTGCGCGGAGGCGGACAGGCGCCGCGCGTTCACTGTGTCGACGTCGCTGGTAGTGGTCATGACTCCCTCACGTGGTGTGCCGGTGCGCCGGTGTGTCGGTACGTCAAAGCTGCGGCCGACTGGCGCTTCCGCCACTGTTATCGCATACGCAAGGGCTTTACGCAACTAATTTAGTGGTTCAGTCACCTGGTTCCCCACTGATACGACTGCTTGTGCAGCTTCAAGTAGCTCATGGTCTCGAGGTCGCGGACACCGTCGAGCGTGCGAATTCGCCGGGACAGCACGTCGAGGAGGTGGTCATCGTCCTGACAGACCACCTCGCACAGCAGGTCGAAGCGGCCCGCGCAGATGACCACATAGTCGATCTCCTCGATCTCGGCGAGGGCGTCCGCGACCGGCTCCAGTGGACCGTGGACCTTGATTCCGACCATGGCCTGCCGGAACATTCCGACCTGCATCGGATCGGTGACCGCGACGATCTGCATGACGCCGTTCTGGATCAGCCGCTGGACGCGCTGGCGAACGGCGGCCTCGGACAGTCCGACCGATTTCCCGATCGTGCCGTACGGGCGCCTGCCGTCCTCCTGTAGTTGCTCGATGATCTTCTTCGCGGTGTCGTCCAGGATCTCGCTCTGACGGGCCGGTTTCATCTGTGGTTGCACAGACGCATCATCGCGATCACCCTGATCCGGCGCCAACTCGGCCCTCCCTCCGAGATTCGCGACGGAGAACGTCAGGGACTGCTGAAAATCACAAGGTGAAGCCGAAGCGCAACTAATTTAGTGGAGCATGCCGGTTGACAGTACTGAATCCGTGATGTTCCATGCCTCACATCCCAGACCGACGCGAAGGTGGTTGAGCGAACGCATGACCAATATGGCGCCTGCCGGAGCGGGCCCCTCCACCGAGGTGCTGATGCCGGCCGAGTGGGCTGCGCACGAACGAACCTGGATGGCCCTGCCCCCACCGAACTTCACGTTCGGGGAGGAGGGCGACCCGGCGCTGAGCGAGGCCAGGCAGGCCTGGGCCCGGGTGGCCAATATTCTCGTGCGGTACGAACCGGTGAGCCTGCTCGTCGGCACCGGGCAGGTCGAGACCGCCGCGGCGCTGCTCGACCCCGCGATCGACATCATTGAGACCCCACTGGACGACGCCTGGGCCAGGGACATCGGGCCCACGTTCGTGCGGGACGAACGGTCGCCGACCGGGCTGACCGCCGTCGACTGGGTGTTCAACGGCTGGGGCGCACAGGAGTGGGCTTCCTGGGACAACGACCAGCAGGTCGCACGCGAGATCGCCACCTTGGCCGGGCACCCGGCGCACTCGTCGCGGCTGACCATGGAAGGCGGCGGGCTACAGGTCGACGGCGAGGGCACGGTCCTGCTCACCGCCACCGTCCAGCTCGACCCTCACCGCAATCCCGGGTGGACCAGAGAGCAGGTGGAGGCCGAGGTGCATGCGCGTCTTGGCACGAACACCGCGATCTGGCTCCCGCGTGGTCTCACACGGGACTACGACGAGTTCGGCACCCGCGGCCACGTCGATCTGGTAGCCGCGTTCCTCCGGCCCGGGGTCGTGGCCGTGCACACCCAGACCGATCCCGCGCACCCGGACCACGAGGTCTCCCAGGAGGTCACCGAACTGCTACGAAACAGCGTCGACGCGCGAGGACGCAGGCTGCGGGTGGTGGAACTGCCCGCGCCGGAGACCGGCGTCGACGCCGAAGGCCGGCCGCTCGACCACTCCTACGTCAACCACTACGTGGCCAACGGAGTGGTTCTGCTCTGTGCTTTCGACGACCCCCGCGACGCTGTCGCCGCCGAACTGCTCGGCCGTGCCTACCCCGGCAGGGAGATCGAACTCATCGACGCCAGGACCATCTTCGCCAACGGTGGCGGCATCCACTGCGTCACCCAGCAACAACCCGCATCCCGCCTGAGGAGCGCCCCATGCGACTGATCACCGCCGAGATTCCCGAGTCTCCGGCCAGAGCCGCGGATCCTGTCCGTTCCCCGCTGACCGTCGGGCTCGTGCAGACCCGTTGGCACAGCGACCCCGACGAACACCTCGGTGTCCTCACCGACGGCCTCCGCACCGCGGCCGAGGCGGGCGCCCAGGTGGTCTTCCTGTCGGAGCTGACCCTGTCCCGGTACCCGGCCGACACCCGGCCGGACGGTGACGCGACCGTCACGGCGGAGGACCTGCACGGCGGGCCGACGTACACGTTCGCCGCGAAGGCCGCGGCGGACAGCGGCGTGGCGGTGCACGCCTCGCTGTTCGAACGCGCCGACGTGGCCGACGACGCGCAGGCCCCGGACGGTCTCGGCTACAACACGGCCATCCTGGTGGCACCGGACGGCACGCTGCTCGGCCGGACCCGCAAGCTGCACATCCCGGTCTCGGCCGGGTACTACGAGGACCACTACTTCCGGGGCGGGCCACCCGGGCCGCAACCGTATCCGGTCGTCGACCTCCCGGATGTCCGCAGTGGACAGACGGCGGCCCGGCTCGGCCTGCCGACCTGCTGGGACCAGTGGTTCCCCGAGGTCGCGCGCGCCTACTCCGTCGCGGGTGCGGAGGTGATCGCGTACCCGACGGCCATCGGATCGGAACCGGACCACCCCGGTTTCGACACACAACCGCTCTGGCAGCAGGTGATCGTCGGAAACGGCATCGCCAACGGCACCTTCATGGTCGTCCCGAACCGCTGGGGCGACGAGGGCATCGTCACGTTCTACGGATCGTCGTTCATCTCCGACCCGTACGGCCGGGTCCTCGCGAAGGCGCCCCGCGACGCCGACGCGGCCCTCGTGGCGCCGCTCGACCTGGACCAGCGCCGGGACTGGCTGACGCTTTTCCCGTTCCTCGACACCCGTAGGCCGGACACCTACTCCACACTCACTGACCCACTCAGGAGATGACATGGACGCGACGGAGTTCGACGGGGAACTACAGCGGCGACTGGCCGTGCTGGAGGATCCGGAGTACCACGACCCGGCACGGGCCGACCTTCCGGCGCGGGACCTGATCGCCCTGCTGGTCGCCGCGGTAGTGCTGATCAGCGCGATGCTCGCCTGGGGGTACCCGTGGTAGCCGCGGCTGACCGGCCGGCGCCGGAGCCCGGCGCCCAGACGTCAACGGCCGCCGGGTTCACCGAACTTCCAGTACTGCGCGGCGAGCGCATCTGGGGGTTCTGGCAGTTCACGTCGGTCAACGTCGGACTGGCGATCGCCACCTGGGCGTTTCTCACCGGCGGCACGATCGCGTTGTTCGCCGGGGTCAAGACCGCGATCGTGGCCACCGTGATCGGCAACCTCGTCGGAGCCGGACTCGTCGCGATCACCACCTGCCTGCCCTCGGCCAAGTACGGCGTCGAGCAGTACACCTCACTGCGCACCGTGTTCGGCGTCAACGGCGTGCGCGCACTGATCGTCGTGATGATGCCACTGGCCTCGGCAGGCTGGAACGCGGTACTCGCGGTCATGTTCGGGCGCGCCGTGACCAATGTGCTCAACGCTGTGCTTGGCACGACCTTCGATCCCAACGGTCCCATGGTGATCGCGATGTCACTACTGGCGCTGGTAGTGGCCTGGCTGACCCTGGTGCGCGGGCCGGTGTCCATCGCGTGGATCAACAAGATCGTCGCACCCGTGCTCGCGGTGATGACCGTGGTGATGCTGATCATGATTCTGACTGGGCATTCCTGGAGCGAACTGAGCGCGGCGCAGCCCATCGCGGCGTTCGCCGACGAGAAGCTGAACTTCGCGGTCGCTCTGGAACTGAGCTTCGCGACCGGGTTCTCCTGGTGGACGATCATGGGCAACCTGGCGCGGCTGACCACCAGCCAGCGGGCCGCGTTCTGGCCGAATCTGATCGGCATCTTCCTCGCCTCGGTCGTCGCGGGTGTGGTCGGCACCTTCGCGGCACTGGTGCTCGGCGAGGTCGATCCCACCGTGTGGATGGTGCCGCTCGGCGGCGTCGCGCTCGGTGCCCTGGCGCTGCTTTTCATCGCCTTCGCCAATGTCACCAGCATGGTTTCGCAGACCTACTCGGGTGCACTGGCGATCATCCGGGCCGGGGGGAGCAGGGTGCGCGGTATTCCGTGGCCGTTGTTCGCCGCGCTGCTGCTCGCACCGTCGGCGATCGTGGTGTTCTGGCCCGCGGCCCTGTATGACAACTTCTTCAAGTTCGTCGCGTGGATCGGGTTGGTCATGGCGCCGCTGACCGCGGTGTACCTGGTCGACTACCACCTGCTCCGCAGACGGCGGCTGTCGATGCGCGATCTCTACCTGCCCGAGGGCGTTTCCAGGTACTCGTTCTGGTGGGGAGTGAACCCGGCGGCGTTCATCGCGGTCGGCGCCGGCGCAATCACCTACTACCTGCTGCTGAATCCGGTCACCTTCGAGTCGGTGCCGATGTTCCGCTACACCACCGCTTCGCTGCCCGCCTTCGCCGTGACCGCCGTGACCTACGCGGCGCTCACCGTCGCATGGGTCCGCCGGGCCGGGAAGGGCGGCTACCGGGAGATCCCGGTCCCCGAACCCGTACTACGACAGGCCCCCGCCGAACTGGAGGAGATTCCGTGACGAACCCCGTTGACGAAGTGGTGTGGTTGTCGGGCGGTCGCGTGTTCACCGGCGGCCCGGACCAGACCTGGGCGGAGTCCATGGTCCTGCGCGGGCACCGCATCGACTTCGTCGGCAGCGACGACGAGGCGGGCGCATCAGCCGGACCGGGCGCGACCAGGGTGGAACTCGCGGGTAACACCGTGTTGCCCGGGTTCGTCGACGGGCACGCCCACGTGGTGATGGCGGGGGAGGCGATGCTGCGCGCTCATCTCACCGATGCGCCGGACCTCGCGGAGATCGGTGACCGGGTCCGCGCCTGGGCCGAGGACCACCCGGATGCCCCCAGAGTGCTGGGGCGGGGCTGGTTGTTCTCCTCGGTTCCAGGCGGTCGTCCGACGAAGGAGATGCTGGACGCGGTGGTGCCGGACCGGCCCGTCTACCTCGACGCCAACGACTACCACTCGGTTTGGGTCAACAGTGCCGCGCTGGCCGAACTCGGCGTCACCGCAGCCACCCCCGACCCGCCCGGCGGCCGGATCGTCCGGGATTCCGGCACCGGGGAGCCGACCGGGCACCTTGAGGAGACCGCCGCGCAGGACTTGGTGTGGTCACTGCTCGCCGAGGCGAGTACCGACGGCGACCGGGACCGGGCGCTGGCCGCGGCCAGTACGGCGTATCTGTCGAGCGGGGTGACCTGCGCGGTGGACATGGCGATGGACGAGAACAGCCTGGCCGCCATGGTGCGGGCCGAGCGGGCCGGGACGCTGAACCTGCGCGTGGTCGGCCACTGGTTCATCCGGCGTTGCCCGGACCCGGCCGACGAGCTGGCCCAGATCCGTCGCGCGGCCGAACTCGCGGCCAAGCACGACTCGGACCGGCTGCGCATCACCGGCGTGAAGTTCGTGGTGGACGGCGTCATCGACGGCTGCACCGCGACCATGCTCGAACCGTATGCCGACGGGAGCAACGCCGAGCCCATCTGGGACCTGGACGCGCTCGCACCGGCGGTGGCCGCGGCTGACGCCGCCGGGCTGCAGGTCGCACTGCACGCGATCGGTGACAAGGCGACCAGGATCGCGCTCGACGCGCTGGAACACGCGTCCCGGGTGAACGGCGCCCGCCCGCGCAGGCACCGCATCGAGCATCTCGAGTACGTCGACCCCGCGGACGTGCCCCGGCTCGCCCGGCTCGGCGTCACCGCGTCCATGCAGCCGGTACATGCCGACCCGGCGATCCGGGAGAACTGGACCGCCATGCTCGGCGACGCGCGTGCGGAGCGGGGTTTCGCGTGGCCGGAGATGTCGGAGGCGGGTGCGCGGCTGGCCTTCGGTACCGACGCGCCCACCGCCGCACACCTGCCGCTGCCGAACATCTACATCGCGAACACTCGTCGCTCACCGGGGAACCCCGCGCTGCCCGCGCTGCAGCCACACCTCACCCTGGCGCTGGCCGACGCCGTCCGGCATGCCACGGAGGACTCCGCCTGGGCCTGTCGCGCCGAGGAGTCCCTCGGCCGGCTCCGGGCGGGAATGCTCGCCGACTTCGTGGTGCTGGACCGTGATCCCTTCGAGGCCGATCCAGAATCGCTGTTGCAGGCCAAGGTGCTGCGCACAGTCGTCGCGGGCCGCACGGTCTGGGGTGAGTAGGAAACCCGTTGTACGCCTTGATGGCATGGTCGGCGCTTTGTTACGCGAACCGGCACGGCGGGGCTATCTCGGTTCTCCCGCACTTTCCCGGGAAAGTGCGGGACCACAAGCCGCTGACCTGGGAAGGCGAGGTGCAGACCTCGCACTTTCCCGGGAAAGTGCGAGGTCTGGTCACGTCCGCGACAGGCTGCTGATGTCGTGGCCGAACTCGTCGAGTACTTCTGGGGTCACGGTCGGGCGCAACCTGGCCAGCACCGCGAGGTAGTCCTCTGTGACCGGACCGTCGTCGCCGTGCCCATGCACGACGTCCCGCTCGAACGAGGACTGGGCCGCGGCACGTGCGACGTACTCGATCTCCGCGGGCGTCAGCCGGTCGCTCACCGAAACCAGTTGCTCGGTGTCCACTTCGGTACCGGACGCGTAGCGCGACCAGATCGCCCGGCGCGCCGCCTCGTCCGGTGTCCCGATGGGGATGATGTAGTCGAATCTGCCGGGGCGCAGGAATGCCGGGTCGAGCGAGCGCAGCGCGTTGGTCGCGCACACCAGCAGCCGGGTGTCGTGCTGCCGGAAGGCGGGAATGAGTTTGAGCAGTTCGTTCGTGACGCCGTGCAGCGGGGACACCGCACGCCCGTCCCGCACGGCTGCGATCTCCTCCACCTCATCGATGAACACCACGACGCGCTCGAGATGACCGATCTGCGCGAACGCATCGCGCAGGGCGGTGGCGAGCCCGGCCGGATCGCTGGACAGTCGCGACGGCAGCAACTCGACGAACGGCCAGCCCAGGCGGGAGGCGATGCCGCGGGCGAAGGTCGTCTTGCCGGTTCCGGGCGGGCCGAACAGCACGATCGCATGCGGTGGAACCACACCGTGCTGCTGCGCCCGCTCCGGCTCAGCCAGCGGCAGGATCACGCTGCGTTCGATGAGCTGCTTCTCCCGCTGCATGCCCGCGAGCCCTTCCCAGAGCCGGGACGGCAGCACGTGTCCGCCCAGCTGGTCGAGTACCGCGGCCTGGTCGGCGTCGACGGACACGGTCTTCTCGAAGTAGGCGACCGCGGGCAGTCGGCTGTATCCGGCATTGGCCAAACCTCCGGCCAGCATTTCTTCTTCGGGCAGCACGTAGGCGATGCGCCGCACTCGTCGTTCGACGAGTTGTCGTTCCAGCGCGAGCAGCAGCGCGCTGGCCAACCCCTGCCCGCGCCAGCCTTCGGCCAGCGCGAGCCGGATGATCCAGCCCCGTTCCCCGGAAACCGATGACAGTGCCGCGCCGATCACCTGCCCGCCGCGCACCGCCACGATCGCCGGGCTGTGGCCGCGCAGTGCCGCGATGCATTCGGCGAGGGAGAAGACGGACTCCTGTCCCACGGACGTCGCGTCGCAGAGCCGGACCACCGCTTCGAGGTCCTCGTCGTGGTAGTCGCGTAGCAGCCACCGCATCATGCCGGCTCCTCCACGACCAGCACGGGAGTGTCGGCGCGCAGCGTCTCGCCGCGGAAGAAGGCCGGTGCGCGCCGCTGCCAGAACAGCATCAGCACGACGCCGAGCGCGAGCACGCCGACACCGATGAGGAACACCGTGCCGACGCCGAAGACCGAACCGCCGAACCCGTACTCCGGATCCCAGGTGTCGACCGCCGTCTTGAAGAACACGAGGGTCAGCAGCACCGCACCGAGGCCGGGGAACAGACCCTTGAACAAGAAGTCGCGGATGCTGGTGGTGAGCTCCTTGCGGAAGTACCAGACGCAGGCGTACGCGGTCAGTCCGTAGTAGAACGAGATCATCAGGCCGAGTGCGTAGATCGTGTCGATGAGGACGTTCTCGCTCACCAGTGTCAGTACGGTGTAGAAGATTCCGGTGCCGACACCGGCGGCGAGGGTGGCGAACGACGGGCTGCGGAACCTCGGGTGCACCTCCGCGAAACGGCGAGGTGCGGCCTCGTACGCGGCCATCGCCAGCATCGTCCTGGAGGGCGGCAGGAACGTCGTCTGCAGGCTCGACGCCGAACTGGCCAGCACCGCGAGGAACAGCAGGATCGCCATGCCGCCGAGTACGGGGCCCGCGAGCGCGGCGAACACGTTGTCCCCGGTCTCCGGGTTGCCCAGTCCATAGCCTTCGGTGCCGATTCCGGCGAACATCTGCGCGGAGACGGCCACCAGCAGGTAGGTCGAGAGGATCACGACCATGGTCAGCAGGGCCGCCCGGCCTGGGGTCCTGGCCTCACCGGAGGTCTCCTCGTTCACGGTCAGCGACGTGTCCCAGCCCCAGTAGATGAACAGCGAAAGGGACAGGCCAGCGGTGAACGCGGCGAAGGACTGCACACCGAACGGATCCAGCCAGGTCCAGTCGAACGCGATAGCCGGGGTCGCGCTGCCGCCCGATTTGGCGAAGGCCATGATCGTGAACAGCGCGAGCACGAACATCTGCAGCCCGACCAGGACGTACTGCAGCTTCTTCGTCACGGTCAGCCCGCGATACGCGATCGCGGTGGCGGCGGCGATGAATGTCAGGCACGTCAGTACGTTGACGAGCTTGTTGTCGCCGAGCGCGGCGATCTCGGCACTGGCGAACATCTCGCCGAGCATCAGGTAGAAGAACGACACCGCGACGCCCGCGAGGTTGGACAGGACGATGATTGTGGCGACCACCGCGCCCCAGCCACAGAGCCAGCCGATGTGGGGACCGAATGCCTTGACCGTCCAGGTGAACGACGTGCCACAGTCCGGCAGGGCCCGGTTGAGCTCCCGGTAGGCGTAGGCGACGAGCAGCATCGGGAGGAAACCGGCGAGGAAGATGGCGGGCATCTGCAAGCCGACTTCGCCCACGGTGGGCCCGAGCGTCGCCGTGAGCGCGTACGCCGGGGCGACCGACGACACGCCGAGGACCGTGCTGGCGAGCAGCCCGACGGAGTTGTGCCGCAAGCCCTTCTCTCGCGGGCGGTCCTTGCGGCTCTCGGTGTTGACCATGCGCTCTCCGAACTCGTCGTGGGTCTGAGTGCCGGAAGCGTAAGTGAGGGAAGCCACTAAATCAACACTTGGAGCATGGTTATAGAACCGTATTCGTCGCCGGGGTGATCGGTAGAGACCGTTTTAGTGGCCAAAGGTGGCGTCGGTGCACGCTGCACCTCGTGCCGCCGCCGGTCATCTCCGGTGCTCCAGCGCTCGCCCCGTCCATCGCACTTTCCCGGGAAAGTGCGATGGACGGGGGTGGGGTGTGCGCAGTGGGGGTGG
>NZ_PQHZ01000056.1 GCF_003385185.1 Amycolatopsis palatopharyngis | reverse complement strand
CTCCCGGCCTACCGGCAGGGGCACTGTCTTTCACCAGGACTCGAAATCCAGGAACCGAGAGTGCTCACCTGCCGGCCGGCTACCAGCAGGAGTGTGCCGGATAGCTCACTCCCAGAACTGATTAGGATCCGTCAGCGTGAAGGTTGTCGTAGTTGCCGGCGGAGTGGGCGGAGCCCGCTTCCTGCTCGGCGTGAAGGCCGCGCTCGGACTCCCCCCGATCGGCGAGGGGCCCACGGAGTCACCGCACGAGATCAGTGCGCTGGTCAACACCGGTGACGACGTGTGGATGCACGGGTTGCGAATCTGTCCCGACCTGGACACCTGCATGTACACCCTCGGCGGCGGGATCGATACCGCGCGAGGCTGGGGCCACGAGGGTGAGACCTGGACGGTCAAGGAGGAGCTGGCCGCCTACGGCGCCGAACCCAGTTGGTTCGGGCTGGGCGACAAGGACATCGCCACCCACCTGATCCGGTCCAGGATGTTGCGCGCCGGCTATCCCCTCTCCGCGGTCACCGAGGCCCTGTGCGACCGGTGGCGCCCTGGCGTGCGGTTGCTGCCCATGACCGACGACCGGGTCGAGACCCATGTCGTCGTGGACGATCCCGATGCCGACGGCGGTGCGAGTGGCACAGATGCCACGCCCGCCCGCAAGGCGCTGCATTTCCAGGAGTGGTGGGTGCGGTACCGCGCCGAACTGCCCGCGCATTCGATCGTGCCCGTTGGTGCCGACGAGGCGGTGGCCGGACCGGGGGTGGCCGAAGCAATCGCCGAGGCCGACGCGGTGCTGTTCGCGCCGTCGAATCCCGTTGTGTCTGTCGGTTCGGTGCTCGCGATCCCCGGCATTCGCGAAGCACTCCGCAAGACCGAGGCGGGTGTGGTCGGGATTTCCCCGATCATCGGTAACAAGCCGTTGCGCGGTATGGCGGACGCGTGTCTGGCGGCCATCGGTGTGCAGACCTCGGCCGAAGCCGTCGGTCGCCACTACGGCTCCCGGCAGACGTCGGAGGACGGCCTGCTCGACGGCTGGCTGGTCCAGTCCGGCGAGTCGGTGGACGTACCCGGGGTCGCCGTGCGTGGCGTCCCACTTCTGATGTCCGGTGTGGACGCTACTGCCAAGATGGCGAAGGCGGCGCTGGAGCTGTCCGGGGTGGACGTTGACTGAGCGCGGTTTCGGCCACTCCGCGACCCGGCTGGAGATCCTGCCGGTCGAGGGCCTGCCTGAGTTCCGGCCCGGCGACGATCTCACCGGCGCCATCTCGGCCGCCGCGCCCTGGCTGCGCTCCGGTGACGTGGTGGTCGTGACCAGCAAGATCGTCTCGAAGACCGAGGGCATGCTCGTCCGCGTGCCGGAGGACCCGGAGGAACGTGATGCCGCCCGGCGTCAGCTCGTCCGAGACGAGACCGTGCGCGTCATCGCCTCGATCGGCCGGACCGACATCACCGAGAACAAGATCGGTGTGGTGCAGGCCGCTTCGGGTGTGGACGCGTCCAATGTGGCCGGAAACGAGGTCGCACTGCTGCCCGCCGACCCGGACTCGTCGGCCGAGGCACTGCGCAACGGGCTGCGGGAGCGGCTCGGTGTCGAGGTGGCCGTGGTCATCACCGACACGATGGGCAGGGCCTGGCGCGTAGGGCAGACCGATGCCGCCATCGGCAGCTCGGGGCTGAGCGTGCTGCATTCCTATGCCGGTGCGATCGACGGCCAGGGCAACGAACTCGCGGTGACCGAGGTCGCCGTCGCCGACGAACTGGCGGCCGCGGCCGATCTGGTCAAGGGAAAACTCGGCGGCACGCCGGTGGCGGTGATTCGCGGCCTGCGGCTGCCGGACGACGGCTCCCGTGCCCGTGACCTGGTGCGACCCATCGAGGAGGACCTGTTCCGCCTCGGTACGAACGAGGCGATCGCGCAGGGCCGCAGGGAGGCCGTGCTGGTACGCCGCTCGGTGCGGGAGTTCAGCACGCGGCCGGTGGACCCCGCCGCCATCCGCACCGCGATCGGCGCCGCGCTGACCGCACCCGCCCCCCACCACACCAGGCCTGTGCGGTTCGGCTGGCTGCGCGGCGAACCCCAGCGCCGCAAGCTGCTCGAAGCCATGCGCGCCGCCTGGCAGGCCGACCTGGCAGCTGACGGGTTCACCGACGAGCAGATCTCGGCCCGGCTGCGCCGCGGCGACATCCTGTTCGAGGCACCAGAGGTCGTCATTCCGTTCCTCGTGCCGGAGGGCGCGCACACCTATCCCGACGCACGCCGCAATGCCTGTGAGAACACGATGTTCACGGTCGCCGCGGGAGCCGCGGTGCAGGGTCTGCTGGTCGCGCTCGCGGCGGAGGACCTCGGTTCCTGCTGGATCGGCTCGACGATCTTCGCCGCCGACGTGGTGCGGGAGACGTTAGGGCTGGGACAGCAGTGGCAGCCGCTTGGCGCGGTCGCGATCGGCCACCCCGCCGACGGGCCCGCTGACCCCCGACCACCTCGCGAACTGGACGAGGGACTGATCGAATGGTGACCACGACAACTCCGCTACACGCCGACACACTGTCCACATTGGAATCCTGGCGTCCCTCGACAGCCGCACAGGAGTCACTGCGCCAGAGCTACCTCGGGTTCCTCGCCGCACGTGAGGACGCCTGCGCCCGGGAATGCGCGCCAGGACACGTCACGGCTTCGGCCGTCGTCCTGGACGACTCCGGTGAGCGGGTGCTGCTGACCCTGCACCCACGGGTCGGTCGCTGGCTGCAACTCGGCGGGCACTGCGAACCGGAGGACGCCACCCTGGCCGGGGCCGCGCTGCGAGAGGCGCAGGAGGAGTCCGGTATCCCGGGTCTGGTGATCGATCCGACGCCGGTCCACCTGGACGTCCACCCGATCACCTGTTCACTAGGCGTACCCACCCGGCACTTCGACGTCCGTTTCGTGGTCCGCGCTCCCACTGGCGCGCAACCGGTGCGCAGCGCCGAATCCGACGACCTGCGCTGGTGGCCGGTCGCCGCGTTGCCGCCCGGCAGCGAGGACCTGACCGAGCTGATCGCCTCCGCCGCCGAGGCCACCAGTTGAGTTCGCCACGCACCCCCTCCCAAACCGCCCTTTCCCGAGAAACGGCGGTAGTTGCACGCGCACGTATCGCACTTTCCCGGGAAAGTGCGGTCCAGGGTGGCCGGGTGGGGGCGGCGTGATCACCCTCAGTGTCGACACCGCGTCCAAGGTGCCGCCGTTCGAGCAGGTCCGTGGTGAGCTCGCCCGCCAGATCAACGACGGCGAACTCGCCGTCGGCACCAAGCTGCCGACTGTGCGCAGGCTCGCCGCCGACCTCGGCGTCGCCCCGAACACGATCGCCCGCGCGTATCGGGAGCTCGAGGAGGCCGGGCTGATCGAGACGCGGGGCCGTGCCGGCAGTTTCGTCGGCGCGGGTGGCGACGAGAGCCGCAGCAGGGCCCGCCAGGCGGCCGCGGACTACGCCGAGACCGCACACCGGCTGGGACTGAGCGCCGGAGAGGCACTGGCGATCGTCAGCGCCGTGCTCGACAGCGGTGACGACGCCAAGACCTGACGCAGCGGGTGGGCGTACTCAGGTGAGCAGGCCGTTGTCCCCGTCGAGCACGCCTTCGAGCAGGCGCAGAACCTCGGCGGTGGCGTCCGCACCGCCGAGTATCACGATCTTCAGCCGGCCACGCTCCTCGTCGTGCACGGTCTGGACCCGCAGCGATCGCGCGCCGTCGCGGCCGGTGTTCACCGCGGCCAGGACGAGCGTGCCCAACCGGTCGGCCGCGGCCCGATCCACACCGTCGATCTGCACGATGCTCGACACCTCCATCGACGCAGACGCGGTGCCCGTGGCCCCGGTCGGCGACGACCGCGCTCTGCCGGTCAGTGCGTCGAGGTCGGCGCGAGCGATCCGGTACTGCTTGCCGATCCGCACCGCCTTGAGCCGCCCCGAGCGGATGTAGCCGCGCACGGTGCGGACATGCAGGCCGAGCCGGTCGGCCACCTGCTCGACCGAATACATTTCCTCCGTCATCAGCCCCCAACCTAGGCCAGAAGGGGAGCGATGCGGAAATTAACGCCCCTGTTGGCTCAGCCGCTCAGCTGACCAGGGCTGTCAAGACCTTCCGCCAGTTCAGCTGCCGTTTTCACTCGAATAGCGGATAAATATCGACTTATCGCCGATTTTTTCCGATATCGGCAAACCGGACCGCACGGGGGCTCCGAACCCAGTACAGGCGCCGTGCCGGTTTCGGGGGTTCGGTGGATCGGTGTCCGTACGTTATCGAACCTCAAAGGAGCGGAAACGATGCGAAAGAAGTTATTGGCAGCTTTGGCCCCGGCAGCCCTGCTCGCCCTGCCCCTCGCGGCCCCGGCCGCGATGGCTCAGGACGACAGCGAGACCTACCAGGCCGAACTGGCGGAGCTGAACGGCTCTGGCGGCTCCGGAAGCCTGATGCTGGAACTCAACGGTGAAGAGGCCACGATCACCGCGAACGTGTCGGGCCTGGCCACCACCTTCATGGACAACCCGTACCCGCACGTGCAACACATCCACATCAACGGCGAGGGACAGTGCCCGGACATGTCCGCCGACAAGAACGGCGATGGCATCGTGGACACGGTCGAGGGCCAGCCCGCCTACGGCAAGATCGGCACGACCCTGTCCACCAGCGGCGGCACCGGTCCCGAGGAGGGCACCAACGTCGAGATCGCGCCCAGTGGTGGCAGCTACGAGTACTCCCGCACCTTCGCCCTCAATGGCGACACTCTGGAGTCGCTGCAGAACGGCACCGGCGTGGTCGTGGTGCACGGGCTCGACCCGTCCACCCTCAGTGAGGAAGCGGCCAACGCGAAGAGCAACCTGGTCCCCGAACTGCCGCTCGCGGCCACCTCGCCCGCGCTGTGCGGGACCCTGACCGGCTCGCAGATGAGCCAGATGCCCGAAGGCTCGGTCGACACCGGTGCCGGTAGCACCTCCGGGATGGAAGAAGCGTGGCTGATCGGGGCAGGCGGGGCCGCCCTGGCCGCCGCGGCTGGCGGCGCGTTCCTGCTGCGCAGGCGCACCGACGGGCAGCGCTGAGGCCCGAAGGACAACACTGATGTCCAGACTCAGCACTCTGCTGGACGGTCGCCGCCGACGCCTGCTGGTGTCGGCGGCGACCGCCGTCCTCGCCCTCGGCGGCATCGGCGCGGTGACCGTAGGGCTCACATCCCAGAACAGTGCCCCGGCCCCGGCGGCTGCCAGTGGCGGCGACCAGATCCCCGGAGCCATCGCACCGCGGCCGTCCGACAGAACCGAGCCCGCGCCCACGACGAAGGCGCAACCCGACGCTCCGACGCTGCCCGCCGCACCACCGACGGCGATCAGCATCCCCACGATCGGCGTGCAATCTTCCATGATCACCCTCGGGCAGAATCCGGACGGGACCATGGAAGTGCCCCAACCCGGACCCGACTACGACAAAACAGGCTGGTACAAGCACTCCCCCACGCCGGGCGAACTCGGCCCTTCGGTCATCGCAGGCCACGTCGACTCCGCCGAAAAGGGCCCCTCGGTGTTCTTCCGGCTCGGCGCCATGCAGGCCGGTGACCAGGTATCAGTGACCCGTGCCGACGGCACGGTCGCGGAGTTCACCGTGGATCGCGTCGAACAGTACGAGAAGGATCAGTTCCCCACTCTTGACGTCTACGGCAACACCGACACGGCCCAGCTACGCCTGATCACCTGTGGCGGCGAGTTCGACGACCAGACCGACAACTACCTCGACAACATCGTCGTCTACGCCCACTTCACCGGCTCAGACAAAACCTGACCCATCCGCAACCACCTCAGCGAGTGGAGCTCGCCATGACACCACAACGGCTCCTGCTACCCGCCGCACTACTCGCGGCAGCAGCCTTGGCCGGCTGCGGCGGCGACGACACCACACCGCAGAACCCGTCGCCACCAACCGCACAGTCACCGGCGTCATCCGCCCCCGCGCAGTCAGTAGAGACCTCCCCGCCGGGAGGCGATGCATCCACTCCGGCCCCTGCCGGTCCAGCGGTGATCACCATCAGCGACTTCAACTACGACACTCCACAGAGCGTGTCGCCGGGGCAGGAAATCACGGTTCGCAACGAGGACGATGCCCCCCACACCGTCACCGCCACAAACGACGACGGGCTTTTCGACGTCGAAATCCCACCGTCGGGCGAAGCCACCTTCACCGCACCGGAGGAAGCGGGCAACTACCCGTACTTCTGCGAATACCACCCGAGCATGACCGCGGAACTCACAGTGGAGTAGGAGCGACCATGTGCGACCGGCACGGGTACCAAACCGAGCGATGCGCAGCCCGCCGGCGAGTGAGGCAAGGGACATGAACGGCACCGGCGCACACCGCGGCCGGCCTACCGCGGGCGCCCTCGTTGTGCGCGTACTGGTGGTGACCGGGCTCGCGGTCGATGCCTACATCCACATCGCACTCGCATCACAGCGGCCACCCGCCCCACCCGGTGGCGGTCTCAGCCAGGTCACGCTGTTCTACGCCCAGGGGGCAGCCGCCGCCGTGGCAGCCCTGTTAGTCCTGTTCACTGGAGCCCGCTGGGCGTACGTCATCGCGTTTCTCGTGGCCGCCAGCGCGCTCGGCGCGATCCTGCTCTACCGCTACGTCAACGTCGGCGCGCTGGGTCCACTACCGAACATGTACGAACCACTCTGGACCACAACCAAGATGGTGACGTCGATCGCCGAAGCGATAGCAACCCTCGCCGCAGTCGCCGGAATCGTGGGGCCTGGTCGTTCGCGTTAGGACGCCACCACGTGGTGTGCGAGCACCCGGCACACCAGCCAGGTGACCGCCTGCGGGCTCGGCCGGACAGCGGTCGCGATGGCGTCCTCGTAGACGTCGAACGCGTTACGCCCATTTCCGTTCTGCCGAATCAACCGGTACGGGAGCATCCAGCTCTCCCGCCGGGCCCCCGATCGCTGCGCACGCTCCACCTCGCGCCACAGGGCGTACGCGGGCTGCGGAGTCTCCGGCCACTCCCGCAGCACGATCCCGTTCACCACCACCGCAAGCTTCTCCAGCAACGAATGGGACCTGTACTGCAGCGGGATCACCTCACTGGTGGCGCGGGATTCGGCCGACCAGAGTGCCCAGGCCTCACCCGCCACCCAGGCGCGCGACCAGCCGCAGGCCTCGTACAGGTGCTGAGTACGGGGTTCGTCCACATCGAACGGGTCGAGCCCACCCGAAGGGTAGTCATAGCTCACCTTCGTTGGGGACAAACGTGGGACGGTCACGATGCGGAACCTATCCGGTGCATACTCTCCGCGCATACCCATCAAAGTATTAACCTGAACGGACCAGGAAGCGCGAGCGTTCGGCAGATGACACCGGGGGCGGCAATGGCAATGATCGGCGTATTTCAGCTTCTGCTCTTCGTCCTGGGAATCGGCGCGGTCGTCGCCGTCGTCCTCGTGGTGGTGAAACTCAGCAAACCGAGGCATGTCGAGTACCCGCCACCCCAGCACCCACAGCAGCAGCCGGGAAGCGCGCGGCCCCAGTATCGGCAGCCGCCCTATCTGCAGCGGCCGCCGCGCTGAGCGGGCAGCTCCGGCCTCATATCGCCCGGTAGTCGCGGACCGGGTACCTCGGACCGAACCGCGGCCGGGAGAAGCCCGCCGCTTCGAGATACCGCACCACCCGCTGACGTTGCGGGGCGTAGGGCGCGAGTTCAGCGAGCATGCCCGCGTCGTCGAGCGGCGCGCCCGTCAGCGCGTACCCGACGACGGTGGGGATGTGGAAGTCGCCGATGCTGACGGCGTCCGGATCGCCCCACGCGCGCTGGGCTATCTCGGCCGCGGTCCACACCCCGATCCCGCGCACCTTGCGCAGCAACGCGCGCCCCTCGGCTCCTCGCAGCTCCGCGGCGTGATCCAGCCGGTGCGCGACTCGCGCCGCGGCGATCAGAGTGGTGCGGCGGGTCAGGTCCACCCCCGCCTTGTGCCAGTTCCAGTCCACGATGGACCGAATCGCGAGCGGAGTCGGCGGCATCCGCAGACCCGAGGGCACGGGCCCAGGAGGGCGTTCGCCGAAACGGCGGCACAGTTCCCGCCACGACCGCCGAGCCTCGATGCTGGTCACCTTCTGTTCCAGCACGGCGGGAACCAGCGCGTCCCACACCCGGCCGGTAGCTCCGATGCGTAGTCCCGGCATGGCCCGCCGTGCCCGCGCGACCACCTCGTGGTGCGCCACGAAACCCGCATCGTCGTCGGCGGCGCCGAACAGGGCGGGGAGTCCGTCCAGCAGGAACGGGCCGCCGCTTCCCCACGCTCGCGCCTCGATCTCCCCCGAGGCCCGGCCCAGCAGCGCGAGGGTGCCGGGGCCTTCCGGGGTGTTCGCGGCAAGCCAGGTGGTGCCGGTCTCGTCCCGCAACAGCGCCGGATCGGCCTTACCGCGCTGCTGCGGGGCGAGCACCGCCGCGACGTCGAGCGCGTAAGGCGGCCGCCAGTGCCGCGTCAGTTCAGGCATCGCTGGAAAACCGCACCGACCCGTCGGGCAGTGACATCCCCGGCCAGACCCTGGCGCCGTCGAGGAGTTCGCAGTCGGCACCGACGGAGGCACCGTCGCCGAGCACGACGCCACGCAGCACCGTGCGGGCACCGACACGCGCACCCCGGCCCAGCACCGAGTTCTCCACCGTGGCGCCAGCTTCGACCACGGCGTCGTCGAACAGAACCGACCCGCCGACTTTGGCACCGCCGGCGACGACTGCCCGCTCACCGACCGTCGCGCCGGCGTCCACTGTGGCCGATCCGTGTACATCGGCACCGTCGAGCACCAACGCCGCGCCCGGCGCCCCTGGCAGGGCCGAGGTCGGCGCGACACCGCGCACGAGGTCGGCCGAACCACGGACGAAGGCCTCCGGGGTACCGACGTCCAGCCAGTAGGAGGAATCCACGAATCCCTGCATGTGCGCGCCGGAACCGAGCAGGCCGGGAAAGGTCTCCCGCTCCACCGAGACGGGCCTGCCCTCCGGGATCGACCCGATGACGGAGCGGCGGAAGACGTAGCAACCGGCGTTGATCTGGTCGGTCGGCGGGTTGGGTGTCTTCTCGAGAAACTCCGTCACCCGGCCTGACGGGTCCGTCAGCACCGAGCCGAACCGGCTCGGGTCGGCCACCCGCTGCAGGTGCAGCGTCACATCGGCGCCCGTTTTCCGGTGCGTGCCGACGAGCTCGCCGAGATCCGCGCCGGAGAGGATGTCGCCGTTGAACACCACGACGTCCTCGGCCCGCAGCCGGTCGTACACATTGCGGATCGCGCCCGCCGTGTCCAGCGGCTCCGCCTCGACCACGTACTCCAGTTCGAGACCGAGCGCCGATCCGTCACCGAAGTACTCCTCGAACACCTCCGCACGGTAGGAGGTGCCGAGCACCACATGCGTGATTCCCGCCGCACGAATCCTCGACAGCAGATGACTGAGGAACGGCACGCCCGCCGTGGGCAGCATCGGTTTCGGCGCGGACAACGTCAACGGGCGCAACCTGGTTCCCTTGCCGCCGACCAGAACGACGGCGTCAACCCCTCGTGTGGACTCCATGTGTTGCAGACCCTCCCGCGCCCCGGCGCCATGATTGCAGATCGGCGGGCGACAGACCGCAGGAAACACTGACGGCAACCGCCCGGAGGGCATACCCTAGACGTCAACGGTGGCGGGCCCGTTCGGAGAGGGCCCCGGGTGAGTACGGGGAGGCGTGGGCATGGATCCCCGCGATCGAGCGGATGCCTTGCTCTCGCGCGCTCAGGCGCGCGGAGGCGTGGTCACGCCGGACAACATGACGTCACCGATGGACGCCTCGAACACGCAGCAGATACCGCGGTCCGTCGTCCGCGACCAGGATCCGGACAGCACCACTCAGCTGCCGGCTTCGGTGATCGAGGCCAACGACCACCTGGCGGATTCCACCCCGACCAATCGACTTGGCGGCAGGCCCAGGTCCGCCCCGCAGGCCCGCGAGCCGCAGCGAATGGACGAGGTCGAGGAGCAGGAGCTGGACGGGCTCATCCCGACGGTCACCAGCCAGCCCGGCCAGTCAGCGCTTTCCCGCCGCCTCGACGGTCTGTGATCCGCGCTTTCGCTGACCTCGGCTGCCAGGTCAGCGGCGCGAAGCGCTTCCGTTTCGGCCGGTTTCCAGTTTGAGGCGCAGGGCGAGCCCGGCGCGGATAACGGCGAGCAACGGTTTCCACGCCAGCCCCTGGTGCCGGTCCGCGAGGTAGCGGTAGGCGCTGTCGTGATGCACGGCCAGCATCCGGGCCGGTGCGCGTGAGGTGGCGTGCCCGCCGAGATGCATCACCGTGGCCGAGGGCGCGTACACGTTCTGCCAACCGGCGCGGCCGAGCCGATCACCGAGGTCGACGTCCTCGAAGTACATGAAGTAGCGCGGGTCGAACCCGTCCACCGAGTCGAACGCCTCGCGGCGCAGCAACTGGCAGGAACCGGAGAGCCAGCCCGCGACCCGTTCACTCGGCTCACCGTTCTCCTGCCGGTAGGCGCGGGTCCACGGGTTCGTCCGCCAGACCTTGCCGAACACCGCGTGCCCGATTCCACGCCCGAGCGAGGGCAGCAGCCGGGCCGACGGGTACACCGAGCCGTCGAGTTCCCTGATCAACGGGCCGAAAGCGGCGCCCCTCGGCCAGCGGCCCGCGACCTCCAGCAGCGTGTCCAGCGAGCCCGGCTCCCATTCCAGGTCCGCGTTGGCCACGACGACCCAGCCGACGTCGTCACCGAGCGCGGCCACCCCCCGGTTCGCGGCGGCGCCGTAGCCGAGGTTCTCCCCCATCCGCAGCAGCCGGACGTGCTCCCGTTCCGCGCCGCGTTCCGGGGCACCGTCGGTGGACTCGTTGTCGGCCAGCACGACCCGCACCTCGCGCGAGGTGGCCTTCTCCAGCGTGTCGAGGAAGCGGTCGAGAGTCTCGCCGGGGAAGTAGGTGACGACCACCACGGCGACACCATCGCCGTAGGTCTTTGGCTCACTGGATGTCGGCTCGGTCACGCGCCATATTGTGCCCTGGTCCACGGTGCCGTGATGCACACGCCCCGCCGCGCCCGGTCAGCGATCGCGGCGCCGGTGCGCCACCCACGCCTTCCCGTACGCCTCCCTGTGCCGCTCGGCGCTCGCCGACCAGGAGAACTCCTTCGCCCTGCGCAACGCGGACTCGCCGAGTGCCGCGCGCCGAGCTGGGTCGTCGAGCAACTCGCGTAACGCCGCGCCGACGTCGCCCGCGCCCACTCCGCAGTAGGCGACGGCGTCCCCGCCGACCTCCGGCAGGGAGAGCCGCCGGGTGGTCAGCACAGGGGCGCCGCTGGCCATCGCCTCGAGTACCGGCAGGCCGAAACCCTCGCCGAGGCTCGGGTAGGCGACCAGCTCGGATCCGCCGAGGAAGCCCGAGAGCGTGTCGAAGGGCAGGTACCCGGCGCGGATCACCCGCAGCCGGTGCGGGACCGCGTCCAGCGCGCGTTCCACCTGGCTGTCCCACCCCGGCTGGCCGGCCAGCACCAGTGCGGGCGGGTTCGCCCGCCCGGCCACCGCGGCGGCGAACCCGCGGATCAGGGCAGGCACGTTCTTGCGCGGCTCCAGCGCGCCGAGGAAGGCGATGTATGCGGCGTCCCCGAGGCCGATCGCCTCCCTGGCCGCGCGCACCTCGCCCGGTGCCGGCGGGTGGAACCGCTCGACGTCGACCCCGTGCTGGATGACCTCCAGCTCGGCCGGGTCGGCACTGGTGACGCGGGCCAGTTCGCTCGCCGTCGCGTCACTGGGCACGACGCACAGCGCGGCCCTGCGCAGCGCGGCGAGGGTCCAGGCCCGGAAGAAGCGGGCCTTGACCCCAGCGTGCAGGACGGCGTCGGTGAAGAACGTGGCGTCGTGCAGGGTGACCACCGAAGCTGCGCGGCCCGCGAGCGGCATCGTGTAGTGCGGAGAGTGCACGACGTCGACGCCGAGGCGGCGGGCCAGCAGCGGCAGGGTCGTCTGCTCCCAGGTGAGCCTGGCAGTGCGGGTGGCTGTGGACTCCGCGGTCCGGACCACTCGCGAGTTCGGCGCCAGCCGGGAGTAGAGCTGCGCGTCGCGGGGCTGGCAGACCACCGTGATCGGCGCCCGGTCGGCGTCCAGTGCGGCGACGAGAGAGTCGACGTAACGACCGACGCCTCCCCGATCCGCGGGGACCGCTGTCGCGTCGATCAGTACGCGTGGTTCGGCTGCCACCTGTGCAGGGTACGACCGATCATCCCGCCGATGTTCCGGAACCGGCAAACTGGTGGATGGACCAGACCTGCCGGGCAGCACGGGTCCAGGAGAAGGCGGTGGCGCGTGCCCTTCCCGCCGCGGCCAGCTCGGCCGCTCGGGCGGGGGAACGCAGCACCTCGGCCAGCGCGTTCTCCAGCGATCGCACGTCACCCCGGACGGTGGTCATCCCGGCTCCGCCCGCGACCTCCACCAGCGCAGGCGCGTCCGAGTGCACGACGGGTACCCCGCAGGCCATCGCCTCCAGCACGGGAAGGCCGAACCCCTCGGCGAGGCTCGGCGCGGCGAGCACCGCCGCGGCCCGCAGGACTTGCGCCAGTTGTGCGTCGCCGATCCGGCCGAGCACGTGCAACCGGTGTGCTGGCAGTCCGTGCTCTCGTGCCAGCGCGACGGGATCGAGTCCGCCCCAGCCCGGCTGTCCCGCCAGCACGAGCGCGACGTCGTCCGCAAGCCCGGCGACGGCTCGGATCAGCACGTCGATCCCCTTGCGCGGTTCAACGGTGCCCACGGCGAGGACGAACCGGGAGGGCAGGTTCGGGACCGGCCCCTCGGACCCTGGTGTCTCGCGGCGTTGCGTGAGCGCCTCGGTGGCCCCGTGCCCGACCACTCGGATCTCCGCCCGTGCCTCGACGAGTCGCGCCAGTTCGTCCGCGACGGCCCTGGTCGGTACGACGAGGGTGTCCGCCCTGTCTGCCGCTCTGGCGATCATCGAGCGATGCCAGGACACCCCGCGCGGGGTGAGGGTCTCCGGATGTGTCCACGGGACGGTGTCGTGCACGGTGACCGCGAGCGTGCGCCCGCCCCGGGCGCGCGGCGGCGCCAGCGGGGTGGGGGCGTGCACGGCCTGCCCACCCGGCCACAGCGGGACTCCGGCCTGCCAGGCGGCGGCCAGCGCGCGGGGCGGCAGCGGCAGCACGCGCGGGCCCTCCACACCGGTGATCCTCGCCGGCTCGACGTCGCCGTGCCTGGCCACGGCACTGCTGAGCCGCCAGCCCTGCGGGACGGTATCGGCGAGCGCGCGCAGCAGTTCGGCGGTGTAGCGGCCGGTGCCGCCCGGCACCGGCGCCAGTAACTGCTCGGCGATCACCACGAGTTCGGGCACGCGCACTATTCTGCTCGGCATGCCGCCGCCCGTCCCGACCACCGTCGTCGTGGTCACCTGGCGGGGCGTGGAACACATCACCGCCTGCCTCGACGCCCTCGCGGCCCAGGAGCGTCCACACCGGATTCTCGTGGTGGATAACGCCTCCGATGACGGGACCGCCGCGCTGCTGGCCGATCACCCCTCGGCGCCGGAGGTGCTCCGGCTGCCCGGCAACACCGGGTACGCGGGCGGTATCGCCGCTGCCCTATCCGTCGTGGACACCCCGTACATGGCCTGGCTGAACGACGACGCGGAACCGGGTCCCCGCTGGCTCGCCGCGCTGGAGGACACGCTGGCCGCGGACCCGGAGGCCGCTGCCGTGGGTTCCGCGCTGGAACTGGCCGACGGCGCCCCGCAGTCGTTCGGCGTCCGCCTCACCGCTGACGGTCACGGTGCCGACCTGGCAGGCAGGGCCCCCGCTTTCGGCTTCTGCGGCGGGGCGGCCCTGCTGCGCACCTCGGCCCTGCTCGCCGCGGGCGGCGTGGCCGCGAGCTTCTTCTGCTACTACGAGGACACCGACACCGCGTGGCGGCTACGGCTGCAGGGCAGGCGCGTCGCGGAGCCACCAGACGTGGCCGCCGCGGCCGTGCGCCATCGCCACGGCGCCAGCACCCGGCCCGGGTCGAAGGCGTTCCATCGGTGGAACGAACGCAACCGGCTGCTCACCCTGCTGCGCTGCGCGCCGTGGCCGGTCGCCTTCCGGGAACTCGTCCGGTTCGCCGTCATCACCCTGTTGCTCCCGCTGCGGCGGTCCCGGCCCGCCGGGGCGAACTTCCGCGTCGGTCTGCGCTGCGCGGTTCTCACCTCGGTGCTGGCCCGGTTGCCCGCGACACTGGGGCAGCGGCGACGGATCGGCGAGCGCGCGACGGTCAGCCGGCGCGATGTGTGGCGCACCTGGGCTGGTCTCTGAGTGCGCCGGGGCGGATGCCAGGAGAGCTGCCGGGGCGCACCGGGAACCACATCCGCCGGTTGCCGAAACCCCCGAAGAACGGGTAAGGCAGGCTGGAGCAGTCACCCCCACCGAACTTGGGACGTGCGCAAGTACCACCAAGCAAGATCAACACCGCCGTTTTCCGCCACCAAGCCAGGACGTCGACGCCCGCCACTTGGTAGCGGAAACACGCTGTGTCGATCTTGCTTGGGCGTACTTGCAGACACTCCTACCTGGGGGCGGGGGCGGACTGGAATTGGGCTGACGGAAATTTGAGGAGGGTCTGTGCCGGAGGGTGCGACACAGCCGCGGCCGGTGGTCTCGGTGATCATCGTCAACTATCGAGGAGCCGAGGACACGGTCGCCTGCCTGCGCGCGCTGCGCGAGCAGCTGGCCTACCCGGCCGACCGGCTGGAACTCATCTGCGTCGACAACGCGTCGGGGGACGCGGACGTGCGGCGCATCAAGGAGGCGGCACCGGGGGTGACCCTGGTCGAATCGCAGGAGAACCTCGGCTTCGCCGGTGGGTGCAACCTCGGCGCGCGGCACGCGAACGGGACCGTGCTCGCGTTTCTGAACAACGACGCTCGACCGGACCCCGATTGGGTCGACGCCGCGGTCGCCACTCTGCGGGCCGAGCCAACGGTGGCCGCCGTGGCCAGCAAGGTCCTCGACCTCGACGCGCGGCAGGCCGACTTCGTCGACGGTGGACTGACCTGGTTCGGCATGGGCTACAAGCGCCACGCGGGCACCGACATCGCCGACGTCCCCGCCGAGGAGCACAAACTCGCCAAGGACGTGCTGTTCGCCACCGGATCGGCCATGTTCGTCCGCGCCGGCGTGTTCGCCGAACTGGGCGGCTTCGACGAGCGATTCTTCATGTTCTACGAGGACGTCGACCTCGGCTGGCGGCTCAACCTGCGCGGCTGGCGGGTGCGCTACGTCCCCGAATCGATCGCCTACCACCGCCACCACGGCACGATGGCCGAGGTGGACGCCCCGGAGACCGGCCGGGAGACCTTCCTGCTGGAGCGCAACGCGCTCGCCGCCATGTACAAGAACCTCTCCGACGAGACGCTGGCGCGCGCATTGCCCGCCGCGCTCGCGCTGACCGTGCGGCGGGCCACCGCGAGGGGAGACCTGGACGCGGGTCAGCTGGACCTGCAGCGCGGGGTCGGTCCGATCGAGACCGATCCGGTCCCGGTGCCCCGTCCGGCGCTCGCCGGAATCCTTGCGGTGGACCAGTTCGTCGAACTGCTGCCGTCGCTGGCCGAGTCGCGGGCGACCGAGCAGGCCGCTCGGGTGCGCACCGACGCAGACCTGATCCCCCTGTTACGCAAGGCGCTCGAACCCGCGTATCCACTGCCCCGCTATCTGCGGGGACACGAAATCCTGGTCGAAGCCTTCGGTATCGAGCGCGCCTTCGGCAGCAGGCGGAAGGTCCTGGTCATCACCGGGGACGCGATCACCGCGCGGATGGCGGGCCCGGCGATCCGCGCCTGGAACATCGCCTCCGTGCTCTCGGCGGAGCACGAGGTGCGGCTGGTGACCGTGAACCCGCTGGCCGACCCACCCCCGGCACCGTTCTCGGTGAGCGCGGCCCGCAAACGCGACCTGGTCGAACCGGTGGCCTGGGCGGACATCGTGATCCTGCAGGGCCACGTACTGGAGATGGCCCCCGCGCTACACGCGGAGCAGGCGCACAAGATCGTCGTCTGCGATCTCTACGATCCGATGCACCTGGAACTGCTGGAGCAGAGCAAGGACACCCCGGACGACCGGCGCACCGCCGACTTGGCCGGAGTGACCCGCGTGCTCGACGCACAACTGCAGCGGGGGGACTTCTTTCTCTGCGCATCCGATCGCCAGCGGCACTTCTGGCTGGGCCACCTCGCCGCGCTCGGCAGGCTCTCGCCCCGGCTCTACGATGCCGACCCGACCACGGACTCGCTGCTGTCCGTCGTGCCCTTCGGCCTGCAGGCACAGCCGCCGGAACGCACGGGACCGGGCCTTCGGGCGACCCTCGACGGAATCGCCGAGTCCGACCACGTGGTGCTCTGGGCGGGCGGGGTCTACAGCTGGTTCGACCCGCTGACCCTGATCCGTGCCGTCGACCAGTTGCGGGAGCGCCGCGCAGACGTCCGGCTCGTCTTCCTCGGAATGCGCCATCCGAACCCTGAAGTGTCCGAAATGGACATCGGCGTGCAGACGATCCGGCTGTCCGACTCGCTGGGGCTGACCGGCAAACACGTCTTCTTCAACGAGGAGTGGGTGCCCTACGCCGAACGGCAGAACTGGCTGCTCGACGCGAACTGCGGCGTCACCACGCACTACTCACACGTGGAGACCACCTTCGCGTTCCGCACGAGGGTGCTGGATTACCTGTGGGCCGGTCTGCCGATCGTGACCACCGACGGCGACTCGTTCGCCGACCTGGTCCGCGCGGAACGACTCGGCGTGGTCGTCCCCGCGCAGGACGCGGGCGCGCTGGCCGACGCACTCGAACGATGCCTCTACGACACCGAGTTCGCCGACGGCTGCCGCGAGCGAATGGCAGCCGTCGCGCAGCGCTACGCCTGGCCGAGGGCATTGGCACCATTGGTGGAGTTCTGCCGTGACCCGCGGCCCGCGGCCGACCGGCTGCCGGGATCTGCCGACCTCACCGAATCCGATCCCCTGCGGGGCAAGGAACTCCTCCGCAGGGACCTCGCGCTCGTGCGGGAGTACCTGACCGACGGCGGCCCTCGGGAACTGGCCCGCAGAGCGGGCGGACGGGTACGGCGACTGGTCAGGTCACGGGGCCGGTGAGCACGTGGTGAAGTCGCGTCCACTGCGGGTACTGCTGGACGGTACCCCGCTGCTCGGTGATCGCACCGGCATCGGTCGTTACACCGCGTCGCTGTCGGAGGAACTCGCCTCGATGTCCGATCTGGACACTCGCGCCGTCGCGTTCACCCTGCGCGGCTGGCGCAGGCTGCGTTCGGTGCTGCCGCACGGTGCCCGTGCCCGCGGGATGCCGGTGTCGGCCCGCCTGCTTCGAGCCTGTTGGCTGCGCTCGGCCTTCCCGCCGGTGGAACTGTTCGCCGGTCCCGCCGATGTCGTGCACGGCACGAACTTCGTGTTGCCAGGTACGGCGAACGCGGCCGGCGTGCTCACCATCCATGACCTGGCCTTCCTCGACGCACCTCACGAACTCCCGCCAGGGGACCGCAATCTGCCGGAACTCGTCCGCACGAGTGCACGACGGGCGGATGTCATCTGCACGCCGACCAGGGCCGTCGCCGTCGCCGTTGCAGAGCGGCTCGGCGTCGACCGAGACAAGGTCGTCGTGACACCGCTGGGCGTCGATCCCGCCTGGTTCACCGGGCGGCCGCCGAATACCGCGCTGCGCGAGCGGCTGGGACTACCAGCCGAGTACCTGCTCTTCGTCGGGGCGAACGGCCCGCGTAAGGGATTGGCGTGGCTGGCCCGGGTACACGCGGCGACGCCGGATCTGCCACCGCTGGTGTTCGCCGGTCCCGGTCCGCACCACAGCGACGATCGCACACTGCACACCGGATATCTATCCGATGTGGACCTTCGTAGTGTGGTGGCTGGCGCGACCGCGCTGGTGCTGCCGTCCAGGGACGAGGGGTTCGGGCTGTCGGCACTGGAAGCGATGGCCTGTGACGTACCCGTTGTGTGCTCGGACATCCCGGCACTGCGGGAGGTGACGGGCGGCCACGCCGCGCTGGTCCCCTACAACGACGACGACGCGCTCGCCGAAGCGCTGCGGACGGCGGTACACGACACGCACGCCGCTTCCGCCTCGGCGGTCAGAAGGGCCCACGCGGCCGGCTTCACCTGGCGGCGCTGCGCCGAAACAACGGTCGAGGCGTACCGGAAGGCAGTGGCGGCACGCGGTCAGCGTTCGTCCTGACAGCACACTCGCACACCCATCGGTACCGCCGCACGGCGGTCCGAAATGCGGCCGAACGGCGGGTATCCGCCCGGGGGCGGGGAGCAATAGCTTCGTAGGGCTGCCCGACCGTCCGCACTGGGGGTGCCATGCGTCGTCGTCATCGCCTGCCCACCACACTCGTTCTCGGACTCGCCGCGGGGTTGCTCGCCACGGCGGCCCCTGCCCTCGCCGACCCGCCAGGTACCGGCCAGCCCGGTGAGTACCGGCCTGTCCGCGGCCCCTCGGCACCTGCCGAGCACCGTTTCCTGCAGAAGACAATCCCTGGCGAGGGCCTGCCACGGCACGCCCATGCCGAGGCCGCGGACCAGGCGCGGCAGATACCCGCCACTGGTGCGTCGTGGGAACTCACCGGACCGACCAATATCGGCGGGCGCATCGTGGACCTCGCGCTGGACCCGCAGCGGCGGGACACGGTGTACGCCGCCGCGGCCAGCGGCGGGTTGTGGCGCTCCACCGACGCGGGCCGCACCTTCGCCTCCGCGTGGCCGGACGACGCGACCCAGGCGATGGGCTCGGTCAGCACGGCCAGCGACGGGACGATCTACGTCGGCACCGGCGAGGCCAACCCCGGCGGCGGCAGTGTCACCTACGAGGGCACGGGCGTCTACCGGTCCGCGGACCGCGGCAGGACCTGGACGAACGTGGGGTTGCGCGACTCCGGCGCGATCGGCGCCGTCGAGGTGGACCCCAACGACAACCGCATCGTGCTGGCGGCCGCCACCGGCTCCCTGTACTCCCCAGGAGGCGATCGCGGTGTCTACCGCTCCACCGACGGCGGCACCAACTGGCAGCGCACTCTGGACGTGCCGAACGAGTTCACCGGTGCCGTGGACGTGCAGTTCGACCCCGCCGATCCGCAGCGCGTCTACGCGGTGCTGTGGGATCACCGGCGCACCCCGGAGAAGCGTACCTACGGCGGAGTCGGCTCCGGTGTGTTCCGCTCCACCGACGGCGGCGTCAGCTGGCAACGACTCGGAGGTGGCCTGCCGGAAGCCGGGCCCGACGTCGGCCGGATCGGGATCGCGGCAGCCGCTACGGAACCGGGCAGGCTCTACGCGATCGTCAACTCCACGGCCGGACCGTTCGCCGGGTTCTACACCTCGGCGGACGCGGGCGACAACTGGACGAGGCTGCCGGAGCCACCCGAGTTGAAGAACTCGCAGTCGACCTTCGGCTGGTGGTTCGGCAAGTTGTGGGTGGACCCGGACGACGCGAAACACGTGCACGTGGCCGGCGTTCCCCTGCTGACCACAAAGGACGGTGGTGAGACCTGGACAGCCGACTCGGAGAGCATCCACGTCGATCACCACGCCATGGTGTGGGACCCGCGTTACCCGGACAGGGTCTACCTCGGCAACGACGGCGGTGTGTACCGCTCCGACGCCGATGGTGACGGCGGCTGGGTGAAGGCGGAGTACGAGCCGTACACCCAGTTCTACAGCGCCGCGATCTCCCCGCAGGACCGCTCCAGGATCTCCGGTGGGACGCAGGACAACGGATCGTTGCGGTCGTGGGGCGGGCCGAAGTTCAACGAATACCTCGGCGGCGACGGCGAGGAGAACCTGATCAATCCGACGAACAAGGACAACGTCTTCGCCTGCTACCAGTACGGCAACTGCTTCCGGTCCACCGACGGTGGGGAGACGATGTCGTACTTCACTCCGCAGACGACCGCGGACCGGCGCAACTGGTTCACGCCGGTGCAGTTCGACCCGAACGACACGAAGGTCATGTACTACGGCGGGAACCGGCTCAACCGCTCCACCGACGGCGGCATCACCTGGACGCCGATCAGCCCGGACCTCACCGGCGGGCCGGGGCAGGACAACTACCCCTACGGCACGATCACCACGGTGAGCGCCGCTCCGTCCGATCCGGACACGATCTGGGTGGGTACCGACGACGGGCGGGTCTGGCTCACCCGCGACCTGGGCGGTACCTGGACCAAGGTGCTGGATAACCAGCCCTGGGTCACCAGGATCGCCGTGGACGAACGGCACGCCGACACGGCCTACGTGACGTTGTCCGGCTACCGGTCAGGCTCGGAGCAGGCACACGTTCTACGCACGAAGGATGGCGGGAAGCGCTGGCGGGACCTGTCCGGCAACCTGCCGGACGCGCCGGTCAACGACGTCATCCTCGGTTTCGCCGAGCGCGTGTACGTCGCCACGGACCAGGGTGTGTTCGTCCGCCATTCCGGCGTCGGCAGCCAGTGGCGCAGGCTGGGTGACAACCTGCCACAGGTTCCGGTGGACGACATCGAGTACGACCACGGCCAGCATCGCCTCGTGGCGGCGACATTCGGCAGGGGCCTGTACGAGACCTGGGTCCCCTGACGCACTTTCCCGGGAAAGCGCGAGACTCCCCAACCGCACTTTCCCGGGAAAGCGCGAGACTCCTGAATCGCGCTTTCCCGGGAAAGTGCGAGAGGGGGTGGGGCGGGGGTTATCGCTGGCTCACCAGGTACCACGGTTCGTCGCAGTTCAGGACGACGACCGAGCCGGAGGCGTCCTTCCCTTCGTAGGCCTGGGAGAACCGGCGTAGCTCGCCGCCGGACTTCGACTCACTGCCGCTGCCCGCGCGCCAGTTCCGCTCGGTGAGGATCCGTTCGAATCCTGACCGGACATCGACCACCTCGCCACTGATCCTGCCGATCGCCACGAGCGTGGGCACTTCCGCGTCCGGCCTGGCCAATGTGGACTCACCAGCGGGGATCTCGGTGATGCCGGGCTTCGGTGGCAGCACGGTCGCCCGCACCTCGGTCACCGTGCCCGGGATCGGTGGCGGTGGTTCGGGGTTCAGCTGCGCGAGCGGCTGACCTGACGACCACAGCGAACCGACCCTCGCGCAGTCGGCCGAGCTCTCCGCGCGGTCCGCGCCACAGGCAGCCAGAACGGGCGCGAGTACCAGCAGAACCGCACAGCCTCCGCGCCTCATGACAGCGTCGCTCTCGCCCTGGTCTCGCAGTACCGCACGCCGTCCACGGTATCGAGCACGTCGAAGGTCACCTCGTACCCGGTCACCGATTCGGGTGGGTACGGCAGCGCTGCCAGCCCACCACTGACGACCAGTTCACCGGTACCGGAGCCATCAGTCGTCCCGTAACCGATCAGGCTGCCCGAGTCACCCGTACGCACGGAGTAGAAAGCGAGCCTCGCCCCGCTGACCGGCGCGTCGTCGGAGGTCAGGGTGCCGCGCAGGGTGAGCGGGTCCTGCGGGGCGCCGACCGTGACCGGACTAACCTGCAGCGCGGCCTCGGTGCAGTCCGGCCCGCAGGCGGACAGCCCGGCCGGAGCCGCGACAGCCAGCGCCGACACCAGCACGACCGAACCGAAGGACGACCCTGCCGATGGTCTGCGCGACCGTGCGCGGCTCCAGGGCGTCAGCACGAACCGAGGTTCCAGTCACTGACATCGAGTGTCGCGTCGGCGAACGGCGAGACGAACTTCGCCAGCAGGTCGATGGCGTAGTCCGGGATCGCGTCGCCGGGATCGAGGAAGTTCACCATCTGCTGACCGTCGGCACCCCGCACCACGATCCCGTTCACCCCGGTCGCGACCTTGCCCGGCCTGCTCGACAGCTCGAGACAGCCGAGGTCGGCCGGGCCGACGAACAGCTGCAGCTTCGAGCTGACCGGCCGGTACTCCTGGTCGTACCGGTGGAACTGAATTCTATCTGTCGGCTTCAGCACGACGGACTCCTCGAACGCGTCAGGGAACGGCGTCGGCCGCTCGATCGTGAACGTGAGGTCCACGTCGGGTCGGAGATCCACGCCACTCGTCCCAAGTTCCACGCGATCGTAGTCGCCTTCGTCGAAGGACGGCATCAGGTATCCGGCCGCCGGTGGCACGTCACCGGAGCCGAATGGAATCTTGCCGGGACGGATCGTCAGGTCGGCGACTTCGTGGATCTCGAAGCCGATGTCGTCGATGCTGCTCTCGCCGAGTCCGTAGTGTCCGCGGAGGTGGCCGGTGAAGAACCCGCCCGCGTAGGAGAAGAGCTCCTCGTTCACCTCGGCCCGGTCCATCGGGCCGACCAGGAGTCCGGTGTGGAACTCCAGCAGCGACGTCTTCGGCGCGGAGGTGAGGCTGACCGAGGAGTCCTGGTTGAGCCGGACGTCGGTCTCCCCACCCAGGTCGCTGAAGTTCAGCGAGACACCGGTGATCCCCGCGGCCACCGGGCCGGTCTCGCGGACCAGCCTGCCTTCGAGACCGAACAGGCCATCGAGGGTGCTCGCTGGGGAGCGGTAGGTGAAGTTCGGCACGGTGAGCCCGGCACCGGTGACGTCCGTAGTGATGCCGAACTTCGCGGGAACGTCGCGCAGCTGTGCGACTCCCGTCGCCGGTGTCCCCTCGAAGGTTCCGGTCGCCTTGAGCAACAGGTTGCTGATGCCGGTCGAGTTCTCCACCGAGATGTTGCTGGCCTGGCCGAACTTGCCTGCGAGTCGCACCTTGCCCGGTATCGGGTCGAGCTGTGCCAGTGCACGGGTGGTGCCGAACGTCGGGACGTCGTAGGCCTCCGCGTGCACCTCGATCGAGCCGACCCGGTCCACACTGGCGTCGTACGCGATATCGACACCGTCGTCGACCTTGATCGGTCCCAGGGTGAAGTCGATGCCCTGCGGCAGCCCGGTCAACTCCACCTTCGCCCTTGCCCCGGTCAGCGGCGCCGGGGTGAACACCGAGTCGGCGACGTACAACTCCAGCAGGTCCACGGCCGGGCGGTAGCCGGAGAACGCGAACCGGGAGTTCGCCGCGTCGATGGTGATCGACGACGGCAGGCCCGTCACGTTGATGATGCTCGTGACGCCGAAGCACCCGCCCTCGACGCAGAACGGGCCTTCGTCGGCCACACAGCCCGCGCCAGCCTGACATTTGCCGTCCACCACCGAGATGCCGTTCTCGAACCGGGGCGTGCCGAGACCCCGCAGCGCGGCGACCTTGCCGACCCACAGCTGGGCCTCGATGTCGAGGGTCCGGTCGGCGGTGTAGGAGACGACTCCCTGATTGGAACTGATGGTCAGCTCGTTCGGCAGTGGCCCGAGCGTCCCCAGCGCGGCGAGCCGGACGTCGTCGGCTCCGTCCGCGGCGAGCACCACATCACCGTCCAGCGCGAGTTCCTGCGAAGCCGCGTTGAACCGAGTGGTGAAATCACTGCCCGTGTGGCTGTACTCCGCCCGGGACACGTTCGCGATCCGTGCGCTGGCATCCACGTTGCCGGTGGACTCGCGGTAGTGCACCGCCAGATGCGACCCGAGCGGCGCGACCGCGCCGGCGTGGTTGGTCACCGCGAACGCCGCCGAGCCGAGCCGCCCCGACTCCACGTCGAGCAGGTACCGCCCACCGGACCAGTCCGCGGTGAACTTCGCGGGAATGTCCCGCAGTTCGCCGAACGCCGACCAGGTCCGTCCGTTCACCGGAATGTCGCGGACCAGCGCCGTCACCGCCCTGATCGGGGCCGACATCGTGACCTCCGCATGCCCGGCGACCGCGTCGACGAGCACGTCGGCCTCGGCCGGTACCCCGCTCACCCCGGCGCGCAGATAGCCGGATCGGTCCCCGGTGACCGTGATCGCGATGTCGTCCACCGGTGCGGAGTTGCGCATACTCACCGATGTCGTGCCCCCGAGGCGCCCGGTCAGGTGCATCGTCGCGGGCAACTCGGCCACCGTCGCCTTTCCCCGTAGCACGGGGAACCGGGGATCGGTCGTCCTGGCGTCCGCCTCGACGGTCAGCGTGCCCAGCGGGGCCGATGCGGTGTAGCCGACGTCGACGAGTCCACCGGAGACGGTGATCGGTCCCACCGTCAGGTCCAGCGGGGAGGCAAGGCCGTCCAGCGTCGCCATCGCCTCGAAGTCGGGGACTCCCTCGAGCAGGCCGTGCACGCCGACGTACGCCTGCAGCGGCGCGGTCGGCCGGTAGTCGTCGAGAACGACCTGCCGTTCGGTCAGGTCCACAGTGATACCGGTCGGCAGGCCCGGCAGGTTGACGGTGCCGACGACACCGAAGCATCGGGGGAAGGTCTGGCAGAAGGCGCCCTCGTCCCGAGCACATCCGGCACCGTCGTCACACCCTCGCGCGACCGCCGCCACACCGTTGTCGAACAGCGGCGCGCCGAGTCCCTCGAGCGCGGCGAGCTTGCCGAACCGCACGCCGAGCGCCAGCCCGACGTTGCGGTCGGCGCCGTAGCTGAGCTTTCCGTCGCCGTAGTCGACGCGGAGCGTGCTCGGGAGGTTGTCCACCCTGCCGAGTGCGGCGAGGACCGTGTCGTCAACGCCGTCGGCGGCCAGCACGACCTCTGCGTCCACGAATACCGGCTCTCCCCCGGTATCGGTGTCCAGCCGGAAGGTCTGGTTGCCCTCGGTGCGCGAGTACTCCACATGGGACACGTTGCGCACCGAGATGCTGCCGTCCAGATCTCCGGACGACTCGCGATAGTGCGCGGCCAGGTGCAGACCGTCCGGGGCCATCGCTCCCGCGTGGTTGTGCACCGCCAGCCGCGCCGACTCCAGTGGCCCGGACAGGCCGCGGAACCGGTAGGTGCCGCCCGGCCAGTCGGCATCGAACCGCGCGGGAATCCCGGCGAGCTCAGTCATCGCGGTCCAGTCACGGCCGGCCGCGGGCACGCGTGCCACCACGTCGACACTGTCCATGGACTGCTCGAGATCACCCTGCAGATGCTTGGCCGCCTGGTCCACCAGCAGGTCCATCCGGGTGGGCACCCCAGTGGTCGCCGCGGAAAGGTAGTGGTCCTGCTCGGGCCGCAGGCTCTCGATGTGGCCGAGGCTGCCGAACAGCTCGACTCTCGGAATCCGGCTGGACGCCTCGTAGTGCAGCCTCGACTGTTCCCCCACTTCGTAGCTCAAGTCTACTGTGGACGGCACTTGCAGTACCGTGCCGAACACCGTGGGGCCGTTCTGCGTGTTGGTGTAGGCGACATGCGCCCTGTCGATCACCTCGCTGGCCCGGTACCCGATCGTGCGGGCCGCGGTGTTCGCGTCGATGGCGGCCGTTCTCGGCAGGTTGGAGATCTCCAAACGCGCCTTGTGCACGCCGTCGATGTCGCCCGCTCCGACGAACGACTGCCCGCCGGGCTCGAACGTGGTGTTCAACCGCGTGTGGCCGTCGTAGTAGGCATCCACCTGTCGCATCCCGGACACGCGCGCACTCGCACCGAGTTTCCCGCCGTCGGTGATGACCGTGGCATGGTCCCCGTCCAGTGGAGCGAAGGAACCCAGATTCTTCGACATGGCCACGGCCGCCGAACCGATCGCCTGTTCCGCGGTGACGTTGAGATGGCTCGCCTGCGGATCCACGAGCAGGTCGAGTGCGGTGGGCAGTTCGCGCAGCGACCCTCGCAGGACAATGGCCGGTTCACGGTCGAAGAACGCGGCGTCCAGGGCGGCCAGCCTGCTGCTCGCGTCGTAGCCGAGTGACACGTCGGGTCCCGCGGAACTCAGCACCGCGTTCCACCGCGCGGGCACGGCCGTGGCCTGTGCCTGCACCGCGCGGTTCAGCGTCTGCCCGGAGTAGACGAAATCGGCGAACAGCACGTCGTCGATCGTCGAGTCGGCCTGGTAGTCCACTGTGGCGTCACCACCCCCTGCCGGGCGGGTGAGCGACGCGGACACCTCGGTCGGTAACACGTCGACCTTCAGCTGGTCGAACCGATCCGTGCCGGGCCCGGTGGAGCGGCGGTTCGACAGCACCTGGGCGTCGAGTTGAGTCTGCTCACTGCTACTCGCGTCGATCTTCGCCTGCTGACTTCGGTCTGCCGCGCCGGGATCGATGAACGCGTGCGCATGGAACAGTGTCGGTACCGGTGAGAATCTCGAACTGGCGACCGTTGGGTCATAGGCTTCGCCGTCGCGTCCTTCGGCGACCGACGCCATGCCTGCCGTCACCGCGAGCGAATCCCCTGCGCCCACCTGGATCAGCGATGCCTTGATGTCGTAGATCCCCCTGACGGCCTCGATCGGGTTGAGGGTGAAGATGCCAAGAGAGGCGGCCGGCAGGCTGCTGCCCCTGCGGAAGCCGTCGTAACCAAGGGAAAGGCGCTTGCGGCCGGGGATGTCGTATACCGCCCAGACGTGCCCCGGCAGGTCCTGGCCCGCCAGCTCACTGGTGGGCAGGCGCACCGACAGCATCGCCAGCCCCACGTTGATCACTCGCAGCAGGGCTTCGACCTTCTCCTGCAGGGTGGTGGTGAGGCTGTCCACCAGTTCCTCGAGCCGCAGCCGCTCGACCAGCAGCTCGGGATGGAGGATGGCGTTGAGCGGGTCCTCCAGCAGTTCGAGTACCACCCCGAGCCTGCTGGTCACCTCGTCGAGTTCGCGTTCCAGGTCGAGTATCTCCCGCACCGGGCCGACGATGTCGCCGACTGCGACCGCGGGCAGCAGATCGGCCAGCACGTCCGGCGTTCGATCGCCGGTGACGTCGACGACCGCGGGCACACCGAGCGGCAGGGTGAGTGAGCAGGACACCTGCTTCGTCGCCGACTCCGAGCAGACGCGATAGGTGATACGGGGAATCCCGTCCGGCAGTTCTTCCAGTAGTGCCAACGGATCGACCGGAAGCGGCGGCGGCAGTTCGCCGGCTGCCAGCGCGTCGATCAGCTCCTGCAGGCTGGCGCGCCTGCTGGGATCGACGACCTGCGCGGAGGCCACCTGCGGTTGCAGGTTGTTCGCGTCCAGCTCGGCGGTGCCGTCCGCGGCGAGCCTGCCCGCGTTCCGGAGTGTCTCGGTGGCGTCGTCCGTGGTGGCGTCCACCAGTTCCTGACCGGGCCGCTCCGGCAACGTCAGCTTCTCCGGCCGGACCGGCGGGTCGGGGACGACCCGTGACCGTTCGACCGGAACCGTCCCGGTGCCGGGATCCAGGGCGGGCAACGGCGGAATGGACTCCAGCGCGGCGGACGGCCCGCGCTCGACGTCGACGGAGCCGTCCGGCCCCTGCTCGACCGGGGGAACCGGGGTGATCGGCGTGTCGAGCTGCGGCTCGACCTCGGCGTCCTGTCTGCTGACGAGACCGCTGGGAACGGTCTCGCCGACAGCGGGCCGCGGTGCGGCACTGGCTACCGGGACCGGCGGCTGCTCGTCGGGCGCGGCCTGCGCGATCCCTCCTGTGTTGATCTGACAGAAGACGAACACGGTGACCAGGCCACCGGTCAAGAAGCGCCGCACTGAAGTCGACACCGCTGCCCCCAGCAATATTCAGTAGATGCGCGGAACGGCGACCCGTACCGCTCGAATTCCCAGTGTTTTGTTCATAGGTCGGGTTATTCACAGTCCGCGTAGTGTCATGCCTGTGTCTCACTTGCAGTCGGCAGCCATGACCGCCCCTACTGCGGCACGTCTGCCGACTTGTGAATAACCCTCCCCAGGTCCCCATGCTTCCGGCGCAGTTCGCCCGGCAGCCTGACCGTAGAAGCGAATTCCTGGCACAGTCAACGAACTACCTACCAACGTCGTAGTGGGTTACTCCGTTTCCCACCGAACCGCGCCGCCGGGTCGCTACACTCCCGATTTCGCAGTCAACGACAACAGCAGGAGGCGCCACGTGTCGTCGAGCTCGCACCCCGTCTTCGACGATCAGTCAACGGCAGGTGACGCACCCGCCGTCGCGGTCACCGAGAACGGCGGGCCTCTTCGGCACCTGTTCAGCGGCGCGCTCGGCCTGCTCGCAACGCCTGCCGGGCTCGGACTGGTCGGATACGGCAGCGGTCAGATCAGAAGGACGATCGCCGAACTTCCAGGTGAGGCCGGGGTGACGGGTGCGGTAGCGATGGTGGCTGGGGGACTCGTCCTGCTCGGTGTCGCGTTGCTCGGCCGGCTGTCTCCGGCCGGCCCGCTGGCCGGCGGGCTGGTCTGGGGGATCCTGCCCGGCCTGTTCGTACTGGCCTTCCCGCTGACCGCCTTCCGGATCACCAGCGATCTGCTCGACCTCGGTGAACTCGGTGCGGGAGCACTCGGCCTGCTGCTGACCGGCGGCATTCTGGCGACCGGGATGGCGCTCACCGGGGCAGGCATCAGCAGCGCGCTGGCCCGGCGCAACCAGAACCTGAGGGCACGGGCGTTCTGACTCGCAGGAGTCCTAGCGGGCTGCGTCGGCGTAGGTGGTCACGAACTCGTGCAGCGCTTCGTCCCACGGGCGCAGCGGAGTGAGTCCGGCCGCGCGCCACGAAGCTGCCGAGAGTACCGAGTAGGCCGGCCGGGGGGCGGGCCTAGGGAATTCGGCACTGGTGCAGGGCAGTACCCGTTCCGGATCGGCACCGAGTTCGGCGAAGACCGCCCTCGCCAAACCGTGCCATGTGGTGTCCCCGCCACCAGCGCAGTGCAGCACCCTGCGATCGGGGCCCGCACCGGAGGCGATGCGGGTGGCCAGTTCCACCAACCCTGCCGCAAGGTCGGCTGACCACGTGGGTGACCCTCTCTGATCATCCACAACGGATACTGTGTCGCGCTCTTTCTCCAGCCGTGCCATGGTTTTGACGAAGTTGCGGCCATCCATTCCGTACAGCCAGGCAGTACGCACGATCCACGCCTGCGCCCCGGAGCCCAGCACGGCGTCCTCCCCCGCGGCTTTCGTCCTGCCGTAGGCGGTACGCGGCGCCAGTTCGTCCTCCGGCTCGTAGGGCCGGTCCGCGTCCCCGGCGAAAACGTAGTCGGTGGAGACGTGCACGAGCGGAACCCTTCGGGACGAGCACGCGGCGGCCAGCACTCTCGGCCCGTCAACGTTGACCGCGAACGCACGCTCCTCTTCGGACTCGGCAGCGTCGACATCGGTGTAGGCGGCCGCATTCACCACCACCGCACGCTTTCCGGACTCCTTGGCGTACTTGGCGATGGTCGCGACGGCCTCGATCACCGCGCCTGTCTGTGTGACGTCGAGTTCGGTGGAATCGGGAGCGCGCACCTCGACTTCCGCACCGGAGCATGCCACGAGGTCGCGGCCGAGCTGGCCCGTTCCGCCAGGTACGAGCAGGACGATTCCCGGCATCTCTGTCACCTTTCCACCAGCGCGGCACGGCCCTTCAGCGGTTCCCACCACGACCGGTTCTCGCTGTACCACCGGACGGTGTCGGCGAGACCGGCGTCGAAGTCCACCTGAGGACGGTAACCGAGCTCTGCTGTGATTTTGCTGATGTCGACCGAGTAGCGGCGGTCGTGTCCCTTGCGGTCCTCGACCGGGCGAACTCTGTCCCAGCCCGCCCCGACCGCGGCCAGAAGTCGCTCGGTGAGCTCCCGGTTGGTCAGTTCCGTGCCACCGCCGATGTTGTAGACCTCCCCGGCCCTGCCACCGTCGGCGACGAGCTGGATTCCCCTGCAGTGATCATCCACATGCAGCCAGTCACGAACGTTCAGTCCGTCGCCGTAAAGCGGCACCTGACCGCCGTCGAGCAGGTTGGTGACGAACAACGGGATGACCTTCTCCGGGAATTGGTAAGGCCCATAGTTGTTCGAGCACCGGGTCACGCACACCGGAAGACCGTGGGTGCGGTGGAACGAACGCGCCAGCAGGTCCGAACCGGCCTTGGAGGCCGAGTACGGCGAGTTCGGCTCCAGCGCACGGTCCTCCGCCCAGGAACCTTCGTCGATGGAGCCGTAGACCTCATCTGTGGAGACATGCACGAACTTGCCGACGCCTGCCTCGAGCGCCGCCTGCAACAAGGTCTGGGTGCCCACCACGTTTGTGATCACGAAATCCGCTGAACCGGCAATCGACCGGTCCACATGCGACTCGGCAGCGAAGTGCACGACCAGATCGACACCGCGCATCAGCTCCCTGGTCAGTTCGGCGTCGCAGATGTCACCGCGAACGAACCGCAGACGTGGACTGTCCGCGACAGGAGCCAGATTGGACTCACTACCCGCGTAGGTCAGTTTGTCGAGTACCACCACGTCGGCTTCGGAGAGTGTCGAATACTGACCGGACAGTACTTGCCGCACATAGTGAGACCCGATGAATCCGGCTCCCCCGGTGACCAGCACCCGCATTGTTTCCCTCACCTCTCGCAGTACGCACGACGCCCCGGGCAGTCTGCCATGACTGCTACATCCGGGTGCCATGTCCGGCGATCGACAACTCTCGCGAACCCACGGACGTCTCACACGAAAATCAGTAATGTGGAGAGTGACACGGCCGTAGCCACATCGCTGGGTTCGCGGTGCGGAGCACAGCCGTCTGGGAGGAGCAGGGCGTGACCGACTGGCCACGACGCACGATCGAAAGACCCGTCGTGCGCGAACGCGGCAGTCTCGCGGTGTTCATGCTGTACAGCGGCAAGGCACTGCTGTCCATCTTTTCCGTGGTGGTGCTGACGCTGACCTGGTACGGCTGGCAGTTCGTCGGCGACCTCAACGAGGGCCTAGCCACCACCAACGTCTTCGACTCCGAGCCCGAGGCCGTCCCGCTGGACGGCGCGATCGACATCCTCCTGGTCGGCCAGGACAGCCGGACCGACAGCCAGGGCAACCCGCTGCCGCGTGAGGTGCTCGACATGCTGCACGCGGGCGAGGCCGACGGTGAGCGGCAGACCGACACGATGATCCTGGTGCACATCCCGCAGGACGGCACCCGCGCCGTCGCCCTCTCCTTCCCGCGCGACTCCTGGGTCGAACTCGCGGGCGGCTACGGGACCCACAAACTCAACAGCGCGTTCGTCTACGCCTACAACGACACTCACAGCAGCCTGATGCAGCAGGGCGAGAAGGACCTCCAGGCGATCGACGAGCAGGCCAAAACGGCTGGCAGGAAGAACCTGATCGCCACGATCGAACAGTTCGTCGGCAAGCCGGGGCTGATCGACCGCTACGCAGAGGTCAACCTGGCCAGCTTCTACGAGATCACGAAGGCCGTCGGCGGCATCGAGGTGTGTCTCAAGGAGCCGGTCGAGGAGTACCGGTCGGGAATCGACCTTCCCCAGGGCAGGCAGACGATCGAGGGCGTGCAGGCGCTGGCCTTCGTGCGCCAGCGCTACGAACTGGAGAACGGCGACCTCGACCGGATCGCCCGCCAGCAGGCGTTCCTGTCCGGCCTGGCCCGCAAGGTGATCTCCACCGACGTACTCACCAGCCCGTCGAAGATCTCCGAACTGATCTCCGCGGTGAAGAAGTCCGTCGTGCTCTCCGAGGACTGGGACCTGCTCGAGTTCGCGGGCCAGATGCGCGGGATGACCAGCGGCAACATCGAGTTCCGGACGATTCCGGTGCTGGGTAACGCGCGCATCGGCGGCGCGGACGTGGTCGAGGTCGACGTCGAGCAGGTACAGGCCTTTGTGGACGAGGTCATCGGCACGGAAGGCGACTCCCGGCAGGACGAAGGTTCGACCACCGAAGGCGTAGCCGGCGCCGAGTCGATCACCGTTGAACTGTTCAACGCCTCCGGTGTCCCCACACTCGGCGGTCGCGTCCGCTCGCAACTCGACCGCGCCGGATTCGACGGCGACGGGATGACCGCGCTGGCCACGCGGTCGGCGACGTTGGTCCGGCATGCTCCGGGCGAGAAGGACAACGTCGACACGCTGAGCGAGGCGCTCGGGATGACGTTGACCGGCGAACCGGACAGCGACGTCGACCCGGGCCATGTGCGGCTGCTGCTCGGCGCGGACTACTCCCCTGGTTCTTCCAGCCCACAGGGGGCGGCTCAGCCGCAGCCCCCGGAGACGGGCACCGACGGTCCGGAGAAGACCGGCAAGGACGCCCCGCCCACTTCGATTACCGCGGGTGACGTGACCTGCGTCAACTGATGCCCGCCGGACCGGAGGACTTTCGGGCTCCGGCCACGCCCGCACTCTCGGTGCCCTAGCCTGGTCAGGGCAGACTTCGGCGGTGGCCGAAGCGGGGAGGGGAGGTTACCGGCGTGACCGACAGCGAGGATCGGAACTCCGGGACGGGCGCGGACGAGAACCCCGGCCCCACCCAGGGCGAGAACGACGGGACCAGCGGTTCACCCGAACGCGACCAGCCCGCCACCGACGAGGAGACGGGCGCTGCCCAGCCGGTACCGTCGCCCTACCCGCGCTCCAGCCCGGCCGTGGTTCCGCCTGCCCGGCACCGCCGCAAGGGCCGGGTTCGCCGCGCGAGCGTCAGGGCGCTTGTAGCCATGTTGTCGGCCGCGGCCCTGGTCGCGACGGGATACGCCTACGCGACGCTGGACCGGGTACAGGACAACGTCCGCACCACCGACGCGCTCATCGAGCAGGACGAGAGAGTCGCGCCACCGCAGGACGACGGCGCGACGGACATCTTGCTCGTCGGCACGGACGCCCGCACCGACATGCAGGGCCATCCACTGCCGCTCGAGGTGCTCCGGAAATTGCGTACCGAGAGCAAGGCCGGGATCAACACGGACACGCTGATCCTGCTCCGCATTCCCAAGGACGGTGGCGAGCCGGCCGGGGTGTCGATCCCGAGGGACACCTGGGTCGACGTCGCGCACGGCGGAAAAGACAAGATCAACTCGGCTTACGGGGTCGCGAAGACCGCCGCCGCGGCAGCACTGCGGGCCGAGGGCGGGACCGACCAGGCGGAGATCGAACGAGAGTCCGATCAGGCGGGCAGGCGCGCTCTGGTGCGAACCGTGCAGGACTTCACGCAGATCCGCGTCGACCACTACGCCGAGGTCAGCCTGCTCGGCTTCTACCTGCTCACGGAGGCACTCGGCGGGATCAAGGTGTGCCTGAACCAGCCCACCGAGGACAAGGACTCCGGTGCCAGCTTCCGGGCCGGACCTCAGGTCGTCTCCGGTGGCGAGGCACTGTCGTTCGTGCGCCAGCGCAAGAACCTGCCGCGCGGCGACCTCGACCGGATCGTCCGCCAGCAGGCGTTCCTTGCCTCGGCGCTGCACCAGGTGCTGTCGGCGGGCACGCTGACGAGTCCGTCGAAACTGAACGAACTGGTGGACACCGTGCACCGTTCCTTGGTCCTCGATCCGGATCTCGACCTGCTGGAGTTCGCCGAGCAGGCCAAGGGCATCGCTTCCGGTGACATCAGTTTCGTGACGATCCCGGTCAAGACGGTCGGCGGCCGCAGCCCTGACGGGCAGAGCATCATCGAGGTCGACGAAGCTGCTGTGCACGACTTCGTGGCGTCGCTGGCGGGGCGCGGTAACGAGGTGGCGGCCACTTCCACGCCTACCGGAGGCGGAGGCAGCGGGCCGGGATCGGTTCTGACGCAGGAGGGGATCACCGCGGACGGCGTGGCCTGTGTGAACTAGGAGCTAGCTGCCCCGGCTCGCCCGGGTGCTTCGCGCGTTGGCCGGCCGGTTAGGTTCGTGGGGTGAGCATCACCGAGCATTTCCTGCGCCCACTGCTGAACACCGCCGCGGCCCGCCCGCTGATCACGCACTACGACGACCAGGCAGGTAGCCGAGTCGAACTGTCGGTCGCGACGGTGGCCAACTGGGCGGCCAAGACCGCGAACTGGCTGGTCGAGGAGTTCGACGTGGAGCCGGGCGATCCGGTGGCCGTCGCGCTACCGGCGCACTGGCAGACCGCGGGCGTGCTGCTCGGCACGTGGTGGTGCGGCGCCGAGGTCGTGTCCGAGCCCGCAGGGGCGAAGGTGGCCTTCGTCGGACCGGACACGAGCACGAGCGCCGCGAATGCCACCGCGATCGTGGCACTCGACCCGCTGGGCAGAGGTCTGCCGGACGCGCCCACGGGCGGTGCGCTCGACTACCTGTCGGAGGCGCGGCTCTCCGGCGACGACTTCGCGCCGTTGTTCCCGATTCCCGGCACCACTCCGGCTCTGCTCGGCGAAACCGTGGACGAGGTGTTAGCCAGCGCCAGGACTCTCGCGGAGGAGTCAGCCATCTCCGGAAAGGATCGAGTTCTTTCCACAATGGACTGGACGGTTCCCGAGGGGGTGCTTGCCGGACTGCTCGCACCGCTGAGCGCCGGGGCGCATCTGGTGCAGATCACCAACGCCGATCAGGCAAAGCTGGACGATCGCAGGAACGCCGAGCGCACCACGATCGACCTGCTCGCCTGACCGGCGTCCCGAGTCACACGGTCTGCGGCTGATCTTCCTTGGCGCGCGTGCGGTGCAGCAGGATGTGGTCGACCGAGATCCGGCCGCCGTTGAAGCCGAGCGCGAGCCCGGCCAGCGCGAGCACCAGCACCAGCTCGTAGCCGCCCTGCCCGGTCAGCCCGTTGCCAAGGTGCACGGTGAGCACCGCGCCCAGCCCCACGACCGCGTACCCGACACCGACCAGCGGCAACGCGAGACCGACGAGGAAGGCGATCGACCCGAGGATCTCGACCGCGATGGTGAACACCGCCGCGACCGTTGGCAACGGAACGCCCATCCCGCCGAACATCTCGGCCGTCGTGCCGACCCCGGCGTCCCACTTCTGCAGGCCGTGGGCGAGAAACACCACGGCCACCCCGATTCGGCCCAGCAACGCGGCCACGTCCTGCACTCGAGCGAACATCCCCAACAGCTCCCTGTGTTATATGTTGAAACTTCAACTACCAGGGATCACGGTAGGGCGCAGCGCTTGAAATCGAGGTGAAAGCTACTCCTCGTCCCGCGCCTCAGGTTGTTCCCCAATGTGGCATTAGGGACGTTCAACGTCCCGAATGCCACATTGGGGAACTCCCCGCGCGCTACTCCTCGTCGCGTTCCCTGGGCGACTTCGGCCGGTAGTCCTTCGCGTTCCAGGCGATCGGGTTGGCGGCCATCCCACCGCGACCCCTGCGTTCGAGCCAGCCGGGCATCAAAATCTTGCGCGTGCCACCCCGTTTGCGGTCCCGCAGGTCGACTACCACGGCCGCGGTCAACGCCAGGACCACCAGGCTGCCGATCCCCACCAGAAACCACATGCCCACGACGCTACCGATCGGGCGACGCCCCGCACACCAACGTAAGGAGGGCCTGCCGCCCCGAACGTGGAGGGGTTGTTCCCCAATGTGGCATTGGGGACGTTGAACGTCCCGAATGCCACATTGGGGAACTTCCCGCGCGCGAATCCTGCCGCGAACGGAGGCTGCCGCCGCCCGGAGCTACCGCCGCCGGAGGCTGGAGGCTGCCGCCCGGAGGCGACCGGAGCTACCCACTGCCGCCTGCCGCTGGGCGCTGCTGCCGGGGGTCAGCCCTTGAGGAGCTGGCGGGCCATCACCAGCCGCTGGATCTGGTTGGTGCCCTCATAGATCTGGGTGATCTTCGCGTCCCGCATCATCCGCTCCACCGGGAAGTCCCGCGTGTACCCCGCACCACCGAACAACTGCACCG